>JBOFYZ010000134.1:0-197554 GCA_051654925.1 Lachnospiraceae bacterium | reverse complement strand
ATATTATATTCGATAGGCGGCAGCATGGCCGATATAAACTCATCCACGCGCTTGACTGTTTTTCCTCCGAAAATATCCTTCGGCGCTCCGCTGGCAGCAACCTGCCCTTCGTAAAGAAACACTACTATATCTGCAACCTCTTTCGCAAAGAGTAGATTATGCGTCACGATAATCATAGTGTTGTTTTCCTCAACAAGGGTGCGGATAACTTTCAGCACCTCCCGTTCAAGCTCTGGATCAAGGGCGCTGGTAGGCTCATCAAAAAGCAATATTTCCGGCTTCATACTCATTGCCCGCGCGATAGCCGCTCTCTGTTGCTGTCCGCCGGACAGCGTTGACGGATAGCTGTCCTTTTTGTCTAATAAATCAACCTTTTCTAATAACTCCTCCGCCATAAGCCTTGCTTCCTTCGGGTTTTGCCTGCCAACCTGTACGGGGCCTTCAATAATGTTTTCTAAAATTGTTTTATGTGGAAATAGATTAAAGCCTTGAAACACCATACCGGTATGCCGGCGGATAGCGATAATTTCCCGCTGATGGTGTTTATTCCCTTCAAAACGAATCTCGTCGTTTGCAACGGTTATACTTCCTTTATCGGGTATCTCTAACATGTTGATGGATCTGAGTAACGTTGATTTCCCTGCACCAGATGGGCCGATAATAGCGGTTGTTTTCCCTTTAGGCGCATGAAAATTCATATTTTTCAGTACATCCAACTCCCCGTAGCTTTTATAAACATTCGTTAGCGTAACTATGTCTGTGCCCTCCCATCAATATTTTTTCAAAAGTGTTAATTCTATTTTACCCTGCACCCATACCAACACCGAAGAAAAAACAAGGTAAATAAGCGCCGCGATGCAGTAAAGCATCATGGGTTCGTAAGTTCTCGCCGCAATACGCTGGGTTGTCATAAACACCTCCACCACCGTTATATTGGCGGCCAGAGAAGTGTCCTTCACCAAGCCAATAAAGCTATTACTTAGAGGCGGAACGCTCACCCGCAGGCTTTGCGGCACAATAATACGCCACAAAGCTCTATTTTTTGTCATTCCGATAGCATAGGCCGCTTCCCATTGCCCTTTATTTACTGAAAGTATGGACGAACGAATTGTTTCAGAGCAATAGGCTCCAACATTGAGCGAAAAGGCTATGATGGCAGCGGGAAAAGCATTCAGCTTTATGCCGATACTTGGCAGTCCGTAAAATACGATAAATAGCTGCACAAGCAGAGGCGTACCCCGGAAAATCCATACATAAAACTTGGCAGGTTCTTGCAATACCCTGTATTTTGATATTCGCATAAGCGCCGTTGCCGTTGCTATGACAAGCCCTATTCCAAAAGATAGCAAAGACAAAGGAATTGTCATTAACAAGCCTGCCATAAAAACCGTTCCCAGTGAATTTATAGTAATATCTATCAGTCGTTCCATAATCAATCACCCCTCATTTATATGCATTTGTAGTTTACGGGATGATAGAAATATCCGCGCCAAAATATTTTTCTGAAATTTCTGTCAGCCTTCCTTCATCGGCCAATTCTTTCAGAGCATTATTGACGGCTTCTAAAAGTTCAGGCTGGTTTTTGCCAAGCAAGACGCCGCTTGCTATGGGCTCATTTCCCAAAGCGGCGATTTTCACAGGCGCGTTGGGGTTAAGCTTACGATAATCATAGAAGGTTACGTCGTCATTTACCGTGGCATCGGCTCTGCCGCTTAGTACCAAGTCGATCGATTGATTAAAACCATCCGTACCAACTACCTCTCCGCCATATTCATCCACCATCTTCGCCCAGTTGCTGGTAACGGTTTGGGCGGATTTTTTTCCGTTTAAATCATCGAAGGAGGTAATGCTGTCGTTATCTTCTAACACGATCAGCGCGGCCCGTGGGTAAGTGTAAGGAGTTGAAAAATCGTATTTCTCTTTCCTTTCGTCGGTGATGCCTACCTGATTGATAACGAGATTATACATGCTTGAATCTACGCCCATAATAAGGGAGTCCCATTTGGTTTCTACAAACTGGGGTTTTACGCCCAGTTTTTCAGCAATAGCCTCGGCAATCTCCACATCGTATCCTACAAGCGTATTTGCTTCATCATGATAAGAGTATGGCGGATATGTACCTTCTGTGCCTATCGTAACGACTCCGGCGGCTTTTATCGCCTCAAGGCTGTTGCTTGATTCGCCTCCGCTCTTTGAGCAGCCTGCTAACATGAAGATAATCAGCATAATCGGAACTAGCCTTGTAAAGAATTTTGTTGTTTTGGTTTTCATAGTAATCCTCCTTGTTTTTTATATATAAGATTCCCTTAAAACGATTGACTTGTTTAAGGGAAATTTATAACGTAAGGGCGGCGTTTTTAAGAGCTTGGGATAAATCGTCAGATAAATCGACAGTTAAATCGCGCGCATCTTCAATTCCAACAGAAAACCGGACGGTCGGCCCATTTTAACTGCCCCTTTTATAACATATTATTTGCATATGTTTTGTATGTTTAAACAATTGTATACCATTTGTCGCCTTTAGTCAATACAAAATTATATTTCATATAAGAATACTATGTTTGTAGTTATAGATTTAGTCCAGCATAAAAAAATCCCTCCAAACATAATAGGTCTGGAGGAAGATTATGTGCGTTCTTTTATTTGTGGCTTACATCTTTTTATCTTCATGAGAAATAGCGTTTTCTGTTCTCTTCAGGAGTTAGAAAATCAAGTTGCTTTTCAACAATTCCTATACTTTTTCCATATAATTGTGCTTCTTTCCAAGTTGATTTATCAGAAGTAATTTGAAATGCCTTTTCCCTGAATATAACAATCAAATCCGTTCCACAATAAAAATGTGCATAAAATTCTTGTTTAAATATTCCAATATGCGATACCATGTTATTTTGAATCCGTTTAATAATAGCTTCCATTTTAGATGAATCAATTTGTACTTCGTATATTGTAATCAGCCCAAACCATATTGTCTTTTTATTTGTAATAATTAAATCCTTAAATATTTTTTTATCTTTCTGGCTCTTGTTAATGATATATCCTATATATGTTTTCATCTTTTTCTCATACTCCTTCTGATTTTAGGAAAAGCTCCAAAAGGTAAATCTCTGTATGCTCCCTTTTTATCGGCACAATATTTTGCTAAAGCTTCTATAGCCATCATTATTATTCGCACCAGTGCATCTGTTAATTAACTATTCTTAATTTCTACATTCTTCACTTCTGTATATCATTGTAGCAAGCCGCTAGCGCGGCAGCAAGCCTCAGGTACAAAGTTTCCTCTGCTTTTTCTTCATATTTCAAAAAATGCTTCAGGTGTCATACCTCAGACTCAGCACATCACTGCCAAACCAGCCACTTTCACGAACAACGATACTGTCTGCGATAATTAGTCGGAGTAATCCCATGGCATTTTTTGAACTGACTGCAAAGATAGTTACCACTGGAAAATCCGCACGATACTGCAATTTCATCAATTGTTTGAGTAGTATGAATCAATTGTATTCTGGCGTGTTGTAATTTTACTGAAGCCAGATAGGATGAATAGGTCATTTTCATCGTTTCTTTAAACAATCTTGAAAAATGAGATGAAGAAAAATGTACACTTGCGGCGACCTGTTCCAAAGAAGGTGTTTTTTGATAATGTGTATCAATATATTGTACAGCATCAATTACCTTATTATTTGCATTGCAAATAATTAAATCATCCGATGAATATGGAAGATATTCTCTTTTGATAATCAGAATTAATTCTTGTAAACATCTCTCTAAAATCATTTCAGAATATTTTCCATAGTGTTGGAACTCATATAGCATTGATTGAAATAAACGTTTAAGCTTAGTCTGTATCTCTAGAGAAAAACGATATACAGGCTGGGTCAGAAATGTGCTGATTGAGCTGATTCCCAATGAATCTAACAAATAGTCAATCATTTTGTCTGTAAATTTAATCAAATAACGTTCATAAGGCAATGAAGTCATATAGGTTGCTCGATGATACATCTGCTTGTCTGTAAATCCAACATCACCAACTGTTAAAAGTGAGATCATATGAGGGGTTATGAGCTTTCTTTCACCCTGAGTTATTAAACTTAGACCGTAGAAATCCGAATACACCTCCATGGCTTTCATCTCGTGTCGGGGTGGAAAACTCTTTAATTCTACATGAATACTCATTTTGGGAGGAAGGGGATAAGGCATGGCAGTTCTCCTTAAGAAATATTTACTCTAATAGTAACATGAATAAGAACTAAATGATAGCATAAATGTGTAGATATCGATTAGATAAGGCCGGATTTCATATATAAAATTATGAAATGATGATATATAATTTAGAGAAAGTAAGCTTGGAAGCAAGATTGAGCATAGAAGGAGGGATTATTTGAGAGTTTTTTTATCCAAATGGTTATGGTTGTTATTAGAATTGGCAATGGCTTTTGGATTGACAATGACTGTTATATGGGGAAACAGTTTAATATCGGAAAGTATTGATGTCATTAAAAAAAGTAATTCAAACGGCATTTCATTAGATTTGAGACGGTTTGCCTTGATCGCACCAGCAGGTTTTGTTTTTGCGTTTCTGAAAAGTTTTTTTGCCGCAAAATACAGCTATGAAAGTTCTGCTTTATTAAAATCAAAACTAGCGGGTAAGCTGCCTAATTTGCAAATTCGGTATTTTGATGAAAACAGCAGTGGTTCGATGATTAACAAATTAATCAGTGACATTGGTTTAATTGAGCGATTTTTAAATGAGACAATGCCAAAAACAATTGAATCGTCTATGATAATTCTGATGATTTTGTATACAATCTTTAAAATCAATATCAAGTTGGGACTCATGGTTGTATTTTGTAGCATACTCATTTTGATTGTTTCCTATGTTACATCCCTTAAGCTATCACAACTTGCAGCAGGAAGAAAAGGATTGTTGGATCGGCTCCTGGCACTTGCCGATGACTATGTTCAGGGCATTATGACAGGACGCAGTTTTAACCTGTTCGGGATGATGAAAAGCAATATTGAAGATGCCATTCACAGTATTCTAAACAATGAATATAGGCGGATAAAGATATCCTCCTACTCGTGGCTACTTCAGGCACTTGGAGAATGGATGCCGGTTTTAATCATTTCTTTATTTGTGATGATTCAATATACAAAATCAGAAATTTCAACAGGAAATATTACATACTTAATTCTCATGACCAATCGGTTGTTTAAACCGTTAAGCGAAGTTCCATCTCTTTTAAATGAGACAGCTGAAAGTTTGATTTCGATTAAACGGGTAAGGGCTCTGCTGCGAGGGGAAGAGGATACTGGTGGAGGCAGTCAAGTCATCCCAGAATATATGGGTCAGCCTGTGCTTGAACTGAATGGTGTATCCTTTTCATATTCTGGGATCAGACCTGTTTTGAAAGATATCAACCTTTCGGTCGCACAGGGGGAGGAGGTGGCAATTGTAGGTGGCTCAGGTGGTGGTAAGACAACTATTTTTAAAATTTTATGTGGATTTTATGGAATTGATCAGGGGAATTGCCGCTTATATGGTGTAGATTATAGAGCGGTGAAGCTGAAAGATGTCAGAAGGTACATTTCTATTGTTTCACAGGATGTGTTTTTGTTTCCTGGAACCATAGCAGAAAATATTTTGTATGGAGACCTTAAGGCTACAAGAGAAGAAATGATTAATGCGTGTAAAATGGCGAATATTCATGAGATGATTCTTGACATGCCTCATGGTTATGATACAGAAATCAGTGATGGAGGAAGTGGTCTGTCTGGCGGGGAGCGACAACGGTTATCAATAGCACGAGCATTTTTAAAGAATGCTCCAATTCTGTTATTGGATGAACCAACATCTGCTTTAGATTCAAAGACGGAGCAGTTAATCCATGATTCACTCAAAGTATTAAAGGGGCAAAAGACTATTTTAACAGTTGCACATCGACTATCAACCGTGAAAGCGGCAGACCGGATTATCGTTCTATCAGAGGGAACGATAGTGGAGGTGGGAACAGATGCTGAACTGCAGGCGACAAAAGGGCATTACTATAAGCTCAATCTAATGGATGGTTGTGAGGTGAATTAAATGAAATGGATGTTGAAAACCACATTTAAAATTATGGGAAAGAGGGGATTTCTGTATTTGATTGCAATTTTCGCTATGGCTGTCCTGACTTCACTGGTAAATGTAATATCATCAGTGCTTATTAACAAGTTGTTTGTGATAATCGAAATGCGGCGATTCGAGCAAATTTTGTACAGTGTTCTTAGTTTTGGGGGGCTTGGCATTGTGGTTATTGGAATTTGGCGGTATTTCACGATTATTTATAATCGAGAAGCTAAATATGCAACAGCAAATTTACAAAAAATTATATATGAGAAGGCCTTAAAGCTTCCGCTGAGTTACTATGATACACATAATCATGGAGAATTTTTATCAAGATTAAGCTATAACATTGAGAAAGCAAGTGATATTTATGGCTCCAGATTTCGAAGAGTTGTGACACCTGTTATTTCTGTTATTGTATACATCATCCCAATGTTGTTTTTAAATAGTCAGTTATCAACTATTTTGTTGCTGAGCAATGCTGTATTACTATCAATAAATTTGCTGCTGAGTGATCCGATGAAGCGGATTAGTAAGATGCTTATTCAAATAAAAGCGGCAGAATCCCAGATTTTTCTGAGTCTTATAAGTGGCATCAATGTGGTGAAAATGTTTCTTCTGGAAACTATTATGGAAGATAAATATCACAAAATATTACTCAAATGGAAATGGGCACAAAATAAAAAGAGTCTTATTGTTGCGTTGCTGGAAGGATTGAATTCGGGGTGTGACCTGCTATGCTCTGTAGTGTTTCTGGGAATTGGTGTGGGATTTTTGGTGAACGGAAAAATAACTCTGGGAGAGTTGACAGCAATCTATGTCCTATACTCAGCTTTTAACTTTCACTTTTTGCAGATCGGAAGATATGTGCCGGAACTGGCTGAATGTTTTGTGTATATGAAGGATTTACTTGATTTTATGGAAATAGAAGAGGAACCTCTTCACAGGCCCTCCATTTTGTTAAGACACGGGCAGACAGTTGCAGTTCAATTTGAAGATGTATCATTTGGGTACCAGGATCATTTATCAATTTTTAATAAGTTCAAGTTGAAAATAGAATCTGGAAAAACAACAGTTTTGACTGGTCAGTCAGGCTGTGGCAAGAGTACATTATTAAAGTTAATATTAGGTCTTTATGAGTTTGATTCGGGAACAATTACCGTGTATGGTGAGACTTTTAATGGGATGGGATTGGCAGAGTTGCGAGATTCAATTGCTTATGTTCCGCAGGAGCCATATCTGTATCATGTCAGTATAGCAGAAAATATTTCTTATGGAAAACCTGATGCAACAAAACAGGAAATTATCAGTGCAGCGAAGATGGCCAATGCACATGATTTTATTATGAAGCAGGAGCAGGGGTATGAGACGGTGGTGATGGAGCGGGGCAAGTCATTGTCAGGAGGCGAAAAGCAACGAATTGCAATCGCCCGGGCATTTTTAAAGGATGCCCCTATTATTCTATTGGATGAAGCGACTGCCGCATTAGATTCTGAATCTGAGATGTTAATGCAGGCTGCACTAAGACAATTGATGAAAAACAGAACGGTTATTATGGTGGCTCATAAACCGGCTACTATTGCATCGGCTGATGTGAGGGCGGTAATCTGAGCTTCTTATGATACAGTAGACTTCATGTAGCTAGAGTACAGGATTTTAGAAAAATCCAATTCAAAAGAGGAGAGATAACATGAATTACATGTTTTGTAGAATTAAGAAAGATTGTGAAGATAGTGAAAATCAACATATAACAGCTAATACGTTTGAGGATGGTGGTGTATATCTTAAAATAGTGCAGAACTTTAATAAAAAAAGTATTATTAGAAAAGATGGGCTTGTACTTGGGTTTATGGGAGAAATTTTTGAACAAACTGGAGAACTTAGTGAAGTTGAGTATGTTTTATGGAAATATCTTCAAGAAGGAGTATCCGGTATCCGGATGTTGAATGGTTTTTTTACTATTGTTATCATAGATGTTGCAGAAAAAAGCGTAAGTGTATGTCAGGATACTTATACATCGCTTGAGCACATTTATTATTGTTTAAACAAAGAGGCTATGTTTATTAGCAGTAAACTGGAGGATGTAATTAGTTCAAGTGGCATAAGCAGAGAAGTAAATACTGCTATGTTGCCAACTTATTTGCATTATTCGTTCTTACCAGGAAACGAAACATTGATGAAGCATGTATATAAGATACCATCCAACCACTTGCTGATATACTATATTATGACTGGTAAGCAGGAACTTAAAAAGCAGGATGTCTCATATCTGGAAAATCAAAATTTAAATAAAAATCTAATTGCAGTTATACAAGAATCGATTAAAAATCGGATAGATACAGATAAAAAGATTGGTTTTGCACTGAGTGGGGGTTTTGATTCTAATCTTTTGTTTTCATTAGCATCAGAACAACTTAGATCAACTAAAATAAATATTTTTTCTTATGGTTATGATTCTCCCAAATCAGAAATCAGTAATGTAGAACGGATTATTGATTTATATAGAAACGATGGTTTGGATATTCGTCATTTTAAATATTATGCAAAAACAGAAGATATATACAAACTGCCACAAGTTATCGGGTTCTTGCAGGAGCCAATTTTAGAGCCGGGTCTGATTTTTCACTATGGTTTGGCAGAGCTTATGGAAAAACAGTGGATTGAAGTTTTATTAGGTGGGGACTGCAATGATCAGGTATATGATCGACGGTTGTATTATGATATGATAGCCAAGATGCAGGAGCCGATTGAAATTGAACAATATCCGATTTATGGAAGACTAAGACTTGGTGAGTTTGACAGAATCCATACATATAAGTATTTTACTGATATAGAAGCAAAATGGATATTGAACACTGAGCTTGATTTTGAAGAATTGAAATTGAGCATGGAAGTATACTCAGAAGTTTTTACAAATTATTTTATGACCAAGCGTTTTTTTGTGAAAGAGCACAATGCCTCTGTTCGCTTGCCGTTTTTAGATTATAATTATGTAAGCTATATAAATAATAATCTTAATGTAGATGAGTTGCCGTTTAAGAAATACCATTTGGATTTATGTAAAGAATATATTCCTGAAGATATATATAATGAATTGGTTAATGCAACTGAAGCGACTTCTCCGTATTCTTATTTATTTCTCGAAGATGATACAATAAGAAAAGATATATTTGATATGATGAAAGCTTCAAAAACACTTACGACTTATTTTAATGTAAATGCTGTAAAGACACTTCTGGATAGCTTTGAGACAGCTTTATTTTATGGTAGAAATACGGAAAATTACTATAAAGCATCAATTTTATCTTGCAGAATATTTGCTATTTTAGGCTTTCTTGTATGGCATGATATATATATAAAATTTAAAGATGAAAAAGGGAGTCTGTCGGATGTTTTAGTTAATCAATATCGATAATATTTATCATGAATTTCATTATAAAAATAACAATGGAAGGTTAGCTAGAGCTCTTCATTTAAAGAATACTTTTACTTCCGGTTCCAGGCAACATCGGAACCGGAAGGGGAAATGAAGCATCAACAACCATCGTTCGGTTCCGCACCCTGCACTTTGCTCCTATTGCCAAACGGATGGAAGGATCATTTGGAGAGCTGTGTAAGCAGAAAGTATCCTTCCTGGCTCTGGCCCATAATGTCAAAAAACCACACCACAAAATCCAGCGAGAAAGAACAGGGAAGCACTTGTTTCATGCGTAAATTTTAAAAGTGAAAATTTACATGCGCTGCTGAAGGCAGGGTCTGGTGTCTCTATTTGAGTATGGAATTTACATTTTTCCCTGCTTCACCGGTCTTTTACTACGATTCTGCTTTTTCGGCAGCTGGGTCTTTTTGTTTGCTGTTTCCCTATCTGATCTTTTCGGTGCCCTGTTTTGCTGTGGCTTTTCTTTCTCGGTTGTATCTACCATCGGATACTTTTCATTTTCCAGTACCGCAATACGTTTCTTAATCAATTTTTCAATATCTTTTAACAATGCCTGCTCATGGTAATTGCAAAAAGATATTGCCGTCCCTTCATGCCCGGCACGGCCTGTCCGGCCAATCCGGTGTACATAGGTCTCCGGTACTTCCGGCAGTTCATAGTTAATCACATATCTCAGTTCATTGATATCAATCCCTCTGGCGGCAATATCTGTTGCTGCCAATACGCATATCTCAGCATTCTTGAAACTGTTAAGAGCATTCTGTCTGGCATTCTGTGACTTTCCGCCATGAATGGCCTGAGCCTTTATATTTTTCCTGCTCAATTTTCTGACAACCCGATCTGCACCGCCTTTTGTCCGGGTAAAGATTAATACCGGATCCGTCTTGTGCTCCTGCAAAAATTCTGTCAGGATATCCATTTTATGAGCCTGGTCTACGAAACAGACAAATTGTTCGATGGTATCTACGGTTGATGACACCGGGGTTACCGATACCTCCACCGGATTTACCAGCAGGTTTTCGACGATTGATTCCATTGCCTTCGGCATTGTTGCGGAGAACAACATTGTCTGCTTTTTAGCCGGAAGATATTTGATAATCCGGCGGACATCATGAATAAATCCCATATCCAGCATACGATCTGCCTCATCCAGAATAAAGAATTCAATTCCGGAAATATCAATATGTCCCTGATTGATTAAGTCGATCAGTCTTCCTGGTGTTGCCACTAAAATGTCCACACCACCCTTTAATGCATTTACCTGCTTTTCCTGTCCGACACCGCCAAATATAACGGTAGATTTCAATGGCAGGTAACGTCCATAAACCGTAAAACTCTCATATACCTGCAGCGCCAGCTCCCTTGTCGGTGTAAGTACCAGCGCCCGGATCCTGCGCCTGCCTCTGCCCGGCTTTCTTTCGGCGAGAAGTTGTAATGTCGGCACCGAAAATGCGGCGGTTTTCCCTGTTCCGGTCTGTGCCAGCCCCAGAATATCCTTCCCTTTCAATGCACTGGGAATCGTTTTCTCCTGAATCGGCGTCGGTACACTGTATGATTCTTCCTGTAATACTTTTAATATTGGTAAACTGATACCTAATTGTTTAAATTCCATAGTTCCCCTTTTCTTCTAATTGTGATTTCTCTTGTTTTAAAGCAAAAGAAAAGGGTGTTATCACCCTTATTCAAATTCAATATATTATGATATGAAATGAATGTCCAATTCTCTCTATAGTAATACTTTCAGATCAAAAAGTAAACCCCCAAATGCTACTCTGAATTCATGCGTCATTAACAGAATGAGACTTCAGCAAATACCAGCAAAAATATTTCTTTTCTAAAATCTTACTGTGATTGATTTCAATCTCGTTGCTGCTATCCTGCGTTTGTGGGGGCAAAATCGGCTATTGTCCGACAGCTCTCCTTTTCATTTTTTTAATAATTTCATCTAATGACTCCATAGGGACTTTTGCACGTTCAAAGTCATTCGTTCGCAGCAACTGTTGAATTCTCGTTTCCGTTTCTTTTTTCTGCTGCTCCAGCAGCAGATAATCTTTATCAAAATGATTTGCATAAATCATCTGCCGAAATTTACGGATACTCATTCTGCGCACAGTATTATTTTCCACTAAGAGGACATAGTCCACGCAGTTGGACACCGTATAAAAATCATGAGATACCATAAGAACCGAACCTTTGTATTCTGAAATCGCCCGTTCTAATGCAATCTGCGCATAAATATCCAAATGCCCCGTTGGTTCATCCAGCAGCAGGAAGTTGGCTTTTCCTAAAGAAATCACAGCTAATTGAAACAAATCTTTTTCTCCGCCGGATAACTCACCCGCCTTCTGAGAAAGTGTCTCTGCTTCAAATCCAAATTTATTCAAATAGTCTGCCGCTTCATTTTTCCTGTCAAAACCTTTTTCTTCGAGAATTTCAAACAAAGTCTTTGCATCGTCATATAATGAGTCTGTGATCTGGCAGAACATATTAATCCGGGCATCCTCACTGAGTCTGATTGTGTCTTTCGCATGTTCAAAAATCTCATGAAGCAATGTAGTTTTTCCAGTTCCATTATTACCTACAATCGCCACATGATCACCAGGCTTTATTTCAACATCCACGTGTTCTAAAAGCTGCTCATCAAATGCGACACTATAATCCTTCAATTCAAGAATCGTTTCATCTGCCACCTCTCTGTCAAGCTCAAAATGAATCTCCGGCTGTTTGATATCCACAAAAGGGGCTTTTGTTTTTCTTGCTTTTAACCGATTCACCAGGGACTGTCTTGCATGAACGGCTTTTCCAAGGGATGCGTTGTCCATTATCGTAGCCCTTGCTCTGGCCTTGTTCAAGATTTCACTCTGACGATCAATCTCCGCCTGGTCGGCAGCCGCCGCTTCCTCTAAATCAATCTTCGTAGCAAGCAGTTCATAATTATATTCTATATAAGTTCCTTCAAATTCCTGAACATCCATATTTTCCATGTGAAGTATCTTGTTAAAGCAATGATTTAACAAATATCGGTTATGGGTGATGACAAGAATTGTTCCTTTATGAGCATTGATCAGATTTCTCAATGCATTCAGATGATTAAAATCCAGGAATACATCCGGCTCGTCCATAATAAGAAGCCCCGGACTCAACATCATCTCTCGGATTACCTGAACCAGCTTAAATTCCCCGCCACTCAGATTACTGATTGTTTGTATTTCCAACTTTTCCAGTTTGGCTACTTTTAGCTGCTTTTTAATATTGCTTTCATAATAATTTCCATCAATCGCATCGAACTCATCCAATGCCTTCTGATACCCCTCGAAGATCTCTTCCAGGCCTTCACCTGTCTCCATTTGCTTACAAAAATCAGCAATTCTCTGTTCAAGCTTTACAAATTCTTCACTGATATACTCAAAAACAGTCAAATCACCTTTTTGATCTAATTGCGAAAACTGGCTGACATATCCGATCCTGCCGGTGACATCAATTTCTACTTTTCCGTCGTACAGATACTCTTCAGAGTTCATCAGCAGGTCGAGCAACGTGCTTTTCCCCGTACCGTTGGTACCAATCAATGCACAATGTACATTATCTTCAATTGTAAATGAAACCTTATTATATAAATCCTTTTGCGGATACGAGTAGGACAGGTTTTGAACCTTAATCATAATTACCTCCATTTTGCACTATTCAAATTCATTTTTATGCTTTTCAAAGAACTCGTAAAAACACCTGACATTCTCCAGGTCTGTCCATTTTGTCTGTTCCAGATCTTCAGAATCAAGATTATAAATCCTGGCATTTAATGTTCCCAGCATAAATGGTGAATGCGTAGACAGAATAAACTGACACCCTAAGAGTCTTGACATCTCATTCAATTTCTCCGCCAATACGATCTGATTCGTCGGAGATAAAGATACTTCCGGCTCGTCCAGCAGATAAAGAGCATCCGGTTCAATATAATCATCCAGCATCTGCAGCGTTGTTTCTCCGTTCGAATACTTTTCCTGCGCAAACTTTATATAATCTATTTGTTTTGCCATTTTCCGAGAATTTCTCAAGGCTTCTATCTGCGCTTTAGGCATTCCCCTTCTGACATGTTCGTACACATAGCCATCATCCAAAATCTGCTCCTGCTGTATCTTCTTTATTTCATATAAGACATCCTCACTTTTAACATATCTGCTGTTTATCGGAACTCTATGAAACCGCTTGCCGTCTTCATTTTCGCCCAATGTATAGCGACACCCATCGATAAATCTGGCAAAATACGGAACAGTTCCGTATTTATTATTCGTTGCATATTCCTGCCCTTCCAGCTGCAGCTTATTTGCAATGATATTTAATAGCGTAGATTTTCCCGATGCATTGTTGCCATATAGAATTGTGATTGGATGAAAAAACAAGACGTTTTCCTGATAGTATGCAAACACGTTGTATGGATAAATGTTGGGGTTGCTCATTCTTTCTTTGGGGAATTGGAAACTGCTTAAATATATGATTGTCTGCACCCTCTTTCAAGTTAATTATATTTTTACAAAGTAACAATCTCAAATATTTCCCAATCTTTCTAACATCTCATCACTTAATGTCTGAAACACCTGACAATACTTTTCAAACCCCTCCTGACCCAGGATATAAATATTGGGCATATAGTCCATTCTTTTTCTCGAATACTCAATACGTTCTAAACCATTATCAATAGAAGTATGATTGCTCAACGCCACATCCACTTTTTTACGCTTTGCTTCGCAAATAAAATAATCTAAAGACTTCAGCTATTGCTCCACTCCTTTTTGGTTCCTTGGCGGTGTTGTTCCACCCCATAATCCTGCCATGTGTATTTCCCCATCATCTTTTAAAGGAAATATATAGCTTAAGCATCCCGGCGTGTGCCCAGGTGTTCCATACACATAAATCGTTTTATCCCCCGATACGATAGTATCTCCATCTTGAACATAAACATCTATTTTATAATCTTTCCACGTTTCCGGTCTATCCGGTTTTGCTGGATGTTGTTGCCAATAACTATCATCTTCCTCAGACAGGTATGTTTCTGTCTGATAATGTTCAACAAACCAACGCCCACATCCAGTATGATCTACAGCGCACCGAGCCGACAATGGCATCGTCCTCGTCCAGCACTTTGAGAATGGTGCCTATGGCAAGCTCCTGTTCTACCTCCTGCAATGTCTGCTTTAGTGGTGGTATTTCAGGATTATTCAACAGTTTCGCTTCGCTTTGGTAAGCAAGATATTGAAGCTCCAGTATTGCCGGTAAATCCTCTTTGGACGCTCTTTCTATCAGCATGGTAATACCCCCTTTTGTACGCATTGGTGTCTGGCCTTCTAATTCCTCTTTGTAATTCCATCTGGCATCAATCAAAGACAACGTGACCTCTACAGGACAACGAGGTAATGCTTATTATAATGTTATAGGTGACAATCTGCAAGCCTATAATCATTTTTTACAGACGAAGATGGAAAAGTTTTTAACGGAAAACCCGGTACAGTATTTGGCGACGGTGGGGCGTGATGGGAAGCAAAACAACAGAGCCGGATTCCAAGGAACCTGCTCTGTTGACGTTCTATCGATAACAAACAATTATTTTAAAAATGTACCAAATAAAATACTGCCAAGAATCAATACCATACCGCCTCCAAGACGGGAAGATAACTGGGCATAAGCCATCAATGACATTCTCTTTGAAGCACCAAGTACCGCCAGATCACCTGAACCACCGCGGTTAGCCATACATAGACCTGCTGTAATTGCAGAATCTATTGGATAAAAACCAACCAGATATCCAACCAATGCCGATCCAACAATCGCACCAACTACTACGGCAAATGCGATCACAACATTTCCGAGCGTAATCGCCTCAAGCAGTTCAATGATGTTTGTATCTGCCCCTACTCCAACCATAATTATCAGGATAATATTGTTGCTAAAAAAAGATTGCAGCTTCTTTGCTGCTGCCCGGATGTTATCCGGAATGATTCCCAAACCGGCGGCCACTGCTACAAAAATAATCATGTAGGCAAACTGATGAATCGGTGTACCAAAAATCTCCGGAAGAATTGTTTTAGCAAATAAGCGCCCCATTGCATAAAATCCAACCGCGAGGAAAAAAGCTCCACCAAGATCTCTCATAGATGCAGAGACTTTTTTGTCTTCTGTAGCAAAATTCTCTCCACCACGGATTAACTGAGTGCCATCACCAGTCCAGGTGGTTTTAACTTCACCAATTTTATGTAATACTGCCGCTGTCAAGATTGCAAAGATGTTAGCAATCGTTAAAATGGTAATAGCAAAAGAATAATAACTTGCTGCTGGCTCTCCAGTAATCGTTTCGTATATTTGGCTTAAAGGTACTGCACCCGCACCATTACCACCACCCATAATAGGCAACATGTATTTGATGATAACATTGGATGGGGCAATTCCAAACGGAATTCCAACAACAACACCTAAGATACTGGCACCAATCAAACCGCCAATAATAGCCGGAATATAGCCAGCAAACGAACGAAGCATCAGCTTTCTCTCCAAACTCAAAATCGAACCGACAATCAAAAAGATAATAAAGAAAGATAAAAAGTCCACATCATCCATCAGCAGTGTAATGCCTTCCGCATACTTTGCCGGCACCAGGCCGTAGCTGAACAGACATGCCGAAACAAGAAATGTCAGAACTAAACCGCCGCCAATATAGCTGTTCCAAAATGGTATCCGCTCACCAATTTCGTTACAGACCATGCCAATTGACAGCATCAACGCAAAACTTCCGGCCAGATCTGTTGACAGCGCTCCTGTTGCGGCAGCAAACATAACAATTGCGAAAATCCCTCCGGCAATCCACCATGGTAACCCCAATGGCTTAAATCCTTTTTCTCCACTCATTATGATTACCTCCTATTTTTCATATTATTCTATGAATCACAGAATCCCCCAACATCGAATCATTTACTTTATCTAAAGTACCTTAATCATGGCAGAAATCGGTTTATCTGATTCGTATGTCACAGATTCTGTATTCATAATGAATACCACATTACAATAACTTCTTCTTTATCCGTTGAATTGTTTTTTGCCCATCTTCTGTATAAAAAAATGAGGCAGTAGTCGACGGAACCAGTAAAGATGCAGCTTCCAGTTCCCCCTTGGCAAGATGAGCCCTGACCTTTGATGCACTGACAATCTCATCAGCAACACCAATACGTTCAAATATCTTAAGCTCCAACTGTCCGGCAAATTCTTTTTGCATAGCATTATTGTAAATATTCGTTGCATTGCTGTATGGCTCGGAACCGACATAGCGGGCAGTCAGCCCCAGTGCCGGGGCAATCCGTTCTTTGAACAGCTTCGCATCCAATCTCGCCTGTATTTCTGTTACATCATCCTCTTCCTTTAGAAAATAAGACGGAAAGGTTGCCGCAGATACCATATAATTTGATGTGGGGTGAATAAATACATTCTTCAAATATGCGGTTCCTGCCCTGACCAGCGCCTCCCTGTCTGCCGCCCGAAACTCAGACATATCTTCACTTAGCACAAACAAATGAACAACATCATTTTCTTGACTGGCTTGAGTAACAAGAAAGAGATGTCCTTTTGTAAAGGGATTGGCATTCATCACAATAGCCGCGACCCGTTCACCCCCCGCCTTACTTTTTCCAAGGTCACTTAAATACTTATCGAACCCGCTGACAGCACTCTCCATAAAATAGAGTTTCTCATCAACCTGTGCTAATTCCTTAAATCCTACATATTCAAAAGCACGCTTGGCGCTCTTTTTCGTGTAGACATAACAAGAATCAAATCCGGCGCTGATCACTTCATCATACAAACCAGTAATCAGTTCATTAAAAACACTGGTTCCCTGATAACTGGAGTCAATGGCAATGCATTTGATAATATTGCGAAACCTCGATCCTGTCGCGACCAGCCGCTCGTCTTCATAGATACCAAACGTATCCTCAATCGTGTTTTCGCCCTTGATGCCCTCCTGTAACAGAAGGGCATTCCAGTTATCATAATCCTTTGAGAAACTGCTTTTTAAATAGAGTTTTTGCATCTTATCACCAACTTAATTTAAGTTTTTCGGTTTTCTGGCTACATCGATGATCGTTCCGTCGCGATACTCAATCACAGCAACTACCTGATCGTCGAATTCAATATCTTTTGGTTTGCCGACAATCTTGAAAGCCTCATCACGCAGCTCCTCAATTGTCTTCAATGGCAGATTAGCGTTGCTGAACGCCTCCAGCAGATCCTGGCGTCTCGGATTAACGGCAATGCCGTAATCAGTGACTACGATATCAATACTTTCGCCTGGGGTAGTAACCGATGTTACTTTATCCCGAATTGTTGCAATTCTGCTTCTGACCAGCGGTGTTACGATAATTGCCACCTTGGAACCGGCAGAGGTATCAACGTGTCCGCCCGGCGCTCCCTGAAGCAGTCCATCCGATCCCTGTACCACATTGACATTAAAATCAACGTCAACTTCCAATGCACCGAGAATTACGAAATCAAGCTGATTGACAAACGCACCTTTGTTAAATGGATTCGCATACTGTGAGGCACTGATTTCAAAGTGATTCGGATCCGTATGTACAGATTGTACGGTTGCAACATCAAATGCCTGGTCATTAATTAGTTTGCGGATATAGCCTTCCCGCATTAAATCAACCATCGGAGAGGTGATTCCACCCATTGCCCAATCCATCTTGATATCCTTCTCATCCATATATTTCTTCAGGAAGCGGGTAACTGCAAGGGATGTTCCGCCGCCGCCGGTCTGGAAAGTAAACCCATCCTTGAAATACTCAGTATTTACCATACACTTAGCCGCATACTCAGCGATCATCAGCTCACGGGTGTCCTGAGTCAGACGAAGAATTCCGGTTGCAATCTTGCTCTGTTCGCCGACTTTATCCACTACCAATACCGCATTGACATTGGTTCCCAGAATGCTGGCAGGGAAGTTTGGTGTCGGTACTAAGGTATCGGTGATAATTGCAACGTAGTCGGCATACTCAGAATCTACGGTCGCATAGGACAATACGCCACAGTCCGATTTCCCGCCTTTACCGCTGGCGTTGCCGTAAGCATCGCTGGTGGAAGCACCGATAAATGCAACATTGATATGAACATCGCCACTCTCGATGGCTCTGACACGACCGCCGTGGCTTCTGATATAGGCCGGATTCTTCATCTTGCCTTTGGAAATCGTCTCACCAATCTCGTCACGAATACCGCTGGTGGAAAGTCCGGTAACCGTCCCATTTTCAATACACTTAACCAGCGAATTCTGTGCAACACCAACACTGGAGGCACAGACGGTCAAATCCCTGAATCCCATCTCATAAATCACATCCATAACCATATTACAAACAAAATCACCATCACGGAAATGATGATGGAATGAAATTGTCATCCCGTCTTTCAGACCGCTTTTTTCAATAATCTCTTTGATGGAACCAACCAGCTTATCTCCGCCCGGTTTTACATTCGCTCTGATTGTCGGAGCATCCTTTTGAAATTCATAACCATCACGGTAATGCTGTCCCTGAAAGACTTCCTTACCGTTTACTAATAACTCATCCGGTATCTCTCTGCCGATTACATTCTTCATGCCAAATCCCCCCTGTATACTCCGGCTACTTTCGCCAATTCGAGAATTCTCTGTGCTCCTTCGACCCAGGCAATATCTACCATCTGTCCGTCAACTAAAAGCACACCAACACCTTTTTCTTCATTTTCCTTTACTGCTTCTACCACATGTGCAGCATGCTGAATTTCTTTTTCACTCGGTGTAAATACATCGTGAATAATTGAAATCTGTTTCGGGCTGATGACTGATTTGCCGTCAAAGCCCATATCACGGATCAGCTCGGTTTCATTAATAAAACCTTCCATATCGTTTAAATTTGTATGTACGGTATCAAAGCACATCACACCAGCTGCCCTGGCTGCCATGACGATCTGAGAACGGGCTGCAAATAACTCATCTCCCTTAGATGTCCGGCGGGCATGCATCGTTCTGGTATAATCTCCGGCACTGAGGGCGATTCCCATCATCCGTTCACTGCTCTTGCAGATTTCGTATGCATTCATAACTGCAAAGGGAGATTCCAGTGCTGCCATTAAAAGGGTGGAACCTTCCTCTATCCCAAATTCCTTTTCTGCTGCCAAAACCAATGATTCCACCAGCTCTACATCCGCTGCTGTCTCTGTTTTCGGAATACGTATACCATCACAGCCGCCAGCAACTGAAGCACGGATATCTTCTTTAAAATAAGGAGTGTCAAGGGCATTGATTCTGACCCAGCGCTCAACACCATAGTAATCATGGTATTTCAGAGTGTGGTAAAGCTGCACCCGTGCGGAATCTTTTTCTCTTTCCGCAACAGCATCTTCCAAATCGAGGATGACGCAGTCCGGTTTATACACATAAGCATCTTTGATCAATGCGGCACGCTGCGCATTTAGGAAAATCATTGTTCTTCTTACTCTATTTTTCATATCTTTGTCCCCCACGGAATGCTCTCTGTCATATCACACGCACGGAAAATAGCTGCTTCAATTCTTGCCCGCAAGGTGCAGTCAAGTGCTCCTTTGTCAATAATAACCACTTTGACTCCGGATACTTGCAAATTCTCCAAAACCTCCATAGCAGTCTCTTTAATCTGATCCCCATATTGGTCCATCACGCTGCTCTCCAGCTCAATTTCGATACCATTGTCATACGGTTCCACTCTGACACTGACATCGCTTGACTCATAGGTACCTGCAATTGCACTCTTTTTTAGATTCATTTCATAATCTCCTTTCCCTTGATTGTTATTATTTATATTTCACAGACACTTCACTCATAAAGCAGAGCATCCATGTAATCGATAGTAAGTCGGCGGCACCGCCGGTGTCACCCCATCGTTTATGTTCTCCAGTTCAATAGAGCTTTGCAAAAATACCAGCTCCCAGAACCGTAGAAAGACCAGATATTACAATTGCCAGGCTGCTCATAGCTCCCTCAATTTCTCCCATCTCAATTGCTTTGGCTGTGCCAATCGCATGAGATGCGGTCCCTATAGCAACCCCTTTCGATATGGAATTAGTAATACGGAATACCTTACAAAGTGTTTCTGCAATCATACTGCCCCAGATTCCAGTCAGTACAATGGCAGCCACTGTAATGGTTGTTATTCCACCCAATTCTTCAGATATTCCTATGCCGATTGCGGTAGTAATCGACTTAGGGAGCAGGGTAACATATTCTCCATGTGATAATTGGAACAGCACCGCCAGCAGATAAATGCTGCCCAAACTGCTAAGTACCCCGGCCACTATTCCAGCCACCACTGCTTTCATATGTCGCTTCAACAGTTCCAATTGTTCATACAACGGGATTGCCAGACTCACAGTTGCCGGTGTCAGGAAAAAACTGATCACTTTAGCACTACTGTAATAAGTATCATATTTAATTTTAAAAAACAGTAAAAAACTCATAACGAATACCACCGAAATCAATAGCGGATTAAAGATTGCCAGTTTAAATCTGGCTTTTAGCCGTGTCCCCAGGTAATAACCCAAAATTGTAACTGTTATTCCAAACATGGTGGTGTTATATAAAAAGCTATTCATTATGTCTCTCTTTCCGCAAAATAAAATCTGTAATCTTGCCAGCAGCAACCATAACAATCACCGTATTAACCATTATAATTAGTACAAAAGGTATTAGCATCCCTTTCAACCGCTCCCATGCGACCATCAAACCAACTGCTGCCGGAACAAACATGATAGACATAATGTTGATTAGAAATGTAGATGTCTGTTTGACTTTTTCTACAGGAATAACTTTAGTGACCAGAAGTATTAGCATAATCCCTAATCCCCAGACGCTTGCCGGTATTGGCAAGGACAGCCACTCATTCAATAATTCACCAGCAAATGATACTGCCAGTATCACACATAACTGCCATATGTACTTCATAAAAGGATGCTATCCTATAAATTGGAAGATAAAACTCCCCAAAAGCAATACAATCGCTCCGCCGATACGAGATGAAATTTGTGCATAGCTCATCAGATTCATTCTTTTTGCAGCTCCCAGTACGGCCAAATCACCGGCTCCACCCATATTTGCCATACAAAGACCGGCTGTGATGGCGCTTTCAATCGGGAAAAATCCAACCAACATTCCAAACAAACCGCTTCCCAATACTGCACCTAATACAATCAATACGGTAATGGTAAGATTTCCAAACGTTAACACACCCAACATTTCATTAAAATCAATCAGAGTAATTCCACAACCAACCATCTGAATCCAGATCATCTTACTGCCGCAGAACTGCTGGCATTTCTGAGCACCAGCTTTTAAGTTTTCAGGTATCAGATTAAGGATATTTGCTAATGCTGCAAAAATTATTAAATAAGCAAAATTAGGAATTGCTACTCCAAAGATGGATGGAAGTATCTTTTGAGCTACCAATTGTGAGAGAACAAAAAATCCACTAGTAAGAAAGATCCCCGCTGCAACATCATCCATTGTTACCTTGACTTTTTCCTTCTCTTCTACATCGACAGTCTTACCACGGTTTACCAATTCACCTTTACCACTGAGTTTGGGAACAAGCACACCGACCGTATTTAAGATAACAGCAAATATCACCGAAACAATATTACCAACTGCTAAAATTGCCAATGCAAACGACAGATAAGAGGAGGAATCATTGCCCGTTACGTCAGAATATACCTGCGCCATTGGGATCGCTCCAGCTCCGGCACCACCACCCATAATCGGCAGCACATAAGCCGTCAGAATTTCAACCGGATTTTTGCCAAATGCGATACCACCCAGGATTCCAAGCAGAGATGCTCCGGCTATACCAGCCAAAATCGCCGGAATAAACAGGGTACTTGATTTGATTAACAGGTTTCTGTCAAGCCCCAGCAGACTTCCAATAACCAAAAAAGCGATAAACAGATTCAAAAAGCTATAGTCGCTCATCCATCCTTTTGATATTGCTACAACGCCTTCTGGTAAGACTCCATAAAAGGTCATCAAGCCACAGACTAAAAAAGCCAGAATGGCACCACCGCCGCAGTATTTATTCCAGATCGGAATCCGCTCACCGAGTTCGCCCAGTATAATCCCCAATGTGAACAGAACAGCTACGGCTCCAATGAGCTGATTCGGAACAATTCCGATCCATGCAGAAATTAAAATCACTACTGCAAAAAACAAAAATATTGGTAAATCAATTCCATACATTTTGAACTTGCTGCTAAACATAACCTTTTATCCCCTTTTCTCTATATCCCCAGCATTGCTGCCGGATTGACTTTTGTCATCTGATCCATTTCTTCATGAGTGAAACCAGCATCATACAGATAGTCAACATACTCGGTTATGGTGTTGTACCACTCCGGATTCTGCATTTGTCCTCCGTCTGTCGAAACAATGGTATTGGCGATCCCGACCGTCCGAATCGCTTCGACATTGTCTGCCAGATTCTTTTTATATACTCCGCCGCCAACTGGCTGTGCATATACCCGTTCAAACATAACGTCATAATCTTTGGCAATTCTTAATTGTTCTTCTACCTTCATGCCAACAATATGAAATTCGGGGTGGGTGATGACAATCTTCTTTACCCCAGCTGCTCTTGCCGCCTCGGTAACAACGAGACACTCATTTGGCGAGATATGACCGGTCGCCAAAACAGCATCATGGTCTTTCACCAACTGAAAAACATCATAAAGCGGCGGAACGACCTGGTTATTGCTGACACAAATGATTGGATTATCACCACCTTCTTTCTGGCAATGATTCTCTGCTGTGTTGGTCGGCATCCATACTACTTTAGCCCCCAGCTTCAACGCTGTTTCAACTGCCCAGGGATTGATGCCTCCGATAAAGCGATTTAAGGCTATACCGCCAAACATCGTAAAGGCTATTTCTTTTCCATATTTTTCTGCTTTTACCTGATTGACTAATGTTGCCCGGTCAGCAGTTGGTACATGATGAGATTTGATTACCACGGCACGGATTCCTCTAGCTACCGCTGCCTCCATAATCTCCAAATCATTCATCCTGCGCTGCCGTACATCTGGAGCTGAGTGAATATGCATATCAATCACTCCTTTTAAGCGTTCCTGTTTCATTTCCCCCTCCTTAACATTTGTTATTTTATTTCACATATGTTTCGATAACTGATTATAGCACTTTCACATGTGTTATGCAATATCACATGTGTTAATATTTTTATTATTTTTTTATGCATATCGCACAAAAACTAATGTTCTTTTTATCCTATTTGCAAATTTATTTTCATTATGATATAATTAACTGAAATTATTTTAGAAAAGAGAAAAATATGGATATTGATAAATTGTCAGAAAAAGAGCGCTATGATGTGCTGACAGATATTGCTGATAAATATTACAATCAGGGGCAAACACAGTCAGAAATAGCCGATTATTATGATACAAACAGATTTAAAGTTGCCAAGCTTTTGCAAGATGCCAAAAATGAACAAATCATTGAAATACATATTAAGTATTCCAACGAGCGTAATACCAAGCTTGAAAAAGAATTAAAAGAACGATTTCCGTTAAATAAAGCCTTAGTTGTCAATACTCAATATTCCCCTTACATTGACAGCCTGCGGCAGATTGGTAAAACCGGGGCGGATTATGTGAAAAGAATCCTTCCTCCAAACTCCTGGGTTGGTATTACCTGGGGTAAAACGCTGTATAGTGTCATCAGTCAGATCTCAGAAACCACACACAATCCGATTGATGCGGTTCAACTGACCGGCTGCACAAAGTTGGCTAACCCGGTTGCAGAATCCAGAGAATTGGTGCGTACAATAGCTGCCGCCTATTACGGCACCTACCACTATCTGGACGCCCCTTTATATGTACAGACTCCAGAACTAAAGCAATGTTTAATGAGTGAACCTTGTTTTCAAAGCACGATAAAGGCCTCCGCCAATATGACTGCAATTATCACCGGAATCGGTAGCCGCTCCAGCCTCCCACTAACCAATCCCTTATTCTCTGCCTATATGACCGAACAAGATTTGAGAGAATTAAGCAACTGTGCCGGAAGTATTTATGGGTATGTTCTCAACAATAATGGACAGGTTGCTGATATTCCCCTGAACCAAAAAGTAATTGCCACCCCTATCGAACAGATTCTTAAGACACCGCATCGTCTGGCTGTAGTATATGGACGGCACAAAGCAGAGATAACCTATAAGGCGCTGAACAACCATTTAATCAACGAAATATTAACAGATACCGACACCGCCCTGAATTTATTAGAATACAAATAAACGAAAAACCTGGAGATAATCTTTTCCAGGTTTTTCGTTATATCGATGATTTCATTAGCCCGTTATGTCTTTCCCAATACAAACCAGAACAAGCATCCCTGTCCAATTTCGCTTTCCACGCCAAATTCCGCTTTTTGCGCCAGCAGGATTTCCTTCGCGATAGCAAGCCCAAGACCCGACCCGCCGCTACTGCGCTTTCTCTGTTTGGCTGTGAAATAACGATCCCAGATATAAGGTAGTTCGTCCGGTGAAATGCCCTCCCCATAATCGCGCACCTCAACCCTGACCGATTTGCCGATGTCTTTCACCGCGACCTGAATGTTCCGGCTGTTTCCCGCATGGTGAATCGCGTTGTCAATAAGGTTGTAAAGCACCCGCACAAGTTGCTTACTTTCACCGCAGACCCATTGCCCCGGTACAATGTCCGCTTGGATTGTATAGCCGTCCCGCGCACACAGGGGGGCAAATTGTTCAATGGCATATTGTGCGGCGCAGCTTAGATCCACATCCTCCCATTCAGCGGACCGGTCAGTTGCCTGTAAAGCGGAATAGTCCAGAATATCATTGACAAGCCCGGTCAGGCGGTCGGCCTCGCGGATAATGATGGTTAAATCCGTTTCCCGCTTTTCATCATCTTCCCAAGTGATATCCCGTATGCTTTCGGCATAACCCCGGATCATGGTCAGTGGCGTGCGCAGGTCGTGGGAAACATTGGCGAGAAGCTCGCGGCGGTAATTTTCTGCCCGTGCCAAAGCATCGGCGGTCTGCCCAAGCGTATCCGAGAGCTCATCGAGCTCCAGACAGAAGCCCTTTTCAAAATCGCCGTTAAAATCCCCATTCGCCATCCGTCTGGCTTGCATCGAGATTGCAGAAACAGGCCGCGCAAACCGGCGCGATATGAAGTAGGCAATTATGAATCCTATGGCGAGGGAAGTCAGTGTCACCCAAACAAGTTGAATGCGTAGGATGCCAACCGCAGCGCCGACAGTGCCCAGCGGCATACTGATATAGAGGATGGTTTCCTTGTCGCCCAACAAGCCTGATGCCGTGCCGGAAGCCGGAAGTATCATCCCATAAACGTAGGCGGTGTTGTTTTCAAGCGCATACCCCACGCGACTGTCATCGCTTGTCGACAGTTGCTGCAAAAACTCGTCGTACCCCTGCGGCAGGTTGCGATATGCCCCGATTTGCCAGTTGAGTATTTTATCAGTATTGCGATAGGGATTATCGTCGTCGCTACCCGAAGTGTGCCATGTACGGTTTTCCTGATATACGGATTTGTTCTGGTCGGCGCTGTATATCACATTTCCCTGCCAATCAGTAAGAAAAATCAGCAGGGAATCATTGCGTGCAAAATTGTCGATGACGCTATCCAAATCCTCGCTGTCCCGCTGCTCCGCAATCTGTGCAGCAACCTTTTGAACGTTTCGGATCGCCATACCATTGTAGAAGTTTTGCAGAAACACAGTCTGAAGCAGCCACAGTGCTATAAAAATGCTTGTCGAAAAAAGAATAAAATAGAGCCACAGCTTCATGCCGAATGCTTTACGTTTGAACTTCAAATCGATATCCAACCCCTCGCAGTGTTATAATTTGGTTACGGTACTTGCCCAGCTTGGCCCGCAGCAGCTTGACCTGCCAGTCTACAGTGCGGTCGTCGCCGAAATAATCATATCCCCACACAGCATTCAAGATTTTATCCCTTGTCAAAGCAATGCCTTTATTCGCGATGAAATAAAGCAGCAGGTCGTATTCCTTGGCTGTCAGTTCCACTTTTTCTCCGTCCACAAATACATTTCGCCCCAAAGTGTCAATCCGCAGACCGTTTATCATAATTTCAGACTCCTCCTGCATTGCCTGCGGGGATTGCGCCCGATGCCGACTTACGATCACGTTAACGCGCATCATCAGCTCCTTTGGGGAAAATGGCTTGACCACATAATCGTCCACGCCCAGCTCAAAGCCGAGCACCTTGTCGTATTCTGCGCCGCGGGCGGACAGCATCAAGATGGGGATATCCTTAACTTTTCGAATTTCCTTGCAGGCAGCAAACCCGTCCATACCCGGCATCATAACATCCATAATCACAATGTCAAAGTTGTTTTCACGGCACAATGCGACTGCCTCCAGCCCGTTGGCAGCCTCCATCGTTTCGTGCCCTTCATGCTCAGCAAATCTGCGAATAAGCTGGTGGATGTCTGGCTCATCGTCCACAATTAAGATTTTTGCCATCGGCCGCGCCCCCCTTTCTTTAGCATATTTTACCAAGCCGTTAGCGCGGCGGCAAGCCTCAGGTACAATATTTCCTCTATTTTTTCTTGAACCCGTATCATTATACCATAACGAAATGGCGCGATACAGACCGCGCCATTTTATCATACCGATTAGTCGTGCTATACGTCCGGGTTATCTTGAGAGGTAACTATTAATCTCGTCCGCCTGTTCCTGAGTAATGACCCCCACGTTTAGGAGTTCGCTGACAGAGTCTCCGTCAAAACCGTCGGCCTCAGCACTCTCGTACATTGCCTGACGCTGATCCGGCGTCATTTCGGATTTACCTTCGTACCGACCGTGGATGGCGTCATGCTTCGTGGAACCGTATGCCGCTATCTTGTCTGCGGTTGCCTGATCGATAATGCCAGACGCCACTAGTGCCTCTGCGTCAAGATGCTGCGCCGCGCTGTAGGGGCCATCGCCGCCGATGCCGTTCGCCTCAAAATACGCTTCGCGCTCCGCGTCTGTTGTGAATGTCGGCACCGCTTCATACAGCGTGTGCCGGTCGGAGTTTCGCTGCTGTCCGGTAAGATAGCCGTAGGTGGCGCTCGTTTCGGCCGCCGTGCTGTCGTTTGTGGTGGCGGCAAATGCCGTGACCGTTCCCATCGTCAATACCGTAGCAACCGCCAATACTTTAGCTGCTGTTTTTTGGAATTTTGTTGTCATAATATTTCACCTGCTTTCTAACAAATTCTGCTGTTTGCAGTATCTTTATTGTAAAGCAGGTATTTGGAATCAACGTGGAGCGTTTTAGGAATCCGTGTGGAATCATCCATCATTCAGTAAAGTTCAAACATCCCATATATTGTTGTATAAAGTTAGTTAGATGGCTGCGGCTCCCAGTAAACGGACTAATCCCAAAGCAATCGGGTCTATATAAGTTATCAGCATAAGGGCAACCATAAGAACTATAACATACGGCATGCATGCCTTTGAAATCTCCTCAAAAGATAGCTTACCAAGTCCACAGGCAACATACAGACAATTGCCAACCGGAGGGGTAATCATTCCAATTCCAAGGTTAACAATCATAATTATCCCAAACAAATAAGGATCCACCCCAACATTTTTTAATATCGGTAATAGGATTGGCGTCAACAGAGCAATTGCTGATACCGCATTCAGGAACATGCCTGCCACCAATAACACTATGTTAAATAATAAGAGCAACAAAACTTTATTAGAAGTAATGGAAAGCATGCTTCTGGCAATCAGTTCCGGAATATGACCTCTTGTTAATACAATTCCAAAGGTTGAAACTGAGCCCAAAATCAGCATGATTGTACCTGAACCAATCGCTGTATCAATAAATATTTTGGGGATATTTTTCCACTTTAGCGATTTGTAAATATATCTTCCACAAATCAAACCATATACAGAAGCAATGGCTCCCGACTCAGTAGGTGTAAAAATACCACCGTAAATGCCGCCCAGAATAATAATTGGCATAATTAATGCCCAAACACTTCCCAAAAAAGTAACCACCACTTTCTTCGCTGTCAGCTTTTCTTTGGTAACCGGAATATTATGCTTTCTTGCATAGTAATATGCATATGCCATCATCATAATTCCCATAACAATACCCGGGCCAAACCCTGTTAAGAACAGCGTTCCAATAGAAACCTCAGCAAGCACTGCATATGATACCATACCAACACTAGGAGGAATTACCTGACCTAATGTTCCACCTGCTGCTGCAGTTGCCAGTGCAAATCCTTCATCATATCCACTTTTTCTCATTTCAGGAACCATAATTCCACCAATGGCTGCCGTGGTCGCTGGTGAAGATCCTGATATTGCCGCAAAAAACATGCAGGCAGCAATTGTTACAAGTCCCAGCCCGCCCCGGATTCGGCCAAAGAAAAGATTGATGAAATCTACAAGCTTTCGAGACAGTCCGCCATCCCCCATAAGATTACCACATAGTATGAATAGGGGAATTGCCATCAGCTGGTATGAGCTCATACCAGAAAACATTGTCTGGGCTACCACTACCATATTTACTCTCATACCACTAGTTATGATTGTAATAATTGCGGAAAGGCCAAGGCTTGCAGCAATCGGGCAGCCAATCAGAAGTAAAACTGCAAAAGAACCAAATAACCAGGCTATCATTCCTTATCCCCCACTTTCTTCGTATACTTTTCTGGTATCAACTGTATTATTGTCAAATAGATAAAATACAAATCCATACAAATAATCCCAAACATCATAACTGCATAAACCATACCCATAGGCCATTTTAGTATCGGTGTTGTCTGTGTCATAAGCTGTGGGAGTTGGGCTCCGCAATAATAGAATACCAGAAAATAAAATATAGCTGCTGCTCCCCAGCTGATTATTTTCATTATCCGTTTCACCAAATCGGGCATCATTTTCTGAATAAGCTCAACACCTATCATTTTTCCACGACGCGCTGCTGCGTAACCTGCAAATACAGTTGACCACAAGAAGAAATACTGACTCAGTTCCGTCGTCCATGAAATTGAAAGCCGGAATATTCTGGCAGCTACCTGACCAAACGTACTGAGCAACAATCCTGCTACCATTATGGTTATTAACATATTCATCAGTTTGTCCAGCATGCTAAAGAACTTTTCGCACACGTACATTATTTTTTCAGTCCTCCTTTAACATCCTCAAGTATATCAATATATTTTCCCATATCAGTTGCGCGATACTTATCATATACCCCAGCTACGGCATCTTTAAAGGGTGAAAGGTCTGCAATCTCTGTTAATTCAACATCCGCGCCGCTTGCAATTAATTCGTCAAGCTGCTTCTCTTCGGTTTCCTGTGCAATTTGACGCTGATATAAGGTAGCTTCATCAAATGCAGCCTGAAGAATCTTCTGATCGACTTCTGCCATACTGTTCCATAAATCCAGATTAATTCCAACTGGTTCCACCGAAAATACGTGTCTTGTCATAGAAAGATATTTATTCACTTCATAGTACTTATTGTTGATATAATTATTTAACGGATTTTCCTGTGCATCACAGGTTCCCATCTGCAATGCCGTAAATATCTCTGAATTTGCAAGAACAATTGGGTATGCCCCAAGTGCTTCAAATGCATCCGAGAAAACCTGGCTCTCCGCAATCCGAATTTTAATATTGTTTACATCTGCCACGGTATTGATTGGATGTTTGCTGTTAGAAATATTTCTCCAGCCATTATACCAATACCCTAAAAGTTTAATACCATTAGCTTCACAATCCTCTGCAAATACTTTGCATTGTTCACTATCCATAATTTCAAATGCCTGTTCTGCTGAATCAAACAGATACGGCATATTCAAGGCTTCGAATGAAGGGACAATATTGCATACTGACATTGCATTTTCGATAAAAATATCTATCGTTCCCAATGCCGTGGCTTCTACAGATTTTGATCCTGCCGCAAGCTGATTGGACGGAAAAATATCCAGGCTCATACGCCCATTGCTTTTTTCTTTCAGAATCTCATCAAACTTTTCACTACCCCATTGATATGGATGGCTGGTTGCTCCGCTGTGATGCACTGTGAAAATATATTCCTCGGTGCTGGCGACTGCTTCGGCAGTTTCGGTTACGTTCTCCCCCGCCTCTCCTTCTGCTGCCACTGTTGCTTCTACTGCCTGCGTTGTCCCAGGTGCCGTTGCTGACTGAGTGCCGCATCCTGTCACACCAAAAGTCACAGCAGCTAAGCATCCAAATATCCCTAACTTTAAAAATTTGTTCATACCATATCCTCCTTAAGTTTTTTCAATTTTATATCAGGGACAACAGACTTACAATCGAATAATCAGGGGATTTAGGTCAGTATTTTATGATTCATGAAACACCTTGTGAGTTAAGATGGATTTTTAAAGAATATAGTTTAATTTTTTACGGCTGCTACAAGAACTTCTACTTTTGTCCATTCTCCAAACAAGCTATCCACAGATAAACCATATTCTTCTCCATAATTCATTTGAAGTCGTTTGTTCACATTATATAACCCTATTCCGGAAGATGATTCCTTATCTTGCCTCTCTCCGGCAATTACTTTTCTGATATAATCAAGTCTTTTTGCTGTCATGCCGATTCCATCATCCCAAACAATAAATTTTAAATTACCTCCTTCTTTTATTCCAGATACCACAATATGGCCTAGTCTTCGCTTATTTTTGATTCCATGATACAGAGCATTTTCCACCAATGGCTGCAGTGTGAGTTTCAACATTTGATATTGGTACAGTTCTTCCGAAATCTCGATTCTATATTCTAAAATATCCCGATAGCGGTACTGTTGTATTTCCAAATAACTATCAATCTGCGCCTTCTCCTCTTTTACAGAAATGTAATCCTGTCCCTTACTCAAAGTCAAACGAAAAAAATCAGACAATGCCGATACCATGTTTACAACATTATCCTGCTCTCCAGCCTCTGCCAGACATATAATCCCGTCTAATGTATTATAGAGAAAATGCGGATTAATCTGTGCCTGCAAAAGCCGCAGTTCTGTTGCGCGCAGATTTAACTGTTCTGTCCGAATATTTTCGACCAGATTCCCAATCCGTTCCACCATATTATTAAAACTAATTCTTAAAACTTCCAGTTCATCTCCATTCTGTTCCTGGGCTCGAACATTAAAGTTTCCTTTACCAGCTTTTGTTACCACCTCACATAGATTCTCAATTGGTTTTGTAATACCCTTAACGATTTTCCAGCATATCAAAATAGCCCCCGAAAGGATGAATACATAAACAATTTTAGCAACATGCATTGCTTTATTTACATCAATATGTATATCAACACAAATAAGCTCTAAATTAGTAATTTCGTCATTTATATATCGTTGAATCTGCTTTTGAACCAAACTGGTCGGTATACGGATATTTAAACTTAGCCAATTCATACTTTGATGATAGGTTCCAGTTATTTTTTCCTTTTTTTCAATATCCTGAATCTGTTTTTCTAATACATCCAAACTCTTCATAATTCCCTTTAAATAATGCATGGATGATTCTGAATTTGTTTTTTCATATATCTTCTGAAATGCATTGCGGGCATTTTCTATTTTCACATAAGGCTCACTTTTCTCCATTAATTCATATGCATGCTGATCATTAACAGCGATTATGTACATCAGATAATCCATATCTTCTTTAAAAGTTGTATCATAATGTTTCGCAACAGCAATGTCCTCCACAATTCGATTATAACGTATTGAAAAACGATTAATCAAAAACAGCAGATAAAAAATCATAATAGTAAGAGGGAGTAAACATACGATTATCAGAATGGCCAATCGGCTTTTTAAAGATTTTTTATTTACATTATTTTTATCCATAATTTCACCTATGCCTTTGTACGAAATTCCAACGGTGTGCATTCCTGCATCTTTTTAAATAGACTGCTGAAATAATGGGGATCGCGATAGCCGACTGCATTTGCTATTTCAGAAGAACGTAGGGCGGTACTTCTCAGTAATTCTTTTGCTTTCTCCATACGCATATTAGTCAGATACTCAATGAAAGTCTGTCCCATCTCCTGACTAAATACCGAACTAAAATGATTTGAGCTCAAGTTCACATAGGCAGCGGTTGTGCCTAGTGACATATTCACATTATTATAATTTTGCGCAATATAGCTGCATGCTGCTTTGACCAGGGTATGATTTTTCTTACTAACCATATTATCTCTTAAATCTATTGTCGTTTCCATTATCTGCTTTAAATATATCCGTGTCTGCTCCACCGAAGAAAATATCGTTTCTGTACTTGGAAGCGTCCCACAATGCTTGATCAATTCATCAGCTTGATACCCCAGCTGCTCCACCACCGCTAACGCTGCCAAATAAATATCCACGGTAACATATTGACGAAAAATCCGGGATTGAATACTTGTTTGTCCTAAGCTATAAAAATACTCATCAATAAGACCTGGGATTTCACTTTTTAAACTTGTCTTTAGCAGATTCTCCATCGCTCTGCGATCCAGTGGACTTAAACTCAAATCACTGAGATTTACCCCAATATCGGATATGACATTATCCTCTTTTCTCATTCCGTAAATAACCTGATTTCGATTTTTCAGGTAGCGATATGCAAAGGCACGATTTGCCGCTTTGTAACTTTCGTGTAATTCACTTAACCTTTCAGCCGTTTTTCCCACTCCCACAAAATATTCAAACTGTGCATATTGTTTCACAATCTCAGTCAATTTCAATATCAATCGTTCTTCTGAGCCTTTTAGGACAAATGCCCATTCCTCTAATGGCATTTCAAACATGAGAACTTCCGGCATATCCTCCGTAGATAATTTAATCTGTTCTGATAATGTATCCATTTCCTCCGAATAGTTTTCAATTCCACTATCAGTAAAAATCTGAAACAATAAAATATTATATTGATCAGCCACAAAATCCATTCCCAGCTTACGTCCTTCACTTATGATTTCAGAAGTAGAAATTCGACCTGAAACCACTTGATAGAAAAAATTTTGTCTTGCAAAAAGAGCATTTTCAAGTTTTTCTTTTTCAAACTTTTCGAGATAAGATTTCAGCACTTGTTCTTCTTTAATAACTTCCGCTACATTCTTTATTTCTTCCAGCAGCTTTTTTCCTGTAATTGGTTTCAATAAATATTCTGTAATACCAATATTAATGGCCTCTTGCGCATACTCAAATTCATTGTATACACTTAGTATAATAATCTTTATATCCGGCATTTCCTGCTTGACCAGCCGGCTAAGCTCCAATCCGTTCATAAATGGCATTTCTATATCTGTTATCAAGATATCCGGTCTGGTTTTCTTTATCAGCGGATATGCCAGTTCTCCGTCGCTTGATTCTCCAACCAGTTTAAACCCTTCTTTTTCCCATGTAATATTGTTCTTAAGCTTTTCTCTGATGATTATTTCATCTTCTACTAAAAATACTTTAATCAACCATTCTCCCCCTTTTATTACTATTCGTACGTTCTAGTGGTGTCTGGATCTCCCCATTTTTTAAATTTAGCACAGATACGTTTGTTTTTCAATTTAAAATATAAAAAATAAGCCGACCAGGCATTTGACCCAGCCGGATAATACCTTCCTGTCAACCCCCGTATTGCTGCGCCGCGATAGGTTAGACGAAGCAAACTGATGATACTACACATAAGCGGATTTGACGATATAGGAGCAAACACTAATTTCCAGGAAGAAAGCTATTCTCATTGTCTTCAACCCAACTCATTCAGAACCTCCATATATTTCTTCCCATTCCTCCTCTGTCAGGCGGTCTGTATGCCACCACAACTCATGATCATCTGCCGCAGTAAGAACCCGATTAGATACATACTGAAAACGGCCATCCTCCAACGTCCGGATCACTACCTCATGCACATATAGTTTAGATGTATCCTCATTTGGATAAACGGCATTCACGGTAAGTGTTATTGTCTCATCGCTGTTTTCTATGCAGCTTACCACTTCTGAATATGGAATCTCAGGATATTCAACCTCATAAAATCCTCTTGGTTTATACTCATAAGTCTTATCTTCCGCATAATAAGTTGTTTTTAACCGAAGTGTCTCACTATCTATATTAAAATATGTCATGATTATATTTTCAAACCCAGCCTCCGGTATTCGATTAACCGCATCGACTTCCAAATAAACATCTGCGGCATAAGGAGAATAAAAAATGTCATAGAAATCATAGAAATTCAATTCTCCAAAATCATCTTCACTCCAATCTACAAGGAACATATTATTCTGTTTGTAACTGATTGGAAGGAGATACTTCCGGTTCAGCTCCCGGCATTTTTCATCCAATGGCTGCACCCGAAGTGCAGTATGTTCATCCACTCCACTTAGGGTAAGTATATACATTTCCGAAAACCAAACCCCTGAGAACATTAAATACCCATCTTCCGTGTATTGCCATGTGTCTGCACGATAACTGCTTGTACTCATATTTATTAGCTGCCCACTTTCATACTGAAAATATCCCTGTACGATATCTACATTCCCGCCTTCCGTTTTTAAGTCATATTTTGTAAATCCTCCCGAATACGAAACTTCAATGATTGACAGCTCTGCTTCTTCTTTAGCGTCTACCTGCTCACAGAATTGCATAACCTGTTCAGCCTCAGTCATATCAATTTGATTTTCGCTGTCAACCGCTGCATATCCATTCTCGCCAAGACGATTTACTATACTGCGTATCACTTCCAAATCAGCTGATTTGTTTCCTTCTGCAGCTTTTTCATAAATATCACTACAGATTTCTATAAGCTTCTCCGCTCCCTCCTGCCCATTCTGCCGGGGGATCTGTACCTCACTTTTGTTTTCAATCGGATCTGTTTCCATTTGGGGCGTATCACTACATCCGGAAACACTTAGCAATAGCATAGTGTTAATTGCTATTAAACCGATCTTCCAAAACCAGTCTGTCTTTTTCCACAACATAACCGCTGCCTCCTCGCCCATTCACAGCTTCTACCATACTGACAAATCAGCATTGACAGGAAGTTCGTCTGCCTCCCACACGCATTCAGATCAAAATCATTCCAAAATCTTCAGAAAAATATCATTTAGATTTTTCCATTCACGCTTTCTGTCATCTGAAACACCTTCCACATAGGTCTTTTGTTTTCCAATTTCATTGATAATAAAATCGCGGATAACAGGATTCTGAACGCCTTTTTCGCTTTCGTCGCTCCTTTTCTTGACTTCCAGCAACTCGTCAATTCCATTACGCAGTTCTGCCGGCATATCCATTTTCATAAGATCATCAAATAATACTGGTGGCGGGCATTGGTATTCTTGTATATATTTTCCTGCAAGCAACGGCCTTAAAGCATAAAAATACTTTTTGTATTTCACCGATTCTTCCTGTAAATACTGGCCATACGTACTATTTGCAGTTCCATAATAATGATATGCCGCAGCTTTCACAGAAAAGTAGTTTTTTGCCTCATCATATATCTGTTTCCATAATTCTGTCGTCTTATATACAATCGGAGAATTACTCCATTCAAATAAAGTCGCATTTCCCCTGTAAAACTGTTTCAATACTTTCTTTAAATCCCAACCATTGATATCCAGCACTTCATCAAGCTGCCATTCTATAACATCCCTTGATTCATTGAGCTTTAGATAATCTTCTTTTCTCCTGACATAAATAAATCGGACATCATAATCACTATCCGGTGAAGCAAATCCCCAAGCACGACTTCCTGATTCCACCGCATGCAGCACCTTCACATTTTCATTCTTTTCAATTTCTCGTAATTTTTGTTCAATTTCTTTTGTAATATCACACATTAATAATCTCCCTCTATTACCCTTTTGTTAATATACTCGACAAAAGCCTCTACTTTTAACATATCCGGATTATCTGGCAAAACACTTACTTGAACAGCCTTTTTAAGCCGTTCCTCATAATCTGCAAGTATATTATAAAATTCGTTGTCGTATGTATTATCCTCGCGTTGGAAGCCACCATTCCTGATCTTTATAAGCAATTCCAGGTCATTGCTCCGGTTCGTATTAATCTCACCTTTTTCCAATATATCTATCGCCATCATAAACAACCGGATTAAATGCATGGCGTGCTTGTTCAGATGATTATTATCCTTTTTCCTATTACGTTTCCCTATCTTATCATAATCCTTCACAACATTATGCATAACAGACCACATTTTTTCATAATCACGGAGCGGTAAGTGCTTATAGACTGCATCCACAAATATTTCCGTATCAAATTCCGGGTTTTCAGCCTTATCTATGTAAAGATGTATGCTCCCTCTATCGAAACTGTCATAACGTCTCTGAAAGTCCTCCAATGCATTTTTAACCGAATTTAAAATATGTCTTTCCTTTTCTGTCTGCGGCATGGAATCCCTGGCTATCGCATTTTGAAGACGTCTCAGCTGTGCACTTGCATATCCACCAAAGGATTTTGCCGCCCTTTTGGAGAGAAAAATCCCCTTATTATCAAGAAGTTCCTGACCCAATTTGGTCTTTATCAGATACTGTTCTTCATCCAGTCCAAGGATCTCACATGTGTTAGGATTACACTCAAGCAGCAACTTCACGATCTTATTAAATGCATAAATCACTGTATCGGTTTTTTCATCCTCGTACTGTTCAAATTCGGTTAAACCAATAAGGTCAGATGGCATATTCAAGGTAATACCGCGAAAATCAATATCACTATTCTCGTTATTTGTGCCATATGCATAACTACCGCCCAGACCAAGAAGGATAATTCTATTCCCTAACCTTTCATGATCTCTAAGGAAATCATATTCCCTTGTATTCATTAGCTTTTTGAAATTTTTCATATTATCTCCCGGGATTCTATTTCGATACTAATTGACGCCATCATTATTATAATGCTTTATATTATAAGATTTGCCATCATCCGCAGTTATCCGAAAATTACGGATAACTGAAACATCGTCTAATTCTGAATCAAACGATATTTTTATTTTCTTTCCGCTATCAGTTCTGTGATAACATGATAATGCGATAACCAACGCATCATATGTTGCATCAATTACAACCGTCTCCATTTGTTTCTACAAGTAGTCTATCGAAATCGTTTTGATAGGATTGATCCCGCAAAACCTGAAACTTTTCAAATTCACTTTCAGCAAATGATTTTGCAATTGATGCGGTAACTTTTCCCTTTCCTTGCAAAATCTCCTCTTCATTGAACTGCAGAAAGGCATCTAACCGTTTTACCCAGTCCTCCATATACATAACGTTTCCACGCCTTGCCTGACGTTCAGCATAATCAAGATACATAGTCACAATCTCATTAAGATTTGTCAGTTCCGATTCATCAATGTAATTCTTTGCTATACTCACATCCGCCTTACGGATACGACCTTTGGGCGCATTCTTCCACGTAGCTAATCCCATGTTAGCCTTAGTGCTGTCTGCCCTGCTATAAATAATTTCTGCAGCAGTATGATGTGTCACAGCAAAATGCAATTTATTTTGCACTGTTGCAAAAAATTCTTTCGTTGTGATACTATTCACATCATAATCGGCACTACATTGCACATAAATGTCAGTTATCTTCTAATAAAACCGTCTTTCACTAGAGCGAATATCTCGTATTCTCTCTAACTGCTCTTCAAAGTAGTCTTTACCAAAATAATACTCCGGTTCTTTCAGACGCTCATCATTCATAACATATCCTTTAATAATGAACTCTTTCAATACCTTGTTTGCCCATATCCGAAACATGGTGGCTTTCTTTGAATTCACACGATATCCCACGGCAATAATTGCATCAAGATTATAGTATTTAATTTTATATTTCTTGCCGTCTGCTGCAGCTGTTTCCAAAATGGAAACAACTGCACTTTCCTCAACCTATCTCCGACACCAAGTTTCAACTCAGAAAGCTTTGTTTTAATTGTATAGTCGCAATCAGATATGTATTTCCTAAGCTTGTATATACTGCTCCTTCACATATCGAATCATTTCCCGATCCGTAATCAGACAACTAATTTCTTTCGTACCTGTTTTCCCACTGTTCATCAACCAGTTAAGGGACCCAATAAACATAAATGTCTCATCAATAATCAACAATTTCACATGTGTCGGCGGTTGATATTTCAAATATTCGCCCAGTTCCTGTTTTAAACCCTCGATAGCACGAACCGCATGTTCCTTCCCCCAGGACATATCTTTATCAACAATCTCGGATACATTATCCAGAGTCAGCGAACTTTTTCTATATCCAAAGCTAACCATGAATGACACTTGATTTGCCAACTGCTGATGAACAACCGAAAGAAAATCATCAGTTACAACAAAACCACTAATCCAAGGAGATATGATACACACTTCCTTTTTAGCCATCCCCACCAAGTCATTCAACAACTGGTTATGAAGCTGCGGAGTATCAACAATTCTGGTTGGGATAGCACTTTGCAGATAAATACTGATTTCATCGTTGCCAGCTTCACTTAACCGACCTGATAAAACCTGAATAGCCCCCTTCCAGTCAATATCCGTTTCATTCTTAATCTTACACTCTTCAAATAAACTAAGTGTCGTTCCATATTGCTGAATTGTCTGAAATGCCTGCATCAGGTAATTTCTTGATTGCCTTGCAGCGTCAAAATTGCCGACAAAGATAAATTGTTCTCTCGCTCTGCTAAATGCAACATTTAGCATATTGCCCTTCCCACCAATAAAGTTGAGCAATCCACTTAAGTTTTTTTTAAGATCATCAACTACACAGGAAAATATAATAAACCGTTTTTCATCCCCCTGGAAGGTATGAACTGTGCCAACATCGATCGCATCGCCAAATACAGTTTTCAGCTTATCTGCCTGCTTTTTAAAGGGAGTAATAATTCCGATTTCTTTTGTAATCTCATCACCATATTTATTCCGGTATAGTGTAACAAGCTGCTTACACGCTTCAATTTCCATGTCATTGGTATTATTACCATTTTTATAACCACGGATGTCTAAAGCCAGCAGGTTACAGCCAAACAACTTACCATCCTTGTCTTTATCTTTGATCTTTAATACATTTTTATAAATATATTCATTTGAAAACGCCATAATCGATTCTTCGCAGCGCCTATGCTCATTTAAAATCACCCCGGTTGGCTGTCCCTCAACGCGCTCACAGACATCGCTGGCCCGAACCGCAAAAGACTGCACACTGCTCTGATCAAGGCAAAGCCACTCATACCGTTCTTCTCCTAATTGTTCAGCAAAAGCCTCTTTTAATAAACCTGGTGGAACCACTTTGATTGGTTCTATCTGGTTGACATCACCTACAAATACCACTCTGCGCATCCGATATAGCGGTGCCAAAACATAGTATGGGTTAATCTGACCACACTCATCAACCAACAGCAGATCGCAAAGCTGGGGGATAAATTGAAAGACGCTCTTCTTAAATGAATGGAGAGTCGTGCTGATAACCGGAAAGCACAGAAAAAAAGTTTCCCACAATGTCTGCAGTGCTTTCTTTTTCTCTTTTGGATATGGCTCATCATTGTGGTAAAAGGCCTGACACCAGTTGATATACGGATCACTTTTAGTTATCATCAATATCAGGTTTTTTAATATAGGTTCTTTCTGCTTGATAATATATATTTCATACAGCATGAGCGCATGGTGAAATAGCTGCTTCCTCAAATGCAAAAGCTCCACTGCATTTCTCAATCCATATACCCCTTTTTCATCTAACTGTTCAGGTCTCTCGCCCAACGCATCACTTACTTTCTCCGCCGCTTGCAAGTATGCGCCTATTAAAGACCGCTTCTTATCAAAATCCGCCGCACAATATGACAAGTCATCCAAAGCGGAGTTCAGGGACTTTATCTGAGATTTATTTGTATCTATCTGCTCCTTTAAAATTCCGATCTCTTTACACAACTCCACCACGGATGCATCCATATCCGCTCCCATCTGTTTTCGTTCGCCAATTAAATCCAAAAGATAACGCCTGGTAGGATATTTGTCTAGAAGCTGTTTTACCCGAGGGAACAGAAATTTAAAATACTTTTTCATACCCAGTTTAGAGTAAGCTTCCTCATCTATATAAAGTTGTTTTATATATCGTTGATTATCTGTAACATCACTCTGAAGTTCGTTGATTTGGTCTTCTAAACCACGATCACTCTGTTCACATTCCGAACATTCATTTTTCAGCTTATCAACCATGCTACGTGAATCTTCCATTTTCCGATTTACATCTTCTCTTTGTTTCTGATAATCCTCATCACATAGTTTCACATGGGCGATCGAATGATCGTGAAGAAATCCAAGTGTATGCTTGCTGTTTATCAGGCATGTGATTTTCTGATTAATGTCCTCCACTTTTTGGTATATGCTTTTAAAATTATCCCGAACGGTCTGCTCATCCTCTAGCGAAAGTTCAGCATGTTCTAAATATTCACAGAAGGGCAGAAAAATACCTTCATAAAAACCAATGATATTTTTACTATTTCCTAACTTTGCACATAACATCCCTTGGCCGATCGATTCAGGCAAATCCAGCCTTGATACAAATTGATTGAAATATTCCGGCTCTTTATTTAATTCTACTTCAATATTATTCACTGCCTTTTGGTTGGTACTAGCCACGATAATTGAACGCAGATTCTCACCTCCAAGCGGTGAACAAAAAACTGTTTTCTGAGTCCCACTCAACTCAGTCCATGGTTTATCCCATACCTCGAGCAGGCTGGCGGCCTTCTTAACCAGATTATCTGCAATTATTTCTTTTAACAGAGTGGTCTTGCCGGTTCCTGGCGGACCTTCAACACACAGCACTTCTGACGCTTCAGCACATCGTACCAACTGCCACTGTCTTTCATTGACCGCATATGCATCTGTATAACTTCCAAAATGATATACCGGAGGCAGGTTTAAATCATATATGTTCTCAACCTGATGGCTGCCACTTAGATATTTACAGACTGCAGATGGAATCATTCCGCTTGCCTTGACGAAACGCTGCAGGGTCAGCATCTCATCTCTGAAGCAGGTATTTATCATATCATCAGCTGTGCCAAACACAATGGATGCCTGGTTTAACATCTGCCATCCCTGATATGGGCTAAAATTCTGCAGTGAGATGTTGATTTTCATAGCTTTTTGAAATTCCCCTTCAACCAATAAATATAAGTCCATCAGATTGTCACAGCCTTGGAGACTATCAATCGCTTTTGTAGTCGCATTTATTTCATTTTCATATATTTTCCTTGCTTCGGAAATGTCGTAATCAAAGTGAGCGGCAATCACCAGCGCAAATAGCTCCAGGTTCGGCCGGATTTTCTTCACCTTAATCTTTTTATGTTCAAATCCACACATAAAAGTAAGTAATGGTACGGTTTTCTTATTCGACTTATTATCTTCATAGCAGAAAACAGGATAAAAAATGTAAAAGTCATTTTCATCTCGTATGCTCAAGACTTCATTTTTTGTTTTTTTTAGAAACCGCCTGTCTTTAAAAGGAAATTGGTCAATAAAATCTTCTAAAGAGATTTTTCCTTCCACATATTGATTAACAGATTGCCTGGCAAGCCCGTCGCTATCCTTTTCGCAATTAGAAAACAACGACTGCAATATAGCTTCTTTTTTTCCGTCATTCACATAAGCTGACGCAAATGTGTAATCACACTGTTCCATTGAAATACTTTGATAATCTTGTTTCATGGAAAAACTCATCAGCCGTTCCTGCATATCATACTCACAAAAATAGTCTATAACCTTATCCAAGTCCTGCATACAAAAATCCCTTCGATATTTGATAGGATAATATTACCATACTTTTCCATTCTCATAAACAGGATTCGACAAACCAAAACTACTAATTACGAACTTGGTGTTCGTATATAAGCTGCCGATAGAAAAACCAGAGCCACTGATATCATCAGTATCCCTGGCATTCATCATCACTTACGATCAATTATTTCCATACATATGGGATAATCCATTTGTGTATCCGCAATATGATACTATTTTCGACAAATTTCGACAATTATTTCACAATGGGGTGTCTGCGGAAACAAATCCACCGGCTGCACATCAGACAGCTCATACCCAGCTTCCACAAACCGTTCCAGATCCCTTACCAAAGTCGCCGGATTACAGCTGATATAAACAAGTTTGACCGGTTTCTTTTCCAGCAAAGCATCAATAAATGCCGGCTCAAGCCCTTTTCTCGGCGGATCAACTACCACCGCATCCAGAGAAATCTTCAGATCAGCTATCACATCCTCAACCGGACCGCATTCAAATTCAACATTCTCTATCCAATTCTTTTCTGCATTCACTTTTGCTATCTCAACAGCTTCCGGGATAACCTCGATTCCAATGACCCGTTTGGCCCGATCTGCCAGTGCCAACGATATCGTTCCGATTCCGCAATAGGCATCCAGCACGGTTTCTGTCCCTTTTAAATCCAGCAACGCCAATGCCTTTTCGTAAAGTACCTCCGCCTGAGGAATATTGACCTGCAAGAATGACTGAGCTGTAATATCAAAAGATTTACCAGCTACTTTTTCTTCATAACTGGCTTTACCAAAGAGAACCTCCGATTTGTCACCGAAAATAGCAGCGGTTCTGCGGTTGTTAATATTATGAACAATGCTCACCACATCAGGAAATCTTTCTGTAATTGCAGGAATTATCTTCGACTTGGGAAACAGGCTATTGGAGCGGGTAATGATAATCACCATCGCTTCTTCCGTACGGCTGCTTTTCCTTACGATAATATGGCGGATATTCCCTGTATGCGTACTTTCATCATATGGTTTTTCTCCTAAGCTGATTAAAATATCGCGAACCCCTGAGACCATCTCATCGATTCCCGGCAGGTTAATCTTAAAATTATCAACCGGTATTAAACGATGCGAGTCATTGGCAAACACCCCCGTCTCCATCTTTCCTTTGGCTGAACGGACCGGTACCTGTGTTTTATTGCGGTAATTCCACTCGTCTTTAGCAGCAATCGTATCGCGAATCACCGTATCCTTTAATAATGATCTTTTTGCAAATATATCTTTCACTATTTTGGTTTTAAATTGCAGCTGTTTGTCATAACTCAGATGTTGTAATGGAATCGTACTGTCAAGCGCCTTATTCTCTACCGGCATACGGTCAGGAGAATTAACATCCAGATTAATGATTTCTCCGAACGCAAATCGTTTCTCTACCTTTGAGATCCTTACCTTTCCTGACTCGCCAGGCAATGCACCTTTCACAAAAATCGCCAGGCCATCATGTTTTGCCACACCAAGACCTTCATATGTTAAGTCCACAAACTTTAATTCTACGATGCTATTTTTCTTAATGATGCTGCCAGCTTTACTTTTTTCCATTCTCATCCTCTTTTTCCAGGTCTACTTAACCCACTTATTATTCAATAATCTCCAAAACTCGTCCGACAATTCCACTTTCCAGCTTGACCTTAATACCTCTTGGGTGGTTGGGCGAATTGGTCAGAATACGGGCCACTATTCCCTGTGTCAGCTTTCCACTTTTTTGATCCTGTTTCTGGACGACATTAACTGTCGCTCCGATTTTAATCTTGTTTCTAATTGTATGATCCATGTATTTCCTTTCCCTGCGCAATTATTTAACCATATAGCGAAGTATCACGACATGAGTCCCTTCCTTTTTCGATATTTCATAACTCTTCAAGATAGAAAACTTCGTCCGGAAAGTCAACCCCCCGATATCTTCTTTATTATGTGTATATAAAATCAGTACCGCACCTTTTTTTAATAATGCAGGGATGGTCTGGAAAAACCGCTCATAAATCTGATAAACCTCATCTTCTGTAAATCGTCCGATCTGAAATGGCATATTGGTGATCACTTCGTCAAACAGATGGTCATGTTTAAACTGGAAAAAATCCCGGTTGATATAGTGTATTACCTGTTTTGCGATCTCGGTATTTTCTCTGGCTTTTATAATTGCATCTTCCTGAATATCGATCCCATAGGTAGTATTCGCCCTCACCGCTTTATGACGTTCGATCAACATCGTCCCCACGCCGCAAAACGGGTCCAGCACCTGTGCATCTTCTTTCATATATTCCCTGGCAAGTGCCACCGTCAGTGCTGCACCTGCCGGTTTAATGCTGGTTGGGATTACTTCTTTTCGATAAGTAAACCTGGTATCTTTTAAGGTAAACAGCTTTATCATAATATTGCAGTTTCCCAGCTTATTCTCAATTAACCGCAGCTCAAATTCATAATTATTCGTTGTATTGATCAATTTGCGGTCTGATAAAGATTCAAGCTTAGAGGATAGTTTCTTAAGAAACACACTTTTCTGCCCCAAATCCTTTTTGCTTTTCATCTCAAGTCTGAAATAGTAAGGAGCTTTTCCTTCATGAGATTTTGACAGAAATTCCAGCAGCGGAGAACTCACAATGGTTCGGGCAATCTTATCCGGCTCCATCTCACAGCTTTCCATTCCCCGTACTACGAATAACAGTTCCTGGTAAGTGCGGAGTTCCCTGATCCAGCGAAGATTGTTAACTCTTGCCATAATACCGGCACCTAACAGCTTTGTTTTTGCATTTGGTTCCAGGGTTAGCAGTTCATCTCTAGTCAGCTCCTGAAAGTTTCTGTTTGTGAGCAGTACGATATCAAAAGCTTCATCCCACCCGGTGAAGCGATGGGTGGCAACTCCTTCTATTTTGACAATTAATGTGGACAATTCCCGCATTTCTTCCATGATATGTTTCTGATTTTCTTCTGTTGTAGTTTCATTTCTTAACATGGATAATTGTTCTTTTATCGCATCAAGAAACTCCCGGTAGTCAAAACTGCCGATTGCGGTCAGATAGGAACTCTTGACAAAACGCTGTGGCTCCGACTTATAGGCATTCCAGATAGGGGTCATGAAAGTTTGATTTCCTAAATCGCCCATTAAAAGCGCTGCGTTCTTTCTGGTCTTTGCATCTTCTGATTGTAAGAGATTGATAATTACCGCCTCTTCGCCATCTACAAGGAGTGAAAGCTTTTTAAGCTCTCCCTGATCCTTTATTACCTGTCTCAGTTTACTGAGATTTTGTCTTACCTCTTGATTGTTTTGAATTTGCTTCCACAGCTCTTTTGTCATGGTACTCCTTGTCTATTTTGTATTTATTAAAATCTGTTTCATTCTCTTTTGACAAATTCCACTAACCATGTTCACGATAAAAAGTTCCGGACACATTTCTGTATCCGGCGCAAAGTCGTTGGTCAAGATGCTGGTCTGTCAGTTCTGCAAACAATATACTTTATTTTATTCATGGCCTTATGATCCGATGAAGTAATGCTTAATTAATTCACAACTCTTTCTTTTGAAATTATTCCCAGTATACCACAGTTTTCCCAGATAGTGATCATCATTTTTAAATCGACATATTCAGTGTTAATTATCTTGTATCTGCACTTCACCTGTGACGTAATCGATCTATATGAGTATTACAGATACTTTTTAAATGCCTTCTTCAGTTTTAGCGTCACATCTATGATCCATTCAAACTGCTCGTTCCACTTATCCCGGTTTGCCAGGTCAACAGGCTTTTCTATGATGATGCGACTTGCTTTCCGCTCTGGCAGTTCCCGCCAGTCCAGAGCAAATCCACAGCTTGATTCGATTTCACTCTTCTTTTGGAATAATGTATGGAACAGAGCTTTATCTTCATCGATATAAAGCTCCACATCCAAGGCGTTTCGTTTCTGTATTTGTGATATCCCCAGATGGCACGCCGATGAACCAATGCTCAGATTCATCCAATGATCCGTTGACGCTTTTCGCTGATTAAAATTCCTTATGTATTCCGGGTTCTTAAAAGCATAATTGTTGAAAGCCAGCCAATACTCATATCTAAACTGCAATGTAGGATTATTATCCGTCGTCTTTTTGATTTCCTTGGCCCAGTCATTTGGCCTTTCAATAACTTCGAATTTTACTGCCGGGTCTGAATCACCGATTTTATAAAGCTTTATTTCACAGAGAAAAACACCTATCTTATCATCGGTATGATTGTTTAACCATTCCACTGCTGCCTTGTGCTCTTCACGCGCCCGCTTTACAACCCAGATAATCACATCAGCTGATTTACCTGATGCATATGTAATCAATTTTCCCAGATGATCATGATCGGTATCACCCAATTGGTTTTCAATAATAATCCTGCGGTCTGTACTTGTTTCGGTTGCAAAAATGTCCACATTAAAACTTCCCACCGATGATTCCGTTTCATCTACTGTTATATCCAGGCCAACTGCATCAGCCAGAATCGCTATGTTCTCTTCCTCGGCAAGCCAGGGAGTAAAGTCCAGGGCTTCATGCGGCCATATTGTTCTGAGTTCTTTTATTTCTTCAAGTGTCTTTAAATTAATCATTCTGATTTACCTTTCTTAACAATACTAAAAACAAATATCAATATCCATCTTAAACTCACTTGCAAGATGTCATTTTTTCTCTTCTATACCAATATAAATATCTCCACCACTTGCATTTGCAAAAGAAGAAACGCTTTCACTCAATTTTGCTGGTTTTATTTTCATACTCTTCATATCAAGAAAATGGTTTTCTTGATACTCAAGTATTTTAACAACTTCTTGTTCCGTCATTTTTTGTTCCACATAATTCATTATTTCTAACCTTTAGCCTTTTAATTGTTCCTAAATAATACATCACGTACTTTTGCCAAAACGTTCATTTTCCTTACCCCACCACGGTAACCGGAAACATATTTCACTTTATCAAACCACAAAAACACACCTACATATCCCTCTCAAAACCCCGGAACTCTTTGATATACTGGGATTTCTTCTCCAGCAACACAACCGTCTCCACGTGTTTCGATGCTGTAATTAGGATGCCTAAAAGGCATAGCTCCTCCTTGGCGGCTGGTCATATTTTTCAATATGTACGAACAATCTATTGCTCCCATAATGGTCATTGCAAAGAACATTCCACCCAACCTGTCGGAAATTCCGACAGGTTGATTCTTGGTCAAGTTGCTATCTGCCTCAGCTATAATGTGTTATAATTTTTCACCTTATCACCTAAGGCTCTCATTCATCATCACTATCATACATTTCCCTATATGAATTAATATAATATCCAACACATCCAGGATATATATGTAAATAATGTCTGCATAGTTTTTTATATAAAACCAAAATATCTTCATTCCAAGCAAACTCTAACATGTAATCAAAATAACGAGATATTTCTGACTCTGATGCTTCGCTTTCACACAATTGTGTTACAATAGGGGCATAGGCAGCATATGCCTGATCGCCTAATCGTTTGAATTCATATACAATATCAGAAATATTCATCCTTGAATCTCCTTATGCTTTTTCACAGTAGTGCCATTTTTTTGTAAATAAAGCAACAGCAATCTGGCCATTATCTTCTCATAAATATACAAACGATTTCACGCAGCTCATCACTAAACTCCTGGAGATCATCAAAACCAATTACTCCTTCATTTATAAGTGAAATAATGTTAAGAATGAGAGTGGATCGTCTCATATCCACTTGAACTCCAGCATTCTTTCTATCTTGCTTTATTCTCTTCTCCAACCGCCAAAACTTTTCTGAAGGATTAGCCTCTCCACTTAACAATTCTATATATTCTTTATTAAGTCGATCCATATAGGATTCCTGCCAGTCAGCAACCTTATTTCTAAAAAGCTTCCAATCCCTTTCAGTGAATCCTCTTTCTTGCAAGATATTACCCCTCCCTGTTATCGTTTATCTGATTGCATATTGAAGATACTCTCATCACAAATCTTCTCTAAAATCCGTATTTATCTTCATCTGCTCGGAATTTCCAAATGATTGACATGAGCAATTATCCAAATTTCCCAGATGATTTATTTTTGCTGTTTTCCTTTTTGTTCCAAAAGCTTTATACTTTCCAAATAATCTTTTTCCACACTACTAAGTGTTTTAGCTTTGTATTTTTTATATTCTGTCTGAGCTTTTTCCATAGCCTGCAAATGACTAACTGTACCATTTCCGATTAAGAGATTTTCACCAGTTGACACCAATATTCTCTCCAGATGCTTCGCCCAGTCTTCCATTGTCATAGGTATTTCTCGTTCAGCTTGTCTTTCAGCAAAATCAAGATATCCAGAAACAAGTTCTTTTTCATCTAGATAATTTTTTGCAATTTTAGCTTCTTTAAGTGCTGGCTGTTCTCCCGAAAATGACATGAGTCCCATGAAATCTTTTTCAGCATCCGCACGATGGTAAATCAACTCAGCTGCTGTTTCGCCGGAAACTGCATAATGAATTTTATTTTGCACTTTTTTAAAAAACTGAATTGAAACTTCCGCCTTTGGACTGTAATCCACACTTGTCGCATAGATTTCCAATACTTGACGATAAAACACCTTTTCAGATGCACGGATATCTCGGATTCTCGCTAAAAGCTCCTTGAAATATCCACCACCGCCCAATTCCTTCAACCGTGCATCATCCATTACAAATCCTTTTTTGATGTACTCTTTCAATATGCTTGCAGCCCATATGCGGAACTGCACACCACGCTGTGATTTCACACGATATCCTACAGATATGACGACATCCAAATTATAATAATTTGTTGGTTTAGTAGAAAATTCGGTATTTCCGAATTTTCTCATTGTTTCTTCCTGTTGAAGCTCTCCTTCTGAATATATGTTTTTTATATGCTCATTTATAGTGGACTTCGCTTTTTGAAACAATTCACCCATTTGCTCTTGCGTAAGCCATATCGTTTCATCCTGCATATTAACATCTATTTTTATCAAACCATCTTCGGTCTGATAAATCAGCATTTCTCCATGCTTATCCAAAACATTGTACTCCTCTCAATTTATTAATTAAGTTTCCTATACCTATCACTTTAAAGTAAATTATACTCCTTATAAAACTTTCTAACCCATAAATTAGTATAGACTTTTCAATCGAAAAACTTCTACATAGCTTACTCGATACAAACAAGCAGCATGTGCGTTCCCTTCCTTGTACAAAAGCATGACTATCATTAGCATTCAAGACTCTCTTGATATTAATAAAATTTTATTAATATATTGGTAATACATCTGTTTTAATATTATTTTTGCACACTATGCCAACGCTAAATTTGGCTCTTGTAATTGCTACATATACTTTACATCTTGTTTCAAAATTATCTATTTTATTATCACACAATATCCAATCCATCATCTTCTTTGTCGGGTAGATAAGGACCCGACCATAAGTAGCACCTTTTGATTCTCCATAATTTTTCACTTCATAATAAGGATTGATCTTTTTTGTCTTTCTATCATACCTTAATTGCAGCGGTGTATATTCACCCAAATACTTGTCAATGTCCTTCTCTTTTACCAAAAATACTCCATCATGAACTGTAGTTTCGGTTTGTAGCGATTCACATTGCGGATATTCTGGAAACAATCTATTTGCAAAATCACAAATAATTTGATTATTGCGCCAACTACCTTTAAGCGTTTCAGTATCAATATTATAGGGTAAGGACTTGCACTCATTTTCTACAAATTCCTGTATCTTCCCATCTGAATATTTTTCTAACCATGTTCTATTTTAATACTTTTTATGTCATGATGACAGCTCTATATTCGTTATCTTCTGATATAATTTGCGTTCTGACAAACAAATTTCTCGTACTTTTTCAAGTTGTTTTTCAAAATATTCTTTCGTAAGCACAGAACCATCACTCTTTAGATGTTCATCATCCATTACCCATTCTTGAATTGTATAGTCCTTCACCATCCTGTTAGCCCACTTGTGAAATTGAACAGCCCTCTCGTTATTAACCTTAAATCCAACTGCAATAATCATTTGCAAATTATAATGTTTTATTTCACGTTTCACTTGACGAGCCCCTTCAGTTTGAACTATCCGAAAATTCCAGATAGTTGCCGATTCCTCAATCTCATCATCTCCATAAATATTCTTAATATGATCATTGATGGTACGAACATCCACATTATATAATTTCGCCATCATTTTCTGTGTTAACTAGATATTTTCATCTTCCGTTGACTTACTAAATGCTACTCATCGTTTCGAATGTACGTTCTTTCATTATACTACATCTTTCGATCAGCTACAAGTGAACACGACGTAAAAATACAGCAAAATACAATATTATATACTTGTACCTTGCTGTATTTTATAGCACTAACTATTTCCGACAAATTTCGACAATTATTTCACAGTGTGTAGCATGCGGAAACATATCCACCCCTCTAACCCTCTCAACCCGATACCCTCGCTCCCCCAGCCACTTCAAATCCCTCGCCAGCGTAGCCGAATCACAGCTCACATACACCACCCGTTCCGGCCGCATCTTCACGATCGTCTCCAGACAGACCTCATCGCATCCTTTCCGCGGCGGATCAACCACAATCACATCAGCATAAACACGATTCTTCTCATACTGTTCGGGCAGCACTTCCTCCGCCTTTCCGACAAAGAACTCCACATTCCTGATCCCATTCAGCTTCGCATTCTCCCTGGCATCATCAATCGCCTGCGGGACAATCTCAACCCCGTACACCTTTTTCGCCTGCCTGGCCAGAAACAACGAAATCGTACCAATCCCGCAATATAGATCCCAGACCGTCTCATTCCCGGTCAGCCCCGCATATTCCAGTGCCGTACCATAAAGCCGCTCCGTCTGCACCGGGTTCACCTGATAAAACGACAAGGGCGAGATATGGTACTTCACATCACCAATATAGTCCGTAATATATCCCGGCCCATACATATTCACAACCTCTTTCCCCATAATCACATTCGTCTTTTCCCGGTTCACACTACAGGAAACACTAACCACACAGCAGCCGCTCTCCTTTTCATACAGCCCAACCAGCCGCTCCACCAGCACATCAGCCTTATCAAGCTTCTTCACATCACCATTCAGCACCAGACACACCATCATCTCCCCGGTCTTGAACCCCTTCCGGATCAGGACATGGCGAACCAGCCCCCTATGGCTATTCTCATCATACGGCGCAACTCCATATTCCTCCATATACCCCTTAATACATTCCAGCACCGCCTCATTCTCCACCACACCGATCAGACAGTCATCCTGCTCAATAATCGCATGCGTCCGCCCAGCATAAAACCCGGTGATAACCTCACCATCCCGATTCTTCCCAAATGGAAACTGTGCTTTATTCCGGTACCGCCATGGCTCGTCCATCCCAATAATCGGATACACCAGAATCCGGTCACGATCCTGGTTATTATCCTGCTCACCATCCCCGTCCATAATGCCGTCCTTCCTGTCACCGGCACCATCCCGCGGCAATCCATCCGCATCCACCATTACCAGATTCGCAAACCCGCCAATCCGCTGCAGATTATTGCACACCTTATTCTCCTTAAATACCAGCTGGCGCGCATAATCCAGTTCCTGCATCTGGCATCCGCCGCATTTCCTTGCCACCTCGCAGCGCGGCTCAACCCGGTACTCAGATGCTTCCACGATCCGGGCAAGTCTGGCAAATCCATATGATTTCTTCATCTTCATCACACTGGCTTCGACCCGGTCACCGATCACCGCATCCTTAATAAACCAGGTAAAACCGTCCATTTTGCCGATTCCTTCCCCGGTATCACTTATATCCACAATATCGACAGTAAATAATTCATTCTTTTTCAAATCCATGCAGAAATTTCCTCATTTAAAATTTTTTAGTTTTTTGTAATTTTATTTTTATAATTAGAACAAATTTTGTACACATTTATACGTTATTCTATATCTACAGTCACAGAGAAACAACGAACACCTCTTAGATGACTGATGACAGACATAAATAAGTCTGACATTAATATAAAATGGGCTGACGGCAAATCAAGCGCGCAAACCGTTGTCGGCTCGACTAATCATAACGAGCCTGTGCTACAGGCTCTTACATATAAAATCAATAGCGCCCCAACTCAGCGTAACGGTCGAACCCGGTCAGCTGAAAGTAGGACGCTTTTTTTGTTATTCTGAAGCCTTTCTGATATTGGTCTCCAGCAGTCGGTTGTATCCCAGCCATCCCTGGTTGTCTCCTGCTCCGCTCAGCAGCTCGATCATGGTTTCCATCTTGGCATCGGCATTGTCTGCAAAGTTGAGAGCCATAGCCTCCAGAAGTGCCGGTTTCTTCGGTGATCCGTATTCCAGCTCGCCGTGATGGGCCAGAATGCAGTGCTTTAACTCGGTCGCCAATTTCTCCGGAAATCCGGGTATTGTCCGGATTCTGTCATTGACCATCTCGGTACCGATAATAATATGTCCCAAAAGCTGTCCTTCATCCGTATAATCATTGGCAGGGAAGATCGATAATTCCTTCGTCTTGCCGATATCATGGAACATCGCCGCCGTCAGCAGCAAATCCCGGTTGATCAGCGGATATGTAGCAGCAAAATAGTCACACAGCTTCACCACACTCAGGGTATGCTCCAGCAAACCGCCGACAAAACCATGATGGACACTCTTTGCCGCACTGTGGAATTGAAATACTTTGGCAAAATCAGCGTCATCGGCAAAATAGCTCTCTGCCAGCTTCCGCAGATACGGATTCTTCATACTTCTGATTATTGTTGTCAGTTCCGTATACATAGCATTGATATCTTTGGAAGATACCGGCAGATAATCAGATGCAAGGTATTCCCCTTCATCCGCCTTGCGGACCCTCTTGATGTTCAGCTGGTTATTGCCCATGAAGACGGTTACATCGGCATCGATATAAACATAATCCAATGCTTCAAAATCCCCTACGCCCGGAGAACCCAAATCCCAGATCTTTGCATCTACAGTCCCGGTTTTGTCCTGCAGGATAAGATTGCCGTACTCCTTTCCGGCCTTTGTCAATGCGATCTGTTTATTTTTACATAAGTATACATCAGATACATGCATACCCTCCCGTAAGGAATCTATATATTTCATCTTATCTTTCCTTTTCTGTCTATTTTTGTCAGCGGGTTCCTATTGTTATCTGGAAATCAAGCTGGGTATACTGGTCACGGCCATACCGCTGGACGGTCACATTGATCAGCTGACCGCACTCCAGACCTTCCATCACCATCTGAAAATCCTTCATAGTCACAATCGGTTCATCATTCATTCCGGTAATAATATCGCCATTCTGAATTCCGCCATTATATGCGGGACTATCAATCTCAACATTTTGAACATATAAGCCCTCGGGCAGCACCGATGATGTAGGAATCTCACCGACTTCCTGACCAAGAATACCAAAATACGGCACTCCAAGGCCGTTAGTTAACCGTTCCAGTGTCACTTTATAATCAGAGATACCGAATACCTGAGACATGGAAGTGCTGTTTTCCTCACCAGGGAACTTGTCTGACACCCAGCCAACCAGCTCTCCGGACGAATTGATCAAGAATGTTCCTGTCTCCACATCGGCATCTACATTTACATAGAGAGCCCGGCCGATCCCATCCAGCACCTGGACATTCTTCATAATATAAGAGATAATTCCATAATCAATCGAATGCACAACTCCGGCAGGCCCACCAACCGCTACTACGAAATCGCCTTGCTTCATGGTGTAGGAATTGCCAAGTGATAATGTCGTCACCGTATTCCAGGTGCTCTCTTCCACACTGTTGATATCAACACTGACAATCGCCATGCCGTACATCTTGTCTTTCTGCTTCATACGGCCATCTACTTCGGTTCCGTCAACAAACATTACTTTAATCGAATCTGCCTTGCCGACTGCCGCTTCCGGCGTCAGGATCAGCAATTCGCGTCTGGTTGATGCAATCACCGCCCCGGCATACAGCCCGGTAGTCTCAACCGGATTATCAAACCAGTCGACATCCTGCTGCACAGAATGTACCAGAACAATCCCTTTATCAGCCCCCTGGGCCAGATTACGTAAAACCGAAGAGAGCGAATCTACATCGTCCATGGAATAGCGGTACTGCTCTACTGCAGACTGCACGACCTTCTCTAGCGGCTCCGACTCCTCACTGCTCATGACGGTCTCACTGGATTCTGTAATGCTTTCAGACGGTTCATCTTTAGGAATAGAGATCGAAGCTTCCGTCGGGTAAGTCTCTCCGCCCAGATAACGGACGGCAATCGGCCTTGATACCGCAAAGCTGACCGCAGCTACCACACCGAACATCACGGCAATAAAGAAAAAAGCTAGCAGGCGTGAAGCAAGCTGTCTTTTCGTCAATGGTTGTTTTACAATCTTCTCTTTAATAAACTGACGCTTCTCCCTGTTTTTCCCTGGATCATTTCTTTCAGGCATTACACTCCTCCTTACTTCATAACCCTCCCTGAACACTTAGGTATATTATAAGGTTGTTTCCTTAATTGTGCAAGAACTATTCGTCTTAACCGTTTTTAGGTTTTGTATTTGCTTTTGATGTGTTATAATAGGATCACGATATTACGGCAACAATAACCAATGTATAATCTGAAGTAAAGGAATAAAAATTATGAATCCCAAAGCGCTTTCTACGCTGGAATATAACAAAATCATCGAACAGCTTACCGAATATGCAGCCTCGGCACCGGGCAAGGAACTCTGCCGGACGCTTACCCCCGATACCAGCTATGACAATATCACCAAAGCATTGGCTGAGACTACAGATGCCGTGTCGCGGGTTCGGATGAAAGGCTCGCTTTCATTCAGCGGCGTGCGCAATCTGCTGGACTCCGTCAAACGTCTGGAGATCGGCAGTTCCCTAAGCCTCAGCGAGCTGCTTGCAGCAAGTAATCTGCTGACCGCCGCCGCCAGAGCCAAGTCCTACGGCCGCCATGAAGAATCGGAAAATTTTCCGGATGATTCCCTCGATGGGATGTTTCGGATGCTGGAACCGCTGACGCCGGTGAATCAGGAGATCAAACGCTGCATTATCTCAGAAGATGAAGTCAGCGACGATGCCAGCCCGGGGCTCCGCCAGGTGCGCCGCTCGATGAAGACAATCAACGGCCGGATCCACACCCAGCTGAACAGTATTTTAAACAGCAGCCGCAGCTACCTGCAGGATGCTGTTATTACCATGCGGGACGGCCGCTACTGCCTCCCCGTCAAATCGGAGTACAAAAACCAGGTCACCGGTATGGTACATGACCAGTCCTCAACCGGATCGACCCTGTTTATCGAGCCTATGGCTGTCATTCAGCTCAATAATGAGATGCGTTCGCTGGAGATCCAGGAGCAGAAGGAGATCGAAGCTGTTCTGGCCGATCTGAGCAACCAGCTGGCTCCTTATACCGGAGAACTGTGCGTCAACCAGGAGATTCTGACGCAGCTGGACTTTATCTTTGCCAGGGCCGCCCTGTCCCGCCGCTACCAGTGCAGCGAACCGAAGTTCAATCAGGAAGGCCGTATTCACATCAAGGACGGCCGCCATCCGCTGCTGGATCCGGGAAAGGTTGTTCCGATTACCGTCTGGATGGGTGATACATTTGACCTGCTGATTGTTACCGGCCCCAATACCGGTGGTAAGACCGTGTCCCTTAAGACGGTCGGTCTTTTTACCCTGATGGGACAATCAGGTCTGCACATCCCGGCTTTCGAAGGCTCGGAACTGGCAGTATTTGAAGAGGTCTTTGCCGATATCGGTGATGAACAAAGCATCGAACAGAGTTTGAGTACCTTTTCCGCGCATATGACCAATATTGTCAATATTTTAGGCAAGGCTGACAGCCATTCCCTGTGCCTGTTTGATGAATTATGTGCCGGTACCGACCCCCATGAGGGCGCGGCTCTGGCGATTTCGATTTTAAACTTTCTGCACAATATGAAATGCCGGACGATGGCAACCACTCATTACAGCGAGCTGAAGATGTATGCGCTCAGTACTCCGGGCGTAGAGAATGCCTGCTGTGAATTTGATGTACGGACACTGCGTCCTACCTACCGCCTGCTGATCGGCATCCCCGGCAAGAGCAATGCCTTTGCCATTTCGCACAAGCTGGGACTTCCCGATTATATCATTGATGATGCCAGAAACCGTGTGGAGACCGAGGATGAGACATTTGAAGACGTCATCAGCCATCTGGAAGAAAGCCGCCTGACGATTGAGAAAGAACAACAGGAGATCAACACCTACAAAGCTGAGATTTCCCGCCTGAAAGCACGTCTCGAACAAAAAGAAGAACGCTTCGATGAACGCAAGGAGAAGATGATCCGCAGCGCCAACGAGGAAGCCCAGCGGATTCTGCGTGAAGCCAAAGATACCGCTGACCGTACCATTAAAAACATCAACAAAATGGCCACCGCCTCAGGCATTGATACCCGGGCGCTGGAAGCCGAAAGAACCCGCCTGCGCGACAATCTCAAAAAGGTCGAAAGCGGTCTCTCGCTCAAACAAAATGTACCGCCGCGAAAGACTGTCAACCCTAAGACACTGAAGATCGGAGACGGCATCAAGGTCCTCTCCATGAACCTGAAAGGCACCGTTAGTACGTTACCCGATGCCAAGGGCAACCTGTTCGTCCAGATGGGTATACTTCGCTCCCAGGTAAATATCAGTGATCTGGAACTGCTGAAAGAAGAGTCCATTTCCGGCCCGGGTCTGGACAGCCGCCGAAAAGGCTCCGGCAGCAGTTCGATCAAAATGTCGAAATCAGCATCCATCTCATCCGAGATCAAACTGCTCGGCATGACCGTTGACGAAGCCATCGCACATCTGGATAAATATCTGGATGATGCCTATATCGCCCATCTGCCCCAGGTTCGTATTGTCCACGGCAAAGGCTCTGGCGCCCTGCGGGCCGGAATCCATAAACACTTAAAACGCCAGAAGCATATCAAGGAATTTCGTCTAGCGGAATTCGGCGAAGGAGATGCAGGAGTTACCATTGTTGTATTCAAATAAAGTAAGACCAGGAGGAAGGTAAGTTGGTAGAAAAACAGAGAATTTTAATTGTAGACGATGATGAAAATATTGCAGAACTGATTTCCCTCTATCTGATGAAGGAATGTTACGAGACCATGATTGTCCACGACGGAGAGACGGCGCTTCAGGTATTCCCTGAATTCAAGCCTAACCTGGTACTGCTGGATCTGATGCTTCCCGGCATCGACGGATATCAGGTCTGCCGGGAACTGCGCACTTCCTCCCAGGTTCCGATCATCATGCTGTCTGCCAAAGGCGAGATCTTTGACAAGGTTCTTGGACTCGAACTGGGTGCCGACGACTATATGATCAAACCATTCGATTCCAAAGAACTGGTGGCCAGAGCCAAAGCTGTCCTGCGCCGCTATCAGGTGGCCGCCATGCCGCTTCCGGCATCCAGCGACCAGCAGGGCGACTATGTTGAATATCCCGACCTGATCGTGAATCTGACCAACTATTCAGTCCTGTATCAGGGACATTCGGTGGAGATGCCGCCAAAGGAGCTGGAATTGCTTTACTTCCTCGCCTCTTCACCCAATCAGGTATTCACCAGAGAGCAGCTGCTCGACCATATCTGGGGCTATGAATACATCGGCGACACCCGCACGGTAGACGTACATATCAAACGGCTCCGTGAAAAGATCAAAGACCACACCAACTGGGCACTGTCAACCGTTTGGGGCATCGGATATAAGTTCGAAGTCAAACGCTAACATTTCACCTCACCGCCCCCGAGCGGACAGGAAAACAGCGCATAGTGGTATTCGGTTTCAACCAGTTCGGAAAAGTAATCACCAGTTACTTTTCCTTCATGAATCAACGCACCGACCGATTTGGCTCCGGTATTCTGCAGTTCGCGCATCACGGCCTCGGCCAGCGCCTTGCCGATACCGCGGTGCTGTGGGGACACGCCCATATACAGCATTACATAATCGGTCGGGCGGCGTTTTATCATCAATGCCCGGAGCAATTTACGAAGTGTCATTCGCCCATTCAGGCAGCCGCCGTAATTGGGAATGCTGATAAAGAATCCGGCAAGCTTTACCATACGGTAGTCTATGATATATTTCAAATATCTATAATTCTCACAGAATGTTTCCTCATCGATCAACTGAAAGACCGGAAAATCAGCATACAGCCGGATAATCAGCTGGTAAATCTCTTTCATTGCACTGGTAAACAAGAAGTCTTTTTCGATTGCCCGAAAACGATTCGATTTATAGCGGTCACAGACTTCAAAACCAGCCTTTTCAAAAAAGCCCGGATAATAGGACAGATTGTAAGGCTCACCGGTGTAACAGGAAACAGTATGTGCGTCAATTTTATCACCTAAGTGACTGCAAGGGAAAGTGGTGATGTCGGAGCGGAAGCGACTCCGTTCTTTCGGCAGGCCAGTTCTAAGACCATAAAACGGGATTTGCAGCGGCATCGGCGACAGGCGCTGGGGAACTCTTGATGACTTCCCCGCTTCGTCGCCTGATTTTCTGAGTTAAGCTCAGAAAATCTCCACTGCAAATCCCGTTTTATGGTCTAAGAACTGCATAACTTAATTTTTCACAAATTGTTTATCAAACTCGGCATTATAGTAATAGAAGTTTTTTGCGTCGAGATTTGATTTGATTTTTTCCAGGGCTTCGCCAAAGCGCTGAAAATGGACGATCTCGCGTTCACGGAGGAATTTAAGGGGCTCGCGGACTTCGGGGTCGTCGATGATGCGGATCAGGTTGTCGTAGGTTGTCCGGGCTTTTTGTTCTGCTGCGAGGTCCTCGGTGAGGTCGGTTATGGCGTCTCCTTTTGACTGAAACTCGTATGCGGTGAATGGCGCTCCGGCTGCGGCGGTAGGCCACAGGGCGGTGGTATGATCGATATAGTAAGCATCAAAACCGGCAGTTTTAACCTGTTCGATTGTAAGGTTTTTGGTCAGCTGGTATACCATAGCACAGATCATTTCTAAATGAGCCAGCTCTTCGGTTCCGATATCGGTCAGCAGACCGCCTACTTCTTTGCATGGCATACTGTATCGCTGGGAAAGATAACGCATGGAGGCAGCCAGCTCTCCGTCAGGACCGCCAAACTGACTGATGATCAGAGATGCAGTCTTGGGACAGGTTTTTGTAATTTTGACTGGAAACTGCAGTCGTTTTTCATACGTCCACATTAATATACACCTCCTTCCCAGGGCAATGGTCCGTCTACCCAGGTAAAATGCTTTTGTCCGGAATATTTGGTATTGCTGCCGGATTCGTTGTTGGTATCGGGACAGACGCAGTTGATTGTCAGGGGTTCAAATTCGCGGGCATATGCCTGCATTAGATTTTTCCGCTGATCCATGGCTTGCTTAAACGCATCCAGAGCATTGGTATCCAGAGGATGGGTGTCCAGATAAAGGGTCAGGTCGTTTACAGTAAAACTGACTTCACTGATTTCCTGAAGCATTTTAAGTTGATCAGCCATGCTGCACACCTCCTTTTTGATCCATTACATAGAATGGCTTATCCAGTCCCGGAAATATTGTTCCTCGTCTTAGACCGGTGGCCGGATCATATGGTGTCTCCCATGGCTGAATTGGTACCGTTGTGATACCCAGGGTTAAGCCATGTTCCGGCGAAGGCGCCGGATGGCAGTTACAATTGTCACCGCAATTACAATTTGTTGAATTCATCTCCATCACTCCTTTCTTTTTCACTTTATATTTAGTATGAGCATGAACAACTAAAATTAAGTAAATGAAATAATGGAAATTAAAAACGGCTATTGAACTAACTCTTATTTTTGATTATACTTAAACTATACAAAAACAATATTCTACAGGAGATCTGAATGAAGCATTCTTTATATTATAAATTTATCCTTGGTTACCTGGTTTTTGGATTACTGGGATTTGTTACCATTGCGACACTGTCATCGCGGATGACTTACCAGCATCAACTGAGGGCCAGAGCCGAGACCTTATACGATGAAGCCAATCTGATTGCAACCTCTTACAGCAAAGTATATCAGGGGCAGCAGCAGGATCTGACTACGGCATATCTTCAGCTGGAGGCAATTTCTACATTTCTTCATGCCGACATCTGGATTGTCAACCGCCAGGGTTCCATTGTTGTGGACAGCAACCATTTCGTCAACTCCGGCACCAATATCGAAGGGTTCGATCCGACGGCTGATGGTACCAGGGCTTACAGCACCGGCAATTACTACGGGTTGTTTCCCTATGCGGTACTCAGTGTCTCGGCTCCCATCACCGGCAACTACAATACTTACGGATATGTGGTGATTCATCTGCCCCTGTCACAGATTGCCGAGGAGAGCAACAGCGGTCTGAATATCATTTACATTACTTCCCTGATTGTTTTTGCGCTGTCTTCTATTATCCTGCTGATATTTACCAAAACGGTGTATTTTCCACTTAAGAAGATTACTGCCGGTGCCAATGAATACGCAGCCGGCAATCTAACTCATCAGATAGACCTGCACAGCCACGATGAAATGGGATATCTGGCCGCCACCCTGAACTATATGTCAGATGAACTGAATCAGATGGAGGAATATCAGCGTTCCTTTATTGCTAATATATCTCATGATTTCCGTTCACCACTGACATCGATCAAAGGTTATCTGGAAGCCATTCTGGACGGCACGATCCCGCCTGAGATGCAAGAGAAATACCTGACCCGCGTGATCACGGAGACAGAACGCCTGAACAAGCTGACTCAGGGCATGCTAACCCTGAATACACTGGACCGTAAGGGGTACCTGTCACGGACCAATTTCGATATCAACCGGATCATCAAGGATACTGTCGCCTCATTTGAAGGAACGTGTGAAAAGAAGAACATTACCTTTGACCTGACCTTCTCCGACAGTATTTTAATGGTACATGCCGATATCGGCAAGATCCAGCAGGTACTATATAACCTGATCGACAATGCCATCAAATTCAGCCATACGGATTCGACCATCTATATCCAGACATCCGTACGCCATGAAAAGATCTTTGTTTCGATCAAGGATACCGGCATCGGCATTGCCAAAGATAGTGTCAAGAAAGTCTTTGAACGCTTTTATAAGTCCGATCAGTCCCGTGGTAAAGATAAAAAAGGAACCGGACTGGGACTTGCTATTGTTAAGGAAATCATCCAGGCACATGGGGAGAATATTGATGTGATCAGTACCGAAGATGTCGGTTCTGAATTTATCTTTTCTCTTCCCCGAGCCATCAGCTAACTAAAACACAAAACAAGGGGGAATCTCAAATGAAATACTTCAGACAACTGTCCCTGGTTCTGCTTACTGCAGTGATAACGGCAGCCAGTCCCGCCACCGGAGCGTTTCACTCACATGCCGCCGAAGACCGGACGTCGATTGACAGCATTCACTTAAACGTAAGTTCTACGATCGAAGCCGGATCAAGCGGCGGCAATGTATATATTACTACCAGCGACAATGAATATCGGGTCGGCAGCGTTGAAATCACCAATGAAAACGATGACTGGAAAGGCGGAATGCAGCCGCGGGTGTCTTTCTCCCTGTATGCTTATTCCGGATATTATTTCAATAGTGCCAGCAAAAGCCTCTTTTCTTTTTCCGGGGATGAAGCGACCTTCGTTACCGCCAAGCGGGAAGACGACAAGTCAACCCTGACAGTCACCATCAAGCTGGACAAACTGGACAACGGTGATCTCTCCGTCAGCGGCTTATACTGGGACGAATCAACAGGAACCGCATGCTGGGATGAAAACTCAGGTGCCAAATCCTATCAGGTACGCCTGTTCCGCAATGATTCCTCAGTAACCTCCAGCCGGTCAACGTCTAATACATATTATGAATTTTCCAGTGATATCACCCGAAAAGGCGATTATTATTTTGAAGTACGTGCCGTTGGAAGTGGCTCTGAAAAAGGGGATTGGGAAAGCTCCGACACTTGGTATGTAACCGCAGCCGAAGCAGATGATTTGAGTTATGAATATAATTCTTCTTCTCAGTCCGGTGGTCCCGGCGTCCCGGCCGGCAGTACCACAACCGGCAGCAGTACCGGCGGTTACTGGTGTCTGGATCAATATGGCTGGTGGTACCGTAATGCCGATGGCACTTACACGATCAACAACTGGCAGGTCATTGACGGACTCTGGTACTACTTTAATGAGTCCGGCTATATGCGAACCGGCTGGATTCCTTATAATGACAAATGGTATTACTGTGATACCGACGGACATTTGATGTCCAATTGCCGCACTCCCGATGGTTACTATGTAGGCGGTGATGGTGTGTGGATTTCATGATACCGTCACCATTTTATGACAGCACGGTAATTATCACCCCTGCCTCAATTTCACCGGCCACTTCATTACTATCCGGCTCCAGCATCTGAAATACTGCCGTTGCAGCATATTCTCCCGGCTCCAGCTGCTGCGACAATTCAACATAGGCTTTTCTTTCCCCCGGCTTTAAAATTTCCGACCGAAAAATTTCCGCGCCACTGTCATCGATAAACAAGAGAACCTGCACAGCGACATCATTGTCGCTGGGATTACCCACCATCAAATTACATTTTCCTCTTGATACTTCGGGTCTGGCATTGATCTGGATGCGAAAATAACCGGTTTCCATTTCGGCCAGCCGTTCCCGGTAATCAATATCTGTCATGACATATTCACCATCCACCGCATCCGCTGAGAACTGGTATTCGGTATTTGGACGGTTTCTCCATCCATACCAGATCATCGATCCGGCTGCCGACGCGATGATCATTCCGATAACTAGCAGCTTTTTTTTATCATTCCACAATTTCAATGCTCTCGATCACCACATCTTTCTTTGGCCGACGGTTTTCTGCGCTTACCTTAACCTGAGAAATCGCATCTGCCACATTCAGCCCCTCGACAATCTGCCCAAATATCGTATTATTATAATCCAGTGACCAGGCACCCCCTACTTCGTCATAACGTCTGGCGACCGGCTCATACTTTTGGGCATATTCTTCCGGTACTCCATCCGTCGCTATCGCCTGAATTTCGTTGTTTAGTTCATCTTCAAACGCGACCAGATCTTCCTCACTCAAGGACTCTTGCTGGCCGCGCTCATTCAATTCCTGACCACGCATCAGTATCAGTTCATTCATATAGAGATTGGCGGGAATAATCCGTTCATCCTCCTGTTTTTTGTCCATCACCAGTAAATAAAACTGACTTAAATTGCCATCAATATTGGCCATTCCGACAGCTCCCCTAAAGTTATACAGACCATTATCAAATTCGCTTTCAAACGAATCCTCCCACATACTTCTTTCCGTTTCCTCCGGGTCACCCGGCAAACCGGTCTGGTTCAGTTCATTTTTCTTAACATAGTGGAATACGGTACCATCATAATAACCCTCTCTGGCCAGTGTAATAAAGTTTTCTACTGACTTCGGTGCCTGTTCTGGATACAACAATATCGTAATGTCTCCGGCCGTCGTATGCAGGATCGCATAAGGACCGTCTGAATGAACCAGCTGCGGATTCTCTCCGGCAGTTTCTGCCGCAATCGGAAAACTGTCGGCAATATCCGCACTCACCTCAGCGTAGTCTTCCTTCCCGGTACACCCACCTAACAGCAGTAACGCAGCACACCCTAATATAAGTATTCGTCTTTTGTCCATCTATTCTTCCTCCAGCTCTCTTAAAATGCCATATACCACATAGCGGGCATTTCGATACTCATACGTACAGGTACATAATGCCACGATCCTTGTCCCTTCTTCCGGTCGCTGACCGCTGTCAAAGGTAGTGGCCGCCAGAATTTCATCAATCCAGGCTATTCGCTCCGTTTCATCCGCAAATACCAGCGGAAACCGTCCGGTCGCACCATCCAGAATCCCGCCGGCAAACAACTCGACACGGTAATTTTGATTCGGAGTATATAAATACATGTCCGGATGCTTTTCATAGTAAGACTGGTTTTTATAACCAGAAAGAGAGGAGAACATTCTCCCCCCGCGAATGTGATGTCCATACAGAACCGTCACATCATCCTGAAAATTATCCCGGTTCTGGCTCTCCATAAAAATTGATCCAATGATACTTTGCTGCCGGTCTGCCGTATGATTCAAATAGAAATCATTATCCTTGCCCTGCATCACCGGATAATCAATATCGGTTCCCGGTGATCGGATCCATGCCTTAACATCCTGGTTCCATGCCTGGAGGTTATCAAAATCTGGTATCGGCTCCCAGGGTCTGTTGTCTGCTTCTGCCTGAGGGATATCAGTGTCCGGAAAAGCAATCATCCGTACCAGATCATAGCCTTTCTCGGCCTGGACCCGGGGCATCAGCTCCTGATACAAATTCCAGCCACAGAAAGCTGCCCCGGCAAAGCAAATGAGGACGAAGACCGACAACAGTCCGTATTTTTTTTTCATAATCTTTCCTCTAATTCACTACTACAACCTTAACCTTAACCTCAACCTTTCCGATATCATCCAAGGTCTCGGGATCTGTTGCAATGATCTGCGCCGTACAAGGATACTCACCGGCCGGCAGATTTTTCTTTAATTCTATTTCATTTATGTATTGACCGGGTTTTATTCCCTGACTTTCATACAACACCGTCTGATCCTCATCCATCCTGAGGATAAGGCGGCAATAATATCGGTTCTGCGGGATATTTTCCATTCCGATCTTACCCTTACTCTTTCCATCCTGGAACGTTGCCTGGGCATTGATCGAAACATTAAACATACCCTCTTCAACAATAGCATCCAGAATTTCCTGAATCTCCTGTGGGGTTTTTCCCTCTAAAGTTCCATCCTGGGCAAATTTGTCGAACCAGTATTTTGTAGTATCATCCATCCTGGACCGATTCATATACCACCATCCGGCAGCAATAACCAAAAGCAGGAGAAGAAGGGCCAGCAGGCCCTTTTTCTTCCCCTTCTTGTTACTACCTTTGCTGTTCGGAATGTTTTCTTGAATGTTCTGAGCTTCTTCTTTTTCTGCCACTTTTCAAAAAACCTCCTCTTATACTATCTTCTTGATGGGACGATTTCCAGCTTATACTTCAACGCATATTTAGCTCTTGCATTAACCGTACCGCCAGTACTGCCATCCATATACTCCTGAACCGCTTCTTTGGTATAACCCACCAACGGGAAGGTAGAATCAAGATACTTATCAACAAATCCAGTACCTACTGCACCCTCAAAGGTAAAGTTACCGGAAGTGCCGGCTGTCAAAATTCCCATTTCTGCCGGACTGGCTGTTACCGTAGCTTCTCCGTATGGCTTCAGTGATATCGACCCATTAATAAATCCATTGGTACCACTGTCCAGTCCTTTGACCGCCAGATACAAATCTTTCTCGGACAAAGCATCGGTGGCATTCTGCACCAGATCCATCTTATCATGACCATTGGCGGTAATTCCGGTAACATCGTTGAGATTTTCAAAACCTCTGACCGAAACCTTTACATCATATCTGCCGTTATTTTTGATCATATACTCCGGTACTGTCAGTAGGTCCGTCCCCGCAGCACCCGTCCGGACGTCAAGCAGCTTTATAGTGCTGTCATAGGCACCTTTCCGTCCGAACACCAAATAGATATCCGACGGCACCTCAACATCAAGGATCTCCCAGTTTTGCAGCTCAAGAACCATCGGGTCATCCTTGGCCTCAACCAGGAATAAATTCGTCGGTACGGTACTTCCCAGCTTGAAGTGTTCATGTTCTGAATCAACATCCGGTGTGTACGCGGAGGTATTCATAAATCTGACTACATCTCTGCCTTTAACAGCATGATCCATATTAACATCAAAGATTAAGCCATCTGGTATTACAACCTCCGTTTGAATCACATGATCAGTTCCCCAGACCGGAGCGCTCTCCGTTCCGGTATTCACGGTCGTCAGATAAACGCTGTGACCACTTAAGTACTCAGGATTACTCTGGATCGTAAAGGTTCCATCCTGATATACCGCCGAACCCTTTTCTGCTTTGTTGTTGGTAAACAACGCGCCGTTGACGGTAGTAGTACCGCTGTTGTAAATAACCCCGCCGTCTACTCCTGATTCGCCGGCTATCGTACCATAAGTATTATTATTATCCTGAAGCGTCAGACCATTGTTCAGCTTTAAGGTAGCACCACTTTTAACAACTATCATCGGCGCTTTAGCCTCCGATGTATGGCTGACTTTTGTTTCCTTCATATACTCTACGGTGTCCTTCATTTCGCTATGACCATCAATAAAGACATTATCACTTATCGTAATGGTGACGCCATCCTTGACATCCAGCATAACGCCATTAAAATCAGCCACATCATAGCCACTGGCCACCGCATCAGTCAAACTGGCGACAGCAAAATCCGGTTGGATGTACCGGATAATTTTCACCCGGTCCGTACTGCCCAGTTTAATGGTATCGGTTGAATCCTGATACGATACTCCTGTTATTGTCACGCTGGTATCAATCGATACCGTGTTGACGACATAAATACTGTTTCCGGCTCTCGTCTTCAGCAGTTCAAATGCCCGCTTCATCGTTTTTACCGGTGTCCTTGGGGTTGATCCTACATTTGGGTTACTCAAATCATCATCGCCATTAATGCCGTCCACATATACCGATACTGGTACCTGAAGTTCCAGAATCCAAGGCGCTCCTGACCGTTTTCCGAGACAGAAATAATTCTTAATCCACTCTTCCAGCCGGTAAGTACCAATCTCTTCATCGGCAATCTCAACACCCGCACCGGCATCCTCCGGCTCATAGTAAACAACCACCCGGCCCATATACGGATCACGCATCAGCACCTGGAAATCATTTAGTGCCGGCAGACCATATTTGACAATCTTGATATAGCAGCTGGTATCATGAGATGTGGTATCATCCAGCGTTCCCAGACCTTCCAGGAATACTGTTCCGCCAAACAGGGTTCTGTCATAAAAACGTAAATTACCATTATTATACACATCGGTACCACCGGAAACAACATCATCACCCAATTCTAGGTTTCTGAACTCTACTTGTCGTAGTGTCACCGTTCCGCCGGTCTGGTTACCGCCCAGGATTTCAATACCGGCACTGCTGCCTTCCGTAATGGAGGCACCATTGAGCGTTCCGATCACGTTCGTTTTATTGTTAATATTAATGTTGTTGACAAACAAGGTCGTTGTATCCACACCATTGTTCACGGTGGTCTTATCCATCATTTCGCAGGTCAGGTTACCGCCTGCTACAACAGTAACCAGTGGCGCTTCTGCCTGTACTCCCTTAGCCTGTAAGGTCTTATAGGTACTGATACTTTCTTGTGAATGGCCATCTATATAAATACCATTCAGGAGTAAGGTTGCACCAGATTCTACCCTAAACAGGCTGCCTGTTAACGTCGGCTTGTTAAAGCCATTGTAATCACTATCCGAGGCATCAAAGCCATCCGGCTGGGCGTAACGCTTAAAGTACACCTGCCCCCGGATCGGAATTGCTGCTCCAAGTGTGTCATCCAGGTAATAGCCTTCATGATAATTGGTTCCGGCGCCAAGGTTTTGGATCAGAATATTGCTCAATTCGATCTGCTGTGGCGAGCCTGCGGTAATATCTACGGTATCTACAATATAGACCACGATACCGTCATTACTACTGGTCGTTCCAATGGACTGATAAACCTGCTTAAGTGTCTTAAAGGCTGTCTCCGGAGTATCTCCAGTCCAACTGTCATTCCCGTTCTGGCCATCCAGATAGATTACCTCCCGCATACTCAGCTCAACCGTCTTCTCATCGCCGCTACGATTGATAATTTCATATAAAGCCTGAATAGCATCATCAAAATAGTAATATTCCAGTTCAGTACTGGTCGGTATAAATCCATCTGAATATACGATAACCGGCCGGCCATTAAAATCATTGCCAATGGAAACTTCCAGCTGGGACGTCGGAATGTAGGTTTGATCCGGTTCCAGATAGGTATAGGTTGCCGATCCGGTACCAGACAAATATACCGATCCAGATATTGCCGGACTATTCGACAAGAACAGCCGCCCAATCTGAGTTTGATTGCTTTCATCCGCTTCCAGATAAATAGCTTTTCCGTATGCCGCATCGGTCTCTAAAATCTTTCCGCCTTGCATATCCAGAATTCCACCTTTATCGACATAGATGGAACCGCCCTTGGAGCTGACATTATCCAATACACCTTTGTCACTATCATAATAGGAACCAATGTTATAGTTTCGGCCAAAAATAGTATTTTTACCGCCGGTATCACGTGCCGTTACCGTTACACCGCTGTTTACCTTGACAATACTGTCCCCGATATTAACGGTTGTATCAATGGAACGCCGGCCATAAATCGTGATGCCTTCCAGGGTCAGATCATAATTTGCATCGATCATGTACCCGTAATAGGCATCCGCCGTTTCCGTCGCATTGTTGCTGGTATCATATACGGGGAATCCGGTATAACGACACATGTATGACGGTTCTGGCAGCGTCCAGGTGTCGACAGCGGTATTCACGGCTGTTCCGCTTACATAAATGGTGTAATAGTTTTGATCACCATATCCACTGGTACCTCTCGTCTTCGCCTGCGAAAAGGTCTTAACAGCCTTTGCCGGGGTCGTACCATCCAAACTATCGTTTCCGTCGATTGAATCCAGAAAAACAGCACGCATCAGGATCAGACATTGATTTTCCACCACTCCAGATACCGTACCGGCCGTCCTGGATACCTGCCCTGCATCTAAAATATAGGTATTGGTATGCACTTCAAAGTTGGCCAGATATGGTGTAGCATCCGTAATCCAGCTGCCATCCGGTTGCACAACCGTACTGCCCTTCTGAAAATAGGCCGAACCGGAAGATCCAGTATTAAGGAACAGATGGTAAACCCGGTTTTGCTGGGTGATATTTCCACTGACCTTAACGAACGCAAATTGGGCATCTGACAGGTAAATGTAGTCCGGAATATCACAGCCTCCGCCTTTAAGCTGAAAATCATACCCTTTTACATAGATTGGTGAATATAGCCCCTGCGATACCTGACCGGACACACTGGTGGTATTGCCGCTGATAAGGCCACCGGACAGAATCACACTACCATCTGTTGCATCACCTGACAGGTAAAGAGCACTTCCTTTTGCTCCTTCATTGTTGCGGATGATTCCGCCGCTCATTTCAAAGGTGCTCTGGTCTACATAAATGGCTGAACCGTAATTACAGGATGTCGTTCCCGCGATCGTATTATTTTCAATCAGGCCGCCGCTCATCTCCATTATGCCATACTTACCCAGATAAATCGTTGAACTGTTATACGCATGTATTGACGATGTCGATGTTGTGACATGATTGTCAATAATCTGTCCCGATTTAAATGTAATCGTGGACGGATACGTAGTGTTGTCTTTTGTATAAATTGCGGTGCTCAACACTCTAGCGCCTGAATAGGAAACATCCACGTTCATATTCTGGATAATACCACCGTCAATTTCCAGCGTTCCGCCATCGATATACACTGCCATACCATAGGTATAATAGTTTGCAGTGCGTACCTTGCGGTTGTTCTGCAGAACCGCGTTTTCTCCAAGGATGGCACTCCTATTTGGATAAATGTAGAGCAGCTGACTGTTGGTCGATCCCGTTGTATACAGACCATCATCGGATCCACCGTCAATCGTAATATCTTTCAAAGAGATGGTGGTGGCATAAGTAGTAGTAGTGGTATTAGAGGCATTAGTCACAGTAATCAAAATGCCTGTAAATGTTTCATACCGTTTGACCAATGGCTGCCAGGTATTACCACTGGAGGTGTTGGTTATATAGCCACCAGCATCAAATGACCAGTCCTCATCACCAGCCAGCACCGTTACCGTCTTACCACAAACCAATATGTTGGCACCATCGGTAAAGGCTCCGTTCGTCAGCAGCTCACGTGCCCGGTCAAATGTTCTGACTGGCGTTGACGGGCTGCTGCCACTGTTGTTGTCATCGCCACCGCCGGAAATGTAGACATTATTTTCGCCCTGCAGCACAATGTTGGGCGCTAACGCCATCAAATTCTTATCTGCCGCCCGGCCATCAGCACCGTCTTTAATAAAATAGCTAAGCTGATCGGTCACATCAGTAATTCCACCAACTATTCCCTGCGGGTCATCCGGCTGTACGACGATGTTGCTCAAAAAGCTTTCTGCCAGCCACAGATGATATTCCCGCAGCGGATTCACAACTTTATAGGTCATTGTAATCGGCTTGGTACCGTCATTCAGCCAGATCCGGCCTTCCACCATACTCCGGCCATCAAGCTCAATGCTGCCGTAGCCTTCGATGGAACGGCCATCAGTGGTTGCCGAAGTATTACCGACAAAGCTATTACCCTGCAATTTCAAGATCCCGGCATTACCCAGGTAGACGCTATTGGTGTTATTCTGAATGCTTGGAGCTACACTCCCTGTACCATTCAGTGTAATCACCGTATCATTCGGATAGTTGGCATACGTTGTTGAACTAACATAGATGCCGCCCCGATTATCGCAAATCGAGGCCTGATCCGTCAGCGTAATCGTCGAAGTACCAGTTGTATAAGTCCTCTTCAGATAGATACCATTGCCGTCGACAGAGCTTACCGTATCATTACTTCCATTGCCGCTGATTTTAGACTGTCCACTCATTGTTAAACCAATCTGGCAATCGGCATAGATACCGACTTTCGTATTATTCTCAATAGACGCATTATCTTTCATAATGATGTTGCGGTAACCAACTGTCCCCAATTGGTAATATCCATTCAGATACAGTCCGCTGCCGCCATTATTGGCGATTTTTGAGTCACCCTCCATTTCCAGACTAAACTTTTGAAAACCATTTCTATATGATGTATTATAGGATCTTTCATAAATACCATGGTCACTGTTGTTCTCAATCGCCGCCCGATCCTTCATCACAATATGGACGGGATTATAAATCGGTGCTGTGGTTGTTGAATTAATATACCCATATACACCGTATGTCCATCCAGTAATTTTGGCATCATCAATTAACGTAATCTGTGCCATTACCGCATAGCTCGAAGTGGTATTGCCGTTTATCCAAATACCACTCGTGCCCTTATTAGCGCCATCCAGCTTTGCTTCTTTACCCAGGGAAATATCCCACCCCCGACCACTAGACAGTTTAATACCGTATAAGCTTCCAGAAAGAACTGCATTGTCATCTGGATCTGCACCGGAATTCATGTTGAGCCATAAATTACCAGAAGAACTCGACGTCAATTCTACAGCAGTCGATGCTTGGATTTCAGCAAAATCCTCCAACTGGATGTCGGCCAATGTCTTATTTACGTAAATTCCTGTGCTAGGATTGTATATCTTAGCATAATCCTGCATTTTCAGATCAGCGTTGGTACCATCTATGTAAACACCATAGGACATAGTCAGCGGGCTGGTTCCTGCATAGATTGCACTCTGATCCTTCATCAGAATATTGGAACTCGCAGACACCTTAATGCCTTGAACTTCCAAAGATCCAATTTTATTGCTTATCGTATTATCAATTATTATTTTGGCTTCTCCACTTAACTCTAACTTACCATATTGATGCAAATAAGCATGGATTCCGTGATGATTCGATAATTGTTTGTTTACATCGCCCGTATTTCCGGTCAGATATAACGAACCATAAACATAAGCTCCATAATAATAGTTGTTGCGCAGTTGTGCGTTTCCGGTTAACATGGCCGTAGCTGCTGAGTTTGTAGATGTTCCTACTTTTAACATCGGACTTTTTGTAGTCTGATCTGCGATAATGACAGCGTCAGCCATACCATCAATAATAATCTTATTGGCAGTCCAGTCACCGGTATCTTGAACAGTAATCAACGGATCTGATACAAAGGAGGCAAAACGTCTTACCTGCGCTTCATAGGCTGGGTATCCGGCAGATAATTCAGCATTTGCATAATCGATATTGTCGTCCGTAAAAAACGTATCCTCATAATTCAACTCCCATGATTCTGTGCCACTGATATTAACGGTACCGCAGATATAGATGAAGGGAGAAAATCCATCCGTATCAGACGGAGTATCTATCGCCAGTTGAATCTGCGCCGCAAGGTTTGTTTTGGCTTGGGTAAAAGTTTTCACCGGATCCTCTGGTGTCAGCCCGGTATTACCATCATCACCTGAACTTGACAGATAAATCCCTTCACCTACAATTACTACATTAACCAGGTTACTGGTCGTGGTATAGGGACCCAGACTAGTTCTTCGCGGAATATCTCCCCCTCTGGAATAATCAAGATTTCCACTGGCATCTTTTAATTGAGTATATGTCTTAGTATCAGTAACAGCACCTGTCAAGCCGGAATTCGGTTTGTAATATGTGACCGCGGTTATGTCAGCGGGTTTAATAACAACGCTGCCCTCTTTAAATATCTCTGTATTGACATCAATGGGAAAAGTCGCTAGTGTAGCATCCGGTGGTATCGACAAATACGTCAGATAGGAGTTTCCGGTATTCAGATATACTGCCTCCGGACTCGCCCCACTCTTTTTCTCCACGCTAACATCTGCCATATCCAGATACAGCGTGCCAGTGGTATAAACATCTACATAAAGGTTATATACCCCGGCAACCAGAACATTTGGCTGCTTTAAATTACCATTCAGGATGTAGACAGAACTATTGTACTGGTACAGATTGCTACCATGAATACCTGCGCTGTTCTGTATATCACCAGCAATATTGATAGTGGTAGATGCATTGTTGGTTAGTTGGTAAATACCGCCGCCATTCTTGTCAGCATGGTTACCGCTAAATACAAATTTACCCGGTGTGGTTTCCGATAAATACAGTTTTGTACAGTTGTAGAAACCACCTCCATTATTCGTTGCCTTGTTGTTGGTAACCTCACAGTCCTCCATATATATTGCGCTATATTGTCCGGTATAGTCCCATTCGTAAACGTATATGCCGCCACCGTAGGTACCAGTATTGTCGTCAATTTTTGTATTTCGATACAAACTCCAGGCATACTGAGTCATATAAACCCCACCACCCTGAGTTCCTTTATTATTGGCAATTAATACATTATCAGCATAGATAGCAGCGTATTGTTGATAAATACCACCACCATAATTACTACTTTCATTACCAATGATCTGAATGCCATCACTATAGGTAGCTACCATACGCACCTGAACCTTAGCAGCTTCCATTGTAGTTGAAGAACCTGTTGCGGTTAAATATATACCACCGCCATACGAACTTTTATTCTGACTGATAATAACACCGTTTCCCAGTGTCAAATTACCATGTACACCATAAATATATATGCCGCCGCCATGAAATGCTTCATTCTGTTCGATTTTCGTATCACGGATCGTAACCAGATAGCTTGAGTTCGAATTGGTATGCGCAATTGCACCTCCGAAGTATGCCTTATTGCCGGAAATCTCGGATCCTTCAATTGTCAATACACCTTCTGCAAAGATGGCACCGCCATATGACGAAGAAGTATAAGTAGTACTCCCGCCATTATCCTTGATATTACTGTTCTTAATGTAATTACTGTTAAGGCTGGGTTCCAGATAAATACCTAATCCGCGTGCGTATGCAGCGGTAGGAAGATTATCTGTGACATCAACCGTATCCATCTCCAGCAAACCATCCGTACCAACGTAAATTCCAATTCCGTTAGCCCTGTAGGCGGAACTGGACGAGCTTGCTGAATTGCCGCTTACTGTAGCATTGTTCATTTTCAGCGTTCCATTACTGTAGATGCCCACACCCTGCGACGCATATGCCGTATTATCAACGACAGCCACATCAGCCTTTGAACTAGAATCTGTGCCGATATTTAACACCGTTCCGGTGTCGCCATAGATACCAATACCATATCCGAACAGATAATATGAACTTGAGGTTCCCGCTGAGTCATACCGTGACATAACTGTATTACCGGAAACTTCACCTCTATTTAAGGTAAAGGTAGTGTCGGTACCAACCAGATAGACACCGCCACCATACTGATATGTTGTATTTTCTGTAATCTTTCCGCCATTCATGGTAAACCTGGCACCATTACTTAACGAAACCCCGGCTCCTGCACGGTGATCACTCGAAGACGTTAATTGCGTATAGGCATCAATATCTGCCGCGTTGTTTTCCCGGATCTCACCGCCATTCATCTCGACTGTCGCCCGGCTGCCACTGGCCACAACTCCCTGCTGCCGCTTTGTAATGTTCCCGTCCCAGGCCGCTGTCATAACCACACGGCCACCATCAGTGACGTTAATATGAATTCCTTTGGTTGATGTTTTGGCAGCAATCGTATTAGTCGCCAGACGTTCTCCGGTCATCACTGTTTCATCGGTAACCGTCAGCGAGCCGCCGTTTTCTACCTGCACTGTAACACTGTCGACAATATCAGTCATATTGCGGATATAGACATCCAACAAGGTCAATGACCCGCCAGACACCACCTTTATCAGCATTTCCGGCACATCATGTACTGCCGTACCGGCATCATCGTCTCCAGGTTCGGTATGACTGACGATCTCGGTCTTAATTGTACTGCCGTCGTAGTCAGTCTTTTCTAGCAGATCCCAGGTTTGGGTGTCGTCTACCGTTACTGTCCCACAAATATATATGGTATCCGGTACCGGATACATCTCATCAATATAAGCTGCCGTCTGCCCGGCCGCATAGGCCGCATTTCTGGCCGCCAGGCTAAGCGCCATCTGGGTATCCCAGATTTGTCTGGCTCTGGCCCAGGTCTTGACCGGATATTGACATGTGGCACCAAAGTTGTTATCATCACCGATCTCGCCATTTAAATAGATCGCATCAAAATAGTAGTCGGTATAGAGTTCCAGGTTCTGTTCCGCCAAAATAGCATCATCTTCCAGCGTGTCCTGACGCAATCTCCAGTCAAATTTAGACATTCCGCCATTTTCAGCATTACGGTTGCCAACGTCCAGAACCACCCGGCTTAGCAAGGCGATTCCGACTGCATCTGCTGTCATTGCTCCCGATGTTATATCTGCCGCCAGAGTGTCACCCGGTACCACAACGTCAACATAACGATACGATAAATTAGTATTAATCCCGCCAAAGAAAACGGTGATTGTACCATCTCCACTGCCGTTAATGCTGTTTACCTTCATCGGGGTATTCTTCAGACCATCGTATGCATTGATCTGGATATAGCCGGTTTCAGCAACCACATTTTCTTCAATTATAATTTGGCCTTTTTCACACAAAATCGTCTGTGTGCTGGTAGCAACACCTTCCTTGCTGATACCTTCCAGCACAACATTTCTTAATACCAGGGTCTCTCCGGACGGAACGATAAAAGCCGGAAGCGGTTGGGAAGACCATACCTTTAAAGTCACCCGCGTCTCCAGTGAAGTAGATTCCACCAGATAACTGCCGTCTCCCTGCAGGGTAATATAGCTGCCGGCACTGCCACTGCTAAGATCCAGACTTTGCATACAAATAATTGTTCCACCATTTGCCGCATTAACTGCTGCTGCCCATGTCTTCAGCGGATACTGTGGCGCTAAGCCAGTATATGCAATATCATTTCCTTCAGGATAAGTCGTATCGCCAACCACGATCGCACCACCCGGATTCCAATAAATCTCGGTTCCGGAAGGACCTCTGACCGCTGCCAAAGTCTTAATCGTCATTGTCGATGAGACGCTGGTCTCAATCATCGCATCCATCGACGAGATCAGACCGCTAAATAACGCATAATCTGCCGCTCCGGTATCACGTACGATAGCGGCTTCATTACTTACGACTGTCAGATTCCACTCTTCATCCCCCTTAAATAGGGAAAAATATTCTAAAAACTCCTCCGCGGAGGTCTCATCAGCGTACAAAGTTCTGACCAATTCCACCTGGTCTTCATCGTCATCCGTACGAACTTCCAGAATATAGCCTTCATTAAGACCGTCAAAGCTTTCCATCAATTCAATAATCGGATCGCACCAGGTACTGGCACTGCTGCTGTCTTCTATCAGTTCCGTATTTTCCATATCGGTGCTGATAACATAGTCATCAATATTAAACGATGTTGTTTCACCGTTGTCAGTTTTGGACTTTTTGGTATTTGAAGCGGTTGAAATATTCGAATCACTGGCCAGATCCCAATCCGCCTCATCTTTATCCTCTTGATAGTCCATAACAATCCGGCCGTTGATTTCCACTTCCTGGCCGATTTGCAGGGTACCACCATTGACCAGTATCAATTCGGCATCTTCCGGATCAACATTATCTTTGCCGGATTCCAGCAAAGTATTAATAATTGATATCTGGCCGCCATTTACATAAAAAATAACATCACTATTGTAGGTTCGCCCCGGCCACGACGCAATCCGGATATTCGCGGCATTCAGCACATATAGCTGACCATCGGTAATCTCCATCGGATTCATAGCAAAGATGGTGATTTCGGAACTCTCGAAGTCGGCATCTTCCTTTAGTTTTTCCGCCCGCTCTAATGCAGCCGCCAGTGTTTTAACCGGTGTCTGGGCAGTTTTTCCATCGGCACTGTCACTTCCCAGCTTGGCATTCGAAGGGGTTGCATTCGAAGATGTTGCCGTTGGCAGCAAGGTTGCACCCGGATTCCAATAAATGAACGCCTCATCATTCCAAACCCGCAGTGGTTCCAGCGGCAAAGTTTCTTCTATTCGCTCGATCATTTCTGTTGTTTCTGTTTCTTCCGTTGCGGCTGTCTCTTCGACAGCTTCTTCTGTTGTCTCTAGCGGCGATGTCTCCACTGCTCTAACTGTCTCTGCAAGCGGCGTCATGCTCTGAGTTGGAAACAGCATAAGGATGCATAGAAATAAAGCTGTTATCTTACGTATTCGTCTCATCCTTTTGATCTCCTTTCTCGCTCCTTGACTTCCTTTTCTTTTTTCAGCAAATACCACAGAATACCTCCCGCAAACATAAAAAATATCAAACCGGCAATCCAGTATGTGATTGCCCCTTCAACACCGGTCTTGGGGAGCCCACCGGTCTGTGCCGAGTCATCGCCTGCATTCTCCGGAAAAGGATCAACCTGCTGAGTCGGTGTCGTACCGCTGCTTGAGCCACCGCTCGAACTGCCGCCGCCACCGCCGTTACCGTCACCGCCTTTTTGATAAAGATAAACGGTAATAACCTGTGGCATCTCTTCACCGGTCAAAACCTCTTCACCCTGGGTAGGATATAACAGCCATCCGGCCTTGTAGACCTGATAAACGATTTTATTGCTGTTTAAGTATAATAAGCTGCCTTGGAAAGAATAATCACCATTGACCGCGGTAAACTGGGAATTCAAGTCGGCATTGGGATCCGTGTTATAAGCAATATCCAATTCATAAATTCCATTCGTATCGGTCAGTCCAAATAGCACATAACGATCCAGGCTGGGAATATAAAGCTCGACTGAAGCGCCCTCAATCGGATTCAAGGTATTGCGTTCCAGCACAAGAAAACGCAGTTTTCCCATATAATTCACTACTACACCGGCCATAATCTCGGTCTGTCCATCTTTGACCGTCTGTGCTCCCGAATTGGCCCAGGCAGCACCGGCAGTCAGCCATAAAACAACTCCGACAAGCCATAACAAAACTCTTCGCTTTCTGCCCATAATACCCTCCTTAATTTTGGATGATGACTACAATTTTCCAAGCTGTTTCACCAGCGTATTCTTCATTTTCAGTATAAAAATCCCATACAACAGTACAAGGATAATAACCTTTTCGTAAATTTGAATCTAACTTAATCTCCTCTATATAATATCCCGGATCCAATAGCCCCGACTCATAAACTACTTCTCCGGTGGCATCTCTCATGATCGTTGCCTTGCAGCTATAGCTGCTGGCGACATCATTTGCAATTCGCGCAACCCCTGCCATCTCACTGGTTTCCAGGAAAATCTGGCGTTCTATTGAAATATACTGCATATTTTTAACCAGCTCCTGATTCCGAATGTCACGCAGGACTTCACTATCCGTCCCTTCCAGCAGCTCACTCTTCCACCGCAATGATGAATTCTTATATTCACTGAGAATGGCCTGGTTGCTTAGATACCGCTGAATACCCATCCCAATAAGAAAAGAACCAACAAATACCATCATCCCAAATACAATCAGGAGTGCTATTTGTGAATCTCGTTTGGCTTTTTTCATTGATAAAATTTAACATCTGTTACGTGAAGTGTTATATTGACATTTGTTTCACCGATCTGATCTTCGCTTTCATCCAGAGAATAGGTAACAAATTTTGCTTTTGCCGGATAATCACCAGCCTGCAGCGTTTTATTCAACTGTACAAATTCAACATAATATCCCGGATCAATCAACCCTGATTCATATATTGTCTCGCCCGTATCCTGCAGGATAAGCGTCACCTGGAACGAGTAATTATTAGCTTCAATATTTTCAATTCCCAGGCGTCCCTTTTTTCCGTTCTCTTCAAATATCGGTTCCACTGCAATACCAATATTGACCATTCCCTCCTCAACCTTGGCATTGAGAAGTTCTTCGATTTCCTGCGCTGTTTTTCCCGGAAGCATACCACCGAGAGCCAATTCGTCTCTTGCCAGACGGCTTTTTTCATTAATCTTCAGTAAATGAAAGTACATTCCGGCACCCACACCCAATAAAACCAAAAGTAGTAAGATGATCAGCCATAGTAGCTTTCCCTTTTTTTGTTTTTGTTCTGCCATTTTCGTTAACCCTTTTCTTCTATTGTAATTTGAACTTCATATTATGGTGTAGTATCCGGAAGTTCTCCCGGGATTATTTTCCAATAAATAGTTCCCACCTTTGCCGATTGCTCCACCTGCTTATACTGATTTTGAACACCACCCACCTTCACATCTACGCTTAAGTATGTTTCTGAGGGTATAATCGCCGTACCGGCAGCGGTATAGCCATACGTTGGCACATCCGGCGGTGCTGCCAGATCGATATCAGAAACAGTCCGAAAGGCGTCGTACGCCACTCCATCAATCACGATTTGAACCGCTTCCGAAAGTGGCTGCCCAGCCAGAACCATTTGATATTTTTTAAAATCGGTACTAACTGACGCGGGCTCTGTTCCAACTGCCTGCCAGTATTTTGTATCAGTCTCTTCTACCAGGTGCGGACGGATACTGACCGGAAGACCCTCACGCGGAGGATTAGTGAGATTCAGATTCTCTTCCCTTACATCGGTCGAATAATTACGCACGGGAACAGCCGCACCACTGCCAACCATCTCTAATTGATACACCGAATTACCTGGCGAGCTGCCCGATCCCAATGTTGCCGACGGACTGCTGACCGTTACCCGATAATTTGACAACAACAGGTTCCCGTCCGATACGGATACGGGATTACTATCGGCGAGTGCCGTACTACCCTTCACCACAAACCCATAGCTGGCCGGTACTGTGACCGATATCCGGGCTTCCGTCGACTCTTCAACCACGTCAATCCACACATTTGTAGATGGGCCTTCGGCAAATACAGAAAAACACAGAAAACCTGTGCACATTAAACAAACCGCTGTTCCAACTTTAGTTTGTCTTCTCTTTATCAGTTCTTTTAAGCTCATTTTTTTCTCCTCCCAATTCACATTAACTCCGGAAACCTCTTGCAAACAAACCGGAAGCAGTAACCTGTTTATCTGCAACAAGTCTCCGGAGAGACCCCAATGTGGTCTCTCCGAGAATTGTATCATGGTTACTGAAGAGCGATGCCGTCCGGATCAGTGCCTGAGCCATCATCAATGCCATCCAGGTAATCATTATTCGGTGCAGTGTATACATCCTGATCACCAACTGCTGCGCTGACAGTCCATACAATCGTACCAACCTTAGCTGATTCCTCAACCTGTTTGTACTGATTTCGAACGCCGCCTACAGTTACACTGAATGCCGCCTGATGTGTTACTCCGGTAATTGCCAAATTGGTAGTCGTATTCAGGTTATCAATTACGCCATCGCCATCCAGATCCAGATCCGGAGCTGCCAGACTAATTACATCTACATCTGCCATCTGGAGACCGCCGTTTGATGCGGTATCAAAGTTATGTCCGTCAATGCTTACATTGTATTTCTTGAAGTCACTGGTAGTGGTGTTGGTGCTGGACGTATGTTCCCAGTAGTTTCTGGATACAGGTGTACCTTCATTTTTGATATTACCGTTTACGGTAACTGCCAGACCCTCTCTCGTGCCGCCGTTATCAACAGTAGAATAGTTGGTAAATGGCATATTGCCATCACCTACATACTGGATTGAATATGCTGCAGAACTCCCCGTAGCGCCGGGCAGCGAGCCGGAAGCAGTGGTCACTTTAACTTTAGCATTAGGAAGCAGAATTTCACCACCTGCAACTGTCACCGCACCATTATCAGCATTCAATACAGAACCATTTACTACGAAAGCAAACAGGGTCGGTACTTCTACCATCACTTTTGCATCCTTGTCTTCAAGGATAATACCCGCCCATACCTCTGTACCATCTGCTGACGGCACTGCGCCACTCGACGTTGCAAACGCCGGCACCACCATACTAGCGCTAAGCGCACCTGCCAATAATGTTGTTGCGAGTTTCTTCTTCATCTTGTTTCCTCCTTGTTTTTTTTTATGAAGCTTTATGATAAAAGGGTAATTAGCCCTTTTTATCCAACCTTAATTCCCGGCAATAATTTCTCTTCAGACGGATCTTCCGGGTCATTTATTCCAGTTTTGTTATCCACCTGCCAATAAACATTATTTTCAATTGTGTGATTCTGAGGAATACACGTAAACACTTTGACGGATACTATTAGCTCTTTATCAATCCCCGGATGCAGCCAGTCAAGTACCCAAGTCACATGCTGCCGCCCTTCGATCACACCATAATCCCCGCCTTCCACAGAGACAAAGCTGGTATATTCAGGAAGATAATCCCGGATCCGGATATTCTTCATCGGTTTTGTTCCCTCATTTCGAATGATCATACGATATGTAATCACTTCGCCCGGCTGCACTTCACCGCGGCCATGAGCCGCCTCCAGCAGCGTTATGTCCAGCTCCGGCTCTTTTGTGGGCGCAATCGCCACTTCCTCTTCGATCTCATCCGTAACCGCCGGTTCTCCCTCTCCAGAGTCATCCCCGGTAGTGTTCGCAGCAGCATTTTTCGGCTGCTCCTCTGTCGGTGTATGAGCCGCCGTCTCTTCCGGCGCCAAACTTTCCAGCCAGACAGTCGTTGGAACTTCTATTATTTCAGTGGCTGTCGTCATTTCCGCTGCACCGGCCGTTTGGGTTGAAAAATCCGAACCGGATCCGCCACCAGATCCACCTTTGTCACCTTCTGTACCGGCCGATACTGAAGTCGTATCTTCCGGAGGCGTTTCTTCCTGAATTGTCGCCTCGGTTGCAATCTCTTTCGTAGCCGTTTCCTCCGTCGAGCTTTCTTCCGGCATTGTCGTTTCTCCATTTCCCGACGGAAGAAGCACTGCTATAACTGGCTCCTTGTATCCTGGCAGATCGAATGCTATTTCCATTTTCTGCTCTGCTGATACAAAAGAAGACCGATACCAAAAAGTAATGTAAATCACATCATACAACTGTACTTCATCATAGAACTCCGTTGTCAGATAAATATCTCCACTTTCTTCACTATAACTCAAGCATGCACATCCGACATCGCGGCCAGATAAAGCCAATTCTTCCCATGTCACCTCCGGCAGATTCAGCCCCTGGATACTGCCCAGCTTCCAGGTCACTGTATCACCTTGTCCAAGTTCATATTCCCCAGCATTTACTGTCACCTTCAATCGGTGTTCGACCTGCCAGTCCGATTCAATCTCGGTATTTTCCGGCAATCTCACCGACCAATCAGTGCTATCAGAAATCACCGTATCATTCAGCTTTACCTGAAACCATTCGGCGGCCACCGATGCCTCTTCGCCAGTTTGCTCTAATATCTCACCCAAACTCAGAGGCACCTCCGTCTCCTTATCAAGTTCGGAAGGACTTGCCCGTTCTGCCTGCAATACCGATGGCGTTGCTGTCTTTGAGCTTTTCGTTGTCAAGCTAACACCAAAAGACCAGTGTCCCTCTAACCCATCGGCAAAGGAAGCCATCGAAACGTTCCCTATAAGCAAGGATATTATCATTAAAATACTACCCCAGCGTCTAAAGGAAGCCGTCATCTGTCGGCTTGCTTTGTTCATAAGCTTTCACCTCTAAACCACTTTTTTGTCCAGCTCAAGCGCTCTTTTCATCTCTTTAATCCTGCGCTCGCTGCAGTTTCTGCCTTTCAAAACATCACACAGTGTAGATTCTGTGTATCCCAGCTGATATGCCAACTCTCTGTTTGTCAAACCCAGTTTAATCATCGCGATCTTGGCCTCCTGACCAAAATCTGAGTACTTATTTAAACCTTTCATGCAATTTTCACCTCTAGAAATGTGCAATAATGATTCCTTTTTCATCTAGTTTCTTCATTACAACTCCAATACCATCCAGGTCTTCAACTGCTTGATTACTATGTTTTACTATTCTTGCCACTGCCAGGATACTGCTCATTAGAACGACTATTTCTATAAGATTGCTGATCGTCATCGACGCTCCTCCTACTTCATTTTTCACGACAAGCCCTTTTATACCAATTAAGGACGAGACCGTTATACCATAAAACCAGAGCCGAATAACTCCAGATTGCAACAATAGAAGCAGACAATAAGTAATCCATCTGATTTGCTCCCCCTTCATTTTCAATGGGAGTCTCATGAGTATCACTGTGGTTGCAATTCACACAAACTCTTGTTTCCACTCGCATTCCGGCCTTTTTATCTTCCGAATCCACCTTCCATTCCCCATATTGGTGCCCGGTGGCTGGAAGATATTCTATATAAGAGTAACCGCAGCGAATACAAATGTTTTCAGCTTCACCTTGTGCGTCCTCAGTATTTAAAACCAGAATCCGACTTTGATACTCATGGATTCCATTCTCACAAGAGTACGAGGTTTGCGCATATCCTACTACACAGTACAAACAGACGAACAGGAAAAGACTAACTATGATCCCGGCTTTCTTTTTCCGGCTTTGGCACACTCCCGCTACCTCCTGTCCACATGTTCGTTCAAAATATAGCGCAATTTGATCCCTGCTGTCTGCAATAATAACTGAATGGCAGTTTTTTTGTTCCCAATTACACGCTTTCATCCAATCCTGCATATTCCGCCATCCGCCGCTTTAATTCCGGATAGTAAGACCGTCCTACCGGTAAAGCCTTTCCATTTATCATCACCACCTCCTTAAAGGAAATGGAACGGATGTGAAACAAAGAAACCAGGTATGCACGATGAATACGAATAAAATCATAATCCTGCAGCCGCAGTTCAATCTTGCCTATTGTTGAATAAAAGCTGAATTCTTCCGAAGGGTCATAGTAAACAGTTATAATTCTTTTAATAACCTCAAAGCACCTTATTCTTTTAATTTCTATATTCCGAAATTCTCCTGCTCCAGAACAAACAATATATTCTGCTTGTTTTTGTTTCACTGTTTCTAATGCCTGTAAAAATATCTCTTCAAATTTCTCTTTTGTAGTTTCTCCCTTTACAATATAGTGCAGCGCCTTTACATCAAATGCGGACGTGTAATAATCCTTCGAAACTGTATAAAATACTAATTCACTGGTAATGTCACGCTTTCTTAGCTGCCTGGCTATCTCGTCTCCCGAAATCCCCTCCATTCTCATATCAAGATAAATAACATCCGGTTGATTTTTCGCATCCTGCAGACGGAACAACAGTTCTTCTCCACTTTGATAAATTAAGAATTGCATTTCAACACCATGCCGTAAACTTAATTGCCTCAGTTGTTTTTTACAGGTATTGCGATCTTGTTCATTATCATCACAAATAGCAATTATCATAATATCACCTCTCTTTCCCTCCTTCTTGTACATGAAAGAATTTGCCTCGGCACATTCTCGCACCGGAGCGCGGTTGCCTCAGCAACCATCTTCCTTAGTACGGAGTGCGCATCCCCCGGAGGGTTTTATTCCATAGGATGCAATTTCCTATAATATAAAAACATAATAAGTATTATGTTATATTGCGAAGCGCCCAAGCTAATCCCCAAAAATCAAGAATAGGAGGATTTTAGCCGGTGGGGGCGAATGAATCCTATTTTGGCTGGGCATGTTCAATTTCTGAAAAAACGATGGGTAATACCTTCAAGTATGTTAATAAAACGACAGTGCCTGATCCCGTGCCTGTAGAAAGAAAGGTCGGAACGGCAACCGTTTCGTTCAAAGCAGCCGTTCCAACCTTATTCCATTGGAATTAGTAGTATTGCCAGAAAACCCCACCCTCTCCTGAGGTCGGCGTGGGCAGTGCACACGGTGAGAAACTGCTAATGCCTAGTTAAGATGCGAAAAAATTAGGATATATTACAGAAAAATTTACAGCACTTAAGGATACGTATTAATAACCTGGAAGATTTTTTCCACAAGCTATACCACTTCTTTCCTATGTACTGCTTCTTCAAATACCTTTCAAACGATGCCTGCTTCCACGGATGGCTCATAGGTGGATATCGATTCCGAGTTGTTTACAGGCATATCCAAGCTGAGTGAAGGTATCTTTTTCGACAGAAGTCTGGTTTTTCTTCTTGTATTCAAAGACCGTCCGGTTATCTGTAAAAAACTGGTAAGGAATGCCGTGCCCGGTGAGGACTTAGTTCAGAACCTATAATAGCCATGCAGCATTTCCTGTTCATCGAAATAGGTGCCAGCAATGTGTCCAGTGGCATCATCCATAGCGATATGGAGCTGGGTTTTGGAGTCACCAAACCACAGGTACAGGGAAGTATCCATTTGGAGCATTTCACCGAAATAGGAGCACCTGGGATGCCTGGTATTTCTTAGTTATGAGGCTTCATTATATACTATATTTGGGGACATAATCACTTGTGGTACAATTACTTAGGAAAGTAAGAGGCCTTGAAAAAGAAAAAACCAGCAATCATCTTGCTGGCATCTTCATCTTACTTCCCTATATTGTACCGAGTTGCGGAATTATTTTCTAACAATTGCTATGAAATTTGAATTAGAAAATGAAACATTTTATAAATTGTCTGAATATATGGCAATAATCTTTGGGTCAAGAAAAGTTTATCATAAAATAACCCTTGGCGAGCCATCGCGCTAGCGATTTGGTACAATAAGACACATAAATGAATTATATTATCGCTGTACAATTTAATATAAAGTTGACTTTCTAATTAATATAGTTTAAAATTATTTTAAATTACCAAAATTTACCAGATCATAATTAAATTTCACCTATATTTTTAGTCGAGCGTTTTTTTTTAGGCAAAACAGTCGTATGAAAGAGTAAATTCCATTTATTCAAGACTAAATTCATATGCGCATAGGTAGAGAGCCAAAATTTTCCGTTAAAATAAGTAACATAATACTTATTATGTTACATTATAATCGACTAAGAATTTTAGACAAATTTTTCATAGTTTATTGTTCTGGCTTTTGGGGTTCTGCATAGAATCTAGAAACGTTTGTTTGCAGCTTAGAGTTTACTGCATTCCGATAGAGGTTGGCAATGGATTTTCCTTCTTGACAAATCAGGTAACTACACGTTTCAAATCACTAATCCCAGACTTGACAGCATCATCTCATGCTCCTTACCGCTGCTCATCGTATAGATTCGTGTTGTTTCGACACTACAGTGTCCTAATATATCCGCCAGATAGACAATATCCTTTTTCTTCTGGTAACACAACCGGGCGAACAGATGTCGCAGATTATGCGGGAAGATTTTTTCTGCTGCAACTTTAGCCGTAACTGCCAGATTTTTCATCTCTGACCAGATCCGGATCCGGTTGACCGGTCTGCCGCTGCGGGAAACAAATACCGTTCCTTTTTTGATCCCCTGTCTATTACAATAGTAAAGTAGATATTTTCTTAACTGCGGCACAATAAAAACAATTCTGTGTTTACCCTTACTGTATACTTCGGCCCGGCCTTTATATAGTGAATTGACCGTGATATAAGGAAGTTCGCTGATCCTGATTCCAGTTGAGCAAATCGTCTGCATAATCATTTCCAAACGAATATTGCCCGTAGTTCTGGCGGCCTCTATCAGCCGTTCATATTCTTGTTTATTTAACTCTCGGTTTTGGTCACTAAACATTTGACGTTGGTATTTGAAACTCTTAACCCGGCAGTCACCAAGCCCCATCCAGCCAAGGAATCTGTTCAGTGCGGCCAGCATCGAGTTGGCACTGGTAATCTTGTAGTGATTTCCCAGATAATCCTTATACGCCATCACCCGTTCCTTCGTAATTGGCTGATTATTTCCCAAAAAATTGTTAAACACTTCTATATCATGTACATATTTTGCAATTGTTGCGTTACTCTTTTCCTCTTCCATCAGATGTTGCTTAAATATTCCAATTACCTGTTGACAGCACAATTTTCCTTTCATTTGCTTTCCTCCTTGACGTCACTAATCGTATTACCGATCAATATTCGCTTCCAACTGAGATCATGCAGCTGTCCCTCTTGCTGCATTTTTTCAAATCCATTTTGCCGCAATGCTTCATACAAGACAACCGCCGCAGAATTGGACAGATTCAAAGAACGGATATCTCCCCACATCGGTATTCGGATGCAAGTCTCTTCATGTTCCACCAGAATCTCTTCTGGTATTCCGGCACTTTCCTTTCCGAACATCAGATAACAATCCGGCTCATAATGTACCGCTGTGTAAGTCTGATGTGCCTTGGTCGTTGCCATATAGATCTTAGCTCCCGGGTTCCTCTCCAGAAAATCCTGATAATCGCTGTACACGGTCACATCCAGCTGCTCCCAGTAGTCCAGTCCCGACCTCCTGATTGCTTTCTCATTCAGCTTAAATCCCAATGGTTCAATCAGGTGCAGCCGGGTATTGGTCGCCACGCAGGTACGGCCGATATTGCCTGTATTCATTGGCATCTCCGGTTCAAATAATACAATGTTCATTGTTTATGCCTCACTCTCCAGCCGTTCGATGAACTTTCTGATTCTTCCCAGCGCCTCTTTCAGCTGTTCCAGCGAGTAGGCATAGGATATCCGCAAAAATCCTTCGCCGCAGTCGCCGAATGCTGTGCCCGGTACCACCGCTACTTTCTCTTCCTGAAGCAGTTGGATCGCAAATTCATCTGAAGTCATACCAAAACCCTTAATACTGGGGAATACATAAAATGCACCAAACGGTTCAAAGCAATCCATCCCCATCTCCCGGAATGCATGTACCAGATAACGCCTTCTCTGGTCATAAGCCTCCCGCATATATGCCACATCCTCATCTCCATTTTTCAGGGCTGCCACGGCAGCATACTGACTGGTTGTAGGTGCACACATAATGGCGAACTGATGAATCTTAAGCATCTGCTGCAGAATATTCTCCGGTGCAGCCGCATAACCCAGCCGCCAGCCGGTCATCGCATATGATTTGGAGAATCCGTTAATCAGCACCGTCCGCTCTTTCATACCCGGAAGCGATGCAATTGATACATGTTCACTTCCATATGTAAGCTCAGAGTAAATCTCATCAGAGATGACGAAAATATCCTTTTCGATTACAATCTTAACGATTGCTTCCAGTTCTTCACGGTTCATCGTTGCACCGGTCGGATTATTTGGGAACGGAACCACCAGAATCTTTGTGTTCGGGGTAATCTTCTCCAGTAATTTCTCAGGAGTCAGCTTAAACTGGTCTTTTTCTTCCAGCTCGATCACCACCGGAACTGCCCCCGCCAGAATCGCACATGGTACATAAGAGACAAAGCTCGGCTGCGGGATCAGAACCTCTTCGCCGGGATTCAGCATGGCACGCATGGCAATGTCAATCGCCTCACTGCCGCCGACGGTAACCAATACTTCTGTATCCGGATGATAATGACAATCATATTTGCGCGACAAATAACTGCTGATTTCTGTCTTCAGTTCTTTTAATCCGGCATTAGAGGTATAGAATGTCCGGCCCTTCTCAAGGGAATAGATACCTTCCTCACGGACGTGCCAGGGGGTATCAAAGTCCGGTTCACCAACACCAAGTGAAATTGCATCCTTCATCTCACTGGCTATATCGAAAAACTTTCTGATTCCGGATGGCGGGATTGCTACGATTCGATCTGATAATGGATTTCTCACGGGGTAACCAACATCCTTTCATCACGAACCTCTTCTTCCAGGATGGTTCCGTGATCCTTATATTTTTTAAGTACAAAATGAGTCGCAGTGCTTAAAACGGAATCCATCGGCGCTAGTTTATCGGAGACGAACTGAGCCACCTGACGCATGCTTTTGCCCTCGAGAATAACGGTAAAATCAAAGGCTCCCGACATCAGATATAATGAATTCACTTCGTTGTACTGATAGATACGTTCGGCAATCTTATCAAAACCCATACCGCGCTGAGGCGTCACTTTAACCTCAATCAGTGCTACCACTTTCTCTTCACTGGTATTATCCCAGTTAATCAACGTGTGGTATCCGCAGATAATATGTTCCTTCTCCATGGCAGCAATCTCATTCGCGACCGCGGCTTCACTTTCTCCCAACAAAACCGCCAGATCTTTGATTTCAATTCTGCTGTTCTTTTCCATAACTGCTAAAATCTTTTCTCTCATTAATTACCTCCTTAATTATTTTATATATTTCATCTGGCCTGGGCCGCTCCAGATATCCGGTCGTACCATTGCCAAGCATTTCCCGTGCTGTTCCGGGCATAACGGTACCGATCACTTCGGCCTCGTTATTCTGGTCCATCAGAAACGCTGTTGTTTGGCCGCCATTTTGGCTGACCAGCAGCCAGCAGCGCGCTGAGTAAAGACGATATGGATTCAGTTCCAGCCGCTCACAGATTTCGATCGTCTCCTGACGGATCGGAATGTTACGAAGCGAAAAACGAATCCCGGTCTCATATGCCCCTGACAGATCCCATAACGTCTTCAGGATTCCTCCTTCGCCGGAACCTTCCCATTCGGTAATACCCGGCAAATTCCAATCTGCCGGGCTCCCTGGTTTCATACTATGATAACAGTTGATTACAGCTTCCAGATAATCTGGCTGAAACCACTGTTCTAATATTTGTCGTTTCTGTTTAATAATCTCAACGGTTCCGGCAAGGCCTGCATATCCCATTACTATCAGATCCTGACCCACTGTCATGCTGCCCTTGCTATCCCGTTCTATTCTTCGCATCATCCTGCTTATTCTCCTGCCACCGGGGCTTCTGCCGGAGCGGGTGTCGCTTCCGGAGCAGGTGTTGCCGGAGCCGGAGCAGGTGCCGCTTCCGTTGGCGCCGGGGCTGCCTCAGTCGGCGCAGGTGCCGCTTCCGTCTGTGCCGGTGATGTCACACCCGGTCCGCCGTTGATTCCTTCAACTCTTTCCGGTTCTGTCTCTGCAGGCGTGGTCGGAAGAGTCGGTTGTGTCTCTGCCGGTACGGTCTCAACAGGCACCGTAATCTCAGCCGACTGCGCCGGTCCCACCAGCACGATTGCCTTTGATGCATTGTAATTGTCAGTATGCAGTAAGATCTTTTCTGTCTCTACTCCATCGATATACACACACTTCCAAAGTCTGGACTTAATCCCTTTATGAGCTGACTGTACCTGTTTTCTCGCTCCTGGTGCCAGGGAATTGTCAACTTTCTCAGTTGGTGCACCCGGACTGGATACACTCAGGGTCTCTGATACATATTTGATCTCGCGGTTGGCCGGTCTGGTCTCTTTTCCATAAATGGTAAAGGTCAGGGTTCTTCCGTTCGTGCCGCCCTCAACATAAATGGGGGTACTGTAATTATTCGTAAATTTGATATCTTTAAACGTTCCTGCAATAGCCGCATCCATCGATGGCTTTACATAGGTAACAATCATCGAATGGTTCTGTCTCTGGGTAATCTCCAGCTCAGCCAGCAGCGCCGTATTGTACAGGGTAGTTGCAATCTGGCAGACACCGCCGCCGACACTGTCAACGACCTGGCCATTCTCATAAGCAGCGGCCGTAAAATACCCATTTGCCGTAGTAAACGGATGCATCAGCTCATATCCGGATAAGGTCTCTCCCGGCATCAGCACATGACCGTTAATCTTGGCGGCACCGTTTTGCAGATTCTTAGACCGGGATGCTCCACTGCTGGAAAAGTCAGTAGAGAAAGTTCCCAGTACATCCTGAATGGTATTCAGGTCTGCTTCGGTAATGACCGGATCTTCTGTCGTTACAACTGCCTGTGCGACAATCTCTTTATCGAGTCCGCCGGCCAGCGCATCATCAAGAGCCTGCTTGGTCGCTTCAATATTAACTACCTTACCGGATACCCCCGGTGTTACCACAAAACGGCCTTCTTCTCTGGTAATGGTGGCATTTTGAGGTTCGTCCATAACACCTTCGCAATATTCGTTGACAAAACTTTCTACTTTGTCTGCATCAACAGACGTCTCCAGCGGAATACAGACCGGGGTCTTCTGTAGGTCCTTAATTCCCATATACTGCTGAACAAGATTACCTGAGAACACCTGATCTGTTGCTTCATCCACCGCATCGGTATTGCTCCAGTAAAAACCAAGTTCCTTTGCTGTCGTCTGTGCCTTATCACCGTCTATATCCAGTGTGATCTTCTGGCCTTCCATGCCTTTGATATATTCTTTGACCTGCTGCTCTGCTTCTGTCCTGGTCATTCCGCCCAAGCTGAAATCACCAACCGAGATGCCCTCTGGTATTGTCTTCTCTTTTGCATATACCGGCAGTGCCATGGCTATTCCCAAAGCCATCATTACGGCACAGCTGCCCAGTACTTTAAACTTTTTCATAATCCGCTCCTTAAGTCTTACGCTTACATAACTGCCATTAAAATAGTTGGTACGACCATAGCCAGTACCAATAAAATGATAATTACGCCCGATACGATTTTTTTTGTCTTATTATTCATCATAGTCAATTTCACCTCTTTTATTCCAATTGTGACATTTACTTTATTCTTCCATGCTGTGAAATAATCTTATCTTTGATCCTGGAAGCTTCATTCCGGCTCAGATAATCAATCTGTATAGACAATTCTATTTTATGATATTTTAGTAAATACCGCAAGTCTTCTTTTTGCTTTTTTGTCGCATTTTGTTCTTTTTTGACTTTATAAATCAGGTCCTTTTCCAGGAATGCGTCCGGCTCACCGGCACCGTATTTTTCGTACAGCACGCAGTACAGGCGGTGTGTGTCAGATGCATCAGCCATGGCGCGGTGGGCCAGTTCCCTTCTAATCCCAAAATAGGAACATGCCGATTCTAGATTTTTCTTCTCTTCTTCCGGCATAAAACGGCGGCACAGCTTCAGGGTATCGATCCCTTTGCGCTTAAATACCAGATTATGGTTGACTGCTGCCCGCTTCAGGAAACTGAAGTCAAAAATCACGTGGTGCCCCAGCAGCGGCAGCTCTCCGGCAAATTCCAGAAATGCTCCAATACAGTCCTCAATCGCCGGGGCATCCGCCAGCATCTGATCATTGATTCCGGTCAGAGCAGTCACCTCTTCATCCAGGCTGCGCCGGGGCGCTACCAGCGTATGATACTGCTCCCTGATCTGTCCGTCAATCACCTTCACGGCACCAATCTCGATAATTTTATCCAGCTTCGGATTCAGCCCGGTCGTCTCCAGATCTACGGAAATATACGAGCCGCTCATGCCTTAGCCTCGGCACTGGGACAATATTCCTGCAGAAAACACTCACCGCACTGCGGCCGTCTCGCGATACAGATGGTTCTGCCCAGCGTAATAATCTGGATATTCCAGAGAATCCAGTGATCCTTTGGCAGCACTTTCATCAGCTCAAATTCGATTTTTTCAGGATCCGCCTCTCTGGCAAGACCCAGCTTGCAGGAAATCCGTTTTACATGGGTGTCGACCACAATGCTGGGCTCGTCATAGATATTGCCGCGAATCACATTGGCGGTCTTTCTGCCCACGCCGGCAAGAGCCGTCAGCTCTTCCACCGTCTGCGGAACCTGACCCTGATGTCTTTCCAGCAATGCCTTGCAGCATGCTATAATATTCTTTGCCTTCATATGATAGAACCCGATCGAATGAATATCCTGTTCCAGTTCCTTTTGATCTGCCCCGGCAAACTTCTCCAGCGTATCATATTTTTGAAACAGATCAGCAGTTACTATATTTACTCTTGCATCGGTACACTGTGCACTCAGAATCACGGCAATCAGCAGCTGCCACGGTGTTTCATGATTCAGGTAACAGCGGTATTCGGTGCCATACTCCCGGTCCAGTGCCGCCAGAATATAACCGACACGTTCTTCTCTTTGTTTTTTCGTCTCACGCTTTGCCATCGTTTTTCCTCCTGGTGACAGCAGCATTATTGGTCAGCGGGTCTTTCTCCCGGTAATCAAATACCAGCATCTCACCATTTTGAAATACTTCCACATGAATCAGTGTTCCCAGACTTCTCAGCTCCGGCACCAGTTTTCTGATCTGCTCCTTATAAGGAGCCTGATCCGGTGCAAAACGCGGCCGGCTTTTGGAATTTTCCCGTAAATATAAATCATACATCAGGGCATCTTCCAGAACTGCCATCTGGGCAGCGGGAAGCCGTCCCTTCAGCCAACCATGCAGGATCTCATACCGCGCCAGCCGGCTGTGACTGCGGCCGGTCAGATGCTGTTCCTCATAATGAGCGGCCAACGCTTCATACAGCGCAAATGCATCTGTAAATTCCGGCTCCAGAAGTGCCAGTGTCCTGGTAAACTGCTGGCTGTTATAATAGACTTCCACCATCTGCTCCACGCCTTTCAGCCGCAGCACCTCATGATATGGCAGCCACTTGGTTGACAGCACCTCATACGGCGGCAGCGACCGGTATTGCAGACCATATTCCGCTGCGCGGTCATACATATAAGAGCCCTTCAGTACCTTTAGAAAGCCCAGCTGAAGCTGTTCCGGCCGCATCGCATATACTTCATTAAAGGAATTGCGGAAACTGCCGTAATCTTCATAAGGCAATCCGGCGATCAGATCCAGATGCTGATGAACATTATGCCCCTGATTCAGCGTATCCACCACCGCTTTCAGCTGCTCGATATCCATCGTTCGGCGAATCTCCCGAAGCGTATCCGGATTGGTACTCTGGACACCGATCTCCAGCTGAATCAGCCCCGGCCGCATCCCGCCAATCAACTGCAGGGCTTCCTGATCCAGCAAATCAGCGGCAATCTCAAAATGAAAGTTTGTCACACCATTGTCATGGGTCTTTATATAATTCCAGATTTCCATTGCATGACGTTTGCTGCAGTTAAAGGTCCGGTCAATAAACTTGACCTGAGGAACGCGATGTTCAAGAAAAAATTGCAGTTCCTGCTTTACCAGCCTGGTTTCGCGGAAACGCACCGATTTATCTATAGAAGACAGACAATAACTGCACGAAAAAGGACACCCCCGGCTGCTCTCATAATAGACAATCCGGTGTTTAAATCCATCCAGGCTGGGATATAAAAATGGAATCGAACTAAGATCCATCACCGGCTGTACCGGCTGATCCTGGATCTGGTTCTGACCATTCCGGTAAGTAAGTCCCGGGATACCGGCCAGCTCCTGCCAGAATTCATCCGTCGGGCGTCCGTTCAATGCCCGACAGCTGCCGCCCTGCCGCTGATAAGCACATAAAAGCCGGGAAAACATCGTTTCCCCTTCGCCCTTCATAACGCCAAGTACTTCCGGTTCGCGCTGTAGTAAATCCGGTGCGTCAAAAGACACCTCCGGCCCGCCCAGCCAGATATCAGTATGCGGCAGAACCTTGTGCAGATCGCGGACCATTTCAAGGACATAGGTTACATTCCAGATATAGCAGGAAAATCCCACCACATCCGGCTGCCTGAGATAGATATCTTCAAGAATCTGCTCCATCTGATTATTGATGGTGTATTCACCTATCTCAACATGCCATCGAGGGAGGCCATCTCCATACGGATCATGACCTCCCTGTTTGTGCATTTCTGCATATGCTTTCAGACTGTATACTCCCGGGTTGGAGTGAATATATTTGGCATTAATCGCCGCTAATAAAAACTTCATGCTCTACACTTCAATCTGTATCATTCTTCCTGTCTCTTCGTATTGGTAATACCTGACACCGGCGGCATTCAGCATGCGCTTGGATGCGCGCACCGATGAAGTATCGGGATATTTGTCCTGTTTGTATATCACTGTCCTGATCCCCGACTGAATAATCGCCTTGGCACATTCATTGCAGGGAAACAGCGTCACATACAGTTTGCTGCCTTCAAGGCTGCCGCCCCGGTAATTCAGGATGGCATTCAGTTCACTGTGGGTCACATACAGGTACTTGGTACCATACGGATCGTCGTCTTCATTTTCACGTGCCCAGGGAAATTCATCATCTGAACAGCCCTTGGGAAATCCATTATAGCCCATCGACAAAATCTTGTTGTCATCGCTTACAATACATGCCCCCACCTGTGTACTGGGATCTTTGGAACGTTTTCCGGATAAATCGGCAACCCCCATAAAATATTCATCCCACGAAATATAATCCGCCCGCTTCTGTGACATCTTGATCCTTCTCCTTTGTTTTATTCTCACACATAAAAAATTCGATATCCGGCCGCTTTGGACAACCGGTTCATGATCGCCTGTCCCATCTGTTCCCGTGAAAAACTCTCCGAATAGATATAATCCACCTGCAAATCGTCGAACTCTCTCAGAACCGCAAACAGATTATGAGCAATCGTCTCTGGTTTCGTACGTCTGCCCGCACTGCGCAGTACTCCTTTGGGATATTGTTCTTTTGTCTCATCCGTACACAATATGCCGACCCGGTACCCCTCCCGGATCCGCCCTTCTGCCAGACGATTTATTTCAGAGATAACGGCTTCTGTTACCTGGCTGCCGTCCTTTCCCTCAACCAATGAAAGTTCTGCCCGCGGAGCATAATGGCGGTATTTCATTCCCGGTGCCTTAGGCTTAATATCCTCACTGAGCGGTCCCAGGATCGCCGGATCAACGGTTATGGTTCCGACGGTCTCCTCAAGCATCTCCAGCGTAATCGCCCCGGGACGCAGCAATACCGGAACTGCCCCGGTCACATCAACAATGGTAGACTCCATTCCGATGCCCACCTGCCCGTCGTCAATAATCATCTCAATCCGACCGGTCATATCCTGCCGGACATGTTCAGCCGTGGTCGGACTCGGCCGCCCTGAGGTATTGGCGCTGGGTGCCGCAATCGGCACCCCGGCCAGTGCGATCAGCCTGCTGGCAATAGGATGGCTCGGCATCCGTACCGCAATGGTATCCAGTCCACCGGTAGTTCCATAAGGAACCATATCGCTCTTTGGAAAAATCAGCGTCAGCGGTCCCGGCCAGAAAGCTTTTGCCAGCTGTCTTCCGGTCTCCGGAATATCAGCCGTCAGCGGCTTAAGGTCTGTGAATGAAGCGATGTGGGCAATCAACGGATTGTCAGAAGGCCTACCCTTCGCTTCATAGATCTTTCTCGCCGCCTTTTCATCCAGGGCATTTGCCCCCAGCCCATATACGGTCTCTGTCGGAAATGCCACCAGTCCGCCGTTTTTAATTATCTGCGCCGCCGCCAGCAAATCGTTTTCTGCTTTATCAGCTGCTTCTATAAATAACACTTTTGTATCCATTACAACTACTTCCTTCGCATTGAGTGCTTAGCGAGGTCTTTTCGAGTTTAGCAATCAAGCGTACCTACGAAACGAGCACGTTTTTTGTGCTACATTGAGTATGGTGTTACCTGTCTACTACAAGACTCATTCCTGCCTGCCTTTTATCATAACACAACTGATATTCCGGTGCAAGAATAGTATCTGCATAATTATGCCTTAACCTTTTTGCTATGCGTTCCACTCCCGCTGCTAATACTGTGGATCATGAAACGAATCCGCTTATAGATAATGGCCGTAATCAGGGATGTGCAAAATCCCTTGATCAGGTTAAATGGACCGACACAAATAATGGCAAATGTCCAAATATTGCTGACTGCTGGGTTAATTGCATTACCGGCGGCAATAATCTTCTCCAGCGGCATAAGTCCCGAATTGGAGTAGAATGGAATTATTACCAATGCATTTAACACAACACCAACCACTACCATTGTAATCGTGCCGACAAGCATTCCAATTAATGCACCTTTTTTACTATTAATCTTCTTATAGATGATACCGGCCGGCAGCACCAGCGCACACCCAACTACCAGGTTGGCAAACTCGCCGACAAATGCCGTTGTAGTAGGCTTCATCATCAATTTAATCAAAATCTTAACAACCTGCATAATCACCCCACATACCGGGCCTAATGCAAATGTCCCCACCATCATAGGAACCTCCGCAAAATCCAGACCGTAAAAAAACGGTGCTACAAATAACAGCGGAACTTCAAACATCATAAGAACTGCTGCCAGGGCGCTGAGCATCCCCATAATAACTACATTCTGTGTTGATAATAATTTGTTTGCTTTCATTTTCTTCCTCCTAAAATTTCTATTAAGTTCATCTTACAGAGGAATCATGTGACGGTCCCAACGCCAATAGAAAACCCCAGACAAAACGTCCGGGGCATATCATTCACACTGTGCCGATCCAATTAGATCTGTCACACAATTTCTTCTCTCATCCAGACTATACTGTCGGTTCCGGAATTTCACCAGATCAGCCACTTGCGTGGTTCGCGGACTATACCGCCGGTAGGGATTTACACCCTGCCCCGAAGAACTTATATTTTATTTTACCTCTGTATGATAGCATAGAAATGTGGTCATTTCAATAGGTTTAGCAAGTTTTATCAAATAAAAGATTTCTTAAAAACTATTATATTTTCTTTTATTTTGATGGTTAAATGGTGTAAAATTGGTGTAAATCAAATGACATGCCGATTTTTCAATGGTTTAAATGACTTAATCACTTGCTGCAAACCCTTTATTATACATCTCATTGCAGTCCTTTTCCCTGAAATAGAGGTATATCTGATCAGAAAGCACATCTTCCGGGGGGACATCGCTCTTGTTTATGTAGGTAACCATCACTTTCAGCCCCACAATTGAAAGATTAACATCTTTCCTCTTGAACATTTGTTTTCTTCTGCATTTATGTTATTATAAAAAGAAATAATAAATACGGGAGGAGTAAATATGCCACTAGTCCAGGCAAAGTGTACTAACTGCGGAGCAAATTTACAGGTTGATGCTACAAAGGATGCTGCGGTGTGTGAACATTGCAACGCTACTTATGTTGTAGAAAAAGCAGTGAATAACTATAATATGACAAATAATATATCTGCGGCTGTTGTAAATATATATGGTGGAAATTCTGCTGATTTTATAATTCGTGCTGGTAAATTAGAAAAATATACTGGTGCAACAACAGAGGTTATAATTCCCAATAGCGTTATAGAGATTGGGGAGAGGGCATTCGAGGGATGTAGCAGCTTATCGAGTGTTCATGTTCCTGATGGTGTCGTAAGTATAGGAGCTTACGCTTTTGGTGATTGCAAACGATTAACAAGTATAAGACTATCTAATACGTTAACAGATATTGAGCACAATGCTTTTCAAAATACTGGACTAACAAGTATTACTATACCCACTTCTGTTGAGCGAATTGGTTTCGAGGTGTTTCTTGGATGTTGTAATCTTGTAAATATCGCAATCCCAAGTGGTGTTACTATAACTTGTGAGTTAGCCAAAGATGGTATGTTTTCGGAGTGCACAGATATAAAGAATATAACACTGGCTGCTGGTGTGAAAATCATTTATAAGTACAGTCTATATAATGAAAATCATACAGAAGAAGTGGTTATTCCCGAAGATCAAAACTTAACAAGCTTAACCTATAAACAGCTATGGGCAATAGCAAACGTATTTGTTTTTGCATTGTTCTGGGCACCAGGGGCACCACCTGATGTGATAATAAACAATATTAGTATTAAACAAATACTAGAACAGCGACGCGAAGTAGAACAGCTACATGATTCTCCACCTTCACAATCCGGTTGCTATATTGCTACTGCCGTATATGGTTCCTATGATTCGCCAGAAGTTCTTGTCCTTCGTCGCTTTCGGGATGAAACACTGGCTAAGATAGCGATAGGTAGATTATTTATTAGCATCTATTATTATCTAAGCCCGCCTTTGGCAGAGAAAATGAAAAAAGCTCCTAAACTCAATGCTCTTCTACGACATCTATTAAATAAATTTATCGCAAGAATTTCTGAGCAATAATAGCAAACTGTGTTCTATCTATATCCGATTCCTGACAGCATGCAAGAGAGACTTTCAAAGAATGTGCAAACTTTCCAATTGAAGTAAGATAAACCTACCCGGTTAAAATTTGCACATTCTTTAAAAATCTCTCTTTTAGCCAGTAGTAACAGCTTTTCATGCTTACGTTTTCGCTTTCCTACCAGGCTGCCACAACCCTACCGTTGATAGGGTATTCACGGGCGACAGCCATCCACTGAGCCAAGTGACACTCCAGAACAGTACCGTGATACCAGCTCTTACCATCGAAGTACGCTTGTATTTATTGATTATTAAATTGTCGTCCATGTCTTGCATAGATTTCATTGATAGCGAGTCTGGCCCCTCTATATCAAAACATCGCCCCATAAACCAATATCCCCAGATTATCCCGGTAAATCTCATCGAACTGCGAAATCGGCAGCGGATTCTCGCCCTCTCCCGCTTCAATTGTATACCCCGGCCTGCCATAATCCTGCAAAAACCAGTCTTTATAACCGGCAAAACTGGAAGCATAAGGAACATCCGCCAGTAAATACCCGCTCACCTTTGAAAATTCCTGTCCGATCCGATAAGCATCCTCCCCGGCATAATCCATAAACTGCCAGTAGATTACCTCCCCCTGGGTATGGTATGCCAGCACCAGATCAAAATTATTCATCTTCGTGAACTGATACAACAAAATGGCTTCCGGTTCTGACAGAGGTGCCGCTCCGACATAATCCCTGGGAGCCGGCTGTGTAAAGCCCTGCTCCGCTTTAATTTCCCTGGCCTGATCCCACCCGGCCGGAAACTGCAGATTCAGATCCACCCCATTAAGGTTCGCCTTCCATCCCTGCGGAAACGGGATATCGGGATATTGGCTTGCAATCCACTTAGCACGCTGATAAAGCAACGTATCCCGTCCCAGCTCCCCGGTTACCAGATCCACACCATCCGGATTGCACATCGGCGTTATGTAAATGGTCGTCTGCTCCAGAATCTGCCGGGCCGGATAACCGAATATTTCATCATTGTTAACATACGCCAGTGAAAGCTCTTCTATAAATTTCATCAAAACCGGTGTTACGATCCACTCATTCGCATGAATCGCTCCGCTATAAAACACATTACGGCTGCCGGTCCCGATTTTAATATAAGGAATCATCTGACCGGTCACGCTATATCCCATAATTCCAATTGTTAAAAATGGATATATGACTTTCAATGCAGCTATATTCATATTCAGGATACTGGAACTGTAACTGATACCGGTCGGAATAACACTGCCAAATGGCACTTTGATGGTCTGCCCAACATTTATAACATCAGGACTAATGCCAGGATTGGCATACAGAATCCGCCTCTCGGTAGTCTTAAATTTATCTGCAATACGGAATAATGTATCCCCCTGCTGTACGACATAATCTGTCCGCCCGTTTACATACGGCATCAGAGCCTGCCAGGTCAAATCATTCACCTCACCGCTTGCCGGCAGCATGGTATCAACCTGAAAAGCTGTCACCTTATTCGCTGTATTTCTATCAAAGCTGCCCTGCACTTCTCCACTATAATAGCCAAGACTTCTCAGTATACTTTGAACAAGCTCCACCAGCGGCCCGCTTGCACCCAGTGCTAAATTTTTCATACCTTTTGACATATCTCTTTCCTTCATCCAACTATTTCTATATAGATATGCCGAAATACCTGTTTTTGTTCCCCATAATTTCTGACTTAAATCAACGATCTGACTTCCACCCGGTTCGTATGCTGCGGATTTCCTTTCGCAAGCGGAGTCGGGTGCTGTGATGTTAATACATTAATAGAACCACCGATATCGGTTCCACTCTGGTCCGTCTGCAGCCAGGCTCCCTGTGACAACGCCACGACCCCTGGTGTAATTCGCTCAGTTACATATACAGGGACCTGAATCTTTCCTCTGTCATTCCAGATCAATACCATCATTTCATTTTGAATTCCGCGCCTTCCGGCATCTTCAGGATGCATCCAGAGATGCTGCGGATCGATCCGGTGCATCTCCTTATTATTATCATGTATGGAATGGCAGCGCCGCTTGGTATGCCAGCCAATCAGCTGCAGCGGATATTCCTGACAGGCAGCATCCTCCGCGCCCTCTCTGGCAGGGACATAACATGGTATCGGCGGCACATAATCCCGATATTCAGTCTCATAAATGCGGCGGGAAAAAATTTCTATCTTGCCGCTCTCTGTCGGAAATGGATACTGCCCGGGATCGCGGATCTCCTTTTCAAATGCCACCAGTGGTTCCTTCTTCTGATAACGGTAAATACCCAGTTCCTTCAGCACCTCATACTCCGGCAGCTCCGGTTTCTGCCGGCGCAGCACCTCATAGCGCTCACGCAGCCAGCCCTCAACAGTCTCATGCCCCTGAGTAAATACCTCTTTCAGTCCCAACCGGTCCGCCACTTCCACCAGCCAGTCATACTCAAACCGTGATTCCCCCAGCGGTTCAATGGCTTTGTTGTGAAATCCGATAAAATCGCCGTATTCCCATGGCATTGCAAGGTTCTCGCTCTCAAACATGGAAGTACCAGGCAATAAAATATCAGCAAACCGGGCACTTGGTGTCATAAACAGATCACTGCATACGATAAACTCGCACTTTTCTGTATCTTTCAGGATCTCTGCCGTTTTGTTGGTATCACTGTGCTGGTTGATCAGTGTATTGCCGGCCAGATTTAATATCATCTTAATGTCCGAATCCAAATGTCCGCCTCCGGTTACTCCGTCAAGCGGGGTCATCTCCCGTCCCCGAACAATCGCATCGGTCCACACAAATACCGGAATCTTGCATGGATATGGATTCTCGACTGCCGGCATTGTTACATTGGGATGGCGTGACCAGTACCCGCTTCCGGCCGCCCAGCCACCGCTCACTCCCACATTACCGGTCAGACATGCCAGCATAATAGCCCCCCGGGTCGCCTGCTCGCCGTTCCCGTGACGCTGCACACCATATCCCGGAATCAGAGCCGCAGGCTTTGCACCCGCATAGGCTCTTGCCAGCGAGATAATATCTTCGGCCGGAGTACCGGTAATCCGTGATGCCCACTCCGGTGTTTTTTTAATTCCATCCAGCTCCCCATTCAGATAAGCAAAATAGTTTAACTTCGGATTCACCCCTGGCGGCATATGCTCCTCATCAAATCCGATGCAGTAACGGTCGATGAAAGCCCGGTCATAAAGCTTGTCCCTGACCATCACATAGGCCATTGCATCCATAAGCGCCGCATCGGTCGCCGGGCGCACCGGAATCCATCTGGCTCCCAATGCCTTAACCGTATCATTTTCCCGGGGATCGATTACTACAATTGGGATGCCTTTGTCTCTGGCCTTCTGCAGGTAATGCATGGAACCGGCATCAAATTTGGTCTCCACGGGATTATGTCCCCACAGGACAATAAATGAAGAATCCAGCCAGGTATCATAACTGCTGCCGGTCTGATCCGTTCCATACAGATAGGGCGTAGTATAGGTGACACAAGCTGTGCTGTAAGAATTATAATAATCCAGATAACCGCCATCCAGCGACAACAGACGCTTGGCCAGAGCATTCCCGCGCAATAGAGCCGACACTCCCGTTGCATAATTCACATAACGGGAGCCCGGCCCATACATGTCCCGGATCCGGATCCACTCCTTGGCGATAATGTCAACCGCTTCCTCCCAGCTGATCCGCTCGAAACATCCTTCGCCCCGTTCCCCGGTCCGGCGCATCGGATACAGCAGCCGATCCGCACCAAGAAAGGTTTTGTGGTAGTTAAGGCCACGGACACAAGCCGTCAGCGGAATCTCATCCCCTGCTTCTTTTTTCGTCTCGGTGGTTATCCTGGTAATCATACCATCTTTTACATGCGCCCGGATAATACAGCGTCCGCCGCAATTATTCCTGCCCATGGTCGGAATAATCCGGGCTCCGTCTTTGTCTTCTTTCCACATACAAGCGTACCCTCCTGCAATTTTTACTTTTAATTTTTTGTAGTGTTCAGATATTCCATAACTCCCATATGTATGGTCCACGCAATCCGTTTTTGATAGTCCTCCTGGTTCAGCGCAGCAGCTTCCTTCCAGTTCGACAAAAAGCCGCATTCGACAATTACCAATGGTTGTTTGACATGCAGCAGCAGATAGTAATTGTCATTTGCCTTCGCCAGCCGCCGGTTCTGATCGCCCAGCACAAAATCAAACCGTTTCTGGATAATCTCGGCCAGCTTCTTCCCTTTATCTGAGTTTTTATAGTAAAATACCTGTGCCCCCGATATTGCCTCTTCGTGGTAGCTGTTCTGATGAATGCTGATCACGATAACCGGGTTGGTCTCTTCGATCAGCTTGCAGCGGTTGCGCATATCAGCCACCTTCTTCTGGCTGTCGCTCTCCTGATATAGTCCGCGGTCATCCTCTCTGGTCATGACTACCGTCACATCAGATGCCTCCAGATACGCTTTCAGCTGTTTGGCAATCTTCAGGTTGATCTCCTTCTCCAGACTTCCGTCGATGCCGATTTTACCCGGATCATTACCGCCATGACCGCTGTCAATGACCACCACCGGTTTTTCCTTCCTGGCTGTCACATTTTGTCCTGATACCATCATTCCGGCATGCCGGGATATCAGAAAGACCCCCAGCAGCAGTACAAGCCCCATCCATAATTCTACTTTTCGATTATTCACAGTTTCCCATCACCCATTTTAATAAACTCAATTCAGTATAGTAAAACAGGCCTGAAAAAAGAACCTTACATACTCATTTATTCTCTGGCATCTTTTACGTATCGGTCTTCCCTTCCAATCCCTCCAGTACAGTATCCCAGATTTCTGCCGGTTCCAGTCCCAATTTCCAGACTGCCACCCCAGCCAGTTCATTTTCATAGATCAGCTCCATCTTCTTTTTAATCGATTCCACATCTTCCATCCAAATCGAATAGTTATCACTGCCAATTGTCGCTTCGCCATATGACTGCCCCAGTTCTTCCTGCCAGTACAACTCCACGTTATTATCCGCCACCCATTTCCGGGCCGCGTTAATACCAAGCGCCGTAGAAGTCGTCTTATCATCCTCGTCTGTTTTCCACAACCGGGTATACACCGGGATTCCGTTAATTACCTTCTCCTTTGGCACTAATGCCAGAGTATCTTCAATTCCCTGCTTTACAAAACCGTAAGAAGCACTGGAACTTTTGCCTTCTCTTGCAGTATGCTCATCATATCCCATAATAATGACATAATCAGCAACCCTGCCCTGCTCTGCCCGGTTATAGTGCGTCGATGTCCCAACCGGAATGGCATTGTCCACTGACAGAATCACTCCTTCTGCCCGGCATGAAACGGAAAGCTCTCTGATAAACTGAACATAATGAGGCCCCGCCTCTGTCTTAATCATCTCTATGTCCAGGTTGATTCCGTCCAGATTATAAGTCTTCACATCCTTCATCAGCCGGCTGATCAGCTTCTCCCGTGCCTGCGTACTGGCAAATAAGATCTCCGACTGAACATTCTCACCTTTGTTGAAATTGTCTAGCACGCCCCAGACCTGCAGTCCTTTCGCATGGGCCTTTTCAACATAATCACGATCCGCCAGCGAATCATAATTGCCGTTATTATCAGTCAGCATAAACCAGGTTGGCGCAATCACATTCAGTCCCTTCGTATTCGCAACCAGCTGTTCCATCGTATTATTCGCATCCGGAATCGTTACCTGATGCCATCCCAGCACTACCGGTTCCCCCAGTGAAATACTGGTATATTCAGGCGCTGTAAATGTACTGATCAGGGTCTGTTCCACCGGATCCTCCAGCATCTTGCTCTGCACATACCCCAGATAACCATCCGATGTCCGGATCCGGACCCAGCTGTCCATCGTCTCCAGAATCGTCACCTGACTGCCCCTGGGTGACTCTGTCAGCATCTTGCTCCTAACACCGCCCAGTACCCGGATGCTGCTGTCCCGCTTCACAAGGGCTGCCATCTCCGGATCCCAACTGGTATCAATAAACACTCGTTTTATTTCCTCGCTGTCAAATAATCCCAATCTTATATCAGTATAACTGCTGACAAGCGCAGCTGATAACCACACCTGCTCATCCCGCTGAATCAGCAGCGGCTTCCCGGTGCTTCCCAGCGAATCTTCGTCTGCATACACAATCGTATCCGGCAGTGCATAAATAATCTGTTCCCCCTGGCTATCCCAGTAAAAACGTTCATTAATATATGTATTCACCCAGGTGAGCGGCAGATAAGTCTGTCCATCAATGTACAATCCCCTTGCCGTCTCATCCAATTCATTATCCAATATCAGCGCCACCTGATCCCCCGAAGCCCCAAACCATTCCGCCGGATCGGCCTGTTCTTTAGAAGGCGCATACTTCCGAAACCAAAACACCCCGGCCACCGCAGCTGCCCCGGCCACAATAACCAGCAACAAAGCCAGCACAGACACAAAAAACCTCTTCATTCGAATTTCCTCCTGCGTAAAATAAAAACAATATCATTATACCACATAACCCTTTACTGATTGTCTTAAATTTTCATAACTTTTAGCAGTAAATCATTTTGAGAGGGAACTTTACCGGCCGCATGGTCAGCAAAATCCCCTCTCATCAGCTGAATCGAAGTTCTCTCTGTTACTTATAATAAACCTTGTCAAATCGTATTTCTTTTAGCTTGCCCTGTACCTGATTCTCCCCCTTTTCATCAGACAGGATATAGTCCCCCATATAAAAGCTTCCATCGTCCCGCACCTGAAAAATCCCTTCCCAGTCGGCAGGTTCTGATTCCACTCCATCAATCATAATAGGGATGCCCTGTTCACAGTATTTCCTGAGTCCTTCCAGATATCGTCTGATATTTTCATCTTCTTGTTTACGTTTCATTTATATCACCAGACTTTCCTGACAGAAGTGCCGGAGCACCACGAGGCGTGACACAAGCTCCTTCCCCGGCCTTCTGCCTGTTATTTTAGTAATGAAACAAAAAAATCCATATCCGCCCGGCTGATTGTAAAAGCATCCACTGAAAATGGAATCCTCAGAATGTTCCGGCCAAACCTTTTCTGTAATTTTCTTCTGGCTTCATCGCTGCCAAATACCGCAGCATATGTCCAGCCTGCATCCGGTCTGCCTTCTACATCCAAAAATTCCAAGAAGCTTCCAATCTGCCACTCTGCCAGACTTCCAACAACCACCGTCTTGTCACAGCGGACACATTCATATAGACTTTTCTCGGTAATCACACCACAGTCCAGAATAATCCGCCGGTAGCCTTGTTTCACACAATCCATCCATACACCAGCATCAGCCTGTGCATAATAATCGACATCCAGAATCCGGAAGGAAGATCTGTCTCTGGTATCATTGATACAGATTTCCCGCATCCGGCCAAAATCATCATGCCGGTTCCACTCCAGAACGGCGGTTCTGCTGCGGCCTGTACCTGTCAAATAATTCGCCAGCCACACACATAAATGGGTGACACCGGTATGTCTTCCTGCTCCGATTATCCCGATCGAATGATATCCGTAATCCTTAATACGGTTCCGCTTAGGATTCTGTACATATTTTTGAAAAGATTTCGTAATTTCCCTCCTTGTTGATATTGAATCCGGTCCGCCCAGATTTCCCGAAAACACTGGTCGGACTGCTTTGTTCCTGTAAATGGGTTGGTGAAATTTGGCATGAAAAATACGGTTGTACCGTTTGCCAGACCTTGCGGCTTTACGCTCAGCCGCCTGCTGAAATGGTTATAGATGACCGCCAGCCCCGGCAGATTGCCAAGACTTTGATAAGCGGATTGTTCCTGCTCCGTCTTCCAGGGTTTTCCGGAACTGATCAGCAGGATCATGCCGGCTGCGGCAATCTCCGGCCGGTTCCAGCTGCTCCCGTGATCCTGTACGACAATCCGCCATGGATGCGGCATGACATTCACCGCGGTTCCATAATGCGGCAGCATCGGCTGTCCATAAATCCGGTAAATTCCATATGGATCCATCTCAGCTTGTCGATGGGCGGCCAGCTGGCAGATCCCGCCGGAATTATCTTTCTCTTCATACAGGGCCAAAATGCCCTGCCTGGTAAGATATGAAGCAAGTCCCATTGCAATATGAGTCGTCCCGGCTCCCGGGCCGGTTCCTGTTACTGCAATAGTCAGGGATGACAATTGATCTTTTGCGAAAACACCGTCTTCCTCCCTTTGAATCTGCTGCAATTGTTCGCGCAATACTCTGACAGACTGATAACGCCACCGCTTATCAGGCTGCAGACAGATTTTGATAATACGGACCATCCGTGGGCTTATTAAATCACTGGGATATGCCGGTGCAGTACCAGGAAAGCACCCGGTCAGCATATAATAGAGTACAGCACCAATGGCATAAATATCGGTTCGTTCATCAAGAGCCTCTCCGGTATACTGTTCCGGCGCAGCGCACCCAACGGTTCCGTAGCGTTTTGTCAATTGTTCTGCCTGCTGCAGATGTACGGCATGGTCAAAATCTACCAGTTTAATACTATTATTGCACAACAACAGATTCTTTGGCTGTAAATCCAAATATAAAATAGGGGTCGGTTCTGCGAAATGCAGGTAATTAACCAGATGGCAAATCTGAATTCCATAATGAATCGTCATTGCCGTTGAAAAATGCCCTAAATCAGAAATCAGGGCGTAGAGGGAATCGCCTTCCAGAAATTCCTCAATCAGATAACTAAACGCCTCGTCTTCCTCCAGATCATATACGATCGGGATACCCGGATGACGCAGGGTCTTCAGTATCAATGCTTCCTGTCGGAACTGGTGATAACCGGTACCGGCTTTAGGTACCTGCTTGATCGCACGGTATTCCTCCAGGTCTTTGTGCAGTGCCAGCCAGACAGTTCCATTCCTGCCTCTGCCAAGAATCCGGCACAGCTGATATTTGCCAAATAAAGCGGTGTTTTCTATCGTTCCACCTCCTTTGTTACCATATCATCCCTGTAGGCATATTCTAATATAAAATGTAAAAATTTACAATCAAAATTTAAACTTTTATAAATTTTTTTACATAGGAATTGCCTTTTTCCTATATTATATACTATAATTAGATTAGGAAACCAGGTTCTCTCTTTCAAAGAAAGGAGTGATCTTATGAAAATAGAACGGATCAATGAGAATCAGATTCGCTGTACCCTAACCAGTTTTGACTTAAGTATACGAAATTTAAACCTTGGCGAGCTTGCCTACGGTAGTGAAAAGGCTCGTAATCTGTTTCGTGAAATGATTCAGAAGGCTACCAACGAAGTCGGTTTTGAGGCAGAAGATATCCCACTGATGGTCGAAGCAATTCCGCTTTCCAATGAGAGCGTGATGCTGGTCATTACTAAAATAGAAGATCCGGAAGAACTGGATACCAGATTTTCCAAATTTTCTCCGTCCGCAGAAGACGGCGTTGACGGGATGCTTGGCGGACTCACCAGTGAATTACTGGAAGGCGCCGACGGACTATTGGACTTTTTACGAAAAGATATGCTTGGATTTGCCCAGCCTGAAGTTACGGATGCTCCGTCTTCAGCTGCTGAAGATATTATTGATGCAGAAGAAGAGAAACCCTCTGTCCAGACACGGATCTACCGATTCCAGAATCTGGATCAGGTGACTGACGCGGCCCACATCCTGGGACATGTCTATTCAGGCAGCAATACGCTGTACAAGAAACCCGCTAACGGTCAGTACTTTCTGGTAATCACTAACGAAGAAACCGATGCACTGGCATTCAGCCGGGTTTGCAATGTTCTGGCTGAATATAGTGAGAAGATCAAGCAGGAAGCTGCCAGCGAAGCATACTACAAGGAGCATTACGAAGTGATTGTCAGAGACCATGCCCTGCAGAAACTTGCACGGGTATAAGGATTCCTATTACCAGGGGCAGTCGTACTCACAAATCCTGTGAACGCCGGAGGTGGCTGTACTGCCTGTTCGTATTTTCTGCTGTTTCGGGGAACAAGAGTCTCTAAAAGCAGAGAACTGCCGCTAAATACAATGCCAGAAACGCCATAACTCGTTACACTCAAACAATGGTCGTTTCTGGCATTAACGCGTCATTTCTCTGCTTTAAGAGACTCTAGTTCCCCTGCAAATGCAGAAAATACGAACAGGCAGTACAGCCACCTCCGACGTTCACAGGATCTGCGAGTACGACTGCCCCCAGCTACATATTCGCTCCCATTAATACCAGTGCGTTACTTTCATCTTAAGTATACATACAGCTTTTGTTTTTTATCTAATGGTAGAAATAAAAGTAGCTGGGCTGTTGCCCCTGAAACTCCTGAGGCCCCTGACGGCGGCGGTGGTTCCCGTCTGTATTTGGTGCATTTGCAGGACTGCCAGAGTATCTTAGAGCAGGGCAATGATGCGTTAATGCCAGAAACAGCCAGTGTTTGAGCGTAGCGAGTTCTGGTGTTTCTGGCATTGCACTTAGCGTCATTGCCCTGCTCTTAGATACTCTTGCAGTCTGAAACCGCACCAAATACAGACGGGAACCACCGCCGCCGTCAGGGGCCTCAGGAATTTCAGGGGCAACAGCCCCTTACATTTCATATTTATGCCTGTGAATCCAGAACCTCATTGATTCCGGATACCAGATTGTCACAATCAATTCCATGAACCATACATGCTTCTTCCAGTGTCTCACTCTGAGCTGACGGACATCCCAGACAGTGCATTCCGACACGCATTAAAATCGGAGGAATCAATTCATTCATCTGTACCAATTCCCCGATTAACATATCTTTTCTAATCTGCATGTTAAATTCCCTCCTTTTGTATATAATAAAAATTATCATAATACTTTTCCCTGAAAATATCAAGGTCTATCAGGAAAAGTCTTTGGTTGACGCATTAACAGCACTTTATTGTATTTGTGTATTTTTTAACAAACATGCAAAACATTCTCGATAATAGTATTGACTTGTGTATTGTATACAATATATAATCAAACTATAACTATTACTAATTTTAATCCATTTTTAAATATCAGGAGGTAACATTCATGAACAACGAATGGAAATCATTCAATTCCGGAGTGTGGAACCGTGAAATTAATGTACGGGACTTCATTCAGAAAAACTACACACCATTTGATGGTGACGAATCATTTTTAGCAGGTCCTACCCAGCATACCAAGAATCTCTGGGATCAGGTTCTGGAACTCAGCAAGCAGGAACGTGATGCAGGCGGCGTCCTGGATATGGATACCAAGGTTGTCTCCGGTATCACCTCGCATGGTCCTGGGTACCTGAATAAAGACATCGAAACTATTGTCGGTTTTCAGACTGACAAACCGTTCAAACGTTCTCTGCAGCCGTATGGCGGTATCCGTATGGCAGAAAAAGCATGTGCCGACAACGGCTACACGGTCGACCCGGAAGTTGTTGAAGTTTTCACCAAGCACAGAAAGACACACAACGCCGGTGTATTCGATGCATATACTCCAGAGATGCGTGCATGCCGTTCCAGCCATATCATCACCGGTCTTCCGGATGCTTATGGCCGTGGCCGTATCATCGGAGACTACCGCCGTGTTGCTCTGTACGGTGTGGATCGTCTGATCGTAGATAAAGAAGAACAGAAAAGAACGACCAGAAGTACCATGTATTCTGAAATCATCCGCGACCGCGAAGAGTTATCCGAGCAGATCCGTGCATTAAAAGACTTAAAACAGCTGGGACAGATTTATGGCTTTGATATTGCCAGACCTGCTGAGGACGTAAAAGAAGCTATCCAGTGGCTGTACTTCGGATATCTGGCTGCTGTAAAAGAGCAGAACGGTGCGGCAATGTCTCTGGGACGTACATCCACCTTCATTGACATCTATGCTGAGCGTGATCTGGCCGAAGGAAAATACACCGAGGAACAGGTTCAGGAGTTTATCGATCATTTCATTATGAAACTGCGTCTGATCAAATTTGCCCGTACTCCGGAATACAATGATCTGTTCTCTGGCGATCCTACCTGGGTAACTGAAACCATCGGTGGTATTGGTATTGACGGACGTCATATGGTAACTAAATCTTCCTTCCGTTACCTGCACACCCTGACCAATCTGGGTACTGCTCCGGAACCGAACTTAACGGTACTGTGGTCAACCAGACTGCCAGAGAACTTCAAACGCTACTGCGCACGTACTTCGATCGCATCTTCTTCTGTACAGTATGAGAATGATGATCTGATGCGTGTAACCCATGGCGATGACTATGCGATTGCCTGCTGCGTATCTTCCATGAAGCTTGGTAAAGAAATGCAGTTCTTCGGAGCCCGTGCCAACCTTGCTAAATGTATGCTCTATGCCATCAACGGTGGTGTCGATGAAGTAAGCAAGAAGCAGATCGGACCGCAGTACCGTCCGATTACCTCTGAATACCTGGATTACGATGAAGTATGGGAACGTTTCAATGACATGATGCAGTGGCTGGCAGGTGTATATGTAAACAGCCTGAATGTCATCCACTATATGCATGACAAATATTCATACGAGAAAATTCAGATGGCTCTGCATGATCAGAAGGTTACCCGCTGGTTTGCAACCGGTATTGCAGGCCTTTCAGTAGTAGCAGATTCCTTATCTGCAATTAAATATGCAAAAGTAAAAACAATTCGTGATGAAAATGGTATCGCCGTTGATTATGAAATCGAAGGTGATTTCCCGAAATACGGCAATGACGATGACCGCGTCGATCAGATCGCTGTCGAAGTAGTGCACGAATTCATGAACTATATCAAACGCAACCACTGCTATCGCGGCGGTGTACCAACAACTTCCATCTTGACAATTACCTCTAATGTAGTATACGGTAACGCTACCGGATCTACACCGGACGGAAGAAAAGGCGGAGAAGCATTTGCTCCTGGAGCAAACCCAATGCACAGACGTGATTCACATGGTGCCATTGCATCACTGGCATCTGTTGCAAAACTTCCATTCAAGGATGCGCAGGATGGTATTTCCAATACCTTCTCTATCATCCCGGGCGCTCTTGGCAAAGAAGACCAGCTCTTCATGGGTGATATTGATGTCGATCTGGACTGTGGCCCTGGCGATACTGCCTGCAAAATTCCTAATCTGATGGAAGGACTGGACAGAGAGTAACTCATAGAATATAATAAAAGGTAACAGTTCAGGACGGCGGGAACTTGCTAAAGCAGCTGTCAAGATAGCTGTCCTGAACCGTTACGAAATAAGGAGGATTTAATCATGGCTAATATTAGTGATGCTCAAGTTAATAACTTAGTTTCGTTACTGGATGGATACGCTGAAAAAGGCGGACATCATTTAAATGTTAACGTATTTACCAAAGAAACCTTAATGGATGCACAGGCACACCCTGAGAAGTATCCTCAGCTGACTGTACGTGTTTCCGGTTATGCAGTAAACTTTATCAATCTGACCAAAGAACAGCAGGATGAGGTTATCTCAAGAACTTTTCACGATACAATCTAGGAGGCGGATTACATGGTTGGACATGTCCATTCCATAGAGAGTTTCGGCACAGTAGACGGACCTGGGGTCCGTCTCGTTGTGTTTTTACAGGGTTGCCCGATGCGCTGTCTTTATTGCCACAATCCGGATACCTGGAAGACGAGCGGAGGCACCACCACAACTGTCAAACAAATTATGGCGCAATTTGAGAAAAACAGATCTTTTTATGTGAAAGGCGGGATTACGGTTACCGGCGGAGAACCGCTGATGCAGATTGATTGGGTCACTGAACTGTTCAGCATGGCATCACACAGGGGTATCCATACCTGTCTGGACACATCCGGTATTACGTTTAACAAGAACAAGCCTGAAATTGTTGATAAATTCGATCAGCTTATGTCCGTCACTGATCTGGTAATGCTGGATATCAAACACATCCATCCGGCCGAACACGAAAAATTATGCAGCCAGCCGCTGGAACCGATTCTTGACTTTACCCGCTATCTAGATGACAAAGCCATTCCGGTGTGGCTCAGGCATGTTGTGGTTCCCGGCATTACCTACGATCAGACAGCCCTTTACGACCTTGGCTGCTTTATCGGCACCCTGCACAATATTAAGGCACTGGATGTCCTTCCATACCATGATATGGGAAAAGTCAAGTACGAAAGCCTGGGAATGGACTACCCCCTTAAGGATACCAGACCGCTCGATAAGGATGAGGCAATCGCAGCCCGGCAGGTAATTATGCAGGGTATAAAAGATACCCGGTTAGCGAAAGGTAACTGACAATTCAGCCCAATATTCTATAATTGTACAACATTTTATACTTGAATTTTTTTCAAAAATAGTATAGAATAAAAGCATAAAACATGTATAGAATATAAGGAGGTAATATCATGGCATATGTAATTAATGATAGTTGTGTATCTTGTGGTGCTTGTGCGGGCGAGTGTCCAGTTGGCGCAATCGCTGAAGGCGATGGCAAATTTGTAATTGACGCTGATACCTGTATCGATTGTGGTAGCTGTGCGGGTACTTGCCCTACAGGTGCAATTGAAGGTTAATCATTATGACGACAATGCCTCTTCCTGAATGGAAGGGGCATTTCTTTTTTCCATTTATTAAATCCGGAGGACTGACCAATGCAGAACCAAAAACCACTTATCGCACTTACCCCCTACTTCAATAAGGAAGAAGAAACTTACATGAGACCCGGCTACCTGAAAGCCATCCTTGCTGCCGGCGGAATCCCGGTGACCCTTGGACTGGAACTGTCCGATGAAGATCTGGCAGTAATCGCTGATACCTTTGATGGTTTTATATTCACCGGCGGGCCGGATGTACATCCGTTTTACTTTGGCGAGGAAACCCATTCACAGAGCGGCAACGTATGCCTGAAACGGGACATTATGGAACTGGCGCTGCTGCCCCTGGTAATGGCCAGAAAGAAGCCGGTTCTCGGCATCTGCCGCGGGATACAGGTACTTAACATCGGATTGGGCGGAGATATCTATCAGGATATTCCCAGCCAGTTTCAGCAGGAGTTCCCGATTGCCCACGCGCAGCCCTTTGCTTATGACATTCCCTCACACAGGGTAACCGTAACCCCCGGTACACTGTTATCTGAAATTGCCGGTGGTCATACCCAGTTGAATGTCAACAGTATGCATCATCAGGCTGTCCGCAAGCCTGCTCCCGGCCTGGTCGCTTCAGGCCATGCTGCCAGTCAGCTGATCGAGGCCGTGGAAAAACCTGACTATCCATTTTTCCTGGGTGTCCAGTGGCATCCGGAATATCTGTGGCAACAGGATGGAGCTGCGGCAGAGCTCTTTGCCTCCTTTGTCCGCGCCGCCCACAACAAATAGGCATAAAAGAGAGCCCTTGAAATAAAAATGCCCGTCAGCATCATGGTGATGATCCATGTCTGGCGGGCAGTATGTATATGATTAAATTTTTTTATTATTCTTCTTGAAATACTTTCTTTTGAAAAAGGAAACCTTAGTGGCGGCGGCTTCTGCTCTCCCTTTTCCTTCTTTCTGATAGGCACGCAATGTTTCATCCAGCATTTTAAACCGCTCTTCTTCTCTTTCATCACTGACCCGCATCATGTACTCCAGTTCCTGTACCATGCGGTCATTGACCTGGCGGCTGATCTCTTCGCTTAATGCCTGATTGTTTTCCTGAATCGCATGTCCAATGATCTGGTTCATAATCTGTTGGAATTGTTCCATTTTATCCTGGGTAACTACAGCGTTGTCCTTCTTCTGAACAATCCTAAGCTCATTTTCCCCTTCTTCTTCAATCGGGCAGGTTCCCTCCATTAATGTATTTACTGCATCCTGTTCCAGCATTTCATCGGGATTCACATCCCCACCCCCTTCTATCATTTTCTTTAAGACCTGTTCGATGGCTTTTAGCTGATACCCTTTCTCTTTTAATTCTTTTATCTTTTGAAATAACCGGATATGTAATTCAGTATAGTACCGGTGACTTTTTCCGTTTCTAGGTATATTTAACTGCAGTTCATCTTCCCAATACCTCAGAACATGAGACTCCACTCCTACCATTTTTCCAGCTTCAGATATGGAATATTGTGTCTTGTCCATCTTTTTCTCTCCTTAAGTTCTCATTATTTCACCACTTACTTATAGTTTATGTATGCAGGCTGATAATTATGATTAACTTATAAAAAAAATGGGAAAAATAACTTGAGATTTATGGTGAAGCTGATAGAACCGGGCGTGCACGTAGTTGCTGCGAAGGAAAGGGTCTGTCGCACTGGCCTGTGGGTCCTGGCGGCGGCGGTGGTACCCGTCCGTATTTCCTGCAGTTTCGGACTGTAAGAGTCTCTAATAGCAGAGCAATGCCGCTAAATACAATGCCAGAAACGCCAAAACTCGCTACGCTCAAACATTGGCCGTTTCTGGCATTAACGCGTCATTTCTCTGCTCTAAGAGACTCTAACAGCCCTGCAAAGGCAGAAAATACGGACGGGTACCACCGCCGCCGCCAGGAACCACAGGCCAGTGCGACAGACCCTTTCCCAGCTACTATGTTGGCTGCTTTTAAGTAAATAAGAGCAAACCTGTTGTTAACTACTTTTTTATTAAGGTCTTATATCTAATTTATTCATATTGGGGTACTGCTCCTCTTTCGAGGTTTACGAATTTGGTTAATTCGGGCTGCCATAGGAGGCTTACTGTGCCGATGGGGCCGTTACGTTGTTTGGCGATGATTACTTCGGCTATGTTTGGGGTTTCGGTGTCTTTGTTGTAGTAGTCGTCGCGGTAAATGAACATAACAACGTCGGCATCCTGTTCGATTGCTCCGGACTCACGGAGGTCGGAGAGCATCGGGCGGTGGTCGGGACGGGTCTCGCAGGCACGGCTCAGCTGGGACAGGGCGATAACGGGGGCACTCATCTCACGGGCTAAGGCCTTTAAGGAACGGGATATATCGGAGATTTCCTGCTGACGGTTTTCGCCGCTTTTGCCGCTTCCTGACATCAACTGCAGGTAATCGATGATAACCATATTGAGGCCGTGTTCGAGCTTCATCTTTCGGCATTTGGAACGTAGTTCCATGATCGAAATGCCTGGTGTGTCATCGATAATCAATTTAGAATTTCCGATGATGCCGATTCCTTCTACGACTGCATCCCAGTCTGAATCGGTGAGGTTACCGGTTCTGAGTTTCTGTGAATCGACATTAGATTCCATTGCCAGCATACGGTTAACCAGCTGTTCCTTGGACATCTCGAGACTGAAGACCATGCAGGGAAGTCCCTGTTTGACTGCTACGTGGTCTACCAGATTCAGTACGAAGGCTGTCTTACCCATGGAAGGGCGGGCTGCGATCAGGACAAAATCGGATGGCTGCATACCGGATGTCTTGTAATCAAGATCAATAAATCCAGTCGGAATACCGGTTACTGTTCCCTGGTTCTTTGATGCGGTTTCGATCTTCTCCAATACGTTGAGGGCAATCTGGCGGATCGGAACAAAGTCACCGGAGCTGCGGCTCTGCAGCAGTTCGAATACGGTCTTCTCTGTATGCGCCATAATTGCCTCCAGCGGTTCTTTGCCGGCATAGCAGGTATTGGCTATTTCTTCGTTTACTTTTATCAGTTTTCTTAAGACTGCTTTCTCATGTACAATTGTGGCATATGACTTAACGTTTGCCGAAGTAGGTACCGTCGTAATAATATCTCTGACTACTTCCAGGCTGCTGACTTCCGGCGGTACATCCTTTTCTTTCAGACGATCCTGAAGCGTAACCAGGTCAACCGGCTTGCCTTCATTATATAATTCTACCATTGCCTCAAACATAACACCGTATTGATGCTGGTAAAAATCAGATGCGATAACAATCTCAGAAGCTGAAATAATCGCTTCCCGATCCATCAGCATCGAACCGATGACCGACTGTTCCGCTTCTGCACTATGAGGAAGCACCCGTTTCATCAGAGCTTCGTCCATCTTCTCCCCTTATGCTTCAGTTACTTTGACTGTCAGCTTGCCAGTTACATCTTTATGAATCTTAACCGGTACTTCAAAGGTTCCGAATGTCTTAATCGGATCTGTCAATACCAGTTTCTTTTTATCCAGCTCCAGATCCAACTGGCTTACTGCCGCTGCTGCGATCTCCTTGGTTGAAATGGAACCGAAGGCTCTGCCGCCTTCACCGGCCTTCATTGTTAAGGATACGGAAAGCTGTTCCAGATTTGCTGCCAGTGCTTTTGCCTCTGCCAGCTTTTCAGCTGCCAGCTTATCGGCATTTGCTTTCTGCAGTTTTAAATCGTTAAGATTCTTGGTAGTTGCCTCTACGCCAAGCTTCTTAGGAAGAATGAAGTTTCTCGCGTAGCCGTCATTTACTTTGACGATCTGCCCCTTCTTGCCTAATGCCTTTACATCTTCTAATAATACGATATCCATTATGATATATCTCCCTTCTCGAGCATGTTATTAATAATCGTTTTAATCCTCTGTTTTGCTTCATCCACCGTAACCCCGGAAAGCTGCGCCCCGGCAATGGTACGATGTCCGCCGCCGCCCAGCTGTTCCATCATGACCTGAACATTCACTTCATCAATGGAACGGGCACTGATATAGATCGTATCGTGGTAATGTGTCAATACTACTGATGCTTTAATTCCGATAATCTCCAGAAGCTCATTGGCTGCCTGGGCGCCTACCACGGTAGGACTCTCAAGACCGTCCGCCGGACAGACACCGATCGAAAATGATTCCCGGTATACTTCCGCATCTGCAATCGTGGCCGCTCTGGCCCGATAGTCTTCCATCTTATCCCGGAACAGTTTCCGCACTCTCGTCACATCCGCGCCGCATCGCCGCAGGTATGCTGCTGCCTCAAAAGTCCTGACGCCGGTCTGGTTAGTGAAATTATTGGTATCAATAACGATACCGGCATACATGGCATCCGCCTCGATCGACTTCATCTTGATGCCGTCTGCAATGTACTGCATAACCTCGGCAACCATCTCACAGGCCGATGATGCATATGGCTCCACATAAGAAAGTACCGGATTGGTAATCACCTCGCTGCTCTGCCGGTGGTGGTCAAGGACGACTATCGTTTTAACCATTGAAAGCAGCTCCGGAGCATCCACGATACTCGGCCGGTTCACATCTACGATTACCAGCATCGTATTATGATCCACCAGCTCCGCCGCCTGAGCGCCGGTTAAAAATAAATCATCCGGATATTCCGGATTATTCAGGAATTGATTCATCATCGGTTTTACCGAAGTGGTAACTTCATTAATAATGACATGAGCCTTCTTATTCAGGGAAGTGGCGATACGATAGATGCCGATTGCCGAACCAAATGAATCAATATCGCTTATCTTGTGCCCCATGATCAGCATCCGTTCCTTGGTCTCCATCAGCTCACGCAGCGCATGAGCTTTGACACGTGCCTTAACACGGGTTGCCTTCTCCTGCTGCTGTGATTTGCCGCCATAATACAGAATCCGGCTGCCATCCTTTAATACAGCCTGATCACCGCCACGACCCAGAGCCATATCGATTGCCGTCCGGGCAAACTCATAATTCTGACTGTACGAATCGCCGTTCATACCGATTCCGACACTCAGTGTCACCGCCATCTCATTGCCGATATTGACACTCTTTACTTCTTCCAGGATCGGCATATTCTCTTCCTGGATCTGTTCGATATACTTCTGCTTAATGGTAAAGAAGTATTTATCCTTCTCCATCTTCTTCACTACACCGTTCATGCTGTTGACATATTTGTTGATCTTACGGTCAATCAGGGCTGTCAGCATGGATCGCCTGACCTCTTCTACGCTTTCCAGCGCTTCTTCATAATTGTCCAGATAGAAAAGACCGGCAACCATCTTCTCATCGGTAATCTGCTGTTTATATTGCAGAATCTCAGTCTCATCAAACAAATAAACGGCGAACATCTTCTGATGCCCTGCCAGCCCCTGCTTTTCTTCCAGCTCGGTACCGCAGATAAACATTGGTTTCAGTTCCAGCCGAAACTGCAGCGGACCGACATTGGTATGAATTGATACAGTATCATCATTCGTATCGAAGTCTGATTTTGATACACCGGGAAACAATGCCGTAAGGTTCTTCTTGGTCAGGCCATCGTCATCGAGAATGTTCTGAAATGCCTCATTGCACCACATCAGCCTGCCGTCCTCCGATGCCATGGCATACGGAATCGACAGTTCTGTCAGCAGCTGTTTCTGAACCCAGGCATATTCAGAGGAGAATTCCACCAGCCCTCCGACCAGCCAATTTTTCCGGTAAATAAAGATCCAGACCGCAATCACAATGTAGACAAGGGTAAATGGAAGAACCGCCACAGCTGAAATCGAATCGATCATCCACGCTGCCAGATTACCGCAAATAACAAAGGGCAACAACAAAAGAGGCCACATCAGGTACACTCTCAACTGCCCCTTCGCTTTGACATTTTCATTCATATATTGTCTCCTTATAAGCCCCCGTACAGAAGCCTGAAGCTTCTTTTTGATTGCAAATTATCTTTATAATTATAGCATAACCATTTCGGTTCGTCTACTGCCTGTGTTTTTCGAAAATTCATTGTTTTTTCCTTCATAATATTATAAAATAGTGCTTTGAAGAACAGGAGATGACATTAATGATAAAAAAAGAAATATCAGAAATCAAACGCTTATTCACCCCCGCCAACAGTTCAATCACCCGCATCTGCGGCTGCTATGTGGACGGAGAAAAGAACAAAAAAACCCAGTTTAAGGAAGCTTTTATGTCCCTGCCGGAAGACGATATGTTCAAATACTTTGACATATTAAGAAAATCGCTGTCCGGAACACTTGGGAAAAACCTTCTCAATCTGGACTTTCCTTTAGATACCGAAATGGAAGGCGGTCCCCAGGAATTCCTGCTGCGGCTGCGCAGCAGCAAGCTTCAGGATGAAGAACTGCTGGACTCCTTTTACGACCGCGTCATCGAAACATATGATTACGTAGGCAACTATCTGATTCTGCTGATCCATGATGCCTACGATATTCCCGGTAAAGCCTCCGATGGAATGACCATGGATGATGCATCTGACGAGGTATACAGCTATATTTTATGCTGTATTTGTCCGGTCGATTTATCGAAGCCGGGGCTTAGCTATAACGAAGTACAGAATACCTTCCAGAACCGTGTCCGTGACTGGGTGGTCGCGATGCCGGAAGCAGCCTTCCTGTTCCCGGCCTTCAATGACCGCAGCACCGATATACATAGCACCCTGTTTTATTCTAAAAATGCCGATGACCTGCACGATTCTTTCGTTGAACAGCTGCTCGGCTGCCCGCTTCCGCTTCCGGCCGGATATCAGAAAGAATCCTTCACTGCAATCATTGAAGGGACACTCGGAGAGACCTGCAGATATGAAACAGTCCGTACGATTCATGAGAATTTAAATGAGATGCTGGAAGAACATAAAGATGATCCCCAACCACTGATGCTGGACAAGTACCAGGTCAAAAGCCTGCTTGAGACCAGTGGCGTGGAAGAAGAGGCGCTGCAGGATTTCGATAAACATTTCGATGAGACTGCCGGTGAAAAAGCGGCGATTTTTGCCAATAATGTGGTAAATACACGGGCCTTTGAGGTTAAAACCCCGGATGTGATTATTAAAGTTAATCCCGACCGCACCGGACTGATTGAAACGAGGGAGATTGACGGGCGGCAGTGTCTGGTGATTGAAATTGAAGGAGCGGTTGAGGTTAATGGGATTCTTGTTAAAGGGAGAGCTGAGGGCGAGCCTGTTGCTGATTAAGGTTATGCTAATAGGGAGGGATACTGACAGTAACTGGAGGTGTTTTTAATATGAAAATAGACCGGCTGATCGCTATCACCATGTACCTGCTCAACCGCGATACTGTCAGTGCCGCTGCCCTGGCCAAACGTTTCGAAGTCTCCAAGCGTACCATCCAGCGTGATATCGATACCCTGAATCAGGCTGGTATTCCGATTGTATCGAATCATGGAGCCAAAGGCGGCTACGGTATCATCGACGGTTTCCGGCTGACCAAGCAAATCGCCGATACTGATGATTATCTCAATATCATTATTGCTCTCCAGGGTCTGTGTTCCGCATATGACAACCAGAAAACAACAGCAACCCTGGAAAAAGTCCTGACTGCCATGCAGGGCAGCGAACAGCGGATTTTTGTCGACTTTACTGCCGCACGTGAAGGGCTGAATATTGATGCGCATCTGCGAATAATAGAAAAAGCTATTTTTAACGAAACGCTTCTTAATATCAGTTATTCCAATGCTGACGGTGTGGTATCCAAGCGGGTCATTGAACCGCTTATTCTTACATACCAGTGGTACTCATGGTATTTATTCGCATACTGCGATGAAAAAAAGGATTACCGGCTGTTTAAGCTGCCGCGCATTATCAGTTGTTCGCCCATCTCTGGTTCCTTTTCCATAAAACATGATAACATCGAAGTACGGATGCGGGCACAGTCATCCGCTGACGATCGAAAACGCTACCGGATCTGCTTAAAATGTAAAAAAGCAATCCGCCAGCAGGTGTTTGAATATCTCGGTTCTGAAATTATCGAGGAGTTTGACAACGGTGATTTTATCCTGTTGATCCAAGGCCTTCCCTTTGAACGATTGTGGTTTTCACTGTTGATGGGGTTCGGCAGTCAGGTTGAGGTGCTGGAGCCGGTAGAACTCAAAGATATGCTGAGAGAAAAAGCCCGGGAGATTTTATCGATTTATTAATCGGTGACATACAGATGTCGTTATTTCTGTGGTATTATCTTAATCAAAAGACAAGGAGTACGCCTATATGGAATTTACACTTACCAACCGTCAGGCACGGCAATTTATCCTGTTGAAACATGGTTTATTAGGTGATCACAAATTCATCGGTAAAAGCGGGGCGCTTGAGTTTATCCGTCAGTCCGGCTGCATCCAGTTCGATCCCATTGATGCATGCGGCCGCAATGCTGATCTGGTGCTGCAGTCCCGTGTCAAAAAATACCATAAGAATCTTCTGGATGAACTGCTTTATGCCGACCGGCTTCTGGTCGATTATCCCGATAAAAATCTTGCCATTATTCCGGTTGAATTCTGGCCATATTTTGAGCGCTATCGTCATATCAGCAGAAAAAATGCGTTAAAATACCCTGACATGGAAAAACTCACCGCCCAGGTGCAGGCTCACATCATGGAACACGGCGCAATCTGTTCTGATGAGTTAAAGCTGGAAGGTGATTTTGTCTGGCACTCTGCAATCCACTGGAGCAGCGGTAAAAACCTGACCCGTTCGGTTCTTGAACAAATGTATTCGACCGGTGATTTAATTGTCCATCATAAAAAAGGAACCCGCAAATACTACGATCTGGCCTCCCTTCATATCGACTGCCAACTGCTTCAGGCCAAAGATCCTTTACCCAATGATTTTGATCATCAGAAATGGCGTGTCCTCCGGCGCATCGGTGCGGTCGGGATGATATGGAACCGGTCTTCCGATGCATGGCTCAATATTGCCGGTCTAAATGCAGAAAACCGCAATCAGATTTTTGCGGAACTTCTCAGCGAAAATAAAATCACAAAAATTAACGTTGAAGGAATAAAAGAACCGCTCTATTGCCGGTCTGAAAATCTGCCGTTAATGGAACAGGTTTTATTGACAAACAACACATATCGGAAGCGCTGCGAATTAATTGCACCACTTGACAATCTGATCTGGGACAGAAAATTGCTGAAAGCGCTGTTCAATTTTCACTACACCTGGGAAATCTACACACCAGCCGATAAACGTGAATATGGCTACTATGTCTTGCCGCTGCTGTATGGAGATGAGTTTGTGGGACGGGTTGAGGCGGTATCCGACCACAAAACAAGGCTGCTTATGGTTAAGAATCTCTGGTTAGAGGATGGTGTCAGGTATACGAAAAAAATGAATACGGCAGTGGAAGCTTGTCTTCGCAGACTTGCTGCTTTTAATGATTGCGGGGAAGTAGTGAGGGGGTGAGTCGCAAGGATCAACGACTTTCCCCATTAACATTGTTACAGATGCTTGTATTTTTGATTATGTGAAGAATTGCCAGCATATTCAAACTTTGAATCTTGTAGGTAAAATTCAAAAGTCTCCCAGTCAACAATACCTACAGTCTGATCGCTATCATAAAGCTGTAATAGAAAACTAGCCATTTCCTTACTTGTATGATACTTATCAAAACTTCTATCATAGTCGTATTCTAATACATTATTAGCAACCTTGCCAAACTCTGTTTTTGTTGCTGCTGGTGCTAATACTTTTGCTTGTAGTTTAGCATTATCTACTTTAAGTTCATAGGCTAGCCCTTCAGTAAATGAACCCACATAAAATTTTGTTGCACAGTAGGTAACGGCGGTCGGAACAAGGACATAGCCCCCACGGGAAGATAAATTAATTAGCTGTGTACCCTCAACATCTTTATAATCCCGAACATAGCGTGAGGATAAAATGGTAAGGGCTTCAACATTCAGTCTTAACATTGTTTCTACTTTGTTCAAGTTTTGTTTAGCAACCCTACCGTAATCACCAAAACCTGCACTATTTATCCATGTTTCAATATTATACTTTTTTACTTCATCGTAAAGCTGGTACACATTTGAGAGAATAGATAGGTCTTTGACTTTTACGCAAATATCTAACGATGGATTGTTCCCTTGTAATATGCTTTTCAATTCCTCTAATCTTTCTTTACGCCGAGCGACAACAATGAGATTTTTTCCACGCTTGGCAAACGCCTTAGCCACCGCTAGCCCAATACCGGAACTGGCTCCTGTGATGACTGTATACTTTTTTACTTTATTCACTAGAATTGCCTCCTATTATTTGATATGATATAATCATATAATATAGAGTTAACTCTAGGTCAAGCATTTATAGGAGGAATTTTAATGGAATATACAATTGGGGAATTTTCAGAGCTGACGGGTATTGGCATCCATACTTTACGGTACTATGAAAAAGAGGCCTTAATTGTTCCAAACCGCAAAGTTAACGGTAGGCGTTGCTATACGGACTCTGATATTAAGTGGATTGAATTTATTAAACGGTTGAAAGAAACAAATATGAGCATCAAAGAAATACAAAGGTATGCCAAATTAAGAGCGCAAGGCGATGATACATTAGAACTGAGAATGGAAATGTTAATACAGCATCGTGCCACACTATTAAGTGAAATTTCAGCTATGCAGGAACATCTTTCTAAACTTGATAATAAGGTTCAATACTATGAGATGGAGATAACTAAAAAGAAAACGATAATGTAATACGAATAGAATGATTCTTTTTTATTTGATTGCAGCCATCGGCTGCGGTATGATACAATTGAAATACATTCAATATCCTTGCCGATCCGGATCAGGCTTTTGAATCTCTTAAGGCAGAACAGAATAAAAACAGGTATTAATCACAACAGGAGGAAAACTATGGATTTCAAAATGGCCCGACGCATGTCGAATATAAAAGCTTCCGAGATCCGGGAGATCTTAAAGATAACAGAACGCCCTGAGGTCATCTCATTTGCCGGCGGGCTTCCAGCTCCGGAATTATTCCCGGTGGATGCTATTAAAGAGGTGAACCGGCTGGTCTTAGAATCAGATGGACCCAAAGCACTGCAGTACAGCACAACGGAAGGATTTGGACCTTTAAGAGAGTGGATTGCCAGCCGGATGAACCAGCGGCTTGGAACCAGCTTTGACTGTGAAAATATCCTGATTACACACGGTTCCCAGCAGGCACTTGATCTGACCGGCAAGGTCTTTCTCGATGAGGGTGATGTGGTCTTTTGTGAAAGCCCCACCTACCTGGCCGCGATCAGTGCATTTAAGGCATATGGATGCCGTTTTGTGGAAATTCCCACTGATGATGAAGGGATGATCATCTCCGAGCTGAAGAAACAGCTGGAACAATTTCCTGAGGGAAAGCTGATTTATATCATTCCTGATTTCCAGAATCCCACCGGACGTACATGGAGTTTGGAACGAAGAAAAGAGCTTGCGGCATTATCTGCGCAATATGGCGTTGCCGTGCTGGAAGACAATCCTTATGGAGAACTTCGCTTTGAAGGAGAATATCTTCCTTCAGCAAAAGCCTTTGACAGTACCGGCAATATCTTATGCACCGGAACCTTTTCAAAGATTTTCTGCCCCGGATACCGGATCGGCTGGGTGGCCGGAGATAAAAATATTATCCGTCAGTTTGTCCTGGTAAAACAGGGTACCGACCTGCAGTGCAATACCATCGCCCAGATGGAGATCGCAAAATATCTGGAGCTCTACGACATTGACCAACACATCGATAAAATCCGTGCTGTATATAAGAAGCGCCGGGATTTATTTGTACAGACCATGCAGAATACGTTTCCGGACAGTGTATCTTTCACGATTCCCAGTGGTGGTTTGTTCGCCTGGGTGGAACTGCCGGATGATATGAATGCCAGGGTTTATTTAGAAAAATGCCTGAAAGAAAATGTGGCCTTTGTTCCGGGCGGCTCCTTTTTCCCGAACGGCGGACATGAGAATACGTTAAGGCTTAATTTTTCTAATATGCCGGATGATAAAATTGTTGAAGGCATTACCCGGATGGGCAGTATTTTTAATCAACTTTTATCCGATCGTTTGCCCTGAATCCGGCGCAGGGATCGCGCCCCGGCCTGTGATTGCCAGAACACTGTAGCTGCCGTCTGCCTGTTAAAGATCCAGCTGCATGTAAACAGCTGTCAGGGCCGGGTTATCATTATAACGCTCAATATCATAAAACCCGTATCTTCGATATAGCCTGATCGCACTTTCCATAACCGGAAAGGTATCCAGCTGCATATACTTATAACCGATTTTCCTGGCATCGGCAATGATCCGGTCAATCAGAACTGTTCCGAACTTATTGCCGCGGTAACCAGGTTTGATATATAAACGTTTGAGCTCACAGTAATCTTCATCGTTTCTTTTAAGAGCAACACAACCGACCACATCTTCGCCAAAATAGGCCAGATACAGACGGCCGTCCGGCATACCATATTTTGTTTGCAGTTCGAGTACTTCATGATCGTAATTCTGAGCTTCAAGACATAGTCTGCCGTCTTCACTCTGCTGGATAATCATCTCCATATACTCCTGAAATAACTCCTTAACTTCATGATGTTTGTCATATGCGAGTACTAATTTCACTTTCACTGTCTGTACCTCCGTGTATATTCTGGTTAACTTTACCGCTTCTTCGCTTCCGTTCTGACGCAGTGGTCAGCAGAATAAGCGCTGCAGCAGCAAAACATACTGCCGCTAAAACAAACGGATAGTCAGAACTATATTGATAAAGCAGCCCGGCAATCAGAGCACCGCATATCATACCAAGTGATTTTGTTGCATTGTAAAATCCCATCACCATGTTGCCATTACTGTTATTCGCTGATTTGGCTGCACTGGCCTGCAGCAGTGGGATATAGGCTGCATTGAACGAATAGAAGACAATACATATTGCAAAAAACAGGATAATGTGATTTACCGAAAGCATCATCGCAATACTAACCGCACAACCGGCCAGGATGATACCAACCGACCTTTTCACCCTGGTTTTTCTGATAATCCACATACAAAGCGTACCATTGACTACCAATGTAATAATGCCGGTCACTGCTTTCATTACCCCATTATATATTGATGTAAACTGAAACTGATCCTTAAGATAATAATTAAAACACTGATCAAAAGCATTGGTTCCGATATTAGCAAACACTACAGCCATAAATAGAAAGGCCAGGTTCCTAGTCATAAACGACCGGGTATCCAGAAATGCCTTTAACGGATTGATTTCTTTCACAAAAGTCCTGCGGTTGAATGACTGGTATTCTGCTGCCGCACAATCTTCGGGCAGCGTCACAAACAGTATTCCACTTGCCGCAAGCGTCAATGACTGAATCAAAAAGGTCAGCTTAATTGAGTACACTCCGATTACACCACCAATGAAATATCCAAATGCTGCCCCAACCGCCTGGACAATCGCAAATCTGGTCAGGTTCTCCCCCACCCGGTCTTCTTCAGAACTATCCATAATATAAACAAGCGTCGAAACATTAACCGCTCCAACAAAAAAACCAGAAAAGCATCTGGCCAGCAGTATCGTCACTTCTGTTTTCATAATACTAAACAGAAACTGTCCGAACGCATATCCGATGCAGCCAACTAACAGCAGTTTTTTCGTAGAAAAGAAGTCCCTCATTTTTCCCCAGAAAGGTGAAAAAAGAAAATTAGTAAATGACATCGCCGCAAAAGCAGCACCAAACATATAATCACGAAGATTCAGGTTCACAATCAATGTCGGCGTAATCGGATGCGCAAAATTGGCAGCAAGGCTTTGCAGAAATGCGACCGCCAGGAATATGAATATATTATTTTTTCTTCTCAAACCGCAATCTCCTTTAGATTAATAGTCAGGTTCCTCTATCCTCACAAGTTCAATATCCGTATCCCCGGCCAGCAAGCCTGCCATTGACTCCACGCCCAGAATCTCTGTGTTCGTATGAGTGCCTACAATCAGGTTCATTCCGGTAAGCTGGGCATACTGCTGAGAATAAAGTACATACTCGCCCGTAATATATGTATCACATCCCGCGTCTGCAGCCTGCTTCATTTCAGACGTCATATTGCCGGCCCCGGCGGCTACAGCTACTTTTCTCACCATGCGGTCATTATTTTGGTATGTCCGAACCGGTGCCTGAAGAATACCGGAAACAAGCTCTTTAAATGCCGCGAAGTCTGTTGCCGGTATCTCACCGATAATTCCGCAATGATAGATCTCTGCATACGGCATGACCATCCGACAGTTCATAAGACCTAATGCTTTCGCCAGCGATGCGCTGGTTCCAAATTCCGCCCCATCCAGCGGTGCATGAAAAAAAGCATGTGATATTCCGGATTCCTCCAGTGCAGTATTGCATGCCTCTTTTAACCCATAGATAAATCCCCATGAATCATGATGAGTGAGAAGAAAATCAACATTTTCCTGAGCTGCGTTTTTAATAATATCAACAGATATATTTGTAGCATACCCCAGTCGCCGGATCACCCGGTCTATTTCATTGTAAAACCCCCACTCATGAGGAGTTTTATGAAGCTTGTCTGAATCAAACATACCCAAAAGCTTTTCTTTCATCTGGTTATAATTCATGACTGTCTCCTTTTTTTAATGGCTGCTCCGCCACGGTTTTTGGCTTTTTCCTTAATTTTAACTCGACACCTTGCTTATCTGCAAGAGCTTGAAATTGGCTTACTGCGTAGGCGGCTTTGTCTTTGATTGCAGGCTTTTAACATCTGCATTGGTAGTAATTTGGCTCATTATTTTTCTTATATCCTGAATTTCCAAAAGGTTAACTGCTACACAGAAAAAAGTCTTTTGTCTACCTGCATTATAGTTTTCAAGCAGGTAATCAAAGGATATCGGCTTTCTCAATTTGCTCTGTAGATATTATTCCGTTTAAAATCTTTCACCGGACTCACTTTATATGCCTGAAGCTGACGTTCAAAGTAAGAAACCGGCACACTTCCGTCTAAATACTCTTTCGTCACTTGATAACCTAATTTCATGTAAAAATAGTAATTTTGCATTTTATCTGTCGGTGTTTCCAGTGCCCAATGAAAAGCGTGTGGATATTCTTTATCAAGATAGCGCATGGCTTGCTGCCCAATTCCCTTATTTGCATATTCAGGTATTACGCACAGTGCGCCAAGATAATAATGATGATTCGCTTCTTCTTTGACAGAAATTGCGCCCACAATAATCCCGTTAACAATGATTTTATATACGAAATACTCTTTCATTCCGGTTAGCATACTTTTTTCTGTTTTGTTATAGCCGGGACATTCTCCATATTTAACATAATCACTATAGAAACTGTCATTAAATACTTCTGCAAGTCGTTTTGCATCTTGGGGCTGGGCTTTCATTATCTCTACTCTCATATAAACCGCTCCTCAATAATCTTATATCTCTAAACACGACGACAGGGTTTTCCGGGGGCAGGTATATATTTAATTGCAATAAGAAAAACACCCACACAATTGGGTAGTTTACCCGCTTCGTTAGATGCGCCCTATGGAATGAACCCTTGCATTACAACATGTCCGTTTTCACCGTTCGCCAGCTTTGCAGTTCAATTATATTGCCTTCCGGATCACGTGCATAGGCGAATACTGCTTCCTGACTATTCGGATATGCCGCAGTAACTATCTCACCTACGCAGCTACCTCCTGCATTGATAATTTCAGCTAAGGTAGTTTGTACATCATCTACCTCAAAAGCTAAATGAGCGATGCCAGGGCGATTGATCTCTGGTAATGTCCCCTCCTTTATTGTATCATATGAAAATATCTCAAGAGTCGGATGCGCATCATCATAGCCCGGCAATAGCAGATGTTCACCAGTAATATGCGCTTCATTTAAACCAGTCAGCCGATCCAGCCACTCTCCACGAAGATCACGTGTTTCATTTATGCTTTTGCAATGAAGTATCTTCTTATAAAAATCACACAACCTGCTTACATCTTGAGCAATAATATTCGTATGTACATAACGAAACATAGCCTGTCCTCGCTTTCTTGTTAATCATCCCGTCCGGATAACCCTACAAGGCCAAACGCCCCCGGGCCACCATGGGTAGTAAATACTTCTACCGCTTTCACCAGCTCCGACAGAGTAATATCCGGCTTTGCCTCCAACAACTTTGCCGTCTCATAAATAACTGCGGTCTGACCGGCAGATACCTGTTTTGTGTCAATGCTGGTTACATAGTCACGGTTTTCAGACGCGATGATCCCACTTTGATAAGAACAGGTAGTAACCGCCGAGTATGCCAGATATACGATATGCCGATCCGGCCATATCTTATGGATCTCATCAAAAATCTTATGGAAATCTTCCGGTGAGCTTCCGCTTGTCTTGGGCAGCTTTTTTGTCTTTGCATAGTATTCGCAAATCTGCTCCACCGGAAATGAGCCGTCCGGCAGTGTCTCATCTCCCATGGAAACATGCATGGGCACAATATAGATGCCGTAGCGTCTGGCAATATCGAACCAGTCTCAGCCAATAATATAAATTTACTCTTATTATTCATTCCCCATCCCTCACAGACGTTTTTATTACTATAACACGTAGAGGACAAAGTCAGCAAGAGCATATCATTCATTCTCCGGCTAAAAACACAGTTTGTTTACTTTTACATATAATGTATTACGGTTATATTTTAACAAACCAGGAAGTATTGCCACTTATCGTTATCAAAACCTGCAAATATAATTCCATAAAAAATGGAGAAATGGAGAATCATATGGATAATAATAACAGATACAGTCCGCCGCCTATGTGTGATTCGTGTTGTTGCCATAACAAAAACCGTATCCGTGTCGGCAAGACATATACCGGAGAACCAGACAAATGTGCTGAGGTATATAACAGCGGCACATGTAAAAATGTTGTACTGGATTTCGTCATTCCCAGAGGCGTTACTGGGGCGACTGGAGCCACTGGGGCTCAGGGTCGACGGGGCTTAGCTGGTTCGACTGGGTCTACCGGCGCTAACGGTCCCCAGGGGCGGACCGGTTCGGCTGGGGCTACTGGTGCTACCGGTCCTCAGGGGCGGATCGGGCCGACTGGGGCTACCGGTGCTACCGGGCCTCAGGGGCGGATCGGGCCGACTGGGCCTACCGGCGCTACCGGTTGTCAGGGTCGGACCGGGCCGACTGGGCCGACCGGCGCTACCGGTTCTCAGGGGCGGATCGGGCCGACTGGGCCTACCGGTTCTCAGGGGCGGATCGGGTCGACTGGGCCTACCGGCGTTACCGGTTCCCAGGGGCGGATCGGGCCGACTGGGGCTACCGGCGTTACCGGTTCCCAGGGGCGGACTGGCGCCACCGGTCCTCAGGGGCGGATCGGGCCGACTGGGGCTACCGGGCCTCAGGGGCGGATCGGGCCGACTGGGCTTACCGGCGCTACCGGTCCTCAGGGGCAGATCGGGCCGACTGGGCCTACCGGCGTTACCGGTTCCCAGGGGCGGATCGGGCCGACTGGGCCTACCGGCGTTACCGGTTCCCATGGGCGGATCGGACCGACTGGGGCTACCGGGCCTCAGGGGCGGATCGGATCGACTGGGGCTACCGGGTCTCAGGGGCGGATCGGGCCGACTGGGGCTACCGGGCCTCAGGGGCGGATCGGGCCGACTGGTGCAACTGGCGCTACTGGCGCTGTTTCCTTGGCGTATGGCGGTAGATTCGATCAAACCGTTCAGAAAATACCTCTTACTCCCAACGTACCTGAGCAACTACCAATGGACAAAAATATGCCTCAGGCAAATGTAGCCTACACACCAGACAATAGTATTACCATATTGGTTACAGGAACTTACAAAGTAGACTATTATTTTCTTGTCGGGTCCGAAACAGCAGATCGACTCTCATTTTCAATCCGGCTTAACGGTACCATACTGACAGAAACCACATTGACACGCCTGCTGACAGCCGAACACGAGTCTTCGTTTAATAATAGTATTATATTGTATCTTACCGTCAATGACGTTCTTGATCTGGTCGTTGAATCAGACAGCATTTTGGAGGTAACTACCGGTCTTGGAATAAATACCTCACTCTCATTATTCCAATTAAGTCCGTAACTTTGACCAAAGTATATGATAGGGAGGGCCGCACTAACTCTTGTTAGTTTGCTGCCCTCCCTACTTGTTTGATTGACCTTTGTTTAGTATTTCTGGAACAAATTTAATGGTTTCCCAATTCACCGATAAAATCCCTTTGATGTGAAAGGGAGCAAGACCAGCAAAAACAGCTAGGAACTACTGCCTAATTGACAGGTTTCAATCAAAGCTATAGGTATTCAAAGAATTCAGCAACTCAATGAAAATATTTTCCTTAGTTTCTAATGAACCAAAAAAAACAATATCAATGTTTTCCACTATTGGGATAGCCTTTTCTAAAATATTCTGTCCAGCTTCGGTTATACTCACTGTTTTAGCTCTTGTATCTTTGGAATGCTCTTTTCTAGTGATTAGTTCTTTCTTTTCTAATGTTCCGATAATTTGAGAAATAGACATTACGTCCATTCCACTAATTCTCGAAAGCATAACTTGTGTAACTTCTGTTTCAAGTTGTGAAAGATAACCAAGAGAGGTTAGTACTACAAATTGAGGGTGTGTCAAATTTAATTTTTTTAATTGACGTTTAATTTCTCCATGCCACTTGTTATATGCCCTCGTAAACAAAAGACCTGCAGAACCCTCGGAGTTATCTTTGTATTTTGAAGGGAATTTATTCATTAATCTTCAATCACTTTCTTTAACAATAATATTGAATCTGGTACATCAGCAAACACTTGCTTTAAGAAACCAACTTTTTCATCAGTTATAGTTTCACTTACTAACTTAACTGTGTGCTTAATATTTACACTTTCATTATTGATTTCAAAAATTTCATGTCCGAAAAATATACTCCCAAGTGGAGTATCTGTTTTATCCCAAAACTCTTGGTACTCTTTAACAGATGTTAATACATATTCCATTGGAGGCATTCCGTCTAGTTCCATAACCCCTGTTGAATCTGTTTTAAATCCATTATCTAAAGTTATGTTTTTTAAATCACTTTCCCATACATACCATTTTTGAATATCTGCATAGTACTCCCACACTTTTTCTTTTGAAGCATTTATTTGTGTCATAAAACTAAATTCCATTTTTTACCTCTTTCTACAAGTTTTTAATATACTTTTTATTATAAGTATACTTATAATAAATGTCAATAAGGTAATACCATAGGAAATTATCAGCGTTTTGTTATTGTCCATTTTATTCTCCCGCTTAATTATCCGTTTTCAATATTATCCCATATTCTCTTAAAAAGAACAAGCATCCCTATTCTACAGATATGTACCAAAATGATACGCTTATGCGTAAAAGAAGAGACCAATGTGCGCTGGCATATATGTCCCATGGTACAATGCAAAAACCCCAGAAGTCTTGGTCATCAAGCACTCTGAGGTTCCGAGAAGAAAATGATATCCTGCTAAGATATTATTCAAAAAATGTATGTTCCTTTATTTACTGGACTTATAATCAAGAATTTCGTTAGGACTAATACCAAATAGTTCACAAAACGCAAGTAATTCAAAGTCGGTTACTAACCTTATTCCCTTTTCTATACGCAAAATAGTTAAATCAGATATTTCGCAACCACTGGTCTGAAGCTTGATCGCTAAGTCTTTCTGACTCATTTTATTATCTGTTCTTAACTGTTTTATCTTGTCACCTATTAAGTTACGGCTACCATCCGGAAAATTGAACTTCATGCTTACCTCAACTTCTAATAATGAAATACAGCTTTATTTTATACTGGATTTCTGATAAGATACTTCTAATAATGAAGTTTTTAAAAATATAGGGGGACGCATGAGAAAACATAGGGGTAACTATGATAGGTTAACAGAACATTGGAATACACTTGAAGCTACTCATGAAAAAATTATATTAAAAAAGAAGTTCAAATGGTTTGATAACTTTGCCCTCAGTATTATTAAGGATTTTGCTAGTAATAATAATCTGCACTTTGAAATCAAAAAAACTTGCCATGATATAACTGTATTATTATCTGGAAACAAATTGCTTATTGTAGATGATTATATTTTTATCAGAAAGCTAATTGGCAAAACTGATGTATGTTACATAACGCGAGAAAATGATGAACTTTTTATAAAGCTATGGTTTCGATGTTGGAAATGGATAAGAAAAGATAGTCTTTTATATATAATCTTATATCGCAATTATCTAAAATAAATATAGAGGTGAGGATGTAAATTTGGGATACTCGGGCTGCCAGTAGACAGCCCGGCTTGACATGTACAAAAACAGCCATAAAAAACAAGGACAGAGCTTGAAAACCCATGAAATGTATCATTGGGATATACAATAAATCTGGCAATTACTTACTCGATCCTAAATCTTATAAAGCTTCTTAAAATACAACGTCAATATCCGCTTAATATGCTCATATCTCCGAGCATAAGAATTCTCAACCCGGATAAGTTCAAACCCATGCTGACGGCATATCTCCTGTTTTTTCTTATCACGCACAACAACAACCTCTTGCTCAACATGTTCCTTACCATCAAGCTCAATTGCCAAAATTGGCAATTCCTTTTTACCCGGCAGCTGCTCATATACTACAAAATCAAACCTGGCACTATAAAACAGATCCAGATTGACTTCAGAATTCATAAACACATGCGAAACAGCCACTTCATTATGGATCACACATCTTCGCCCACTATAAAGAATGTTGTCCAATGCATGATTTAAATTCTCTAAAAATGCTGCCTCTGTCTCACTTCGATACGGTTTTATTCCAAGCGCCCTCGATGATGCCGCCTTGGAAGTAACCCGGGATACGCCTTTTGATTTCACATATTGTACCAACTCAAATAAATCATCATCGGCATCGGGATCACATAACCGCTCAATATTCCTGCTGCTTCCCAGCAAAATCAGCTGTTCCTTTGCCCTTGATGTCGCCACATTAATCAGTTCTTTATTGTTCTTCAGCCAGTCATAGGTTCCCGGCCAGGTCTGATCCGTTAATGCCGTTGAAAACAGAATAATATCTTTTTCGTCTCCCTGAAAAGCATGAACTGTGCCACAGGTAACCTCATCCACCTGATTTTCTTTTAATAATTGTTCAATATATCCCTTTTGATTTGCAAACGGCGTAATAATTCCAATACTTTTATTCTTTTGAGTCTTTATAAAATCAAGAATTGCCAATGCTTCCTTCGGTGCCGTATTCCTTTGATATGCCTGGTTGTCTCCCATCTCCCAGAATATCAACGGCTCCTTCGCTTCACTTCGACTCAGCACATTTAATTTATTGTTGTAATATTTTTTATTATTAAAATCAATAATTTTTCTATTACACCGGTAATGACTGCTTAACAAAATTTCATCACTTACGGAATCACTGGCTAAAAAAGTTTTATAAATGGAATTATCAATATAATCATATTCATCTGTAACAGCATAATTATTTCTTAGTGTCAGATTATCTTTAGGATCCAACAGAATTACCGGATTCAATTGCTGCGGATCCCCTACCAGCATCAGATTTTTGCCTCTTATGATCGGAACTAATCCCACCGCCACGTTACACTGGCTTGCCTCATCCATAATCACCATATCAAAGTAAGTCTTCGGCTCTCCCAGCTTACAGGCCGACATACAGGTGGTCGCCACAACCGGAAAAATCCGCAGCAGTTTCTTTACATTTTCTTCCTTTTTCAGGTATGATTCAAACTCCTGAAGCTGCAGCTCCGGGTCTTTCAAATAAATAATTTTCAGCAAATCCTGATTTTTGGGTTCATCCAGTCTTTTGATATAAATCGCTGAAGTATAGTATAAATATTTATGAAACTCCTTAATATCATCTTTCAGCAATTCCAGAGCCTGCTCATCCGTCACCCGGCCAATTTGTTTTAACTGGATTTGAACCTGATATAACTGTTCGCCCTGCAATTCCGCAACAAAAAGCAAATGCCGGTTATCTTCAATAAGCTTCTTCAATACCTCTTCACGCTCTTTCAGATCAAGAAACTCTTCATGATTTTTAAGCAGCTGCGACAATTGCTGAGTCTGGCTTATTTTATTATCTTTGTTTTTCTGCAGTGTATTTGAAAATATCTGAATACTTTTTGTTCGTTCATAAATCCCTTTCATATACTTTAATGCTGCTTTGTTTTTATCCTGATTACCAAGACGAACAATCGGAAAGGGAATAAAGCTCTGATTATATTTTATTTTCTGAAGACTCTCAAAAACACCATCGATCGGATGATTATTGTAAGCCGTAAACAATACGGTCTTCTCATTAAAAAATGCCGTGGCAATCGTATTTACGATCGTGTTAGTCTTTCCGGTTCCTGGCGGGCCCTGAACATAAGTGACCGGGTATTTCATCGCATTATGTATAGCCAGCATCTGATCCAGATTAACCCGCTTATTAAGCAGTGTAATCGGGTATGCCTTTCTGCGGGTATTACGCCCCAGCAGATCACCAAAAAAAGCTTTTACCGGTATCGACACTGAATCTTCCTGATACATTTTCAGGATCAATTGATATTCCTTTTGCAAATCAATACTAATCTTATTTTCAATGGCAACCAGGTAAGGCATATCATCAACACCTTTTATGTGCAGATTATATGCTGTGATTTTGTCTTTAATCAACTCCTGATTGGACACAAATTGCTCCAGCAAACCATAATCCCCGGGATCCATATACTTTCGGACACTCTGTTTCATTCCATCAATAGTAAACTCCCAACAAATTGTAACCGTTTCAGCCGGTACCAGACTCTGACGGCTGATATCCAAAAACAATTTACGGTAAGCCAGCACATATAACCCTTCTTTGGTATTAATACTTAATACATTCATACCTAATCGACCGACTCTCTGTCGCCGCCCATTTTCCTGCTGCTCTGTCTTTTTCTGGAATTCTCTGATAATCTCGCTGAATTGATCCTTATCCAATGCCAGGGCACCATTTTTAAACGATGCCTGATCCAAACGGGTAATCAATGCATAGTCCTTTTTATATGGCACAGCATCAAGGCGACTGCAATCGACAAGGTAATTCAAAATTTTCAAATTGGGAATATTCGTGAAAATTTCCTTATACTTATCCGGATAAAGACGGATATCCTCCACCAGCTCTGGATTAACCGGATAATAGGTTCCTTCGACAATCGCAGAAGACTGGATTGATTCAATATAAATATCCAATTCCAATAATGTATGCTTAACCAGATGAAGCCCTTCCACCCGCAGCATCTTTTTAGACAAAACTATCGATTGAATTCCAATCCAGTAATTGGTTATATTTAGTTCTTTATTTTTATAACTGATACTCAGCCATTTGCCTTCGTGAATTGCTTTAAATATATCGCCGCTGATCTTGTTCATTGGTGGACCTCTTTATTGCATAAACTACCCATTTACATGTTTTATTATCCCATATCATCCAAAAAAGTACAAGCTTCTTGTTATCCACAAATATCCATTAAAATAATACATTTATGCACAGATAAGGACAATCCTTAGCAGATTGTCCCCATTATTAATAGAAATCTTAACCTTTGATAAATTTCATGATCTTTTTATTCTGTGCATCCGGATTCAGACTGTATATCTGCTCTGTCAATGCTTCAGCTGCTTCTTCCTGAGTTAACCCAGCTGCCAGCTTAAACACCGATTCTCCAAAGAAATCTTCTGTTTTGCAGAACACGGTTGATGACCAGCCATATTCCTCGCCTTTACCGGAAAGTTTCTGCTGCCTGCCACACATAGTGATGTACATCTTCATCTGCAGTTCAATAAGGGCACGGTCAAAGAGTGACTTGTCCTCCTTTGAAAAACCGGCAATAACCTTGATTCCGTGGACCGGTAAAGTTCCGTATTCTTCTATCGCTTCATAAATACGTTTGGCGGCATTGCTGATCGTGCCGTAAGCATATTCTTCTTCAAAAAGCTGGTTTCCTCTCCGTGCTGCCAAAAAATAGGGATACCACTCTTTTGTTATATATCCGCTCTTCTTGAAAAATACCTTTGCATATGCTATGTCTTTCCGCTCATCCAGCACCCGCATCCGCCATTCCCACGGATCGGTCTCCCGATCCTCGGTATGCCAGCGCACCGGTGTATCATATGGCGGCTTCTCATTCCAATTCCATGGTATTGCTGCAAATATTCCTTCATTATTGCCGCCGCCCATGGAAAAACCCGCTTTTAAAAGAATATTTACGAAGTCCTCATAGTTTCTGATTTCATACAAATCTGCTTTCATTTATTTATCCTCCAAGCCCTGGTTAATGTTATTTGCCAATACATCAGCTTCCCACCTATGCATGTCAATCTCCCTTAGTCCAGCCATCTTGATATACCCATTTATTTCCGTCTTTTACCCAATCAGTCATACCCACATCTCCGCTATAAACACGGATATTGTCATTTTCATCCCACATAAAATGGAGGGTATCCCTGGTTCTATATTGTGCCCCTGATACAAACAATGGTGCTCCTTGGCTCGCCGCTTCATATATGGCGAAACTATTATAGTAAATGTTTCCATTATAACCAGATTCAATTTCCATTCGATATTTTCCCGATGGCGATAACACAGGATTATCCGGTGTTGCATATTTTTCATCTACCAGATGTGACTTATTCGGATGCGGGTCTTGATTCGTATGAGCGTCTTGATTCCGATCTGAGCTTTGCACATTACTGTAATCCTTAATAACCAACAGTAATAATATCACAACAATAAACTTTATTATTTTCATACTCTATTACCTTCAATCCTGCCCATCCTGATTGACGAAACAACACTGTCAGCCGTAATAACCCGGCAGTTAAAAGAATTAATCGTAATCTGAACACCTGCTTTATCGTTACAGGCATAATAATTTTTCCCACGCTTATAGATTGTACAATCTTCTGACATCACGATACTATATATAAATCCCCTGATTTCTTCCGGACTGAGACTCATTTTGAGCTTTTTATTGATTCTCTCAAAAACAAGTTCCGTATAACAAAGATGATCCAGAACAAATGATTTAACCTCACTGTCCACAAGTACCTCATCCTTGCCATTTACCTTGACAGAATCTCTAAACGATGTACTATATTCAAAAGCCGAAGCAAATTCCTTAATTGAATAAATGGTTCCATCACTATTAAATTCAATAATAGAAACGCCATTAAATTGATTTTCTGCGTCATTGCACCGGTCCCTGAACAACCATTCCACAACTACCGTATTTCTCTGGTGAATAAATCTTTTTATCGACCATTCCAACACCACCTGGTCTTTCAGCATCTTGCCAATCCACTGCCGGATCTCATCGTGCCCCTGATATTCCGGACCATAGCATTCACTATAATAGATCTCCGGTGCAAAGATATCGGTGATTCCCGTAAAATCCCGCTCCACCCACATCCGGAAATAATCTTCAATCAGACGTTCCTTTCTGCAATTGTCCATAAACACCTCCTCAGAGATATATATTTTATAATTCTCTCCATTCAATACACGTTGGTCTGTCACAAGAAAGCCAAAATTGCCTTACACATTCAATCGCCTTTTCTATCCCAATTACAGCATCTGCCGACATTTCTGTTCTTTTACCACCGGCAATAAAAACCGTATCATTACCATAATCTCCGGCAGACTGCCACATATCTCCGCTATCATTAAGAAAATAATGCACACAGGATAGATTACCATTAAGCAATATTGCCAGACAAGGGTAACAGGCTTCTCCGCTGATCCAAATATCATCATATGGATTCTGTAAACTGCTCATAATCATTGCCACAAGCTCCGCCTCTGTCTGGCACACAAAATCGCCGTCATTCTTTGCTACATACAACAATTTTCCTGCCTTATACTTATCTATCCACATACTTAGCTTTCAGCGGTTCCACCAGAAAAATAAATATTTATAGAAAAGAAAATTAGAAAATTTACAAGGATTGTGAAGTTCTTATAAAAGCGGCGCCAACCAGATTTGAACTAGGTGTCGCGGGAAAAACGTTGGAAAAAGGAGGGTTGCGCGTGCCGGATGGGGGTTGCGCAAGCGGGAGGCAAGCAGATCCGCCTGCCCTTGAGCTTAAGCGTAAGTTACTTTCAATACTAAAATAATAACACTTTTTGCTACTAAACGAAAGCAGAATCGAGTCTATTCTATAGGATACAAACCGCACTGAATTGATAACCCAATCTCAATTTCACGTATTTTCATATCACTTTTAACGAACCCCACAACTTTCTTTATATCTTTTTTATCAACTGAAATGATTTGTTCTATCAATGCAACTGAGTTACATTTTAACCCCTCAGCATCCGCCTTGCCTATATCTATATGCGTTGGCAGATACATCTTCTTATGTCTACTTGTCATTGGTATCACAGTAACAACGGAACTATTTTTATTACATTTATCATTTGAAATAACATAAGCAGGCCGTATCCCCCCTTGTTTACAGCTATCATTATTTCTTTTAAAATCTACATACACAATATTTCCTCGCCTAACTTTTACTAAATCTTGATTTTTATTATACATAACTTCCCTCCATATAAATAATATATTTTTGTTTCAAAATAATAATAAGCCAAAGTAGTGTCATGCTCAGCTATTATACTGTAATAACACTACTTTGGCTTTGACTCTATTAGGTCCAGCTCGTCCAAGTAGTCCTTATTCAATTGTAATTAACTGATAAACTCATAATGGTTTATCTAGTCTCGCCATATAATGGGCTAAACAAAATCTGCATCAACTCATCTGCATATATATAATCAATTCTTTTATGATTTTTCACTACTAAGGCTCGTCTTCCTTCAATATCTTTTCTCTCACCAATAACTAAGCCTTCACTCTTTCCTGTTGTGTAAATTAGATTTTTCTTGTATTTTGCACTTTGATTTATTGCCACATAACTCCGCCTTTCATTATATAATTTGTAAAGATTTAATATTTCTTATATCTAGCTAACAATAATTGGTAACTCTGCATCAATATTATCTTCAGCATTTCTGATTATTTCTAAGACATCCTCTTTTTCATCTGAGGTCATTATATTACCCATAGTGATATACGTTATTATTAGACCAGCATTTCTTATTGCGTCTTTACCTGTTATCATCTTCTTTTTTGCACTTCCAATAACTAATATATTTTGCCACAATTTGTTTTCAAAACTCCAATCAATTTTATTAAGGAGTAACGCTATTGAATTAAATTCAACATTTCTTTTACTAGCATAGTATGCCACATGAGCTAAGGCCATCTGTGTTACTGGTTTAAATAAAAGATTTCTTTGCCTATATTCTGCTGCAATATTGAAGTCTAAGATTTTTTTCATATACTCATTATATACTTTGACATTTTCAAGTAATCCCACCCAAAAGGCCTCAACTGTTTCATAACACAAATCAACAATATCTTCTTCTGGTAAATAATTAGTGTTAAAACTATACTCTTTTAGCAATGTTTGTGAAATAGTATATATCGAGCTCAATGTTGTCAAATGTGCACTTCTCTGTCCTAATGTATTACTCTTCCAATTGACAATATCTTGAGTATATTCGCCTCGCTGCAATGCATTCAAAGGTCCTTTTTCACTTATTAATCTTCTTGCAATAACCGCAAATATATCATCTTCAGAAATAATAATATTTTCACTTCGACTTGTTTGTTTTGCATATTTATTGATCTTATTAAATAATTTTCTGATTTTTGCATTGCTTTCGTGTTTAACAAATATAACACTAACTTCCTCATTCGCAATCTCTGGATGTGGAGTTACCTTCTTATCCCAGCTTGGTTTCCACTCAACACCAGCAGGGACACCCATTTTTCCTTTAATTGCAATTTTTAGACTTAACAGCCGATGTTGTCCATCAAGAGCAATCAATACTTGATTTCCTGGGAAAGTAACAAACCCAAAATTTTCCATTGCATTCTTATACGCATTCGGTAGTTTACCAGTAATATTTTCCAGGAGCTCAAACTCTATATCTTCCCACCCCTGATAGATATCAATTACTAGGCTGCTGAAGAAACGATCCGGATCATCAACTACATATGGAACCATATCCGCAATTACACGATTAACATCTATTTCACGTTGTAATATATCATCAGCTGTCATTTCATCCCACTCCGGCATTTCACTTGCAAAGCCTACAATTGTGATCAAATCACCTGCCCTTATTTTAGTTTGATAATATTCAGTAGTTCCAAATTTACCTTTAATACAAGCTATGGTCTGCATGTTCCTCCTTTTCCGAAAACATTTTCGCGTTTTTTATTTCTGCCCGTTTTTAACAATATATACCATTTTTTATTTTTTGTCAATAGCTCATTCCAAAAAACATTGTTTGTTTTTAAAAATTACATAAAAAAATAAAACTTGCTGGTAGTTTTTATTTTTAAGATAATTCGAAAATCATCTCTTATTCTATCTTGTATTCGTTTTTCATATAACATTAGCATTCTTGTTATTCGCTCAATTTGTTTTGTTTTCGAAAAACACAAAACAAAGAAGGACGAGCCCTGGTTTTTCCAAGTTCTCGCCCTTTATTTGTAATCTTAGTATTCTTGTATCCACTTTTATAAAAATACTACAAATTTGCCTATAGTGATACGCTTTACGATATTAGTATCTAAAAAAATTCTTCTTGAAATAAATCATCCACATCAAAATCTGTCGAATCTAATAAGGTATCAATATAGTCATCAATACTATCAGTTACTAGATCCCCCCACATATCCGTAGCTTTTATTTTTTCTGCAACCCTATAGTACTGGACTGATGCCCCAAATAGTTCATTAAAACAAGTCGTCAATTGGTGCACACTCATCCTTCCCTGTTTCGATACAATCCATCCACATATATTAGCCAAATTTAATAGCTCACTATTTCTGGACAATATCACAGTACCTGATATAGCTAATGAATAAATCCCCTCTTGTTGTCTTAATATACTATTACAAAGCCATTCATTGCTATTCATTCTTTCAACAATATTAAGATGCTTAATTTGCTCCCATAAGCTGTAGGCGTTAAAATAGCGCTCTACATACAAGGCAGATAATTGACTCTGAAATTCAAGAATATCCTTTTCACTAATCGCATATTGTTCAAATAAGGATCTCATTGATAAAAGGATTTTAGGCGCAGACTCCACAAAGCTTAAAGTTAATTTCTCCTTTTGTAAAAAAGAATAAAATACTGGCAGCCGTAATAATCTATTATCTAACTCCGAAAGATCTATAATTTCACGAGAAAAAATTTTTCTTTTAAAATAATCCGATACACTATTATATACATTACTATAAGCATATCCTGCATTTAAAGTGTAATTGAGCCTGCTAAAAGCTGCAGAATTCAATGAATCCAAAGAGGAATTTGTACAAATGCGCAAAAAAAGCTCTTCTAATTCATCAATATACCAAAAATCTTTTTTATTCAATTCCTGTGTAAATGCCTGAACATCCAGCTCATCTATATTGGGAACATCTATAGAAAACATTCCATCCAAATTATATATGTCTAGATATGAACTCAAATTAGCCTGCACAGATTCTTTCCTAACACCATACCTTTCCTCATAAGCTTCATAATAATCAGAACAACTAATCGGAGATAACTCTTTTAATAATCGGAGAATTTGCTTTTGCTCGGAGCCCTTTCCCAGAACCATTACCGGAATCCTACGGCATATAATTTCATACCCCTGCTGTTTCTTATTCCAATTTTCCAAAGAAGTTTTTATCACACAAAATAACTCATATCCGTCTCTAATATCTAGCTCTTCCATCAATTCTTTATGTTCCCTAAAGATTAAATCCGAAGATATCACAGAATCTTTATATCTATTAAAGTCAATATTACTCCAAATTATTTTCTCATCGGCCTCACTATATCGAAAGAAACCATCCTTATTAAATACAATATGTTTTGCATTTCTTAAAACATTAGTTAGTGTCCTTGTATTCTGTTCTAATCGTTCACGTGGATATGCTTTGTTGTCAATATACTGGTAATAGTTTTTTTCAAAATGTTCAATTGACTCATATGTATTGCCAGTACTTATCAGAACTCTATATACCATTTGCATTTTAGTAACTGTCCTTCTATCTTGTAGTATTTCAAATTCGTCTAAGAACTTCAGCATTCGCCCGACATAAGGACCTTGATAATTATTCAAATTCACTTTATTAAGTTCCATTGCCCCTTTTCTCAATTTTAATGATAAATACTCATATCCTTCTGGCGAAGAATGAACAAAAGTTTTAATGTATGCCTCTTTAGAAAATCTAAAGAGACTAAAGGCCTGGCTCAAATAATCTTCCTGCATCCCAGGAAGTTTACGAGCCATCTTTTGAGAAATCTGGCGTATCCTTTCTCTTGTAAGCCCCATTTGATCACCAATCTCCTGCAACCCTTCTCCCCTTAGCCTCTTTGTAAAAATGATAAATTCTTTTTTGTCCCTTTGAGCCGCATCTGCTTGTTCAATCCAATCTAAAATAGAGGGTTTATTCAAAAAATAAAAATCACCATTTTGCCAATACATTGAATCATCCTGAAAGACATCCATAATAATCTGATAATCAAACTCAATCCCTCTCATTGATAACAACGATCTCAAATTTAATTCATTAATAATACCAGTATTATCAGTTAAAGATAAGAATAATTCACGTATTAGTAATCGCATCTTCGGAAGTTTAAATAAAGCCTCTAAATTCCCTGTACTAACCTCATTAAACCCGCCATGCAAAATTTGTTCTTTTTCATCTGCATTTTCAATATAACTATATAGTTTCCTCCAGTAAATTCGCCATAACGGTTTTATCATAATTGCAAGGCGCTTATAATATTCCTCTTCTTCCTTGCAAAGAGTTAGTTCAAAGTCATTATCTGAATGTAAATATGCTCTTTTAGAAAGCCAATCTTTTGTCTTTTCCAAAATTTCTTTTTTTGACTTTTCACCTAATCCTTTTAAATCTGCAATTTCTCTTTTTGACAAACGAAGAACATCACTAATGCTTGAAAACCCAGCATTCAGCAAAGCATTATGTGCTCTAATAGCCAATTGCAACTCGTCTATTTTATGGAATGCCAATTCGTCCAAAATATCGTTCGGAATAATCGGAACACTATCTTCCTGGATACTCTCAAACTCATCACTAACATAATTGTTCAGTTCAATTTCTCCAGCCATCAGCTGCTGTATCTTATCATTAATTTCTGCCAATGTTTTTGCACCCAACTGCCTTTGGTCTGCAACATCAGCTATCGGCGTTTCCATTAACGTTTCAATGGTATGCACATTCATTCTATGCAGAGCATTATTTGCTCTAACAGATAACTTTAACACTTCAATTGGAGTCTCAGCCATTTTCATCACCAATTCAACTCTAATATTCTGGACGTAATAACTGATTAACATCCATTCCCTCTTGCCTACTCTCAATCAAGGTATGCTGATCAAAAATTGATTTATATGCATAATCTATTGTTTCATCAACACCAATCATTGCACTACTCGAAAAACTTTCATACAACAACTCAATCCCTCCCATTACATATGAATTAAATAGCTGTAAAGCTTCTTTCATAATGGCTATCTCCTCATTTGTCACAGGTGGTACTGCATGCTCTTCCATTTTATCTCTATATCGAAAACATATATTGATTCGTTCCTCTGCAGACCAGCTTTTTGATGCATCTGCTAAAATCACGGTTTTGAAAAGCTCATTACACTTTGAGTACTCAGTATGAAAAGCATCCGCATATATCCTAGCTCGATCCGTAGAATCCGATTGCTCGCTACGCCGGTCATGTAAAGCACCGATAGCTGCTCCTGTCATGTAAACGTCAATATAACGATTAAATGCTTTAGCTTCATTTACAAGATACTTGATATATGTTGCATGTATTCCGTTCATCGTATAGTCACCTTCAAACATATTCTTCACCTCACTTGTCAATAATCGTTTTTGATTCAGAGATTTTTTTCAACTTACAGTATTTTCCTACTCTAGCGGACATGACTGGTTCTGCATATTGCCAATCTTTTTCCATTACGAACATAATTACCTGATTTGCAACCTTAGGTAACACACTGGAAATATTTTTAATATGGGTCTCGTCAGCATTTGAGAAAGGAGCATCCATTACAAGGGGGTATGCTTCATTATCCCAAGAAATTGTATCTGTTACACCTCTTCCCAATGAAGCCTTTTCTTTCGCTAAATCAACAAGACCTGCAATAAATGCAAAATTCTTTACTCTTTTAAGTCCTTCCGATTCACCTGTGATCACCTCTTTACCATGAAGTTGTGCAAACAATGTTACATGATACTGTTTATCGATTTGAACGCGACGTTGTCCATGATACATTTGGGCAAAAATATCGTTTACTCTCTCCTGCAGTTTAGTACGCATCTCCTGCTCCTTTTCCAAATATGTTTCATCAATCCAGGAGCAAATCTTCTCTGCGTAAGCAATATAGGCAATTAACCTCTTATTGCGAGATGATGCTGAGACAAGACTATCATATGTTTTTTGAGCTGATACTATCGCTGATTCACATGCTCCTATATCTCTATTACATCGCCCTTTGTTACCCATCATTCGTTTTATATCAGCCTTGATACGATTCATGTCTATTTCATAATTGCTCATATTCTCTTTTCCAAAGATACTCTCTTCAATTTTTTCAATATCGTTTTCAAGTCGTGTAATATCATTTCTATGCTTTTGAATTTGTTTGTACTTTTGTTCAATGGTTGGAAAAAGTTGAGAAATACCTCTCCGATCATTTTCTAGCAACTCTTTATAATTGTGTATTGCAGTACCAATATGTATTGGTGGCAAATATCTTAATTCTTCTATAATATGTCTATACGCAGTATTTCCCTCTGTTACATCATCGCCAGAAATTATCGTTTCTCCACAAATACACCGTCCTCTTTTAATAATATCTCTTATCGAAGCCTCTGTCATATCTCTTATCCCGCAATCATCTACATTGGCACTAATAAGACATTGCTCTGCTTGCTCCATCAGCGGAAGCATAAAATAAGTAACTACGCCATTATTATAAAAGTCTAAAAACAATTGATTACATTCCAGCAATTCTTGCTTTTCTGTTTCTAACGTTTCCTCATACATTTGCTTTTGCGCTTGCAGTTGAGCAGTACTCTGATTATCCCGCAAAATATCAGCAATTTTTTCTTTCTGTGCATGAAGACTCACCAGCTCTTTTTCTGCATTAGCAAGTTCTCTTTCTAATGCTTCCTCCTTATCTGTTTCAACGGATATTGTTTCTTGCGCTTCACGAGCTCTCTCATCTCCATCCGAATCAAGTGAACTATTCCATTGACCGATTGCACTACTCTTTGTTGTTCTTGATCCCAAATGCTTTCTGGCGTTTCCAATTGCTGCTAATCCCAACAATCCACGAACTGCATCCGATAAATCCTTTCTTGAACTGATATCCGACACACGCTCAGTATCAAAAAAGAAATATCCTGAAAGTGATTGAGGCAAAATGCCATTAATAATAGTTTTCTCCTCACCACTACGAACTGTTTTTACCAATCCGCCATCCTCTTTATACAAAACAGACAACTGGTCAGTAAGTGTATTCCAGTTGTTATATGCCCGATCAATGTATATTTGTTTTCTATTGATAATATATTCTGTTTTTTTATGTTCCAAGATCACTTCAACATACACTTCACATTTTTTGTTAATCCCAGATTCTCTGTTTGCCATTTCTAAGTTAAGCAAAAAATCCGGATTACTATCTTTAGGGAAATCAGCAAAACCATATAAACACCAGTTAAATGCTTGCAGTATCGTAGTTTTTCCAAAAGTATTATCCCCCAAAAGAACTGTAACATTTTTATCTTTGTCGCATGAAAATTCTAATTCCTGTTTTCCCTCAAATTGTCGGAAATTATTTAAAATAATCTTTCTTATCAACATGTAAAATCACTCCCCTCACCAATCAATCTGCGTTCTCTTCTATAATTTTGGAAATAGCCTTTATCATCTCGGATGGCGTAAGCTCTCCGGTTTTAAGATTCTTTCGCTCTGCTGTAATAATAATTTTCTTCATTTGATTAAGCTTTTGGTCATTAATAACAACTTTTTGGATTTCATCAGATAACATCGTTGTCCACCTCCCCATTTCGTAAATCTTCTTCAATTATTTGGAATCCATGTTTAAGCTCATACACTAAGCCATATGTTATTGATGGATTCTCGGCTATCTCGGCAAAGTCAAGCATTCTCTCTAGCTCTTTTCGAACAAGCCCTTTGGATGAGTGAACCACATCTGGATGCTGTTCCCCAATGGAATCAATCGGAAATGGCAGTGTAATAAAGTCATAAATTTCTGCTACTTCTTTGCCTGGAAACTTCCTTAGAACTCGCCCCCTTCGTTGTATATACTCCTTAGGATTTGTACTACTAGCTAATATGAATGCGGTTTTAATGCTAGGAATATTTACCCCTTCATCCAAACAGCGTATCGCTACCAATGCTTGTAGTTGTTCCCCTTCAGCAAACGCCGACCTGATTTGCCCCCTTTCTTGAGCACTTTCCTGTGATGTAAACCGTCCAACCCTCATGTCTAAAGAATTCCCTAAAAGATTAGACACCAAATCAATTTGTCTTACACCGAACTCCATATCTTCATCATCAGCATCATGCACAGTGGTTGCTCCACAATATACCAAAATATGTTTATCTGCAGCATATGGCTTAATTTGTATCCCTAATTCTGAGACCTTTCCTCTAGCTCCGGCAACAATCCTTGACCTTTTTATCAATAATTGCTTTGCATATTCTGAAAGAACTGATTTTCCGCCTTTTTTCGTAATAAATCCTGCTATCTGAGACGTTATTTCCAAATACTTTTCCAACTCATCTTCATCTAAATATGTTATTACCGGATAATAATAATATCTTGTTAACATACCACTTTTAATTGCATCTCGCAGGGAATATTCAATACACTTTTTTCCAAAATATTCTTTTAGTGAACTCGTTCCAATCTCATCATTATATCTATCAATAGTAGCTGATAATGCTAGCCGATACTTAATACCTGTTGGCAAATATTTTCTATAGTTTAAGGCTCCCATATTATGTGCTTCATCTACAACAAAGACCGTGTCTTCACAAAGTAATTGTATCTGATTTTGAACTGCCTTTGTAATAAACGAACCATTCGTTGTAATAAAACAAAAATGATCCGATACCTGTAAATTAAACGATCTCACTGCCTGTTCTAAATGTTTTTTCCACTGTTTTTGCGATGACGAAGAATAACCAATAATAGGACGCATACCAAAACGTTCTATATCCTCAACCCATTGTTCAACCAAATGCTGATAGGGACAAACAATAATAATTGCTAATCTTTTGTTATTCGCTCTAAATAAATGCTCTAAACTTGCAAGGGCCGTCAATGTTTTTCCCGTACCTGTTGCCATATCATAAATGCCAGTATAATTACTCTCCTGCCAATTTTTTATCGCCTCATCTTGATAAGATCTAGTAGCGAAACCATCAGGAAGATATATTTCTTCTTTTTTAATTGCTGCATTAACTGCAAACTGCGGTTGAGCATTTGGGGGTATATCATTTACCAAGGTAGGATTATACGCAAGCAAACGCCTTTTTACCGCCTCCGGAAAATCTATCGTTTCAATCCCTGGTTCATAATCTTCCCAAATAGCTTTAAATGCCATTTCCTTTTGACGAACTCGTTCCGAATCATTAGTCCAAGAACAGAACACATCAAATGCTTCATAATTTGTATAATAAGCATTTTCGCTCTCATTCATGGAGCCTGAAAAAGCTATTACATTCTTATCTGCATCTATCATGATCCCCATTTTTTCATGGTACATTGCCATCTCATTCTTTTTGGACAAAAAAGCTATTTTTATATCTAGAATATTTTGAGCAATAAGAGAAGCTATATAAGATAAACTTTTCTCTTGATACTTATCTGCTGGAATATCTAATTCTCTAAGTAGAGCATTTTCAATTATTTTTCGAACTTCATACCCTTTCTTTATCTCTGCAATGTCATCTTTGGATAATCTGGGTGATGCAACAATCTGGATTCTTCCTCCATTTCTTACCAGTTCCTCTATACCATAAGAAATTGCAATCAATGCAGATGATGAAAAAAAACCGACAGCCCTTTTATATACCACCGCTTCTTGAAGTACCGGAATATAAAATCCCCGCACTATGTCATCAGATAAAGAACGATATTCCGTTTTCAGATCTATTGTCAAAAAACTCATAGGCTCCCCTTTTACAAATCTCTAATTGAGTTAACTAAAGTATCAACTTCTTTTTCATTATTAAATATACTTATACCAACCCGAACAGTCCCCAGCGTATTCTCATCATCCAAATACTTATGCACATACGGAGCACAATGATACCCCGCCCTTACCGCAATATCAAAGTCTTCATCCAGAATCATTGCCACATCTTCAGCTTTATACCCTTCAACATTGAATGACACAATACTAATATGACTTTCTGCTACCGGACGATACACCTTCACTTTCGGGACTTTTTCTAACTGCTCCACCAAATAATCCGTCAACATCTTCTCATGTTCAAAAACTTTATCAATATCCAACCATTTTATAGCCGCATTCAGACCCGCGATCGCTACAATGTTAGAACTGGCAGCTTCATATTTCCCCGGACTATTTTGTGGCATATCCAAATTCAGCGAATCACTGCCAGTCCCACCAACAATAAACTCGTCTAACACCACATCACCATTTATAACAAAGCCGCCAACCCCCAATGGGCCATACAACGTTTTATGTCCGGCAAATGCCATAAAATCAGCTTTCAAGCTTCGTAAATCAATATTCAACAATCCCATCGACTGAGATGCGTCTAATACAGTAATCGCTCCACTCGCTTTTGATATATCTAAAATCTCATTAACGGGCAGGATATACCCAGTAACATTGCTTACATGATTAACACACACGCACCTGGGCGTTTCCTTTGAAAATAAATATTTCATTTTATCCAAGTCAATTTCCAAAGTCTTTTCCTTAAGCGGCAACTCTCTTATCAAAATACCTTTTCGCTTTGATATTAAATGGAGTGTTCTCGCTACGGCATTATGCTCATATGGAGAAACATATACCACATCGCCAGAAGCAAAACATATCCCATTGAGGATCTGGTTTAACGCAATCGTTACCGACGGAACCAGCACAACAGAAGCAGCATTGTCACAACGCACCATTTTGGCAATTTCTGATTTCGTTTCATCAATCAGCTTAGAAGCATTTTGAGCCAACTTATAGGAACCTCGACCGGCATTAACTGCATAGTTTCGGTTTACCTTATCCATCTCCATATATACTAGTTCCGGTTTTGGAAATGTAGTAGCTGCATTATCTAAATAAATCATGCACTCCTCCTTGTCAGCTCAAAATTAGTTCCAGCATTTCAACCAATATCGCAACTTGCTCGTTTGTACTTACCGTATCATGAAAAGAATCCAATGCATCTTCAATGAGATTCCTCATAATTGTACCATCGTTTTCCGTTACACGCTCATAGCAACGGGTAATCAATTCTCCCTTACTATTTGTAAAAGAAATTTCACCAGTATTCTCACCATCTAGAGAGTCGCCTTTGGTCTGTTCTATTTCTGCTTTCGCTTCCTTCAAATCATCAAGATAAGCATCCTTTGTATCATCTGACCAATTTTCTATATAATTCCCGGTGATAATTCTAGCCAACTTTCTGACAACTTCACCATCATCAAAAACATTCAAACTAACGATGCAGCCCATTAAACCAGTGACTCTACTATTAGATACTTTGCGTTTTGCCAATTCACTCTGTTTATCATACCATTGCTTTAAAACATGATGCAAATCATCGTCTTTCTTCTCATCAAATATCTTGATTGTCTGAATCGCGATTTCATTAAGCCAGGAATCTAAGTGTGTTTCCAAAGCCTTCTTGACACTTTTTATCTGCGCTATCGTATCCTTATAACTCACTTCCGTATGTAAAACACTGGGTATCTCATTAAAAATGACTTGATAAGGATTGGCATCCGCTTTCTGCAACAAACTACGAACACCCATTATCGTAGCATGTAAATCCTCATCAATAAAACCTGGTAACTGTTTAAAATTACGTGTACATAATGGCAACGCCCGATACCACCGCTGCATACTAACCAAGATATTATTAAGCCTGGAGCCATTTAAGTCAAAATCCAGCTCCTGCATAAACAAAGAATTCAGCTCTGCTATATACCATTCCTTTTCTGCATTTTCCGTAGAAATAAACAAGTAATACTCATACTTTGTGTCACAAATATTCAATAAGATTTCTTCGTTAATATCAAACTCTTTTTCTCCTAAATATGCAACAACATCTCCTGATTGCTGGTAGATGCAGTACGCCAAATAACACGGTATAATGCCATCTCTTATTCCAAAAGGCGGCCGCCTTAACTGTTCAATCAAATCAGCGACTTTTCCTTTTGTCTGTTCACAGGATTTCAGAAAATCCGTTATGATTGACAGCACTTTGACCATTTTTTCATTTTGATAAACATCATCCAATATTCCCGTACGGAAAAACAAAGATCTGAAAATTGTAGCTTCAGGACTAGACCCCTTTGAGAAAGAGTCATCTTTCATTCCCTCAAGAATATGAGCTATTATACTCTTTCTGGCCTTTTTTATTGGCGATGTCTTAATTTCATGCTTATTAATAAGCTCGTTATTAACAACCGGTGTTTCTGAATAATAGCTTTCACAAATCTCACTTACCAATTGTTCTACATCGTATTTCTTATGTTCAACAACCTGGCTATCTGTATATGTTAATGCTACACAGCCAGATTCTGAACCATAACAAGCCTGTAAGTAATTATTGAATTCCAGACTTAAATCATCTTCAAAGACATCCAATTCAGCCTGAAGAACCGCATTTTCTTTTATAAAATCCGGATCCCTCTTTAACGACTGTATAATTTCAAAGTCTTGCATCTGAGTAAGCAAATCAAATGGCTTATTAGGCACTAATATTACTAAGTGTCTTAAAGCAAAAGCTTTTAACTTATTACTTATTTCAGCTAAAGGACATTCACCATCTTCATTTATAATGGCAATTACCTTTCCATCACAAAATTCCTTGGGGTCAAATAAGGTATCTCCAACCATTAGCGAATTAAAATTATCATATGTCATAAATTCATATCTAAAATATCTTGTCATTGCAAAGTCTTGATTATATTTCTTCGGAATAACGAAATCTGTATTAGATACCATTGATAACACTTTTCCAACATTAACACGGGTTCCCATTAGATTTCTTTTATTTTTAATAATTTTTCCCAGGTCCGTACCTACATTAGTTTTAAAAACAATTCTTCCGGTGGAAGATTTAAAATAAATTATAGTTTGCAATTCCAGCATCTCATCAATGGTTTCATTAAAAGCTGGTATTTTTACTGCATACTGTAATACCTTTTTATCTGCCGGCAACTCCTCAGGCTTATTTATAATATTAATAACTGCCAAAGCTTTTACTATCTTTACCTGAGCATCAGTTGTACATTGACTAATTGCATACTCTGCTTTTAGCCATTCATCATGTATAAACTTATTTTGAATGTCTTTTTTAAAAATACCTTTAAAATAATCATATACTAAGTCTGCCCCCACAATCCAGGGATCGCCTTGCGTCTGCTTCTGAATAAAACGCCCCATACTGTTCGGTTCGTTTTTGGAGATAAAAGTAAATAAAGTTCTTTCATTTTGTGCAACTTTCTCACTGATATTCAAAAGCATGTAGGCACTAACAGGATTCAATGGATAGCATCCCCGTACCACAACATTATAGAAAATATTATACTCAAAGCTAGAATGAAAAAATGGTATTTCCGCATGTACTTTCTCTGCCAGATTTTCATTCACATAATTTATTATATAGGGCAAATCCTTTTCATCTTCATATTTTTTAACAATTGCATTTTGAATTAACTCATAATTATTTTTAGATGACGTAACAAATAACTTTTCAGTTATCCTTCCTTCAATTCCAGTAAATGAATTTATTATCTCTTTAGATAAATAATTACCATATTCTTTTATGCTCTTATGAGCTACCATTGTAATAAAAATCTGAGAATTCTTAGAATCCTGGGCAAGTTCACAGATCTCCTGGAGAAGTTTCATATCATTCCCAGCTGCGGTTTTATCTTTACTTTCAATAAATTTACTAAATTCATCAAAGATTATATAGATGCCATCATAATTATATTCGTCATACAATATATCACTTATGTTTTTAAAAAGTGGCAAAATATCTGTATTTATCATCGGATTGAAATGGCTACCCGATGTTAACATTGGATAAATCTCTCTAAATACGGCTAATGCTTCTTTTCGACACTCTTTTAATGCTAATACAAAGTCTTGAATATTTAATTTTCGGTTTGATAGTTCTTCTACAAACTTTTTATATGTATCTTGGTATGATTCTTCCCAGTTATCAATATTTTCTATTGCCCTGGAATAAAAAGTATCCGGAATCAATTCTGTTAAGTTAGCACGCTTAATTGCCTCGTTCAAGGCTACTAAAAATGCCTGATCTAAATCACTATAAGAAGGTGAAATGATAACCGGTAAAAAACGTCTTTTATTATTCCATACTGTTCTTATATGGCTTGCTGCTGTTTCATCAACATTATTAACCTTCTGTATCAGGCTATTTATAATCTGCTCATTTTCCGGCGTTCGCTCTAATGTCAACACAGAAAGCAGCACTAATAATAAATGTGATTTTCCTTTTCCGTATGGACCTATCAGCAGGGTAGCCTGTTCTATATTCTTATTCACAGCTTCAATATACTGATCCAATATTCCAACCGATGACTTGGTCGGAATATAACTCAAAATCTTATCGGTTTTATTTAAGCTTAGATATATATTAATTGCATTTTTAAAATTGTCATTTACGTGAATATAATCACTTAGCTTTGGCATTTTTCCACCCTATCAATGTCCTTCGTAATATTTTTCTATAACTTGATTGGCAGTTTCATCAAACTGTTTATATACCATATCCAGACCAGCCGTCCGATCCACTTTAATATAAGACATATTTGCAATCTTATCTAAATAATCGTTTAATGCGACCCTTGATAAATTATATATATTTCCAATTCCGTTTTTGCCATTATACAATGAATCAATACTAACACTTTCACTATCTGAATCTTCAAATATTTTTGCTAACTCATATAAGATTACCCATTCACTTAGCTTTGACAAATCCGGTTGATTCTTTGAATATTTGTTCTTACTTTTTACCACCAACCCCAAGACAGATAATGGGCTTATATTCGTTTCTTCCGGATCATAATCTTCTGTTTTTTCTTTGCAGTACATCTGTAATAGCACCGTTACATCATCCTTGACTGAATTTGAGTTAACAGTTGTACTAATTCCTGCATATTTATTTAGCTCTTCATATAGCAGTGTATCAATTTGCTCTTTTGTATAATCTTCAATCTCCAAATTATTAAAAAACAAATGCCATGATGTTGCTTGTCCTGCATTTTTCACTAAATGTGAATGTAATAACCATAATGTAAACACATCTTGAGTATAGCTATCATATTTTTGAATATACTTGGCAAATTGAGTTAGCAGTGCCCCAGAACCAGGTTTCTCATCAATCAATGAAAAAGCTTTCAGCCAATACCTTATTGACTTAACCATGTTGCTACCTACGCCTAATGTTTCCGGTGCATCTGGCTGCAAAAAAATCCTTGTTTTTTCTTCAACTCCTATTGCCAAAATCCCTTTATTCAGCCAGCCTTCACGTAAAACAAACTTTTCATGTCCTTTTATTCTCATCGTAATTTTATTACTTGCCATAATTATCCTCGCTTTATTCCCAGCACTTTCCTCATATAACAACCAGCGTCGAAATGTCCTACACACTCTCCGCAACGTACGCATTTCTCATTATCAATTTTATACTCTGTAGCCCCATCTGGCAAGTCTTTTACTGATATGGCAGAATACTTACAAACACCTTCACAAGCCCTGCAGCCCATGCACATTTGATATTTTGTTATCTGGCATTGTATTTTTCGCTCTGCCGCCTGCATTGTTCGGGCTTTGGCAATATTTATCTTTTTAATAGTAACTTTTAATTTATAGCTGCCAATTCTCCCCTGCAAAATCAACACAACTCGCCCTTTTTTATCTAATATATAAACTTCGCCTAGTCGTTTATTTCCTAACTCTTTATTTATAAATCCAAACGGCTTAAATAATTCATATAATTCTTCGGATATTGGCTTTTGAAGTTCATAATTGAAAGCATTATCTTCTGTCGCACAGGGTTCAAAGGAAATAATAGACTTTTGTGCTACCTCCAGGCCATTACCACCTTGTCTTGCCTTCCAGCTCCCCTCATCAACATACTTTTCTGGTTCTAACTTATCCGTTTGTATGGCAAAGTTAAGCAGCAATTCCCTCCAATTATAATACTTATCGTACATATGTAATTTAGATAAAAATTCTGACCAACTTCCATTATTGGGACAGCACCAGCAGCCCACACGTGAATATCCCAATTCATAGGCTTCATTAAAATCAATTCCCTCTGTGAGAATGTATAACCAAACATCAAAATCAATCCAGTCGATAATCGGCGATACCACTGTTTGCTTTGCAATCTTCGGGCTATCGCTCTCCCTGTCATACTTACTTCTACTTACGGACTCACTTCGTCTGATTCCATAAAAGGTCAATATATCTGTCTTATTCTTAAAAGCCGCAGATATTTTTCTCGTTATCGCACCTGTTTTGAAAACTGTGCAGCACCAACGCATAACTCGGCTGGGCGGACCAACTGTTTCACATAATTCTTCAAAATTCTTTTCGGTATTTCTGGCTGAAATCATTGGAACTCCTTTAGATTCATCATTTTGAAGAAATCGCTTTTTATAGTCATACGTCAGCTCATGTTCTAAGGTCGTATCACCAAATATATGTAATACTCGTCTTGATCCTAATGATTTCGTTACCAGGTGTGATATCACCGTCGAATCCTTACCACCACTAAATGAAACGAACATCTCATCAAGTGAATATTGTCCTAAAAAACTTTTTATATATCTGACACTCTCATCATTTATCTCTTCATACCGAAGACGGTTGACTTCAACAAACCGTCTTCTGGTTTCTGCAAAAAAGTCATTATCTACTTCATCAATATGTAAATCATACTGCTCTTTAATCTTAACAATCTTTTCCAATGGCAAACTGTTTAGCTTTGTGGATGAGAGCGTGACTTTCTTTCCATCTATGATATAAAATCCAGTACCAGCCCAAACAGATGAACACTGTAATGATAGTGGTTTCTTATTATTTAATATAATTCCAATTAATAGTTTTTCCTTTGGAAACACGGGTCTGATGTCTGTTCCTATATAGAACCCTTCCTGTTTGCAGCAAGGACATTTCTCCCAGAAAACTGGAATATTACATTCACTACACCAAAAAAGTTTCGACAACACTTCAGTACGATTCTTGCATATGCTGCATTCCGAGGTTTCCATAAATACATTACACTCTTTACAAAAATATTGAATCATCTTATTCCTCTTTTTCTAAATACACCTCTAAAATATGACTTGTCTGGCAGTCAAATAGTTTGCATAATTTTTCTAAGGTTTCGTAATCTATCCTCTGTGTTTTATCATGGTATAAGCTTGATACCGTACCTCTCGACAAACCTGCCTTTTGGCAAACATCTTGTATATTATACCGATACCTCCCCATTAATGTAGATAAATTGCACTTAACTGCCACTAATCGTACCTCCCAAACTACAAAATTAGACATTCACACGATTTCTATTATACCACAAGATTACTCTGTGGCAATCAGATATCTGATTATTTTGACTAACATCTTGTGCATTAACTTGCCTGGGTGAAAAAATAAAAAGCAACAGGAGACAAGCAACTGCTTATCTCCTACACGAGTCTATATCGGACAGTCAATCTTTTGATTCAAACATTAATCACTTCACGTTAATGATTTACCCTTAACCATCTTAATTGGTTGTTTGCCAATATTACCATATATCATCTTTCGACACACCGGACATTCATGCCAGTCACCCGTCAACCGTTTCCATGAAAGTATTTCACTATGGCAATCTTTACAATAAAGAGTCGAATAAATAATTTCTTCTGTTGTTACCGGCTCATTCAGCTGCTTTATAAATTCTTGTAAATCATTAATTTCGTTCATACGCTTTTGAATTGCCATCTCCTTTCGCCGGTATGCTCCGCCAATTCCATAGATAACTTCATCTGCCTTCTGCCGCTGACAGATATCAGTTATTTCCGTATTTAGCCTGGTTATTCGCCGATCTACCCGCTTTTCTACCTCTTCTATCAACTGCGTAATATAATTCATGTTAACCTCCTTGTTATAAAGAAAAAGAACCGTTGCATATATCACAACAGTCCCCTTCCCAAAATAGCATAACCAGCAATCCTTCGACTTATTCGGTCACTTGTACCCAACTTGTTCGGTACTCTCAATTCATCAAACTGCACCGTATATTTGCTACAAATCCAAACCGTTAATCCCTAATTTCTGTCTGCTTTTTTCATACCTTCTTTTACAAAGAAATTCGCCGAAGTCCTGACCCAGTAATTATCCATCGTCTTTCGCTTCGCATAATTGCTAATTGACCACGAATTATACATATGCAAACCACCAATCTGATACCCATCATACATTTGGTGAACCACATCATTTAACTCAACACCATAATATCCCAGAAGCTCTCTTGTCTCTTCTTCATTCAAGCCAAAATAATCCGCATACTCTTTATCCATAACAGTATAGACCTGAGGATTGTTAAATTGTGAAAAAATACTTTTCTTTTGCCGTAGAAATTAGAGAAAAAGACGCCTAATTCTTCATGATAACCAAACTCATAACTGCTCATAATTGGCTGATCATATTCATCAATTAACAGAATCGGTGCAATTGTATAATAGTCTCTTACACTCTGGATTAAGTATTGTAATGCCAGCTCCAATAAACTAATTCAATCTCCGGCGTCCGAAGCACTTTTATCATGGCCTGGAAATCATCAAATTCATAGGTTTCCGGATCCAAATGCTCCTGAATCAACTTGCCATAGCATATATATTCCTTAAACAATTCATTTTTGATTTGTTCCAGTAATTCTTTGCCTTCTGGCCTTACAATCCTTAAATGTCAGGTAAATGACTGGCCGTGAATTGATCTGTGCCGCATATTCTGTATCCATAATTACCAGCCCATTAAATATCGCCTGGCTGTCTTTTGTAATATCAAAAAAGTCCCGAATCATTGTCATATTCAAGGTCTTTCCAAAACGCCGGGGACGACAATTAGTGCAACCTCAACACGCTATCACCTCTCTTTCTTGTTTTCACCAAAAAATCCCCTGCAGCCATGCCACAAGGGATTTTTCTCATCCTTATCAAATTAAATCTTCTCTGTTTCATTTATTATATAATAACCATCTTACTTCCATCACATCATCATGACCGTATCGTTCCTACTCCCTTATAAAATCAAACTCCACCCTGCTCACCAAATAAATTGCTATCGTAAGCATCGGTCCTTCTTGGCCGCCATAAGTACCACCCTTCAAATAGTAAACAGCCTCAACCCTTCTATCTTTCTGTAATTGCTGGGCGGTCTTTCCTGCGGATTTCCCTGCCTTTACTTCAATACCATAGTTTTTAAAAGTATCGGTACTTCTTACCAGAAAATCAATTTCACCATTCTTATAAGTTCCAAACATTGGTGCCAATCCGGCAATACTCATGTCTTTAACACGTTTAAACAAATTAATATATACAAAATTTTCATTTACCATGCCTTTAATTGTACCTGGATCAGCCCCTGCCATAACTAAGAAATAAGAACAAACCCCCAAGTCCATAAAATAGAACCGGCTATTTGCTGCCACCTCGGTCGGGCTGCATTCAATTGCATGTCCGCAAAAACCAATGATATGAGAGCTGTACAGCCAGGCAATTACCTGATTGATACTCTGCTTTGTAATTCGGTTACTATCGGTTTTATATATAATACTGGATAACTCATTAAGTAAATCAGATGATCCCTTCTTCTCTTTTATCATACTATGAGCAATTGCCGGAAAAATCTGTTCAAATAAATTAATCTCAAGAATATCATTAAAATACCGTTGAGATTCCGCAATAAAAATGCGGATAATCTGTAACATCTCCTCTTTACAGGCTCTAATATCCTTTGTTTCCAGATATTTTATGACTGCTGCCGGATAACCGCCAATTTGGCAATATATATCATAATAAGATTTTAGTTCATCATACAAATCATGCTGACTTTCACCATATAAATTAACTTCATCAAATAAAGTCCTTTTGTCAAACGCATCTAAAAACTCCTCAAACGACAAAGTATACAGTGTCAAATTATCGGTATCGCCAGCCGGGAGAAAGTATTCCTTTTCCAAGGTCTTCCCTAAATAACTTCCAGTTATAACAAAATGACAGGCAAACTCTCTGGCAAACTGTCTTATCAAAGAATATACTTTTGCTGATTCCTGAATTTCGTCAATCACTACTATAGTGTCTTTATCATCTGTAAACGTTGAGTCAAACAGAATAAACGCATCATGCAGCGGTTTTTCCACTCTAATCTGCCCTGGCTCCCATTCTGTTGCTTTTTCCAGACAGGCTAAATACTCGCTTCCGGATGTTTGAAGCATATTAATATAAAAATATCTCTGATAGTTTTCTTTGGCAAATTTATCTATTATATAAGTTTTTCCAGTTTGACGGGCACCTTCTAACTCCAACACCTTACCACTGTTGAGTTTTTTCCATTTTATCAAATCCTGGTATATATCTCTTTTTAGTTCCATTGCAACCACCTTCTCTCGCTGCTAGTTTCCTTATTATAGCATACTCATAATGCATAACAAAAGCCCTTCACTAAAATATATCCACATATCCGAAAAGTCCAGTTACTGTTCACACTCAATGTCATTTAGTTTATCCATATATGGCTGTTACATCTGCTTTCCATGCAGATGCAGAAACGGATCATCTGAACGAAACCGAGCTTACGTTCACGGGTAAAATCCAATTTGAGTTAGACCATATGCCGGAATGTGGAGCATATTTTTCGACTTACCGCCTGACGGTTGAAAGATCAGAGGGATTGCGTGCGATATTAAATTCAGAACCATCCACATTTTCCTACATTAATATAGACAACTTAAAATCTATTTGTTATAATTCAAGAAACATTAGACAAAGGATGCTATTTTATGGAAAAAGACGACGATTTAAAAGTTGTAATTACTCGAGCTTCGGTGAATTCTTCCTCTGCAATTATTAATATTAATGATATTAGTGGAATAAAGTGGGATTCCATATCCGGAGGGGTGCACCAAAAAGCTGGCCACTATTGTTTATATGGATATATTCCTTACAAACTTGCTAAAACTTGTAACATAGATTGCTCTGGTATGCATGATTGGGATAATAATACTGCAAAGATCTGTATACAACAAGGTGCAAATAGCAATCCGAAATATCAAAAAGGCTATAACACCTTATGTAGCCTAGCTGGCGAAAAACCACAAAGTATAATATCCCAAAACCGCCCTAAAAATCAGCCCCCATGTACTTATAAAATTTTAAATTTGTTAGAAAATGGTACATATACACGTAGTGAAATTCGTGCAGAATTACTAGAATTAGGATATAAATCCGGCACTATCTTGGGAGCCATACGTTCTCTTCATAGACAGAATAAGATACTATTATGCGGTTCTTCAAATAGCCCCAAGCAAGAAATCAAGCTTTCCAATGCAAAATCATAATTATTAACAAGATGCCCCGTAGAAGACTTTCTATCGGGCATCTAATCATCGTAGCTCTAATTAAACTCTTTCGAGTCCTTAATTATGTATTGAGATTTCAACTTCTGCTTCCAAACATTTGTTTCTTTAATATATGCTTTATTATGAACATATACAGTGACCTGCTTCATAGCGTTTAGCTTGCCAATCAACTCATCATCACCATATGGAGACACTCCAAAAATTTCAATGTTATTAATACCCTTCAGTTCTTCGTAAAATTGTAATGCATACAAAGAACTAGATCTAATTATCGATCTTATAAACCTCATTTTAATACCGCATTATCCATTTTATTGATTTGTAAACTACTGTTTATTCCGTTACCTAATAGCAAGTTTCTATTTTTTTTCATTTAATCCCTCGTCATTTTCAAGATTTCCTTCAAAATTTCATGTACAATCATTTCATCAATTTAGACAGCCTGTTTTTAAGTTTCTGCTCGTCTCGCTGCAGTTCCTCAACTGTAACCTGACCGCTATTACTAGACAAACAGATTTTCTCATATTCTTTTTTAGTTCTTTCCAGTATCACCTGCTTATCCTTTTACCAAAGTAAACTTAGTCAAATCATTTTCACCTCACAAGAATGACCGCCATCCTTTTATAATGGCGGCCAACTAATTATATTTCATTTAGTAAATATTATCCTGCTATACCGTCTTCAAACGAAACCACATAACCTTTCTCATCAAAGAAAACGCCCCAACGTGGCAGCGGAACTGTATTAAAATAGCCATTGGAGCTATAATAACGAGAGTATTTGCTACCATCACTATTTACCCATTCATCCAGGGCAAATTGGTCTTTATAGTTTCCGGATATACCAGAAGCCCCAAACATATATCTCCCATCCTTTCGGATTCTTATTTCAGTTAATGCACCAATATCATGAAAGAAATAACCCTCGTCATTAAAATCAATATAGAATAAAAATACATTTTCCAATTTATAATAACTACCACAGTCAATCCAACTGTCCTTCCCCCTATAGTCTCTTACACTAAAACCAAAATTCAAACTGTCAGCATGATATATATCCCAGTTTTCATCAATAATCCTATCTAATTCAGCTTATATGGAGCATTCTCTAATCCAATATCCGGAATACTTCGCGCTCCATCATCCCCAAACCAACAGCCATCTTGCTCAGCATTCTGAAAGATATAACCATCAGCGTTAAAATAGTATTCTTTCTTGTCAATGATTCTCCATGTATCTGACGGATAACTGCTATATCCATCATAAACCTCATTTTCATACCACCAACCATTCGTATCTTGCTTCCATTGACCCGCAAACCCCGAAAAAGCGATTATACAGGAAAAAAACATTGTAGTTACAATGACTTTTATCGTCCTCATATGATCCCCTCATTTCCATTATTATGACTCCCATTATAACATGATGTCAAATAAAATCAAACGTATCGCTACAATAATGTCCGAAAAAGTTATAGCTTATCCAGATATATACCAAAAATCTTCTAGCCACCTTTTCGGACATTACACCTGCCATTTTCCTCCCATCTGATAAGGTACACCTTATTGGACACTACGCCGCCAAGTTCTTCATCATCCGAGCACCATAACAAACCATAAATTATTTTTCCACGCTTTCATTAATAGGAACCAATTGTAATGACCGCTGTTCTCGGCTATACCGGTAGATATTATCAGAAAGAAAATCTTCCGTCGGAACTTCCGTGCAATTGATGTGCGTTACCATCTCCTTAAACTCCGCGTAATCAGCCCGGCCATCATCTACTAATAACAACACCTCATGGACACTGGACGGTAAAATGATTAAATCCGCTTTCATCATAAATGAAAATTCCTCCAGCACATCAGAATACAGCATACCTCCGGCTCCATTAATGCCGGTTTCATTTGTCAACACATACAACTTGTTCTGGTTCTCCTGCTCATCTAAAAATTCGCCAAGTAATGCTTCCGAACCCACATCTCCAAGTTGTCGTATAAACAGGTCTCGAAGCACCTGGTACATCGTACCAATCTTAACCGGCTGCTCTTTCTGGCAATTTTCAAATGCTGCTGTATTCAATTCTTCTATAGAAATCCCCCACACGTCCAGATGTTGCCGTTGAATAAGGGCTGTCATCCGACCATGCTCGCTATTGTTTATCAGCAAATAATAGACTATTGCTAAATCCAGCACTTCCGTATATGGTACCGACTCCAGTAAATGCTGATTACGCTCCCGGTTAATCAGTTTAAAACACAGGCAACTTTTTATCTGTTCAAAATCAGCTAACTGCTGTATATCAAAGTTATCTGGCAGCGGATTCTCTTCGTAGGTACGTAAAATATCTTGTACGATTTCTTCTATTGTCATTTCTCCGTGCTGATATCGTTCATAATAACTATTTATATATATAACCGGTGAAATCTGAATCTCATCTCTTGTAATGCTCATCCCATCCAACACGACACCATTATTCTTAGGTACCTGTATCATTCTAAGCTGCATATCTTCTCCCAGAGCTGCTCTGACCTGATTCTGTATTTCTTCCTGAAATTTCTCATAGTTAATCATTATCTTTCTCCATTTCTTTATTGAATTAAAATATCCCCGGCAGTTTTTCTGCCGGAGACCCGTTATGCCGCATCTTCTTTTTCTTCTATTACTATCTGACTCTGAACTTCTGACATATCAACCGATAATTCCGTCTTGATCGTCTCATCCATAGATACTGCCCGCTGAAAGTCTGCTTTTAACGGCGCATACTTTAGCGCCTGTTTCAGAACTGTCTTTTTCCCCATTTCCTCAAAGCTGGTCTTCCACGGGCTATACTCTGAGGTGTACGCTTTTGAGTAAGATGCAGCAAAAAGTTCCATCTCGCCCCGGCTCATAATACTGAAATTATAGCCGCCATTGATGGTATGAAATACTGCATAAAAATAGACATTTGCTCCCCGGTTGCTTATCGCCGGTTGATGTATCAGCCTTGGGTGCAAACCCAATTCATATTCAAAACCGTCATTTTCATACACGGCCTGAGCCTGTATCATCTGTACCTGACCACTCCGGTATGCCAAATCAATCATTCCTTTATACCCGATCTGAAACTGACATTCCAACCGGCCTTTGTTTTTATATGGAATCAGATATGCCTGCCCCAGTACAGTATTCGGTTCCAGTCCCAGTTGCGCCGCGTTCATAAGCGCCGCAATAAATGACATTGGACTGCATTCTGCTAATTTAGGAGTATTATTGATTGCCGACAATGCCATTCTGGTAAAACGTTCCGGTGTCAATACCGTCGGAAGTGCCTTTTTAATCTCCGGTTCCAGTATCTTCACCATTTCCACAATTGACATATTCTTTGTCAATTTTATCTCTGTGCTACTCGCCCGTTCCGCACGACTGGCAAGCTCTTGCTTTACATCTGCCACTGTATATCCCCTTTCGCTCATCGTATAGTTGATTTTCATTAACCGCAAACAACTAACTGTTTCAATCAAATCACACAGAAATCAAGCTGCTTTTATATAGAAACGACGGCTCTGTGTTTTCTTTAAATATCGTTCATAAACCTTCGGCAACTCCTGTTTCAGTTGCTTTGTATCCAATCGGGCAGTTGCCACCTCATTCCAGGTAATCCGGTAACATTCATTGGCTGCCAGCTCACTACTTTTCATATACAGCTTGATTTCCTGCTCGATTTTACGCTGCTCCATTTCCATTCGCGCTATCAGCCCAACCAGCTCTGATCTCCTTTCCAACTTCTCGTTAAACTCTGCTGGTAGTATCGCTGTTTCCCGCTCCGCATTAGGATAATACCGACTAATAATTTCTTCACTAATCTGTGAACCATCCGGCTCCGGCATAATCCCCGGAACTACATTCTGATACCAGAAATTCGATTCCAGAGTTCTCAGATTCCGGATCAATTCCTCGTCGCGTTCCAGCTTATGATATTGAAACTCTTTTCCCAGAATCACCACTGCCAGATACCAGGCATCTGCACCAGTCACTGCCATATAGTGATGACACTGCAATTCATAATGAGCCGGTATCCTTCCGTCTTTCCATTTATCCGCGCTATAAGCACTGGCTGTTTTACATTCCAGTCCGGCATGTTCACCAGTAAGCATACGATCTACATTCGCAAACATAAACGGAAATTCCCGGCTCCAGTACATCATATTAGAACGTCGTACTTTTCTGCCTGTTGCTTCCACAAAGCGTCTGGCAACATATTCCTCCAAATCCCGGCCCTGACGCATCGCCTCATTATCATAATCATCTGCACCTTCCCGGGTCTTATCATAAAACACACTTATGGGGCTGACATATGGATTGAGTCCACATATCGCCCCGGCATCAGAACCACCAAGCCCCCGCTTTCGTAAATCCAACCATTCTTCCCGACTTAAACCGCCAGTTGCTATTCGTTCTGTCATTTTGTAATCCCTCACCTCCTCATTCAAATTCCTTAAATTTTTAATATCCACAGCGCAGCAATCCACGCCACCTACAGCCACAATTTCCAAAGCCATTGGCTGAAGCTTACAATCCAGAGATAACACCAGTATCATTTCCCGATCTGATTTTAAAACTAATGGGCGTATCATATCAGCTATCTCCTCTGGCTTAGAAAAGCGTCTCATGCCATATAGAACTTTGTCTTCCTTGACCATTTCCAACCGTATAATGCCTATCCTCTTTTTAGGAATCGGACGTTTAAACATTTCATTGATCTGTTCTTTCTGTGGTATTTCTCTTTTCATCGAAACCCCTCCTTCCTCTATATTTATATACATTAAGCTGCTCTCACCATCTCATAAGCTCTGTCGATCATAGCATTACCATCTACAGTCCGGGCAAAAAGGCTTTCTTTATAGTTGGAACGCTCCCTCAGTGGTTTCGCATGCGTCGCAAAATCTGATACCGCATTGACAAAACGGTATGCATTCTTTCCTACATACTTTAAATCCGGGGCATCAAAGTACCGGCATTTTAAATCTTCCTTCATCCGCATCAAATTTTTCTGCTGCTGCTCCGTTGGATTATCCAGCAACGGAAAAAGTATATCAATATACTCATAAACCTGACGGTCTGACAAGCGGGAATGGTTTAACTGATCAATTTGCTTACCAAGTTCTTTCATATAGGTTTCCGCATACAGCAGAGATGAACGGGCATCTTCTAATTTCCCCTCTATATTTCCTGTATGATTGGTTGACCATGATCGCCGGGCCGTCTGCAGTGCCAGGTTCAGTGTGTTGTTGCATACCACACGTATTGGTGTCATTGCTGCCTTGATTGCACCAGAACCGTCATGGGAATTCATGAAAACCAGATAAGGGGTTACCTCATCTCCACTGATAATGTAACGTTGCGGAAGTTTAGCCAGCAGCCAGGTACGCCTGCCATCCTGTAACGAACCAGCAGTTTCATAGACAACACCTTCTCCCAATAGTTCATCCGTAAAAGCAAATGCCTCATCGTTCTGTACTACTTTATAACGATCCGTAACCACACCCAATACCCGGTCATCCGTATTCCGGATATTGGCTTTAAATCCCGGAACCGGCGTGCCATCATTTGTCTGTAACGCTTTCTGGATTACCTGCCAGTCCAATCCCGCCAGAAATAATGCATCCTCTGATGTCGGTGCTTGTTCCACCATTGTCCCCAGTCCATGCCAGGGCTTTTCCCTTGTGTAAAACATAGTTTCTACATTTGCTGCCATTTTTGTTTCCTCCTTCGCTTCTTAAAATAGTTTGATAGTGAGTTCTCAGCCACCGTTCTATGAAACCAGACCGGAACATAAAAATCCCCCAGGTGCTGATGCACCTGAGGGTCATTCGGACTACTCATTTTTTTCTTTTGTTACCAATTCACAGATATCGATGATAAGCCCGAAGATAAGTGTGAGAATCTGCTTTGCCATAGGTTGATTTCCTCCTTATGGGGTGTTTCTCACAGTTATAATATGTAATCAAAAGTTTTTATATAGACAAGACTTCTGACTTTCCCATTTTATCTATTTGATAAATCGGGATATTGTGTGATGGAATAATAATTACCATTTAATTTTGCGGCCTTATATTTATTTGCTCCACCATATAGTGTCTTAAGTGCAATAACCCCCTGGCCATCATAAACCATCTGCACGCTATATGCTTCTGTTTTATCACCGTTAAAGGTCAAGGCCGTATATAGAATATTTTTATATGTATTACTTTCTGCATCACATAATTCACCACTATAAGTATTAATAATACCAGTAGAATCATATTCATAAAAATAAATATAACGCTTACCACTACTATCTTTTATAACACGGATCTCAACGCCATCTGTAGCATTTTTGGCTAACTGATATTTTGATGTCTCAATCGCAGTATATGGTAATGATGATTCATCTACAGTTTTGCTGTAATCTTCAATGAACTGAAGATTATATTCTTCGAATTCATTAAATGGCGACCGATAATTCATATCATCATCATAATACATTTCTGTTAAGGTGCCGACCCCTTGCGGCTCGTACCACTTTTGATTATTGAACCAAAGATCGACCGGAATCCTAGTAAAATCTCCGCCATTACGTGCAACAATCTCATCATGAACAAGAATTATTTGAAACAAAGTAAGATTATCCAAATCATCATTCGTTAGCTTTCTCGTACTGGAATTCTGATTGAACGTAATAGAATGGTAACGTTCTCTGGATTCCCCTACTGTTAATGCATATGATGTTGAAGCGGTTTCAATCATCACTAATAGTACAATTGCTAAACTCATTAAACATTTTTTCGTTTTCTTAAACATAATTTTGTTCTCCAATTTTACATAAGATACTGTTTATTGTACATAAACAAGTAATTTCAAGTATACAAAAATCGTATTTTAATTAGCTACTACTGCATCTGTCCGAAAATATCCCGTAGGCTCAAATTCAATGCCATCTCTTACAACTCTCACTTCTGCATATTGATTAAAATATGTTCCAATTTCCCATCGTAATTGTAATTCATGCGAGTGATCCACATCTATAAAATGCATATAAAAATAGTTTCCTACGACTTCACTGTCAATAAAATTATAACTTAAATATGGATCGAACTCCATGTAATAAGTGAAATACAAAGAATAGCTATCTATATTTGGCATTAATATAAAATAATCTGACGCTTCATCTACTTCTTCATAATATGTATATAGTAACTGATCAATTAATACGTTATTATTATTGCTATCCTGTCCTCCATCCTGTTTTGATACAATTAATGCAACATTATCTTTCTCGACCTGGCTAAGTACATTTTCATTAAAGGCGTCTGCACTAATAGTTCCGCTATACCAAGATTTGGAATCAAAATAATTTTGTAAATCTTGCGAACTGAATATTCTTCCATGGCGTGCGTAAATTTCATTCTTGGCAATTCGTAATTCATCTTGATTTAACCCTGACAAATCTTCGTTTGTTAATAACTGAGTATTGCTATATGGCAATATATATTCCGTATTTTCTGGTTGAATTATTGTATCCGCTATAGAAAAACCGCCTTCCTCAACCGGAGGATTCTTGTCTACTGATTGATACATAACTTCATCACTGTCTACTTTTTCTATATATGAGCCAACCATAATCGGAATTGGGAAAGTAGCATATTCATCTATGTATTCTCCAACCAGTACACCACTCATATAAACAATATCACCTTCTGACACATCATCTAAAGAATTGTCATACATGACATTTACAACCGTATCTACTGTACCATCTGCCATTAAAAGTAAATTTGAACTATATCCTGTTGGACTATTAACCCCCCCCATTTCATTAATGGACATTACAACAAATTCTCCCTGCAGAAGTTTTCCTGCATTTTTTTCTGTCATTATAGAACGTCTTATAGTATCAATATCAAAATCTTCCATACTTTCATAATACGCTGCAGTTCCACCAGTACTCCCTGCCGCCATTACGCTCTCCTCAGTCAGCGGAAACCATGATGAATGCTCTTCTATAAAATCTATTGACTTTTGATGTATTATCCCATCCGCAAACATGGACGGAATCACATCTGTATACATATACATATTAAAGTCTTTCATTTTAAAGTTTTTTTCTTCTTCCGCCTGTGCCGAAACCGTTTCTGAATTCTTCCAATAAACACCCCAAAAAACAATTCCAACTAAAACAAATATTATAATCCCAACTATTATTAAAGATCTTTTTTTCTTTACTGGTTGTATCATTTCAACTGAAGGTGTCTGCATTCTACCCTCATCAACTTTGGAGGTTGTCACTTTTCCCCCTTGTTTTTGCCCACAGGTCACACAAAACTTTGTGTTCTTTTCTATCGGTGTACCACAACTGGTACAAAACCTCTTCTGCTCCATACTATGTTTTACCTCACATCAAATTTATCAACCACTTCTAAAATGTGCCAGAGTCAAGATCACTTCTTTATAGACTGCTCCTTGCTTAAACCTCATTTATATGAACCAGTGACATAATTCCCGTAATTAAAAAACCAGCAGCTGCACAAACTGAGATATATCCCCAGTCATACTCAATGCAAATAAAACCAAGCATTGCTAGCAAACCTCCGATAATAATCTGTGAAATATACATGATTTTTTTCCATTTATTTTTTGAAACTATTTGTTTTGATTGTTGCATATTAATATCATTATTAACATTACCTGTCTTACAAGTACATTGTTCTCCATTTTCCAACCTTCTACCACATTCTCCACAAAAACTTGCCATTTCTTTTGTCCTCCTTAGAATACATTTACAATTAAATTGGTTAATTAATATTTTCTATTTATTACCCAGCTATGTGGCCATGTCTTTCCATCCTTCTTTTTCCCTCTCTTTAAACATGTTCCTGGCTGGGGGCGCCCCATCTTACTCCCTCTAGGCACCTTGTTTCCGCAATGTGTACACATATATTCAATCCACTTAGGTTCCTGTTTCATACTACGCATCTCCTGTCATCGCACTTATTTCAAACTCTTTTGCCAACTTCCATCCTAACGCTTCTGTTACACCAGCAGCGGTAACTGCATTAATAGCATTTCCAAATCCCGGTATCCATCCTACCGCAATTTGTGAAACAGCTCTGCCAACAGCAGCTCCAGCAACAGACGCAATCGCTGCTTTTGCTGCACTTTCTGTTAATTCAACACCAAATACTGTACCCAGAGAAATGGTCATCGTTAATTGAATTGGAGTAATCAGGGCATTATCACTTCCCGGGAGTTGCGCCAGCCCCCCTCCAATTCCAGCAGCAGCAGTACTTGCCGTATGTATAATTGTGCTACATTTTTTCTTTTGTTTTTCTGTCATAGCTATCCTCCGTGTTTTTTATTTATTGTATCACTCATTATTCTTTTGGGCAATATTTATTCTTATAGAATATTATTTTTCTTTTATTATCCTTATAGAATAGAAATAAACCATGGAGGTGAACCTTGAGAAAAATTGATTATTACGAACTTGGCAGAAAAATAAAGAAATGTCGTGAAGACTTAGGACTTTCACAAGAAGCGGCGGCAGAACAATGCGGAATTTCCCCATCATTTTATAGCAATATCGAACGCGGTGTCAAAATCATGTCACTAGAAACCTTTGTTGCTATATGTAAAGCATTCTCAATTGGTGCAGATTATCTCCTAAGTGATGATTTACCCCAAACAGATGAAATCATTATAAATACCTTATCCGAAGTAAAGAAAAACGGAAATACACAATACGAAAAATATTTAAAAACCATATCCGCCTTAGCACTGGTTGCTGACCGTCTATAATCACTGCTCCAAACTCACCTAATAAAATAAGACTGTATATAATATTCTTTTTCAATATTATACACAGTCTTTTTCTGTTTTTGTTATGCTTCCAGCATAAATGTACTAGCATTTAATTTTTCCACATCAAAACATCGATGCCCCAATATACTATCACAAAACCAATAATAAAATAGATAATAAACAATATAGCTTTCCTCCCCCTCGTATTCATCCTTGTACGATAAGATATTGTTGAAAAACTTCCTACAAACCAGCCAAGTCCAAGAGTGCTTAACAACAATCCGGCCATACTCTTAAAAAATCCACTTACACTTAACGAAAGCATAAAGGATGAAAAAAACAGCAACAACATATAAGCGTATTCTATCGTAGCAAGTGTCATATGTACCTTATTACCCGAACGAAATCCCGGTACTTTAACCATGATCCGTTTTACCAAGGGCGCATCATGGACTATTTTCCCACCAACTACTTTTTCAATATCTTGAAGTTGACACCGCTCCTTTGCATTCATTGTGATACACCTTTGTATAAGTACACAAAACTCTCTATTTGCTTGATACAATTCTTCCACTGGTAATTTTCCGACACACATCCAATTCATCAATATTCCTAATGAATAAATATCTGTTTTATCATCCGTCTGTGCAAAACCAAACTGTTCCGGAGCTGCAAAACCAGGCGTTCCCAAAAGAACTGTATCACTCGTCTGTCCTCTTTTATGAAATCTGGCAATTCCAAAATCCGTGATCTTTATTATTCCCTGCGGATTTATCAATATATTAGAAGGAGCCAAATCCCGGTGGATGATCCCCTCCTTATGAAAGCAATAGACAGCAGCACAGACTTGCAGCATTATCTTCTTAACAGTCTCAAGAGAAAAACTCCCTAGTTGAATCATTTTTTCCGCTAAGGATACTGCCGGATAATATTCCATATATACTGCCGGAACATTATCATATATACCCAAATCATAAATTTTCACTAAATTAGGATGCGGCAATTCCTTTAGCTTTCGATATACCGGCACTAACTCTTCTGTCAGTTGTTTACAAACCATCATTTGCCCTGCATCACCACGCAGCAGCACGGTTCTATAGTTGCCTTTTCCTCCCAATTCTGATACTTCATTGTAAACGGTTTCCTGATAAATCATTTTTGTCTCCTGTTATTCTTCCCTAAATTATGCTATCAGTATATTGCACTTATAATAAAAATCCTTTATTATCATAATTATACTTTGTTTAGGGAGAAATGGCTATGAAAATAAGAACCACTGATCAACTTTTAAATATGATCGCTGCCGAAACCAATCTTCAAACATTTATTGCGCAAAATCAAGATGAATTCGATTATACTTCACTGGCAGAAGCATTAAATAGTGTTCTAGGGAAATCTGGTTACAGTAAAGCCGAGGTAGTTCGACAGTCAAACTTGGATACCATTTATTGCTATCAAATCTTTGACGGGAAAAAAACTAACCCCTCACGAAATAAACTCCTGGCTCTCTGTCTTTCTTTAAAAGCCAGTTTAGCAGAGACACAATACATACTCCGCCTAGGACACTGCGAATCCCTTCACCCACGCAATGTACGGGATAGTGTTATTATTTTTGCCATTAACCATAGTTCTTCCGTTTTTACTGTGAACGATATCCTTCATAGTATGAAAGAAGAAATATTAAAATAATCTTTTCTGCGCAAAGATGTAGGGTTGTTCTGATTGACTATCTGATCAAGACCAAAACAACTCTACATGATCATTTGAAGACTCGTGACGACAGAATACCAGATTATTATTTTATTACCAATCCAATTATCTTATTTTAATATATCATCCATATCATTAAGATCCTGCTGTATATCCTTAATCCTGTCTTTAAGTTCACCAGGAACAAATCCTAAACCACTCTTTTCCAAACGGTTTATCATATCGATGAACTGATTCCAAATACCTTGTATATAGGCTGTACTTTTTACCATATCAGTCTTAAAAACATTGTACTCTTTTCTGATCTCCACAGTCTTTTTATCCCTTTTCATCAATGGATCGTTCTCTAACTCTGCCAACATCTTTTCTGTTTCTTCCATATCCATTCTAATTTCATTTGTATCATTATTCTTCATAAGATTTCTCCTTCAACTTTATGTTTAAGATAAATTGTACTAAATACATTGTCTAAATGGTGCATAGCTCGCAATCACACTATTAAAATAACTTTCGCGTTCTTTCAGATTCAGCTTGCTATCGTGCCACTTTTTACCGTTGATAAAGTTTATTGTATTGACAGCAAAATGGATGTGAATATCGCCTTGTCTGCCCGCATGAACTGCGAAAACCACCTGATGTCCTTTGGCAAAGTAATATTGGCATAACGCAGAAGCGAGACAGTCAATTGATTGCCCTGTCCCGCCCAAAATGTAAAACTCTTCCATTGATATTTGAAAAATCTCATGATACATCCTGCGCCCCTTACGCTGCTCAATTCTATTGACATGCTGTACGTAACTAAACTGATTTATCATCGTTGGCGTTCCTGAGTAGTAATTAACTCCAGCTCCGCCTGTCGCCAAAACTTCATCCTGATTTTCGTCTTGATCTCTAGTTCGTGAAATATAGTGAAGTACCTTATCAACAGCATCTTGATTAGTATAATTACCTTTTGTCATCCGTACTAAAATCCCCATGTCTTTTCGGTCTCCTCACCCATAAATATAATTGTTTGTTTCAGTTCCGAATCTCCATTGGCAATTGCCTGGCGATATATCATATTGTGATACTCCTGCTGCCTGACTAACCCAGCAGCTTGCTTCCGGTCTTTAGCCCGTATCCGCTCTTTTCCGGCCAATCCGGAATCTAATAAGTATTCACTTACAGACTTACCATTCTTTTGTGCCATAGCTGTTAACTCAGCTTTCTGTTTTCTGGTACACTTAATTGATATATAATCTGATTTTCGTTCCGCATCTGATAATTTAATATTAGGCATAAACTTATCTCCTATAACAAAATTTAATATATTATCATTATCAAATAACATGATTCATTATCTTAATCAAAGATCAATATAAAGATATTTTAAATCTTTATATAATAACAAGTACGCAAAATAGATTACCATTTCCCTCCTCTCATTGCGAATGATTTTGTTTCGTGATCTTTGATTATGAATATGTTATCTCAATGATTTATCATTTTGTTGTATCGGATTTTAATCTTAATTTTTTTAACATGGTATTAAAAAAACTTTGAAAGGATTTGATAGAAATGTTTAATGAATATGAAGAACTGCTCACCATAGATGAACTCTGTGAGATACTTTGCATCGGTCGCAATACATCCTACCGCTTGCTAAAAAACAATGAGCTCCGGGCAAATTGGACGGGTGTGGAAAATACCACGATTAGCTATTGAAGAATATATCTTAAGACAGAGCAATTTACAGAATTTCCAGGACAAAAAGAACTCCAAATAAAATCGATGATAACCACCTTTATTCTAATGAATTCGTAATGCTTTTTGATAACTGACTCTCCGTGTTTATCCCTTTCGCCACGTATCCACACACAGTATAAATGAGTCAGTACAATTAATATACATTTACAATATCAAATATTCTATAGTATACTATTTATGAAGTCAGTATTAAGAAGCATACGAGGAGAACTAATATGATAATACTTCCAAAAGATGCCGATGGTTGCGGCGGAGAAGATGACACATTAATCGTAGTCGCATATCCACGCCCACAGGAAGGAAACAAGACCGGAAAACCAAAGGACACAAAATCGTCATCTTCCCGCACAGAGTAATATGTCCAAGGGCTGCTCTATCTACTCAAAATAGGTAAAGCAGTACGCAGAGTCCTTCTTCCCTACTTTTAATCTTGTTTCATAAATAAATCCGCATGCATAGCAATCCCTTTCTCACAAAATGCAATAACTTACAACAATAAACTAAAATGAGGAACATATATATGGGCAAAATATTAGTAACCGTCACCTATGTGATTGAGGCAGATAGAACAGATTTTTGGGACACCAAAAACGGCAGATTGCGTGATGATATATCAGAAAGCCTATGTAATAACTTCCCCGAAAAGATAAGTTTTACCGACAAAGCTATCGGATATAAAGATCATCTGTCTCATAATATTATCAACAGACCCGGTGCTAATCTTTTAACATGCCCTGCCTGCAATCGCTTAATCACTGATTCAGCAAAACCAAATCCAATTCCCCTTATTCGCCAGTCCAAAGAACTTGCTGGTGTTTTCATGTGTCATAGTTGCGCCTGGGAGTTGGAGGGTGATGTCCGCTCAGGACGTAGTATTGAATCTATCATAGCCGTTTTAGAAGAATCCAATGATTTATAACATTCACCCCATAATCATTTTACCTTTATGATTTTTTCAAATTAAAAAATCTGCTATGGCAACTATACCATAGCGGGTTTACTCCTTCACACTAAAATCCAGACGACTATCCCCTGCCACTGAATAATCATTCTTTTCCTACAACATCCACGGCACCTTGACGAGCTATGTGAGATACTTTACATCGGTCGTAATGCCGCCTACGAGTTGCTGAAGAATAATAAAATTAAAGCCTTCCGTGTTGAACGAGTATGGAAAATACCAAAGAAATCGGTAGAAGAATACATTATCAATGAGTGTGGATTATAATTCTGAGGCCTTCCAGGTTCATACAATTTTCAACCAGCCGCGTGTACTTAGAAAAAATTCAAACGCTTTTCACAAAACAGCTTTTCTATTACACGTAATTTACCATAATAAATATAAAAAAGTGGATATTGTCACCGACAATGCCCACTTTTTTTCAATCTAAATAAAAATTTATTATCACATCCCTGCTACGTCCCCTGTTTTTATAATTTTTATATTGGCCTCTTTAATTAAATTGGGCACTTTTGTCATTACTTTTTTTGATTATCAATAAACGACTCCTGAGTTAACAGGGAATAGAAATTCCTTACCTTGGCTCTATATGGTTCCTCATGTCTTCCTACATATCTTTTTTTGAAATATTCCGGATTAAGTAACTTTAAGTTTAAGTCTACATACTTCAGTTCATCTTCCTGATAGAATTCTTTAAAAATAAAATCCACTACTTCTTTCGGCAGACCCGTCTGCAACGTTGAATCCGGTTGAATTATCTTAAGCTCTTTTATTCTATCGTTATCAGAATCTTTGTAAAAATCTATTGGATTCAATAGTCGCTCATAGTTCTCAGTAATAAATGCTGATAATATATTCACGCCATTCATTAAATGTTCTTGGTATGATGCTTCTGGCATTTTATCTTCCATTATTTCCATTAATATATTAATAAAACACCATTCGTATATTGGAATGACAAAACTTGCCATGTAGTCGCAAAATTGCTCAAATTGCTGAATCCAAGAAGTAACTTGAAATCCACCTTTAATTCCAGAAGTTGAACCCACTGCAGTTCCCTCCAATCTCATTTTACAACGTTCCCAATAATCAAAATGAGAATCCGGCTCAACAAAAAACATATCAAAAGCATATTGTATAAAGTATTTTCTACTAAAGGCATTAGGAAGTTTCTTACAACCATGTAACACGGACAATAACTCATTGCCGCGTAAACGATGGTCTGAATTCAGTTCTATATTAAACATATTTTGTAATAAACAATTAACCAAATCAAAACTAAAAATTCGTTCTAACAAATAGCGATTATATAAATCATCAGTTTTATTTATTTTTTTCGATTCATCATTAAATAATTCACCGGGTATTTTATTAAAGTCTTCTGGCGGTCTCTTTGACCTTGCTGTTAGTGCTCTAAAAAATGACAGCCACCTATTAGCTCTAATATTGCAAATTTTATAAAATAAACCCGCATATTGAATAAAAAAACATTCTTCTTCTTTTTCATTATTATATGTGAACAAATCTTTAATACCAGGTATATTTTTGCATTGTGTGTTTGCTTTTTGAGTAAAGTCTGATGCCATTCTTGAGTTTTTAGATATATCTTTATCCTTTTTAATAACTTTTATTTTTTTTAATTTTTCCTCATTCTCCTCAAATGCAATAATTCTTTCAGCTAATAATTGCCTAAAACCTTTATCTTTTGTCTTATTTCTTAAGCCATAAGACTTAAGCTCGCAGCCATCTGAGAGCTCCATTAATAATGCATGATAAGCACTTAAAACACAATGCTGTAATATCAAGGTGGACATTCCCGTCTTGGATAAAAAACTGTATTTATTTCCCGAAGAAATCCTTTCTTTTTCTAAATCTTTAAAATAAAACTCAAAGAAAAAATAACTAAAAACTGATTTTTGAGGCTTGCCGTCAAAATTTATTTCTCCGAAAAAATTATACTGAATAGCGTACTCATTTGACGCAAATATTTGAGAACAGCATTTTTGACAAGAATTCATTACTTCTATAATAATGCCTTCATCTTTTACACCATTTGGTACAGCATAATCCAACAGCATCGCTTGCTTAATGAAGCCTAATGCTTCTTGCCGTTCTTTTGAATTTTTATCTAAAGACACCTTTCGATTTCTTACCATTCGCCCATTACCTCCATCTATTATTCTATTTTATCATATATTTAAGTGTAATTTAACTATATTTTCCTGTTTTATATGACAATCCGTGCACAAGGTAGTTGCAGCTAACCTCGTAACCCTGGTATATAATGACAGCAGATTACAATACAAGGAGGATTTTCTCATGTGCAATCCATATTTACCACAGCAACCAGCATCTTCTGTACCATCTGCTAGAACTGTTTTTCCAGCAGATTCAAACCCTTTTTTGTACGCAAAATTAGCCCAAGAGCATCACCAAGATCAGCGCCTCATTCGACGTGAAGCGGAAAAAGCTATGGCTCGCCAACAAGCAACGCTTTGGGGGCAGGACAAAAAACACGCTCTGCGTGAAATCCAGGCTGAAGAAAAACGTTCCATATTTGAAAAAATATATATTTCCGACGCTGACATCCCAGAGATCCGAACGGAGCACAGCACAATCAACACTTCGCCACGAGAACTTAGCAATCTCCGATTTCCGATAATAACAACCTTGCGTTCTATGGAAGATCCAACACAGGTGATTTATCAACTGAAATGCGAAGTTGCTAATCAACCACAGGAACTACATTTCGCATCGGAAAAAATTGCTTCCGGAACATATTTGTTAAAGAAGTTAGGCTCTATTGGTGCTGAAATTTTAGCTCCCAGTCCGCGTGCGAAGAATTACAGCCAACAGCTCATACGCAGCTTAATTGCTTCATCTACTAAAACAGTTATGGTGCCAGCAATTAACGGGTGGATTTTTCTATCTGATGGAAGCTATAAATATATTGAAGAAGGAGCATTAACATGGTCTCAACTAAAAAAACTGGCAAAATAATTCCTACAAACTTGGCAGATATTCTACTTTTAGTAGGAGTTTATACGGAGCTCAGGCCTATATTAGTCGATAAATGCTTAAATTTCGATCGCGGGCTACTTTTTCTGTTTGATACACCACAGGATTTTGAGTACCTCTCTCGGCTTCTGACTGAGACTCCATCCGTTATCCGGATAAGAAAAACTGAACACAGAGCAACTTTAAAATCGAACAATATGGCCGCTCTTTATGTCTATAAAAAATCAGACACCCTAAAGAGCATCGAAGACTTTTTGGCTTGTGATGGTTGCCTACCACTACTGCTTTCCTGCAATTATATCGTGCAATCTTTAACAGCGCATTGTTATGCCATTCACATTTGCACAGACGATATTCGCAGCCTGAACGCAGTAGCCTTAAATGAAGAGATAGTTAATGTTAAAGATTTTATCCGCCAGAATATTGTTGTTATTTTGCACGAATTAAGTTTGTTAAATACATCCGCTGATTTTCAAATGGATGCTGAAAATTTCTCTTTTTTAACAGTCGGATTGTTGGCGGCTTTAACTGCTTATCGTTGTTACTTTCGCAGCCAAAATACCGAAGAAAAAACGGTAAATATGCAGTGCAGGTTAAAAAATTTAATATTACATTTAACAAACCAAGCGGAACTTTTGATAGAACATAACGACTTGAGTGATTCAATAAGAGGCTTGATTATTAAAAACTTTATTGATAATGACCATATAAAAATTTATTGCGTTGATTCCATTGAAATGTCACTGGAATCGGCAATCAAAAATAACGAAGTAATTCTATTTGACACCGACTTTTATTATATCACAGAAAAACTTTTCAAGTCTTTATGCAGTTCAATACTCGATACGATTAGTATACTGGCAGTTAAATACCATTTGGCTGCGGCAGACATCATTTTATGTAATGACACACAAAACAACAATTACACCATAAAAAAGGCTTTTAGCTATACGAACAATGACTCTGACCGAATCCGTTGCCTAAAATTCAGAAAACATTATTTTATGGATAAAAACGGATTAACCCTGGAGCACTTAGAAAGGAGAAAACGACCATGTATATCGGCAATATACAAACCACAATAATCAACACCAGCCCCAACTCCCCAAACAACAGTCTTTTCATTACCGGAATTTCCGGCTCTGGCAAAACCTGCCGAATGAATCGAATAGAGTTGGATGCTGCACAAAATGGGGGGACTGTAATTGTTTTTGATTTGAGTCACACACATGAAAGCAGTCAAATGCTTCAGCAAATCGCCCCTATTTACCAACAATTTGAGAATCGGATTGACATACTCAATGACGGCATCAACATTTCACTCCTCAAATCTCTCAATGGAAACGATGAATCATTTGCCAGTATTATAAATACTGCAACCAATATTCTTTCAAGCACAGCCCGACTTGGTTCAAGACAAATTTGTGCACTAAGAGAAGCTATTATTTGGGCCTTCCAGCATCAACAGAGTTTCCCTAACGACATCGATGCCATTGCCCACGGGTTGGGACTTCAAGAGCATGATTCCGCACTACAGGTGTACAACAAACTATGGTCTCTGTTCAATTGCAACGCAATCAGAGAAAGTTCCAAACAAATTTCACCTGGAAAAATTAATATTTTGGATTTTTCTAAACTTGATTCGCTTACCAAAATAATCCTTGCTGAAATTACACTGTCAGGTTTTTGGTGTGCTGCAAAATCCGGTAGTTTAACCAACCATAGAAATATAACTTTTGTTATTGATGAGTTGCAGAATTTCCCTTTAAAGCCAGACTCTACTCTTCTTCAACTTCTCCGTGAGGGGCGTAAGTTTAACCTGAATTATATTCTGGCCACCCAGACAACAGCAACTTTTTCACCAGAAACACTCGCTGCCTTAAACCAATGTGCTGTACGTCTTTATTTCCGTCCTGCTATAAAAGAGCTTCGTAAAACTGCAACTGAAATCGATCCGTCCAATGTTAATTACTGGTACGAAACTCTATCAAAATTAAAAGTTGGTGAATTTGTCGCATTAGGAAATCTCCGGATTAATTCAAACGATATTCATTATCCGATTATTATTGCATAGAAAGCAATTATTTAAAAACTGGGATATTGGATTAAATTTTATAAGCATAAGCCAAATAACTATTGAAAGGAGGCGGTAATTTGTCAAGAAAATGCACACAATATCAGCAAACCAACCTTTTAATTGCATCTTTTCTAGCAGATAGCAAGTCCGCCTCCAATATTACACCAAACAATATTTATAGCGAACTCATCATCAACCAGCTCTTGCAGATTTGTGACCCACGTGGTATTATGTCGATGCCAGCACGTGCAAAAACCATGTTAGATTTTAGCGAAAAAGAAGAAAAAGTTAAAGAACTATACAATTTATCCAGAATAAAAGTCCGTCCCGATGACGGAAGAATCTACTTAGTCGTAAAGAGAAAACCCATTACCAGTACCAGTTACATTGGTCTAATTGAAAAACTCTACGACCTACACTACAACACAGACGACGTTACAATGAAACAATATTTTGAAATCTGGATGGATTGGCGCGCCAGAGAAACAAGCGTCACACAAAAAACCATATCAGACAATCGCTTCTTATGGAACGCCATGTTAAAAGATACTGACATTAGCAAAGCGTCTTTAAAATTATTAAAGATCCAAGATTATATATCCTATTTCCGCCAAATCACCAAAGGGCGTGAAATTACCAGAAAACGTTTCAACGACCTTAAAAGCATCATGAATGGTGTTCTCTACCTGGCAGTGGAAAACGGCATTATTGATCATAATTATCTTCGGGACATCAATTATAAGCGGTTTACATACAAACCCGAAAACACTAATATAGCACCATATACAGAAGATGAACGCCAACAGATAATCCATCATCTTTCAGCCAGCACTGATGACTTCTATTCACTGGCAATTCTCTTCGACTTCCATTTAGTGCTCAGGATCGGGGAACTAAAGGGATTAAAATGGGCGGATATCAAAGACAATTGCATATTCATCCAGCGATTCGTCAATGACAAAAATCAGATTATAGAAGATACAAAAGGACATACCACCGAAGGAAAACGTTACATACCGCTGACACCTACAGCATTCAAACTACTGGAGAAAATCAAAATACTAAATCCAGACAGCGACTACATCTTTATTCGGAATGGTCAACCATTGTCAACCGTTACCTTCAACCGGCGGCTTAAGAAATGCTGTCAGGAGCTCAACATAGAATACCGTTCCTCCCACAAGCTACGATTTTCAACCGCATCTATCATGTACAAAAACGGTATGTCAGATACCGAGCTACAAAAGCTTCTGGGACACACATCATTAGCCATGACACAGCATTACCTTCGAAACATCACTCCAGAAGAAGAAACAGCATCAAAAATGAGGGCAATCCTTGGCTGATTGTCCTCACTTATACTATTTAAAAGATATTCTTTTTAATCTGCTGCAACGCTGCTATTCTTATACAGAAGCAACACGCTCCTACCCGATTAACAAAATCAACATCCCTCATCCGATATTATCAAATCATCAATCGCCACCGCAAAAAGCACACTAAGCGCAACCACATTATCCAGTGTCGGAAGTGTCTCCCCTCTCAGCCACTTATAAATCGCATTAGTAGTTGACAATCCCAGAAAATCTCTCATCGCTGCCACGCTCATCCCATTCTCTCTCCGCAGATTATCAATCCGCGATCCCGTGGCAGCCACATTTATCGTCGGATAATCCATCACCCTCTCCCCCTTTCCTAATATTAGCCTCACAATCAACCAGCCTACAGAGATTCGAACTCCGAAATCCACGGTTCGTAGCCGTGTGCCTTATCCATTTGGCGATAGGCTGAAAATAGGGACAGACAGATTCGAACTGCCTCATCGGGAGTCAAAGTCCCGTGCGCTGCCAGATACGCTATATCCCTAAAAAGATTACCAAACTGCGGATAAAGGAATCGAACCTCTATCTACCGGGTCAGAGCCGATCGTTCTACCACTATACCAATCCGCAAAATCCATTTTTCATCTATAATAAAATACCATCAAACCCAAGTATTCTACCGATGACGCCTGAGGGAATTGAACCCATCATCTGTGCTTTGAGAGAGCACCGTCATTACCATTCGACTAAGGCGCCAGATGATCCGTGGTAATTGAACCCTACACCTCCAGCTTGAAAGGCTGGCATCGTATCCACTTGACTACGGGAGCTTAGTGCATGTAGCAGGGTTCGAACCTGCGATATACGGGTTAAAAGCCCGTTGCCATACCCCTTGGCTATACATGCTTATATTTATTTTTTCAGCCGAATCATAACAATCCAACCAAAAGCATCGTGTCGGAGTCGAACCGACCGCCAGCAGTTTTGCAGACTGCTTCCACTCCGCGTGGACTACGATGCAGATGCGTGTGCTGGGAATCGAACCCAGAACCTTCAGATTAAGAGTCTGCTGCTCTGCCAGTTGAGCTACACACACATATTTCTTTTTTGAGCACAAAAAATCCGCCGTCCATCACGGACAAGCGGTTCTATAAGAAAAGGCCAATTATTTCTACAACAAAATCCGGACAATCAAATCAATCCAAAACCAAATCTGTCATACAAATACAATACCATCTTAATTTTCCACTATTCCGTAATGGCACACTAAATGCACGCTGTTTACAAGCGCGTTTTTGTTTCTGCTGTTCCTTACGGCATTCCATCGTGGTCATTAACATAGCATTCATTGTCTTTCTTTCCTTTCACTTAATATTTGTTCTTTCTGTGATTATTATATAACTTTCAATATCCGTTGTAAATCTACCTGTAGTATACAAATAATTTATCAACCTAATGTCCAAGGCAGGAATCGAACCCACATTAGAAGATTAGAAATCTCCTGTTCTCTCCGTTGAACTACTCGGACAAAGCGCCGCACCTGAGATTCGAACTCAGAAGCCGATATGACTCGACTGCCGGTTTAGCAAACCGGAGGGGTACCAATTACCTTTATAATGCGGCAGAGCAGGCCCGGATGGATTTGAACCATCATTACCGGTTTTGGAGACCGGGGTGTTTCCATTACACTACAAACCTTTGGCGTGACTAGAGGGAATTAAACCCTCGCAAGCGGATCCTAAAACTTAAAAATCTTGCCAATATCAATGTATAGCCACAATCCTGATGGGAAGATTCGAACTTCCGACTTCCCGCGTATCAGACGGGATCTCTAACCAACTGAGTTACATCAGGTAAACGATTGGGGTGGGATTCGAACCCACGGAGCAGTTACGCCTCGTCAGTTTTCAAGACTGCCTGCTTATAACCTCTTGCATACCCAATCTGACGATGAGAACAGGACTTGAACCTGTAATGCGGCAATCACCGCAATACCTGCCTTCCATGCAGGTGCCTTACCATTAGGTTATCTCACCAAAATTTCCGGAAAATAAATAAGAGGCTGCCCCAATGACAACCTCATCACTTATATAAACACATAAATATTTCCTATCATGCATTCTATATCAGCAATATCAAATTATCATCTTGGTTTCTGCATATGTTTTGGCGCACTCTAATCTCATCAATATCTGAAACGATACTGATCTGAATACTCGACCATCTCTTACTTTCACATACACAGTTTTTCATGATTATTCTTACCTTTTTAATTTTGATTAAATTTCATCAACCGCCTCCAGCGGGATTCGAACCCACAATCTCCCGATAGACAGTCGGGTGGATTAACCGTTTTCCTATGAAGGCCAATGCAGCATATCATAAGGTATAAATGGAACCAATGAGAGTCGAACTCACGACCTCCTGCTTGCAAGGCAGGCGCTCTCCCATCTGAGCTATGATCCCGTAAAATATTGCAATTTACATTACTAAATGGGCAGGACAGGATTTGAACCTGTAACGTTTCTAACGTAGCTGATTTACAGTCAGTGTGCTTCACCATTTGCATACCTACCCGGATTCATATTTTGTTTTTCTCTCATAATAATGATAATAATAACTCTCCATAACAACATTCTCCTTTCAAAAAATCAATACCCGAAGCAGGATTTGAACCTGCAGAACCTGCAGTCTGAGTGCAGTGCGTATGCCGTTCCGCCATTCGGGCTTGCTGCAGGATTAAGCTCAATTGCACTCTTACATTCAACTCCCGGTGGGATTTGAACCCACATGTACCATCGGTACCCGGATCCTTAATCCGGTGCATATTCCGTTCTGCTACAGGAGCATCAGTACACCCGGAGGGACTCGAACCCTCACTCCTTTAGGAAACCGGGCTTAAACCGGCTGCGTCTGCCATTTCACCACGGGTGTATATGTGATACTCAATATTTAGTTTTCCTGGCTGCAATAGACGCAATCGACATAAGACTCCCATCGTAAAATCTCCTTTCATATTTGATCGTTGCAGAAATGGGAGTCGAACCCACTATTCTTTGGTTATGAGCCAAATGTGATTTTCCGTTTCACTCTTCTGCAGAGCCGATGGCAGAATTTGAACCTGCTGCTGACAATACCGCTACACTCCTTAACAGTGCTGCATCGGCTGTTTTTTTCATTTCCCAGTACGCCCGGTAGGAGTCGAACCTACAATCGCCGGATATAAGCCGGGTGCAACGTACCGCATCACCTCAGGCGCTAAATCTTATTATTTGCCTTCGGTATTCGTATTCGCATACTCATCATCTTAAAATTTCCTTACTCGGACATATTCTTTTACCGGGTGCCTGCCGGTAAGATTACACTATCGGGGTATCCCCCACTTACCTTTCCCCAACTATTGCCGGGAGTTTAACACACACATTCTGCGAAATGTTATGTGTAAATACATCTTTCGATTATCGCTCAAGCCACGCCAGAAAGTTAAGTGCCTGCTTTTCTTATCTGGCATGCCTTGGCGAGATCTCGTATAGATTCCTATGATCCGACTGCGAATGTTTTCATAAACCCCCGGATCATAAATGGGGCGTTCAGGTGTCGATCCTGACTCTTCTGCGCTTCAAGCAGACGCTTTCACCGGATTAGCTTACGCCCCTTTAAATTCGGTAAATTCAGATTTCACAATATTCTCCTTATCTGTGCAATATCAACGAGTTACGTGCCTGTTTTATTATATTATTTTATTTCCTCCAAAGAGGAAGCTCCTGAGGCAGGATTCGAACCTGCGGCCCCATGGTTAACAGCCATGTGCTCCACCAGCTGAGCTACTCAGGAATATCTGATAAACTTCTGAACCTCCCATTTCTCATGAAAATAGATACAAAAAAACCGCCTGCCGGATATCCTAACAGACGGTGTGATTCACACTTCCTTTACCAATTCAGCTCAAGGCGTGCCTGTGCCAGGGCATAAAAAGGTAAACAATTTCCGTCTGCTTCAAGGATCTAATCATATCTATGGCAAAATAAATGCTATCCTGTAAGGAAATTTCCAAATATAGGCATGAGAAACTAAACGCTCTATTATCCAGACCGTTCCAAAGTTTATAACTTTCATTACGCATAAATCTTACAGTCGCCATCATAGTCTTAAATCCTTTCCTCAGATATTATTAATCTTGATATTTATCAAATAAAAAAGCCTGCACGCATCCACAACAAATAGTTGTAGACATCGGACAGGCACTTCCTTTATCTGGATACATCTTACCACACGAGAAAACTGCTGTCAACACTTTTTTGAATTTTCTTGACATTTCGAAAATTCGTGCCAATTAGGGTACAACTTATCTATCCTTCTGATTAGAAATCAACACAGGATACAGCAGTTTAAATGCCTATAGTAACTATATGCCTGGCATCTCAGAATGTGACAACCAAAAATCAATTTGGCTCAACATCATCTTCCCACTCATCAGGCAGATAATCCCAACCCGCTAAAAAGGGTGTATCGGATTCTTCCCTTATATTTTCATATTTATCCACCAATCCAATCAATGCAGACCGCATATATGGTGCTATATGCCAAGCATCCTCCAGATCCTTTCCCAAATCAACGGATGCATAATAAGTAATAAGCTTCGAAAAGAACAACCCATCTTCGATCAGCAGCCTTTTAATTTGCTCCCAATACTTATGCAAATCCACATCCCCCACCGAAACCATATCATTAAATGAATCCAGAATCACAAACATCAGCACAAATCTTCCTTTATCACTAAAACCAATCTTCTGGTACGCATCAATAAATTCACCCACGCGCTCCCTATCAACCAACATCAATTCCGGATCTTGTGAATCCTGAGCAGATTTTATCACCTCCGGGGAAAATGTCATCTTATCCATCACTTCCCAAATGCCACTATAAGCCTCAATGTCAAACACACCATATATCTTACTCATAACATTACAATCCTCCATTTACTCGCGCCGCCATATAATATTGTCTCCTGCTAATTGAAAAGAAGCACTCCCCCTCTGAGAAGTGCCTTTTTTTTTGCAACTAAACTCTCCAACGTTTTAATGTCGGCAGAAACTCCATAAGCTGCGCCCTAGCCTCCTGCTCTGTCACCTGCAGTCCAGCCGATTCATTCCATTTATCCAAATCCCGTAAGTTGTCCTCAATCATTTCCTCCATAGTAATATCATGGGCAAAATTCCCCTTCTGGTAACAAAAAGCACAATACTCTTCAGATTTGCATCCATCACTCTCTGTTCCTTTATCGCTGTCCTTATCCAAAATCATTCCACAGCTCTGACACTGTCTGGCAGGATGTCCCAGTAAATAATCCACTGATATCTCAAAGGTTTTTGCAATCAATTTAATTGTATCAACATTAGGAATCGTATCCCCGTTCTCCCAGCGGGAAACAGCCTGTCGGGTAACTAATAGCTTTTGAGCAAAATCATCCTGAGATAAGCCTAATCCTTTTCGTAATTCTAAAATCACATCCCTTAATTCCATTGGCACATACCTCCTTTTCCTGATTTTAGCACAGCCTGCAAGACCACACAAGCAACACGCTGTTGCCCCGTTCTCATCAAAGCCGCTGAAACAACTCCTTAAGCAGTTCTGACCCCCGCAGCCTTTGAATCCATACTTCCGGAATATCCCGATAAGCAACAGCTGCCAGACCGCCGGCTATTGCCGCAGTCGTATCAGTATCATTCCCCAGTGAAATCGCACCTTTAATGACATCACCATAACTCTTATAAGTCTTCAGTAAATGCAATGTACTTCTGATACTGTCAACCACATATCCGGTACCTGAAGCCTCCCCTTCAGCAGTACAACACTCCAGCTCATAGAGATAATCATCCCTGTCTGCATAGTATTGTTCCAGATAATCAACTGCCCGCTGATACGCAGTAACCACATCATCCCCCTGCAAAATATATCTGCACCATAAACAATACAAGGCACAGCAGACCTGATTGCAAACATGTCCATGTGTAATCAGTGATTGCGTATGGGCATCTTCAACCAGTTCAGAATCAGTCCCTTCATGCCACAGCGCCAACGGCAGCACCCGCATCAATGAACCATTCCCTTTCCCATTAGGAACAACAAACCCCGACTCCAGCGGAGATGTCCCACTTGCATATGTACGCAAAGAGCTCATCGTCTGAATACCACAATCAAAAACCCTGCCGTCAACCGCCCATAACCCGGAATCCACCCAATCCAAAAGACGTTCGGCGAGATCATCAATTTCCAACCGGCCACAACTTAACAGACTGTCCAGCAGACACAACGCCTGCGCCCCATCGTCAGACCATGTCCCCGGCAATACATCCGCATAAGATCGTTCAAACTGGGCCAACGGAACAAAATCAATACTATCCCATTCAGGAATCTCTTCTGCTGCATGAAATTCATACGGCACCCCCATCGCATCTCCAATCAGCAATCCATACACTCCAAGCATTATTGTCTGTTTGTCCATTACCCCTCCAATATAAAGTCAATTATCATAATTCTCTGCCCATTACACAAAGATAATTTAAATACTCATCCTGAGTTATTATTATCTCCTCCTTCGTTTCCGTTTCAACATCAAAGCGCACAATTCCCATATTGCCACCTATCCATTTAACAAAATCCACATCATCATAACGATCATAGCCGCCATCAAAACATTCAATCAAGTCAACATACTTCTGCTTCTCACTCATAGGATCATCAAATGTAAATAAATGAACACTATACGGACAAGCCCAATAACAACCAGATACCGCCAAGACATCAGTTCCCGGATTATAATCAACTTCCGTCCAAATAAATGTTTCCCCGCCGTTCAGCGACCCTTCCGGATAATACTGCATAATTTCTCCCGATAACAAATCAAGCACACTAAAACCATACAAATCCTGCCTGAACACCAGGTACTTATTCCCATTGCTATGTCTAATAAGTTTATAAAAATCCGAGCTGTTATCAATCGATTTCCACTCAGCTATCTTCCGGTCTCCATCCAACAAAACGCACTCGCTCCCCCGCAGATTACACTTATCAACCTTTCCCGTATATTCCTTTACACAAACCACATATTCATCTGCTATCTGAACTTCACTATTTTCCTTAAAATTCTCCTGAACAAACAATGGTAAGCTGCCATTCCAATATTCTCTATACTTCGCAGTAGCTGCTAAACTGCCCATCAGACTCTCCTCCAGCATTTATTATGTAAACCTTCACAAAATACATCTCCATCTTTTTCACTGCATTGCAGCTCTAATTAATTGCTCAATATATTGCGGCGTAAACACAAAACATTCCCCTTTAATTTCTCCTAGCATTGGAATATTTCTTGCTCCATTCTGTTTGTCCTTGACAATCGTTAAAAGCGGACAATATAAATTGCAGGTAGCCACAAATGAATGATCATCAGCAATAATATGCGCTATCGGTTCTCCCCACTTATCCTCTCTTACAAACCACCAATAAATAACCCCATCTATAATAATCTTTCGTTTTCCCTTACTGTTAATCCCCACCAGATCACCTGTTCTTTATAAAATTATAATGCTGTCAGTCAAATTTTTTAATATCATAGTTTCTCTCTGCGTCCAGGCATTTAGTCCTTCCTCAACCCGCCCCAACAACTCTTGATTAACTTCATACGCCTCTTCACATGCTTAGTCAAAAATGTATGAGTCTGTTCTACCGACTGCCTCCAAATCACCGTTAATCGGTCAATTACCTCACTACTTCTTTCATCAACACCCAAAACATTCATATCCATCTACCAATTTTCTAAATTACTATCTATAAAAATGATGCCTCTAAAACTACCTCACAGCATACTAAAACAGTCTCCATCGCTTTCTTTCAGCCACTCACTTCAGCTTTTCCCGGCCATATGCCAGAGCATCCTGTACACATTGGCAAAAATCATCTCTCTTTGCTTTTACCTTCCCAGCATCAATATCCTCACTGCAAAACTCCATAGAATAAAAGTATCCTGCCCCTTTTGCCGCAACCAAAATTGCATGATTAACTTGAATAATCTCACCTTTACGCCAAATATCACGCTCAACAAATATCCCCTTCTCATCAGATATGGATTTAGCAAACAGTTCCTCCAAGGGCTCCATCGAAAAATAAATATTCAGATAACCATTCTTATCTACAAAAAGAAAACTCTTTAGTTCTTCTCGGTAAACCTGGTTACATACCGCCTTTCTTTCTCCCGATCCCAATACCAGCAATATATCAGCAACTGTTTCTGTATCAGAAAATCTATTAACTGACTAAACTGTTCTTCCTTCCAATAACCACGAATGGAATAAACCTTACATTTCATTTTCGGCTGCTCACAATAGCTTATCGGCTGTTCAAACAACTGCACCGTCGGTGAATAATCAATATCAATTTCAGCAAATTTCCTCTGTTTCCCGTATACCGTACAACAGGAATAAAGCTCAACTGCCCGGTTTGTAATAATTTCTTTCCTTATCTTATCTGCCGTCTGAAACATACAATCTCCTTATTTTGTTTCTCCTTCTTCTACATCATCTCTTACCAGCACCGGATTATATATTTCAAGAATCTTTGCATAACCAGTGATTCGACTCCCTTCCTGAAAGGAAAGTACATCACCAATACTAAGTGAATTTGGATAAAATTCCGGTGACAGAAAAGTTATATATCCTCTGCCGGTCTCTCCTTTATGTAAAAACTCCCTATCAATATAAGTTTGGGAACCTGTCGTCAAATAATCACCAATCAAATGCGCCGGACGGTACCCATTATACACAGGGCTTTCCCGGCAAGAAGTTATCTCAGCAAGCACATCTGGCTGTAATTCATACATATCTCTCTCCCTCCAAGCAACAATTTTACTTCTCTCATCTCACAAACTCATATAATCAATAAATTCTTGGTTTTGTTTCTTAATATCCTCCGGCTCTCCGTAAGTAATATTAACCCGAAAAAACCATTCATCTGAGCTCATACTGCCAGCTTCAAAATCAACCCAATACATATTATTGCTCTCATACAATGATACTCGTCCCAAACCATTTTGCGAATGCACTTCGATATGATATTGCTGTGCATATTCGCTTTCATACACCCTATCAACAAATATCTCATTCTGCTCCCATACCGAGATCTGGCTTTCGTACCATGCTATAAATGACTGAAATTTCGGATCCACAATTCCTCCTCAGATATAAGTAATTATCTCCACTTAACGATACCGCCCGCTCAGACACCCATACTGCAAAATATGCCCTTCCATTGCTGCTAACAAAGCCCTCTTTCTGGAACTGCCCGGCAAGTCCAGCATACAATCCAGCACATACACATTAAACTGATAAACATGAGACCCGTTAAACGGCGGCTTAGGTCCACGATATCTGTTTTTCCCATATCCCCGGCCTTGAACTGCACCCCCGAGTTCCATAACCTGTGCTCCGTGAGAAATATCTCCCGGTATCGTCATCATAACCGGTATATTCCAAATAACCCAATGATTATAAGCCGGAACCGGATGTCCCATATCATTCATAATAACAGCAAGAGACTTCGCCCTACCATCAATTTCCGCCAAATGTAATTCCGGTGAAATATCAGCACCATAACCAGTATATTGTATCGGAATCTAGCCTCCGTCCTCAAATGCCGGACTTGTCACAATCAATGTCTTATCCATAAAAGCCTCCTGATAAACTATATATTCTTATTCCCTAAACATTTAGCCATACATCCATGATGTTCCAGATCATATGGCTTCCCCATTATCCCTACCCTTGGTTGACAAAACAATTCTGTCAGCCGTAATAACCCGGCAGTTGAATGAGTTAATTGTAATCTGCACACCCGCAGACTCATTGCAGGCATAGTAGTTTTTCCCATGCTTATAAATCAAACACTTATCAGATACTACGACACCATAAACAAAGTCCCTGATTTCATCTGGACTAAGACTCATTTTAAGCTTTTTATTGATCCTCACAAAAACCAGATTCGTATAGCAAATATGCTCCAAAACAAACGTTTTAACCTCAGCACCTACAAGCACCCGCTCCTTCCCCTTGACAGGAATCCTAAAGGGCACACTATGTTCAAACGCCGAAGCAAACTCCTTAATTGAACAAATAATTCCATCACCATTAAATTCAATGATCGAGACACCATCAAATTGACTTTCTCTATCATTACTCCGATCCCGAAACAACCATTCCACAACTACCGTATTTCCCTGATGAATAAATCTCTTTATCGACCATTCCAGAACCACTTGTTCTTTCAGCATCTTGTCAATCCACTGCTGAATCTCATCATACCCCTGATATTCCGGCCCATAACATTCACTATAGTAAATCTCAGGCGCAAAAATATCAGTGATTCCCGAAAAATCCCGTTCCACCCACATCAGGAAATAGCGCTCTATCAGAAGTTCCCTTCCGCGATTATCCATAAACACCTCCACAGATTCTATATCTTATACCCAATCAGCTCAATCCATACCCATTCATAATTCCATAAAGTCTTCATTTCTTCTTATAAAAACGCTCCCAATATCCAAATCCATCACAAAATTGACCTGAATATCCGCCGCATATGGAATCAAATCAAAATGATAACGTGCACAAAATACAGAAACAAAATCTTTAGTACAAGTATCTTTAAGAACCTTTGCCATCTTGCTTTTCAATTCACCTGCTGACACTACATTTCCCGATATCAGTGCATCACCTAAATAACATTCAACTTCAATTATCATATTCACACGCCCTAAGCCATTGAATCCAACTGTTTTTTCGAATCACAGAAAACTTGCCACACCGCTACCTGATTCCCGCTCACAACCACCTTCCAGGCTGCCGGAAACTCCCAATGCTTATCCGGCTTACCTAAATACGATCCGCTGGCACATCCTAAAATCACCGAGAACTCATCATTTTCAATATATTCCTCCACCTGTATACAATAATCAGGAAACCATTCAAAATACCCCTGCCATCCCGTTTTCATATTCTCTTTGTTCTCCCGACCACCATAAGTATCAATAAAAACAAAATCATCTGACATTAGAGCAATGATCAAATTTAAATCCTGCTTATTAATCGCATCTACAAAACTCAATACAATGTCTTTATTCATCCATATGCCTCTATCCTTTCCGCAACAATAACGCCGTGTCTCCCATATATTACCACATCCCTCTTTTAACCACACTTCATATTTCACTAATATAGATGGGCAATCTGCCTGTATTCCTTTACCGGTTCCTGCTCCAAAAATATACGCGGACTGAAATCCTCAGTTACATTTATGATATTTACAATATCCAGTTGATAATACCAGCTTCCCATATCGTAATCCTTGAACCTACCATTATATATAAGCCGCCCATACTCATCCGGTGCCAACACCATAGCCGTTTCATTCAAGGCAATATATCTGCTGATTCCCACATCATATTTATGCCGTTCCGGAATCGCTCCTCTGTGAAAATCATACCGATAATTAACACGGTAATCGCTTCCTTCCAGATACAACTCTAATGCTCCATATCGGATCTCATCATACTTAGTACATATAATAATACGGTTATTACTTTCTCCAATACCATCTTTCGTCTGCATGAAACTAACATAATGTGTCGGGAAACCCACAGAATAATAATCGTAAAACTTCTTTGGAAGCTCATATGCCATTACCATCTGGTTTCTTTCTGTTGAATAAGGCGCGCCACGGCATACTTTATCCCAATACAAGTTAATATGTTGGAGCAATAGCATAATCTTTCCGTCTCCCTCATCTCTCTAATTAAATAATCCCCTTTTGCCGACATTTCAAAATATCACTATACAAAAGTTCCGGTGATACCTCATACAAAACATCGATCACCTCCAATGCCTGTGTTTTCTCCAAAACATCTTTCAATGACAATTTAAACTTTACTGTTTTTCCACTTCTATAACGTTTATAAATATCTGTATATTTCGCACCAAATATCTTTACTATTGAATGCACCGTTTCCAAAGATGCTGATTCATTTAATTGCAGAAATATCATATAGCAATTATCATCAACAGTACATGGTGTAAGATAAGTAGCAACACATCCCATCCCACACTTACTACAAGAAAACGCTTGCAAGCCGTTTGAGACATTCAACTTATAAGTCAACAACCCACAATGTTGACATTTAGTAATCGGCAATTCTCCGTCCATATCCATCCGAAGCAAACATGTCTCACAGTAGTTCGATGTCGGATATATCGCTTTAAACGGCGGATGCCCAGTTTCTACATTACGCAATTGCGACGGCTTTCTTAATCGCAAGCTAACATCAAGTTTAAAAATCCCCGTCGCACCATCAATCTCCAGAAACGAAACATCAACCCATATCGGAACAAAAGGTTCTTTCCAAGCCAACAAACTCGCCGCCTTATCAATTGAAAATAACCTTGACCCAACATTCTTTTCGCTCAACATTATCAATCGCATAATATCATCAGTAGAATTCAGCGGCTTTCCATCTTCCGGAGCTGCCGCAATCTTAAACTTGATCTTCTGAAAGGCCAGCCCCCTAGTCTTCATTATCTGATCTACAGTTTCCAAAAGATTGTTCCGGAATATTGTTTTATTCATTTCTCACAATCCAGTCATACGTTTTATTCCTCAAGAATTATTCTTCATCTTCTCCAACAGCTTAACAATATCCTCACGATTCTTTGCTGTTTTCATAAACGTCGGCAGCATATCCGCCTGAGTTCGCATCGTCCCACTTGGTGGCTTACCATGCCCCAAATCGCCTACCGGCCGTTTCCTTAAATCTGCCTTTAAATAATCAATTAAGTACTGTAAATGTTCAAGATTCAATGCCCATATCAATTCCCCACGAAAATGTCCCTGATAATATAACTGATAATGAAAATAAGGATCTCTGCCTCCACCAGGTTTAGCATAAATATATCTCTGGCTGCGCACAGTAACCTCACCTACACTCTGTTCATTACAATGCGGGCAAGTAACTCGTACTTTTCTGCCATGATGACTCAGTTTGTTCAAGTAAACACGATAATGCCGGTCGCAATGCTCACACATGCCAGATACTTCGTAAGACTCAAAATGAGGAACTTTTTCCTCAGAAATAAAACATTCCTGACACCAAAAATGAGCATTACGTCTCTTTTCATCCAATTTTATATATCCCATTCCATTACATTTCGGACATCGCACAGTCATCTTCGACATCCCTGAAAATGCATAATATGGCAGATCATGAAACTCGCTCATGGAATCCCTCTCCTAAAACAAGATTTATCTGAAAACTATATTCTGTAAATTCTGAATATATCAATTACATATTATAAAAATAGAACCAGGACCCCAGTCCCATAAATCTTCCTCTTCTCCACTACCCCAACACTCTATTCCACCATTATCTCACAGCGTATCCATATTCTCAAGAATAACCACACGGTTTTTTCACCCAGCATTACAAAGGAGGCAAATCGAATGTGCAGAACCATAAGCATTTATAAAAATGAAAATCAAGAAATACTCAACAGTCTGGCAAATAATCTGCCAGGCTTTTTTATTACCCAAAATAATCAGGGCACCGACACCATCATCAAACAGCTCTTGCAAATCCATAATCACAATGGTAATATGTCTACATCGGCATGCGCAAAAATTATAGTGGAATTTACACAAAAAGAAGAACGAGTAAAAGAAATATGTGATTTATCAAAGATCAAAACCAGACCGGATGACGGCAGAGTATACCTCATTGTCAAAAGAAAACCTATCAGCAGCACCAGCTACATCGGATTAATCGAAAAACTATATGAACATTTCTACGGCATTGAAAATGCCACAATGGAGCAGTATTTTGAAGTCTGGATGGAGTGGCGGTCATCAGAAAGCAGTGTCTCACCAAAAACAATAAAAGAAAACCGTTTCCTCTGGAACGCACTATTGAAGGATACAGAGATCACAACGATTCCATTAAAGACTTTAAAAGTCCAGGACTACATATCCTTCTTCCGGAAGATCACAAAAGGCCGTGAAATCACCAGAAAGCGATTCAACGACCTTAAAAGCATTATGAATGGAATTCTTTATCTGGCAGTAGAAAATGGCATTATCGACCGCAATTGCCTTCGGGATATCAATTATAAGCAGTTTACCTACAAGGCAGAGAACACCGATATAAGCCCCTACAGTGAAGACGAACGTCTACGGATTATTGATTACCTTTCCAATATCCATGATGACTTCTACTCACTGGCAATCCTGCTGGACTTCCATCTGGTACTGCGAATCGGAGAACTAAAAGGCTTGAAGTGGAGTGATATCACAGGCGATTCCATCCGCATCCAGCGGTTTGTAAATGACAAAAATGAAATCATCGACGATATCAAAGGACACGCAAATGAAGGTAAGCGCAATATGCCGCTTACCCCAAAAGCAAAAGAAATCCTGGAAAAAATAAAGTACATGAATCCTGACAGTGAATACCTCTTTATCCGGAACGGCCAGCCACTGGCAACAGTGACCTTCAACCGGCACTTAAAGAGATGCTGTGATGCACTCAATATCAAATACCGCTCATCACACAAACTTCGGTTCTCAACCGCCTCGATCATGTATAAAAACGGTATCGACGACACAGAACTACAAAAACTGCTGGGACATACTTCTCTAACCATGACCAGGCATTATCTTCGAAACGTCACATCAGATGAGGAAACTGCATCAAAGATGAGTGCAATCCTTGGGTAACCGTAAACGGTAAACCTGCCCCAAGGATCGAAAAAATCAGCTTATCACGATCAAACCGCAACGACTCATCATTAAAAAATGCCCACGCAAACAAGCGCAAGCACCCCAAAATACATAGCAAAAACCCCAGAGCCCTTGATTTTCAAGGATTCTGAGGTTCTCATTAGAGAGGCGACAACCAGATTTGAACTGGTGATCAGGGTGTTGCAGACCCATGCCTTACCACTTGGCTATGTCGCCATGATGACCCCAGCGAGGTTCGAACTCGCGTTACCGCCGTGAAAGGGCGATGTCTTAACCACTTGACCATGGGGCCGTATTTTAATAATTTTATCTTTAATGTAGAAAAAGCTCCCCGAGTAGGACTTGAACCTACGACAGCGCGGTTAACAGCCGCGTGCTCTACCGACTGAGCTATCGAGGATTATTGAAAGTACTTTTGTACTTATACTATTATAAACATTGACCCTTGTCAATATTCATAATAAAAGATATTTTTTACATACCCTCAAAACCACATATTGAAATCATCCGAATTAATACCTAAACCAACTTGGTTAAGCCCTCGACCTATTAGTGACAGTCAGCTCCATACATTGCTGCACTTCCACCTCTGCCCTATCTACCTCGTCGTCTTCAAG
>JBOFYZ010000133.1:0-3129 GCA_051654925.1 Lachnospiraceae bacterium | reverse complement strand
GCAAAATTTTGAATATTTGTCAAGTGTTTTTCTATAAAAATCATAAAAAAAGAGCAGGGTATATATTTCTATATACCTCGCTCTGTTAGAAGCCCTTATGCCAATGTCTTAACTAAATGACATTGGTATAGACCCCCTCCCTGTATAACTTCTGATATTTTTAAAATCCGTGCATCCCACTTTGTATATAGCTCACAGGCGTTACCCCGGCAGCCAGCTCGGCCCAGGCTCCCTTGCGGCACACAGAAGGTTCCACTTAGTGCTGCTGCATTCCTGCCCTGACACGGTTCATGGAGTTCTGTTGCGCAAGACCCAGACGTCAACGCCGCTTACCGGGGGCAGCCCTGCAAGACCATATCCGAGGTGGGATATCACCCCTGCTGGAGCGGATTGCAGGTACAGGGCACCGCTATCTCCCCGGCTGCACGGAAGCTTTTTGACGTATTTATATTCTTGCAAATTCAATGCCTGTTTAGTATAACTTAGGCTGGACTTTTTGTCAAGGAAGCTGTGACTCCTTCTTATCAGCCTTCTGTTTTCTCAGTGACTTAAAAAAGTCTTTCAGCAGCTGAGAGCAGGTATCTCCCATCATTCCAATATGGGTTTCCACCTGATGGTTGAAGCCTTCTTCATGGAGCATGTCCAGCACCGAACCGGCGCAGCCTGCTTTCGGATTCATACAGCCGATCGCCGCCACCGGTATTCTGGCCTGAACAATGGCCCCGGCGCACATCGGACAAGGTTCCAGGGTCACATACATGGTGCAGTCCTCGAGCCGCCAGTCATTCATTTTCCGGCATGCTTTCTTGATCGCAATAAGTTCGGCATGGGCCAGCACATTTTTGTCGATGGTCCGCCGGTTATAACCACGGCCGATAATTTTCCCTTCATATACTATGACGCACCCGATCGGGACTTCTCCCAGCGCGGCTGCCTTTTTGGCCTGCCGGATGGCCTCGCGCATATATTTTTCTTCCAGCTGGATTATTTCGTTCATAAAACCTCGCATTTTTTCTGTTCCCATTTTACGGAACGTGCTATAGTAAGTATATACGAAAATGAACGAAATGGAAATGGTGAAATGAAAGAGATCAAAATCTGCGGCCTGCAGAAAACAACCTTACTGGATTATCCTGGTCATGTCGCTGCAACAATATTCCTGGGCGGCTGTAATTTCCGCTGCCCCTACTGTCATAATGCCGATCTGCTGGATATCAATGTTCCCGCCGGGTACAGCCGGGATGAAGTCCTTAGTTTCCTGAAAAAGCGCCGCGGCATCCTCGAAGGAGTCTGCATTACCGGCGGAGAGCCAACCCTGCAGGCCGATGCTCTGACAGGACTGATGCAGGACATCCGTTCACTTGATTTACTGGTCAAGCTGGACACCAACGGTACCCGTCCTGATATCATCCGTCAGCTATACAGCGATGGTCTCCTGAATTACCTTGCAATGGATATAAAGGCCGGACCTGATAATTATGCGGCAGCCTGCGGCCTTACCAGAATGAATCTGGAATCGGTTAAGGAAAGTGCCGCCTGGCTGATTGCCGGAACACTTCCCTTTGAGTTTCGCACCACGGTAGTGAAAGGCCTGCATACCCGCGGTGATTTTGAAGCCATCGGCCCCTGGATTAAAGGCTGCACAAACTACTACCTGCAGAATTATACCGCGTCAGAACGAGTGCTGTGTCCCGGCAGTTATACCAGCTTTACAAAAGACGAATTACTGCAGTTTGCTGCCATAGTAATTCCTGATGTCCCGGCCGTTGCCCTTCGCGGCATTTAACTATAATTTGATATCCGTATACCAGTATCCGAAACGTCCGTCTTCTTCCGGCTGCTTTTTCGCCAGCACAAAATGCGGAAAGCCGAACATCGATGCCATGTACTTCTCGTTGCTGAAATAATGTCCCGGAACCCCCAGGAGATAACGCGGCTTGCCCTGCGGGTTATTTAATTTTGCCAGAATCAGATGACGATAATTATAGTATCCGTGAAGCAAGAAACTGTTGTTGCCGTATATCCAGATTTCCCGCGGCAACAATCCGATATCCTGTGGTTTTATCGATAAAATCTCACAGCCATTGTCATAATCAAAAGCAAACACCTTAATATAGCGGTGGGACATCTGATCCCACACGGGCATATTGCTGATTTCCTCCTGCTCCATCCGGTCCAGCGCTTCCAGCTGCTGCGGATTACCTGGCTCAGGTACATATGTACACTCCGGTTCGGCATGATCCATTTTCTGCACCGGCTCTGTTTCAGCATTGGCCACCGGTTTGACCACTTCCTCTTCGATGGTTTTCTCCACAACCTGCTGGGCCGCTTCCGGTAATACTTCTGCGGCTTCTGCCACCTCCACAGTCTCGACAACCGGTTCCTTTACTGATTCCGGATTCGCATTCCATGGTGCAATGTTGGCCAGCTTCTGCTCTTCTGCTTCCAGCTCTTTAGCAATTTCCTCGGCGATTGACTGCCGCGGTGCTTCTTCTTCTTCCACAATGCCCTCTTTCTCCCGGGCTTTTTGAGATGTCACATCAGCCAGCTGAATTTCTGCGCTCTGGCTGACTGCATCATCCCAGATTGTGGTATAGCACTGCCAGGTACTGTCCATATCATGAATGGTCAGACCATAGCATTGGTCACTGTCAATACCGCTTTCCTCGATATTATCCGCGTCTACATTTGCCCGGAATTCGCCCAGGCCGCTGCGGATAAATATTTTCCCCAGCATAATTTCCTGCCCCGGTGCCAGCAGATAGACACCGATGTCATTACTTCCTACGTAGATGTTCTTCACATTAACATGGATTTTGCATTGCCCGTTTCGGACTTCGATTTTTGCATATCCCATGTTCTTTCCTTTTTTTCCGCCTTCATATGAATATATATATGAAATTAGCCTTCTATAATTAGACATGCTATCACCCCTTTGCTAATTATTGTATGCATCTACCCGTTGCATCTATTCCATAAAAATGTTATTTTATAATCCTGTCTTTGACAGTTGAGACGTGAAAAAAGCCTAGTCAGCCCTTGTGAACAGGGCATTTCTAGGTTTTTTGTTTTTGTTAAAAAATGCGTACCTTTTTTGTATTCTTGGTTTTTTTGAATATTTTTTTGAAA
>JBOFYZ010000132.1:0-55918 GCA_051654925.1 Lachnospiraceae bacterium | reverse complement strand
TGCCGTAATATGATCATATCCGGGGGCAATGTCCGTCACCAGCGGCCCGAGTACATAAAACGGGGCACCTTTACAGACTGTCTGCTGTATTTTCATATTCGCGGCTATTTGATCCAGCGGCATATGGCCGGGACCTTCCACCATCACCTGAACATCCTTTTCCCAGGCCCGTGTCGTCAATTCTCCCAACGTGATCAACTCTTCCATCTGGGAAATATCGGAAGCATCCTCCTGGCATCCGGGCCGGCAGGCATCTCCCAGGCTCATGGTAACATCATATTTCCGGCAGATATCCAACACCCGGTCGTACTGCTCATAGAAAGGATTCTCCTGGCCGGTCATCTCCATCCAGGCAAAGATAATCGATCCGCCACGAGATACGATATTAGTCAGACGCTTATTATTTTTAAACCGCTGTGCCGTATTCTTATTAATTCCAACATGGATGGTCATAAAGTCAACCCCATCCTGTGCATGCATCTCCACGATCTGCAGCCATTCGTCGGCAGTTATTTCTTTCAAAGGTTTATGATAATAAACAACCGCATCGTAGATCGGAACCGTGCCGATCATCGCCGGACACTCTGCCGTCAGCTTGCGCCGGAATGTCCGGGTATCGCCAAAGGAACTGAGATCCATGATCGACTCCGCCCCCATTCTGACCGCATCCTGTACCTTTTCCAGTTCCATGTCAAGATCCTGCCAGTCGCGGGAGGTCCCCAGATTGACATTAATCTTTGTCTTCAGCATCGAACCGACAGCACTTGGCTCAATACAGGTGTGATTAATGTTGCAGGGAATAATCACTTTTCCTTCGGCCATCAGCGACCTCAGTTCTTCCGGGCTGACCTGTTCCTTTTGGGCAGCAAGTTCCATTTCTTTTGTGATAATCCCTTTTCTTGCCGCATCCATTTGTGTGGTGTACGTTCTCATAGCATCCTCCTTTTATTTGATAACAAGAGGCAGCAATTGTAGAGAATGTACACTTACACAGGAGATTCCATACAATAAAAAGAAACGTCCTATGCAAGAATCTCACTTACACAGGACGTCTTTGATTTATTCAAATTCATCTCATTCCGCGTATGATCCCTACGTTGGCATTACCCAAATCAGGTTATAAAGGTCGAAGTTGATTACTTCCTCTCAGCCCGCTTACGAGCTCCCTCTTGTTATTTTATATACGTCAGTATAGCAGTCGGTCTTTTATAAGTCAAGAACTTATGATACAATTATACCGTTGTCACACCCATTCCGACAACAGGAAGGGGGTGTTGAATTGGATAAAATAATTTCACTTTTTATTTCCATCACAGCAGGTGTTGTTTGCCACTGCATCTGCAAATGGCTAGATGGGAATGGCCGTGACAACTAGCCTAAACGAAAATCCCAGAGGATGCCGCCTCTGGGATTTTCACATTGTGTTGAATTGGAACAATTTCACTTTTACCTATTGACATTATATCATATGCCCCAGGTAAAATCAAGTATACCCCAAAATGGTATTTAAAATGCTATAACTCCAAAAATTTACAAGCCAGCTGAAAGTATATCATTAAACTGAAAGCATCTACAATCGTAGTAATCAGCGGTGCCGCCATAATCGCAGGATCCAGTTTCATTACCTTGGCAGCAACCGGCAGCAGACCGCCTATCGTCTTCGCGATAATTACCGTAGCAAACAAGCTGAGTACTACTGTCAGACAAATCAGTACATTTCCAGGATACATTATTATCAACCGGACAAAGTTAACTGCTCCCAGAATCAATCCGACCAGCAAACCAACCCTGATTTCTTTACTCAAAATTTTGAATATATCAGAAGGTTCGATCTCCCCCACTGCCATACCGCGGATAATCAGCGTACTGCTCTGGCTGCCGGCATTTCCGCCGGTATCCATCAGCATCGGAATAAAGGTGATCAACAGCGGCAGTACCGCCAAGGCCTCTTCATATTGTCCTAATATCCCACCGGTAATCATACTGCTGATCATCAGAATCAACAGCCACAGAATCCGGTTCTTGGCCAGCTGAAAGACACTGGTCTTCAGATACGGCTTTTCACTTGGTGCCATCGCCGCCATCTTTTCGAAATCCTCAGTCGCCTCCTGCTCCATTACATCTACAATATCATCGACCGTTACAATCCCGACCAGCCGGTTCTCATGATCTACCACCGGCATACTGAGCAGATCATAGTGATGGAACCGTTCCATAACTTCTTCCTGGTCATCTGTTGTAACTGCCTTAATCACATTAACATCCATAATATCGCGCAGCACTGTCTCATATGGATTCATCAGCAGATCTTTGACCGTAACCACGCCTTCCAGTGTGCGCTTCGCATCCATCACATAACAGGTGTATATCGTCTCTTTATCCACCCCGTTCTTACGGATATATGCAAATGCTTGTTCTACAGTCATCTGCTGCTTCAGCCCGACATACTCGGCTGTCATGATGCTGCCGGCGCTGTTCTCCGGATAATTCAGAAACTGGTTGATCAGTTCCCGTGTCTGTGGGGTAGCCGTCTTCAGAACTCGCTTAACAACACTGGCCGGTAGTTCTTCCAGCATATCCACCGCGTCATCCACATACAGATCTTCGATAATATACTTCAATTCAGCATCACCGATGCTGTCAATAATATGCTTCTGATCATCCGATTCCAGACAGGCAAATACATCACTGCTCAGTTCCTTCGGCAGCATCCGGAATACGACTGCCTTTTTCTCAGTTTCCAGTTCCTCAATTACCACCGCAATATCTGCTTCGTTCATCTCCAGCAGATGTTGTTTCATATTGCGAAAATCTTTTATCTCCGCCAGTTCCAGCAGCATTTCCAGTTTTTTATTATCCTGCATTCCTCTGCCCCCTGTTCGTTTTTATATTCTTATTTAATTAAACAGCACCTCTTCCGCAATCTTTGCCGCATCCAGTATGCAGTCTTTGCAGGAGCGCAGAATATGCCCCGTATCCATCCCTTTTAACGTCTTACAGGTAACCGACTGGTTTTGTTCCTCGAACCGCTGAAGAATCTCTCTTGACAGGCGATAAGACGCTGCCTTACTGTCTGGTGCATTCAGATTCCCGCTGCTGCGTTTCATTCCGGCCAATACACAGGCCCCCGAAACTGCACCACAGGTTCCTTCCATACCGCCCATACCAAGCCCAAGTGCCTCCGTCATCCGGAACATGGTTTCCTCATTCACATCAACCAGATCACAATAGGTACAGGCAACCGCCTGCGCACAATTATATCCCTTATCATGACGAATAATCGTCTCCTCTACTCTTGATTTCATCCGTCACCTCCTGAGCAATATCATCCAAACATTGACCCGACTTTCGTTTCGAACTCAATTATAACACTTCCGGTAAAGGTAAGTAAAGGATTTTATATTGCAAAATGCTACGGATCATATTATAATAAGCACATTGCAATTGACGAGGAGAAAACAATTATGGGATTCGAATTCATTAACAAACTGCCGACACCGGCTGAAATTAAGGAACAATTCCCGCTTCCTGCTGACTGTACCACAGCAAAAGCTCAGCGTGACGAGGAAATCAAACAGATCTTTACCGGCGAAAGCCAGAAATTCCTGGTTATCATCGGACCATGCTCCGCCGATAACGAAGACTCCGTGCTGGATTATGCCACCCGCCTGATTAAAGTCCAGGAAGATACAAAGGACAAGCTGATTATTGTCCCCCGTATTTACACCAATAAACCACGTACCACCGGCGAAGGCTACAAAGGCATGCTCCATCAGCCTGATCCGGAGAAACGGCCGAGTATGTCCGAAGGCCTGCATGCGATCCGCAACCTGCATATGCGTGTTCTGATGGAGACCGGTCTGTCTACAGCTGACGAAATGCTCTATCCTGATAATGTCAGCTACCTGGATGACATCATGTCCTACATAGCTGTAGGCGCACGTTCCGTAGAGAATCAGCAGCATCGCCTGGTATCCAGCGGCTGCTACGTTCCTGTCGGCATGAAAAACCCAACCAGCGGAGATCTCTCGGTTATGTTAAACTCCGTAGTAGCCGCGCAGAACAGCCATGAATTTATCATGCGTGACTGGGAAGTTAAAACAGACGGTAATCCATACACCCACACAATTCTGCGTGGTGCTGTCAATAAACACAGCCAGTGCATACCAAACTATCACTATGAAGATTTAATGCTGCTGCACCGCCTCTATACCGAGCGCAATCTGCAGAACCCTGCATGTATTGTTGATGCCAACCATTCCAACTCCAACAAGCAGTATATCGAACAGATCCGGATTACCAAAGAAGTACTGCACAGCCGCCGCCACTCCGACATCATCCATAATTTTGTTAAAGGAGTTATGATTGAAAGCTACATCGAGCCAGGCAGCCAGAAAGTCGGCGAACACTGCTACGGCAAGTCCATTACAGACCCTTGTCTGGGATGGGAAGATTCCGAACGCCTCCTCTACGAAATCGCTGAGAGTTTGTAGGTTGGGATAGGGGGTTCCAGAGAGTAAATGTCCGGGGGGCGGGGCGGGGGGTGCTGCGGTACTGATTTGCTGCTGTTTCGGAATATAAGGGGATCTAAAAGCAGAGCAATGGAACTAAATGCATATGAGAAAACAGCATAACTCGCTACGCTCAAACAATGCCTGTTTTCTCATATAACGTTCCATTGCTCTGCTTTAAGATTCCCTAATATTCCTGCAAATGCAACAAATCAGTACCGCAGCACCCCCCGCCCCGCCCCCCGGACATTTACTCTCCAGCTACAGTATTCCAACGCTGTTGTTATAATATCAAAGATGAAACCGTATTTCATAAAAAATACAGTAACCAGATTCTGCTCTTTTCTTTTTACTAAAGGGAGCGGATATGTGGCTGGGGAAAGTGGATTGTTTGTGAAGGGAGCGGCTCCGTTCTCTCCGCGGGATATTTTTAAGGGGCTGCCTGGCCAAACAAAGCCTGCGAGGCCTGGCGGTGTGGGTACCAGTCCGTATTTTCAGCCTTTGCAGGACTGTTAGCGTCTCTTAGAACAGAGCAATGATGCGTTAATGCCAGAAACGGCCAATGTTTGAGTGTAACGAGTTTTGGCGTTTCTGGCATTGTATTTAGCATCATTGCTCTGATCTTAGAGACGTTTACAGTCCGAAACCGATGAAAATACGGACTGGTACCCACACCGCCAGGCCTCGCAGGCTTTGTTTGGCCAGGCAGGCCCTTAGAAATAACCCGCTGAGAGAACGGAGCCGCTTCCTTCACAAACGATCCACTTTCCCTCGCGACTATCCGCGACTATCCTACAACGACAACCCACCGCGGGCGCGGGCTCTGCGGTCGATGATGGATTGGATTACTGGAACGAGAAATATTGCTATAAGGCCTCCGGCGAAACCGTTGTTGTATAGGTTCATGCCGCCGTGTACAACGCCTACGTTGAGGGCTACCGATGAGTGAAGGAAGCCGGCGAGGATTCCTGCCCAGATGCCGAACTCACCGGCGATTGGTGCCAGGGTGGTTGACAGCAGCAGAGCGAGTGTGGCTGATGGGTCTGTAACGCTCCACATTTTTACCCAGCTGGCAATCCAGACGCCAAACATAATGGGCAGTATATTGCGCACATGTTTTCCGGTCGTGCTGAATCCTACCACGGTAAAAATACTGCCTATCGTTGGGCCGTTTAACTCCCCGCCTGTCAGTACCAAAAACCCGGTTACTACCAGACCGTTGATTCCCATATTTAACAATGATGCGGAGCAGCCATCTGATTTGATATAATCGGTTCCGGCGATACCGGAGGATTTAATGATGTTGCAATAATTCCGGATTGTTTCTTTGCCGTCCATTAACAGGCTCAATACAATCATTCCGCCAAACAAAATGCCCAGCAGGATCATGAACAGCTGGTTATTGCCGGTTGACCAGATCAGCCGGGATTCCACTTCCAGTCCGAAGGAACGAAATACTGAAACAATTACCGTGGCAATGATACCGGCTGCAAAACCCACATTGTACAAGGAATAACCCTTGTGCGCATAATGCACATGGGTACACAGCGGCGGCAGCACAAACCCGATCGTAATGCCGGTAAGTATACATAGGATTACTTTCGTCATAACGGGCAGCTCTGTTATCTGCATTACCTGAGTAATCAAAGGCGACAGGCTTGTCCCATAAAAGCCGATATAAATATAACGGGAAACAGAAGTTTTATGATACCATGCATAGAAAACTACTCCCAGCAGAATCAGCCAGATATTCATAAGATTCTTTCCGAATAAAGAAAAACCAAACATTAGAAATGCTGATGTTATGGTATGTCCGTCCATCTCCATGTCAAGCCAATACACAACACCAATACTGATTAAACATAATAACCCCGCATTAATAAAGGATGCCCCAATCCCTCCTATCAAAAAATAATCGGTAATCAAAAAATCTGGTTCCCGAATAATCGCCTGCAGCCCTGGCAAAATCTCATGAAGCGGCTGCAGCACAAACCCCGCTGCAATAAAGTACACCGGGACCAGAGCCAGAAGGGCGAATTTTGCCTTTCTGGACAGAGGTCTCTTTATTTTCATATATTATTTCCTTTCTTTCTACACGGGCTTTGCCATGTGAGTCAATATCGCCTGAACGATAAAATATGCCAGAGCAACAGCCCCGAATATAATTCTATAATACCCAAAGAACTTAAAATCATTGCGCTTGATATACCCCATCAAAAACTTGATCGAATAAACAGATACAACAAATGCCACCAGCATTGCTGTAATCAGATAAAATGTCTCTACTCCTGAAAATCCAAAACCATTCACCAGCACGAACTTAGCTACTTTTAACAGGCTGGCACCAAACATAATCGGAATTCCCAGGAAAAAGGAGAATTCTGCGGCTGCACTACGGGAACAGCCAAGCATCATCGCACCCAGAATCGTAACGCCGGAACGGGATGTTCCCGGAATCAATGCCAGCACCTGAATCAGGCCGATATATAATGCTGTCTGATAGGAAATTTGGGTAACCCGCTGAACCGAAAATTCTTTATACTGGTTGCGCGTTTCCAATACAATGAACAAAATTCCGTAAAGAATCAGCATGACCGAAGTAACAAACCCATTATATAAGTGCTCATCCATCCAGTCATCAAGCAGCAGACCAAATATTGCTGCCGGTACGCAGGCCACAACAATCTTAATCCACAAGCCCATAGTCGCCCGCTTCTGCTGTTTAGTTTTCCCGCCATCCCAGGGATTCAGCTTGCGGAAATACAGCACCACTACCGCCAGAATAGCTCCCAGCTGGATCACTACCCGGAACACACTTTGAAAAGCATCAGAAACATTCAAAGGAATAATTTTCTCTACCAGTATCAGATGACCGGTACTGCTGATTGGCAGCCACTCAGTAAATCCCTCTACGATACCAAATACGATAACTTTTAAAATCTCAATGATACTCATAATGATCTCACTCCTACACGTTTTCTATCTGCCAATCAATCGGACTTAATTCATGTTCCTCCAGATAGGCATTCGTTTTACTGAATGGTTTACTGCCGAAGAATCCCCGATATGCTGATAACGGGCTGGGATGGGGAGCTTCCAGAATCAGATGGTTGGGATTATTCAGCATAGACTTTTTCATTTGCGCCGGTCTGCCCCACAGAATAAACACAATCGGACGATCCTGTTCATTCAGAATCCGGATTGCGGCATCTGTGAATTCTTCCCAGCCAATCCCGCGGTGGGAGTTAGCCGCATGGGCACGCACTGTCAGCACAGTATTGAGCATCATAACCCCCTGCCGGGCCCATTTTATAAGATATCCATTATTGGGAACAAAACAGCCCAGATCATCATTCAGCTCCTGATAAATATTCACCAGAGACGGCGGAACATCCACATCCGGCTGCACGGAAAAACACAAACCATGAGCCTGGCCGACATTGTGATACGGATCCTGACCAAGAATCATCACCTTGACCTCGCTGAGTGGGGTTATGGCAAAAGCATTATAAATATTATCGGCTTCCGGAAAAACCTGATTTGTCTGATATTCCTGTTTTACTTTTTCATATAGTGTTTTATAATATGGTTTTTTGAATTCTACGGATAATGGTTCCAGCCAGTCGTTATCGATCGCTGCCATTTTCTGCCTCCTCTCGTACGTCCCTGCTTTATAACCTGACGGAAATGCCCTTATCATGCAGGTATTGTTTTAAATCGATAATCTCCAGTTCTTTATAATGGAACAGGGAAGCCGCCAGAACCGCATCTGCTTTCCCGACAGTCAGTGCATCGTAAAAATGCTCTTTTGTCCCGGCTCCACCTGAAGCAATAACCGGAACTGAAACATGATCTGCAATTAAAGAGGTCAGCTCATTATCATAACCGGCTTTTGTCCCATCACAATCCATACTGGTCAGCAGAATCTCTCCGGCTCCCAGTGAATCAGCCTTCATGGCCCATTCCACGGCATCCAGCCCGGTATTAATCCGACCGCCATTTTTATACACATTCCAGCCCGAACCGTCTTCTCGTCTGCGGGCATCAATAGCCACTACCACACACTGCCGGCCGAACTTATCTGCTGCCTGTGAGATCAGCTGGGGGGTATTAATAGCAGAAGAATTAATGGAAATCTTATCTGCACCTTCTCGCAGAATCGTACGGAAATCCTCCACAGTCCGAATTCCGCCGCCTACGGTAAACGGAATAAATACCCGCTGGGCAACGCGTCTCACCATATCAACTACCGTCTGCCTGGCATCCGAAGATGCGGTAATATCCAGAAAAACCAGTTCATCGGCGCCTGCTGTATCATATGCCGCGGCAATTTCCACCGGATCTCCGGCATCCCTGAGGTTCACAAAATTGACCCCTTTTACCACCCGTCCATTATGTACATCCAAACAGGGAATCACTCTTTTAGTAAACATATGCTGCTCCTATCTGTGTTAATCACCTTGTCTTCCTATAATTTAATGAAATTTTTCAAAATCTGAAGTCCGGTCTCACTGCTCTTCTCAGGATGAAACTGGCAGCCAAAAATATTATTCTGCTCAACCGATGCATGAATGTGAGTACTGTATTCCGTAGAGGCCGCAACAATATTCTCATCCTTCGCTTTTAGATAATAAGAATGTACAAAATATACATAAGAATCTTCCGGGATTCCTCTGAATAGTTTTGCCTCCGGCCGGATTTTCAGGGAATTCCAGCCCATATGAGGAATTTTCAGCCCTTCACTATCAGGAATTCTCAGAATTGTGCCCTTCAGCAGATCTAAACCTTTGATTCCGGGACTTTCATCACTGCCCTCAAATAGCAGCTGCATACCCAGGCATATTCCCAGAAACGGAATATTTCTCTCTGCCGTCTGCTGAATAACATCGACCAGTTCATACTGATGCAGCCGCGCCATGGCTTCCCCAAATGAACCGACTCCGGGCAGAATTACTTTGTCAGCCGAAAGTATCGTGTCGGCATCACGCGACACCACCGGCTGTTCCCCCAATGCCTGCAATGCTTTCTCAACACTTCGCATATTCCCGGCATCATAGTCAATGATTGCTATCATGTTTTGTCTCTCCTTGTCCGGTTTCTTTCGTCACGATTTTTAATAGTTTACCATCCTGCGTATGATTATACAACAGAATATTGGAATCTAACAAGAAAAATTTGTATTCTAACTTCCGTGTTCCTTTCTTGTTGGAATTTATCGTTCTTTTTTCAGATAAACCATATCAATCAGTTGTTTTCCATCTTCAAACATTGGGTGGTCGTAGTTATCTATAAAAAAATTCTTTATTCTGTGCGATTCTGTAAAACCGCAGATATTATAAAATGAAAGGATCGATTGACAGTCTCCAGTTCCGACAAACAGAACATTGCAGTCGGAATAATAGGCAAACAGAAATTCTATCAGGCTTCTCCCATAGCCTTTTCGTTGATAATCAGGCAAAACAGCAATGTTTTTAAGCTCATAAATGCCATCGGTTTCTTTGGTTATTACGCACTCAGCTTTTATACCATTATCATCCAAAACAAACATTTCGCCATTCTCAAGGTATTTATCTATCATGTTTTCCTGTTCGTCAGCCAACAACAGTAAATCAATATATTCTTTTTTTGCACCCGTAACTTTTTTAATATTCACTATTTATCTCCTTTGCAATAGTCAACAGCTATAGTGTTAAGGAATGAGCGTAGCTGAACATTTTTGCAATGCAGATTAATCATTGCCCATGTTGAGTGTTCAATTGGGTTATTATCTTTGTCGAGAATTAATTGTGCATGAAAACCCGCTTTTTTTAATTCACTTTCTTGCGAAAAGAGAATGCCAAATCCCATTCCCATTGAAATCATCTTCAAACAGACATCGTATTTATCGCCCATCTGTGTCGCCTTAATCGGTTCCGAAAAATACTGCGTCCACCAATTGTTGATTTTCTGTGTGGACATTTTGTCACGCTTATAATCAATGTATGGAATAGAAGGCAAATCAGCAAAGTTGAGTTTATCCTTCGAAACGATATATCCATAGTCTGTTGCGAGCTTTATCCGCTCACCTTCAAATGAATGATCTCCGCGAATGATTCCAAAATCTATCTCATTATTCTTTAGCATATTCGTCACTTCACGACTGCGTCCAGTTTTAATATCCAATGTGATATTTGGGTATGTGCTGTTAAATTGATTGATAAAGTCTGGTAAAGAATATATCAAGAAAAGCAGACACACGCCCACTCGCAATGTTTGATTTGAAGCTTTTTCAAGACTATGTATTTCTTTTATTGAATTATCAAACCATGTCAGATATTCCCTTGCTTTTTCTGCCAAGAGCTTACCCTGCTCGGTAAAGACCAGCCCTTTAGGTGTTCTGTTCGCAATCACAATGCCCAATTCTTCTTCGATGATGCGTAGCCTTCGGGTCAACGAGGGCTGAGTTGTATATAAATGGTCGGCGCTTTTTGTCAAGCTGTTAAACTGGTATAGCGTGTCGATTATTTTCCAATCATTATCCTTCAAAGTTACCCCCGTATTATAAGATTTCTGTACAAATACCCCAAAAATAATGAATAAAGTTTGAGGGTATACGTTTTACGTATGGGTAATGATACCACATTCGGATTTCACGAGCAAGAGTTTTTGATATATTATTACAAATATTAACTAATGATTGGAGGAAGGAAATGACAACTAAAGAAAGGGAGAAAGTTGTATCAAAGCTGAGAGAGGTAGAAGTTAGCAAGATGGTCAGTGATGAACTGCTACAAAGGTTTAAGGTGAGGGAAACGCTTGGCAAAAATGTCCCCACCAGAGACGGCGAAACGCATGTTTTTATTCACTATCCAAATGTGGAAAGCGATGAGCCGTTGCCGCTTTTTGTTAATATCCATGGCGGCGGATTTGTCAAGGAGCACAGACCAAGGGATATTGTTTTCTGTAAAAATATCTGCTCCAACATTGAATGCGTGGTAATTGATATTGATTACGTTCCTGCTCCTGAGCAAAAATACCCCTATGCACTTCACCAGTGCTACGACGTTGTGAAATGGGCAGTTGAGAACCACGAGGAGCTGAATATCGACCCATCACGTCTTGTCTTGACCGGACACAGCGCCGGAGGAAATATGGTGGCAGGAATAGCGCTGATGAACAGGGATAATAAGGATTTCGATATTTCGCTGCAAATTCTCGATTATCCGCCGCTCGACCTATACACACCGCCTCAGCTCAAGCGCAATGCATATAAGAACGCAGCGATGTCACCGGAAAAGGCGAGTATATACAACAACCTCTATGTCGATGCTGAATCTACCTTGCTGCCGACGGTTTCGCCACTGTATGCGCCTGATGAAATGCTGCTAGGGCTTCCGGAAGCGCTGATTATAACATGTGGCGATGATGCGCTGGGCGAAGAAACCGAGAAGTACACTTATCGCTTGATACAAGCAGGTGTTACCGTAACAGCCAGAAGATTCCTGCATAGCAGTCATGGCTTTGTTATGAGCAGAAAAGACGAATACGATGAAGCTGAGAAGCTGATTTTTGATGCACTTCGCAGAGTTTATTCCAAATAATCAAAGGATACCCCCACGGAAATCAAATTATATAATAGGGAGCTGAGATAAATGTCACAATTAACAATATGCTTAATTATTTTCGCAATTACTATTTTTGGTTATTGCAGCGGAAAATACAGCCTGGCTACAATAGCCGTCACATCCATGGTATTGCTATCACTTACAGGATGCGTTACCCCCGCGGAAGCAATAGCAAATTTTGCTAACAGTACCGTAATTATGATTGCCGGTATGTGTATCGTGGCAGCCGGATTTAACAAAACTAAATTCTGCATGAGCTTAGCAAACGACATTTCTAATGTCGCTAAGGGTAGCTTAAGTAAAATGTTACTTGGCTATGTTGTTATTGGTATGCTGCTTAGCCAGTTTATCCAGAGTCCAGTTGTCGTTTTCGGTATCGTAGCACCACTGCTTGCTGCTTCCGCTGAAAGCATTGGAATTAAACCGAGCAAGGTCATGTTCCCGCTTGGCGCTGTTATTATTGTAACTTGCAGCACTCTGCCGCTTGGCGCCGGCGCAACTGTTGCCGCAGAGCTTAATGGATATCTTGGAACCTATGGCTATACTGATTTCGCGGTTGGTCTTATGGATCCGATGAAGGGCCGCCTGCTAATGCTCATCATCTGCGTAATCTATTGCGCATTCTTTGCAGCCAAGTTTGCTCCTGACGAACCAGTTGTTGCTGCTGTTGAGGCGACAAGCAGAGCTTCAAATAAAGAGCCGCTTAAGCCTTATCAGGAATATGCAGGCATGATCATCTTCTTTGCTTCCGCAGTCGCTTTGATGTTCGCATCTAATCTAGGACTACAGACTTGGCAGATCACCGTTATCGGCGCTTTATTGATGATATTCTTTGGTGTTCTTAAACCAAGAGAAGCAAGCGGATCTTTGCCGCTCAGCATGCTCATTTTGATAGCCGGTGCTCTTACCATTTCAGGTGCTCTTAGCTCAACTGGAGCCGGTGAGCTTATTGGCAGCTATATAGCAGTTGTTGTAACCGCTGTAGGCGGAAACTCCTACATAGTTGGTTTCATCTTCTTTATCGTTCCATTCTTACTTACACAGGTTATGAGCAACCGTGGAACGATGATGATCTTTACGCCAATTGCCATTGCAACTTGCGAAGCCATTGGTTCAAATCCGGTAGGTCTTATGATTGTTATTCAGCAAGCATGTCTTGCTGCATTCATGACGCCTATGGCAACCGCTGCCGTTCCTTATATCATGAGCTACGGCGGATATAATCAGACTTCGATGCTTAAGCAATCATGGCTTCTTTCAATAATTTGCTGTATAGTTACGGTTGGCTGGACTATGACGATTTTTCCACTTTAACTAATATGCTAAATCGGGGGATTTTTGCTAAAATAAATGGATTAGTTGCAATATATTCAGACGGAGGAATGTATGAATAAAAATGGAGTTCCATTAATTGATCAAAGCTTTTTAGGGAAGAAGGGGCAATTCTACGTAGGTGGCAAATACGCAGGACAAGAGGGAAAGCATTACGTTTGCAATCAAATGTTTGTTGAGGCGTATATCCCTAAGGAAATACTACACCCCTATCCGGTTGTTATGTTTCATGGTGCAGGCCAAACAAATATGAACTGGTTAATTACGCCGGACGGACGCATGGGCTGGGCAGACCATTTTGTATCGAAGGGGTATTGTGTTTATTTAGCTGAACAGCCAGCACGTGGCAGGTCTGCTTATCACGCCGCTGAAAATGGTTCTCTGACCTGTATGTCTGTAGAAAATGTAATTGAGCGCTTTACATCGTGTGACGGGCCTTGGCCGCAAGCGAAGAAGCACAATCAATGGCCAGGCAATGGAGCCAACTGCGACGATGAAGTCCTACGACAGTTTTTAGGCTCACAGGTACAATACCTGGCAAGCAACAAAGATACTCAAGAATTAGTTTTAAATGCTGGAGCTGAATTACTGGAATTAATCGGCCCAGCGATTCTGCTTACTCATTCTCAATCAGGCCCGTTCGGGTGGCTGTTGGCAGATGCCAAGGCGGAATTAGTTAAAGGCATTGTTGCGCTTGAACCGCAAGGCCCGCCTTTCTCTTCTAACTTAAGCATGCCCACTGCTGAAAAATATGGACCTGCTGAATTGCCGCTCCGTTTTGAGCCGCCGGTTACCTATTTGGAGGATTTTGAGCTGGAGCTAAAACAGAAGGAAAGTCCGGAGCAAAAAGACGGTTGGGTCATGAAGGAACCAGCCAGAAAACTGCCCAATCTTAAAGGTATTTCGATAATAATAATAGTTGCGGAAGCTTCATATCACGCAGGATACGATCATCTAACCTCCCGCGTATTACTGCAAAGTGGAGTGAAGCATGACTTTGTTCGCTTGGAGGATTGCGGAATACACGGAAACGGGCACATGATGATGCTGGAAAAGAATAATATAGAGATTGCAGACTATATTATCGACTGGCTGACACAAAAGATTAAATAAGTAGATATAAAAAAAGTGTATGCAATATGAAGGAGGGTGTTTTTATAAGTGTTTTACGAGAGGCGGGAATATTATGTCGGTAAAGCTTGATGCAGAGCTAATATTGAAGGTGAGGGTGGATTGTCCCGAACGATATATTGTTGGTGACAATGACTTTGGATACTTGAAAGCCATTATGATTGGCGGAGGACATTTTGAAGGGAAATTGTCGGGCAAGGTACTTTCAGGTGGTGCAGATTGGAACAAATCCTTTGGCGCGGCACGATTGGAAGGCAAAGCCTCGAGCGAGGTTTTTGCCAAGTACCTGCTTCAAACCGATGATGGTGTGTTGATTGCCATTGAAAACCAGGGGTTTAGGGATAAAAGCAAAGAGGAGCCTTATATCAAAACAAGCCCAAGATTTTTTGCCCCACAGGGCAAATATGAATGGCTGAATTATGGTGTTTACGTCGGCAGCTTAACGAGTTCAGTTGTAGAAGGTGTACCTGGCGTTATCTTAGAAATTTTTAAATTGTCTTAAATATGTAGAAGTAAGTTTGATTCCCTATGCAGTAATGTAACTTTTTGTCTTTAAACCAGAGGTGCCAATTAAGTTGCTGGGGGCTGTCGCGCTAAACAAAGCCTGCGGGTCCTGGCGGCGGTGGTACCAGTCCGTATTTCCAGCCTTTGCAGGACTGTTAGAGTCTCTTAGAGCAGAGCAATGACGTGTTAATGCCAGAAACGGCCAACTGTTTGAGCGCAGCGAGTTTTGGCGTTTCTGGCATTGTATTTAGCGTAATTGATCTGCTCTTAGAGACACTTACAGTCCGAAACCGATAGAAATACGGACTGGTACCACCGCCGCCAGGACCCGCAGGCTTTGTTTAGCGCGACAGCCCCTGGAGCTAAGTGATACCTCTACTCTACTATTATAAAAGCTTTCTATAAAGCTCTGCAATTTCCTCTACAGATGTGTCTCTTGGATTGCCAGGGCAACAAGCATCAGCGAAGGCGGATTCGGAGAGGAACTGGATGTCTTCTTCTTTTACGATATCTTTCAGATCGACCGGAATTCCCACATCGGCAGCGAGCTTCCCGACCGCGTCTACGGCTGCTTTGCGGTACTCATCCTGAGTCATGGTTTCTACGTCTTTCACGCCCATTGCGATAGCGATTTGTTTGTATTTTTCTCCAGTGTATGGTGCGTTGTACTCCATGATGGTCGGGAGAAGAATCGCATTTGCCACGCCGTGGGGAGTATCATATACGGCACCCAGGGAGTGAGCCATTGAGTGTACTACTCCAAGTCCTACATTGGAGAATCCCATTCCGGCGATATATTGGCCCAAAGCCATACCTTCTCTTCCTTCCGGGGTGTTGTCAACAGCACCTCTGAGGGAGTTTGAGATGATTTCGATTGCTTTAAGATGGAACATATCGGTCATTTCCCAGGCACCTTTGGTAATGTAGCCTTCGATTGCATGAGTCAGGGCATCCATACCGGTTGCCGCGGTAAGACCTTTTGGCATAGTAGACATCATATCCGGATCGACTACTGCTACTACCGGAATATCGTGAGTGTCAACACAGACAAATTTACGTTTTTTCTCTACGTCGGTAATGACATAGTTAATAGTTACTTCAGCTGCAGTCCCTGCTGTTGTTGGTACGGCAATTGTTGGAACGCATGGGTTTTTGGTCGGTGCTACGCCTTCCAGACTTCTGACATCGGCATATTCCGGATTGGTGATGATAATACCGATTGCTTTTGCTGTATCCAAGGAAGAACCGCCGCCGATAGCGATTATATAATCTGCTCCGGATGCCTGATATGCAGCCACCCCACTCTGCACATTTTCAATCGTTGGATTCGCTTTGATATCAGAATAAATTTCGTAAACCAGCCCTGCTTCATCCAATACATCTGTTACCCTTTCTGTCACTCCGAATTTAATCAGATCAGGATCGGAACATACGAATGCTTTTTTGAAACCTCTGGTTTTTACCTCACCCGGGATTTCTTTGATAGCACCTGCTCCATGATAAGAAGTTTCGTTCAAGATAATTCTGCCTGCCATAAGTACTCACTCTCCTTTTATACTTTATGTTATTATTTTAACGAATTGTACTAAAAAAAGAAAGTGACAATCTTACTCATCTGTCACTTTCGGATGTAATTTATTTCTGTAACGATCAGATTGTATCTGGAAGTTTTAGGTACTCTGCCATTTTTCTTTTCACCAAGGGATCTTGTGGCGATATATATTTTCGTTGTTCACCATCCATGATACGTTCCGGTGAGAGGCTGGAACGATATTCAGCGGGAGAGCGGTTAATAGCTTCCTTAAAGCGGGTATTGAAAGATTTGAGGTCTGCAAAACCGTTGTCTAAAGCTACTTCCGTCAAGTTTTTTGATGTGGTTGAAAGATCAATCAGTGCCTTCTGGAAACGGACTCGTGTCAGGTATTCATAAAAATTAATACCAACCGCTTTTTTGAATAATGTAGATACATAGGTGCGGTTATATTGGCTGTAGTTAGCCAAGTCTTCCAGAGACAACTTTTCGTTATAGTGCAACTCAATATAATTAATCATGTGCTGAATGGTTTCCTGAAGCTGAATATCTTCATCCGCAGGTTTCTTGACAAGCTGCGGATGAAACATGGAACAGAGCGTTGCCAGCAACAGTTCCAGTGATGCTTTGGCAGCCAGCAAGGCATAAGGGTCCCTCTTTTGTGCGTTGTGGTAGATTTGTGCAGCATAGAAACGAATGCGGTTATAGCTAGGATTGTCTTTCGTCTCTACGGTAGAGCAACAGTTAGGAAAATGAAACGTATGACCACGTATGACATAAGGCTTCAAGGCAGCAGCGGAGAAATGAATAACCAGTGCTCGAGTATTGGCCTGCTGTGCAAAGGAAGCATGTCCGGAGCCTGGGTTAATTAGTACTACGTCGTCTTCCTCCAACAGGTGGCTTTTATTTCCTACGCGGAATTCCTGATCGCCGTGCAATAAAATATTTAATTCATATTCAGATGAATGCCAGTGATACCGATAGTTCATAATTTCGTGGACAAAACCTGATACATATAGATTTTCACGTGGCCATTGCAAATTAAAGTGTTCCTGATTCATAAAAGGATCTCCCTTCGGAAATAAGAATCGAAATAATTCCCCTGTCCAATTATTTCGATAGTAGCTCGTTATCGGAATCTGCAACTATCATAAATAAATTCAAACTAATTGTCAATCCTCATATTTACTCATTTTTACGGATCTTTTACTGTCAGAATGACGAAAATGAAAGCATATTTTTGAAATATTTAGACAGGGGAATTGTTTGGAATTTTTTTAATAAAACTTTATAATATTTTGATCGAATCTTAATACGAGCAGAAATTCAGGTAAAAAATGACAAATATTCGTTGCGACAAGTTATTTTTATTTTGATAAAGTGAAGTTATACGGGCCTGTGATGTACTGAAGTGGTAATTACAAATAAGGGAAGGTATGAAGAAAGGAAGAATAAAACAATGACGACACAAATGACAATCTGTATGATAATCTTTGTGGTAACCCTGATTAGTTACATGGTGAACAGGATTCCTATGTGGCTGACGGCGCTGCTGTCCATGGCAGCTCTTTATGCAGCCGGATGTATTGATGCTGATGGCGCATTATCGGGATTTGCTAATGCAAATACGATTTTGATGGCAACGATGTTTGTTGTAGCAGCGGGGTTTCGCCGTACGACTATGGTAGACAGTATGTGCAATATGCTGATGAAAGCAACGGGAGGATCCTTCAAGAAGGCTTACTTTGGCTATTTATTACTGGCGGCACTTCTGACCAATTTTATTGCAAGCCCGATGGTGGTATATGCTATTGTATCCCCGCTGTTAGGTGTACTGTTGGACAGGACCGATAATAGCCGCTCCAGGTATATGTTTCCAATCATGGTAGTATGCGTGGCATGCTGTGGGATTTTGCCACTGTCTACTGCAATTCAGCAAGCCGGACAATTCACCGGTTTTATGGAGAGTTATGGTTTTACAGGTATGAAGATGGAACCCATCTATTTTACAATCGGTGCGTGGCCGATTCTGATTGTGACGCTTCTTTGGGCTTTGTTTCTGGGACCTAAATCTTGCCCGGAACAGCCGATTTTTCCGATAGAAGCGAAATCGAAAACCGGTTCGCAGACTCAGTCACAATTGTCGCCGATGACTGATAAAATCGGGATTGCAATTTTTTTCATTACGATTCTAGCATTGGTCTTTTCTGGTAAGATTGGCAAACCCACCTGGTTCATTGCGCTGCTTGGAAGTCTGTTAATGGTGCTGTTTGGAGTGGTGGATCAGAAATCTGCTTTGCGTGATATACCATGGGATATGCTGATGCTGTTTGTAGGTGCCCTGGCACTGGGTAATGCTTTGACAAATACCGGTGCAGGTACTATGATTGGTGATTTCCTGGCGAATGCTGTGAGCGGAACCAGAAATAATTATGTACTGGGAGCATTGTTCTTCCTTATTCCATTTATTCTGACGCAGTTTATGCTGAACCGCGCAGTATCAGCAGTTTTTGTACCGATTTGTATGCTTGCAGCATCTTCTTTGGGGGCCAATCCAATTGGATTGATTCTGTTAGTCAATGCAGGAAGTCTGACCGCCTTCCTCACCCCAATGGCAACACCAGCGGTACCAATGTGTATGGCAGATGGTGGCTATGATTTGAAAGCGCTTGTGAAGGGTGGTGCGTTAATTACCCTTATCATTCCATTTGTTTATATTTTCTATACGATGACTGTGTTTCCGGCTTTCAAATAAGGGAGCGTTTGTGAACGAATGCTAATAAATTTCAAGCTAATGAAAGGGGAATTAAGTTGAAGATAACAGATGTAAAACTGGTTTATGCAAAGCACTATCTGTTTGTTAAGATATATACGGATGAAGGAATCGTTGGTCTGGGCGAGGCTGGCAATTGGGGCTATCTCGACGCAACGGCAGCTGCAATTCTGAAGTTTTCTTCTTATTTGATTGGTAAGGATCCATTTCGCATTGAGGACTTCAATCAGAATTTTTACCGTTCCGTGTATTTCCGGGGGTCAGTGATTATGAGTGCCATCTCCAGTATCGATATTGCACTTTGGGATATAAAAGGTAAAGCACTTGGTGTGCCGGTATATGAACTGCTAGGGGGGAAGACCCGTGAGAAGATTAGGGTTTATGCTTCGCCAATGTCTATAGAATCTGATTTAAAGTCTCTGGCTGAAAAGTATTTAGAACTGAAAGAAATGGGGTTTACCGCAGCAAAGATATTTGTAAACGGTCCAACCAAGAGTCGCAGTAATGGACATGATGAATTTTTTTGCGGGCGTATTGAGGAAGAATTGGAAAAAGTCCGACTCTGCCGGGAGGAAGTTGGAACGGATTTTGATTTTGTTCTGGAGGCACATCGTGGTATGACGATACCAGAGGCCATCGCTTTTGGCAGGGCAGTTGAAAAATATCGTCCAATGGTGCTGGAGGATCCAATTACGCCGGGAAATATAGATTCCATGGCGGAGATTGCCTCTAAGATTGGCGTGCCAATTGCGACAGGTGAACGTTTTATTGATTTTAAGGAGTTCGAGATGTTGATGAGCCGTCATGCCTGTCAGTATGTCCGTCCGGATGTTTGTGCAGTCGGCGGTATTACGACAACTAAAAAGATTTGTGCATTGGCAGAGGCACATGATGTGTTGGTGATTCCGCATAATCCGCTCGGTCCGGTTTCAACAGCTGCTTGTTTACAGATATGTGCCTCTATTCCGAATCTGGGTATCCAGGAACTACCCGGCTTTTGCTTAGATGGCACAGAAGACCAAATGGTCAAGGATCCGCTTCGTTTTGAAGCTGGCTGTATGGTAATTCCAGAGGCACCGGGAATCGGCATTGAACTGGCGGAGGATGCAGCGGAATTATATCCGCCTAACGAACGTGGCAGTAATGCAGCTAGAAGAGCATTTGATGGTGCAGTTAAAGATTGGTGATTATTATAAAAAAAATGATAGTTAATGCCAGAAACGTCCAATGTCTGAGTGTAACCAGTTTTGACGTTTCTGGCATTGTATTTAGCGTCATTGATTTGTTTTTTTATTTTACGGCAATATACAGATAGCAATGTGCTTTTCCGTCTTTCGTATATTCTGCCGGTACAGTACTCTCATAATCTTCCGTAAAACTTCTGCTGATAATTCCGTTCCGCTGCTCACTCCAGACTTTTTCCCAGGCCTTTCTGGTACACAGTCCGATGTTTCCGCTATCATCTGACTCATCATATTTGATGTAGCCGCCAGACGCAACCGCTGCCTCCATCATCTGAAAAAATGCAGCTTTAACACCGATAATACTCAAATCATAATCACCGGTCTCATCACTGTCGTAATTACTGTATTTTGATACCGGAGATATTCCCTGCTGGAACTGATTGTCACTGTCGAAGAGAATCGGCAGCTTACCGCTGGCAACATGATTCCATAGTTCGTTGATTTTATTCATTCCGTCTTCGGTATTGTTTGTTCTTATCGTAACCTGTTTTAATAAGTATGACATCACATTCTCACTCTCTGTATAAAATTTAATGCTTATAGCAGCCCAAGCGAATCAAATACCGCAGCCAGCTTAGGCGGAATAGCATCTACCAGCTTCGCAGCCATTCTCTCGGGAGATGTCTTCATCCCTCCCAGAACCCATTTCACCGTCATATATACCGAACCCTGACAGTACAGTTCGAGCAAAAACTGCATCTCTTCATTGAGCGGCTGGCTTGTCCGCTCTGCAATCAGATCCTGATAGAATTTTAAGATCAGCCGAAAATCGTGTTCTTTTAATGAATTCTGATCATCAGAACGAAATGCCCCGGTAAAGAAATCCTTTTCCTGGATAATAAAAGCAAACTTCCGGGTCAGGCTCTCCCCAACCGTATGTCCCATGCCGATCTGAGCAAAGGACAACAGAACCAGTTTGTCAAAATACCAATTAATCAAATCATACTTATCCAGAAAGTTCCGGTAAAATGTCTGCCTGGTCAGGCCGCATCCGTCCACAATATCTTTTACCGTAATCTTATCTACGGGCGTGGTTTTCATACACTCTTTGACGGAATTAGCAAGTCGGTATTTTGTCTTTTCGTTACGCTTGATATCATCCGGCATGAAATCCTCCTGTTTTCAGACTTGGTTTTATTTTACCACAATTACGAAAGAAAAAAAGCGGTCTTTCGCCTATCTTATGGTTAATGGAATGAGGAATACAATTGACCCGCCTGTAAACTCACACCTTTGGCCTCAGCCATTTCACTGACAGTCACCAGCTGATACCCCTGTTCCACCAGGGCGGGGATAATCTGTAATGCTGCATCACCGGTCTGACTGTATAATTCATGCATCAGCACAACATCACCGTCCTTTACGTTGCCCAGCACAGCATTCACCGTACTCTGTGCGTTCCGTGTCTTCCAGTCCATTGTATCAATATTCCACTGAATCATCGGCATATTGGTATGCGCGAGCACAACGGAATTGTAATTACCGCCCGGCAGCCGCATGATGGTAGGGCGAACTCCGCACACTGATTCGATTACATCGTTGCATTGATTGACCTGAGACTGAATTTCAGCTGCCCCAAGCTTCTGCAGATATTTGTGATTCATGGTATGATTGGCTACCTCATGTCCTTCAGCAACCATTCTCTGGACCTCCGTTGCATATGTGGGAACACGGTCACCAACAAGGAAAAATGTAGCTCTCCCGCCATATTGCGCCAGGCAGTCCATAATCCGGTTCCCGACTGAGGGCAGCGGACCGTCATCAAACGTCAGTGCAATCATTGGCTTGTCCGGATCTATAGAACGGCCATCAACTGTCTGTGCCGTTTCGGCGGCCTCTTCTTCCGCTGCTTTTCTGGCCTCCTCTTCAGCTGCCAGCCGGGCTGCTTCTTCTTCCGCCGCCTTCCTGGCCGCTTCCTCCTCGGCATTTCCCACCGTTATTACCGGAACAGTCCCATCACCGGCAGACGCCTGCTCGGTCTGGTTTTCAGACTGAGTTACGGTTTCCGCTATAACAGGTTGAGAAAACAGCATTGATATAACCAAGCCTGCCGCCAGCACTTTTTTAAACATTCGCATAAGTAAGTCTCCTTTGCATTGTATCTGTTCAGGCCAGCTATCTTCTTGAATGTCTGTCGCCATTCAAGAAGTATCGGATGTTCATCCGATGTGAAATTACCGACAAAAACAGCTTTACAAGCAAGCTTGACAGCTGTTTTTGTCGGTAATTTCCCGCCGTCCTGAACTGTTACGTTACATTATAGCTAATTCCGGGCTAAAACTCAAGTCTCCCCTTTTAGCCTCTGCAGTACTGCCGCTGCTGACCGGTCGGAAACTTCAATTGTATATAATGGTTCCTGAATATGTTCGAGATAGTGGGCATCTGAATTGGTAATAATTGTGCAGGTGTTCAGGTAGGAGTTGCCGGCTGCCAGTCCGGTTAGCTTGTCAGGATCTTTCAGTTCAGCCGTCCGGAATCTGCTGTCCGGTGGTACAAAGCCCAGATTTGAGATCAGGCTGTTGGTATTCTTATCAATATGGGCGGGAAACATCACCCCTCCGTATGACAATGTCAAATCCCATAACTCATCAAACGAAATATCTGTGCTGTTGATTAACAGCAGTGGCTCTGTCCCCACCTGGCAATCCGATTCATTATAGATCTGCTGTTTGCCGAAGATCTCTTCCTTGTTGGGAAACGGCAGCAGTCTTTCATATACATAAGCATCAAATGCCATCGCCTGTTCCAGTTCCTGAAACAGACATATAGCATGTACTTCTTCCACTGTATTGATCTCCATTCCGGGGATCGCCAGAATGCCGTATTGTTCTGCGATATTCATAACAGCCGGACAGTTCCGGCAGGAATTATGGTCGGTCACAGCAATTACATCCAGGCCTTTCACTACCGCCATTCCGACAATATTCCCCGGAGTCATATCATCATCACCGCATGGGGACAGGCAGGAATGAATATGCAGATCGTAACTAAGCTTCATGATTCAGCTCCTGATATACTTTTAAAGCTGCATCAAATTCAGAAAGCTCAGTCGAAAGTACCGTAATATCCTGTATCTTTGCTTTTTTTATTGCGTCCTCATCCAGCTTCATTCCTTCCGCCATGATTACACAGGCTACATCGGCAAGCGAAGCTACTGCCAGGGTATTCATATTTCCCATTACCGTTACCCAGGCACTTCCGGCCGGAGCCTTCCCCATTGCGATACTCAGCAAATCACAGCAATATGGCCTGGTAATGCTCTTTTCCGTATCCCGGCCTACATTAACAATGGTAAAAATACCGCTGTCTATCAGTTGTCTTACCGTCATTCTTCCTCCTTCTCCCGATTATCCAGCAATGACATCTCATCGGATATTCTTTGAATACATTTTTTCAGTATCAGCAGGCTGTCATCCTTGCCGCCATCTCTGCCATGCAGATCCTCCGTAAGGATTGAGACCTCTTCGGCCAGCTTATGAAGATTATCCCGCAGAAAGTACACACAATCTTTCTCACTGGCATCCCCCCTGACAATATCTTCAGCCAGCGCCTTACAGGTGGGTGCACCACAAGAGCCGCAGTCAAGTCCCGGAAACTTCTTGCAAAGCCGTTCCACCTGATTCAGACGGGCAAAGCTTTCCAGCATGGTATCCCCCAGCCGGAATACCGGTTCATACTGTACCCCGGCAGTCCAGGTTACCTGCGGCGGTTCGTCCATATCCATATGGCTGCGGGCTACCGGCATATATTTGCGCAGATGCTTCAGCTTAACTTCCGCAACATAGGGATTTTCAACTGTAAGAACACCACCGACACAGCCGCCGTTGCAGGCGTTTAATTCGACAAACTTAAGATGAATAAACTTTTCGTCTTCCAGGTCCTCAAGAACACGTATGACATTTTCAATCCCATCGGCAGCCAGATAATTCTCCGTAAACAGTCCGCTCGCTTCACCGCCGCTGCGTCCCCAGCTGATTCCTATTTTGCCCGATGTTCCCAGTTCCTTCGGTTCATCGCCGACTGCTTTCATATGTGATAAAAGCAACGGATAAATATCCTTGATACCCAGAACATGATCAACCTCGCTCTTCTCGCTGCCCAGCGGTTCCCTGACATAAGTCGCCTTAGACGGACATGGAGAAATAAAGCAGATGCCAATCTCCTCCCGCGCCAGCCCGGTCTGCTCCATGGCCCGTTTTGCCGCCAGCATAGCTGCGACTTCGATCGGCGGCTTTAGAGGCAGCAGATGCGGAATCAGATTAGGAAAGCGCACCCGGATCAGACGGATAACCGAGGGGCATGCCGTACTGATAATCGGACTGGATTCCCGGTGTCCGGTCAGGTATTCCCTGGTTGCTTCCGATACCAGTTCCGCAGCTGCACTGACCTCAAACACATCATCAAAGCCCATCAGCAAAAGGGCATGCAGCACCACATTCACATCATCCAGATTATTAAACTGACCATAAAGGGACGGTGCCGGCAAAGCCACGGTATAGCTATAGCGTTTCATTACGTCCAGTTTGTCGTAAACGGCATGCTTTGCATGATGAGGACATACCCGGATACATTCGCCGCAGTCGATACAGAATTTACTGTTGATCTGCGCTTTGCCGTTGCGAACTCTGATCGCCTGAGTCGGACAGCGCTTGATACAGTTGATGCAGCCCTTGCATAATTCCGGATCGAGACGAACGGAATGATAAAATTTATCCATGAAAACCTCCTTTCCTGCCTCGTCTTTTAAAGACTACATAGCAACAGACATAATAATGGTCGTACCGACTCCAAGCTTTGTCTCTATTTTCATATTATCTGTATATTTTTTCATGTTCGGTAATCCCATCCCGGCACCAAAACCCAGGTTGCGGATTTCGTCAGGAGCAGTTGAGTATCCTGCCTGCATGGCCAGTTCGACATCCGGGATCCCGGGACCAATATCAGCCAGAACCATGCGGATTTGTTCCGGGGTTATTTCCACCTTGATATTTCCGCCATTGGCATGAATTACCATATTAATCTCGCCCTCATACATGGCGATTGCCACCTTCCGGACCACCTCCGGACTGACGCCAAGCTGCTTCAGCTTACTCTTCACATCGCTGCTGGCCTCCCCTGCGCGGGTAAAATCATCCGGCGATACGGAATAGTTTAAAACAATGACATCATCCATTATGCCATACCTCCATGCAGCCCCGCCTGATACAGCATCCCGCAGGCTGAAAACATCCGGTGGCCGGTCTCCATCACAATCAGCTCCCGTTCTCTGGCCATATCCAGAATAACCTGATCCGGCTTCTTGCCGCGTACAAAGACCACGCAGACAATATCCAGCATTTCTGCGGTCCGGATCACCTGCGGATTGCACAGTCCGGTCAGCAGAACCGAATGATCTTTGGAAAAAGCCAGGACATCACTCATCATATCCGAACCGCAGGCGCTGTTGACGATACGATCCAGAAATTCCTCTCCCGCCAGTACTCTCGCTCCCAGAATTTGCTGTACATCTTTTGCTGTCATACATTTCCTCCTTCTTGCTTATGTTATTGAGATTTCAACTCAATAAGCGATGATTCATTTTGTGCACTTTTATTTGTTTTGTTTTTAGAATACCATTACAGATGTTAATTATCAACAATTTTTCAGCGTTACATTTTTAACATTCTTTTTTTGTAAGTGTGGATTTTTTCTCATTTCTATGTTAGTATTAAAGATAGATTTTATCACATTAGGAGGAGGGTTAACGATGGCAAAAACAGAAAGTGTTCCTTTCAGCGGTACTCCAGAACAGGAGAAACAGCTAAAAAAGATTATTGCCGAACAGAAGGACACAAAAGGTGCACTGATGCCGGTCATGCAACATGCTCAGGAGATATACGGGTATCTCCCACAGGAAGTACAGACCATAATTTCCGATGAAATGGGGATACCATTGGAAAAGGTATATGGTGTTGCAACCTTTTATTCACAATTTGCATTGCAGCCGAAAGGCAAATATCAGGTTTCCGTATGTCTGGGAACCGCCTGTTATGTAAAAGGTTCAGGCGACATTTTCAATAAATTAGAAGAGCTTCTGGGCATTACCAATGGCGAATGTACTCCGGATGGCAAGTTTTCTCTGGATTCCTGCCGCTGCGTCGGGGCATGTGGTCTGGCGCCGGTTTTACTGGTCAATGAAGATGTTTATGGACGACTTGTTCCAGACGATATTCCTGGTATCCTGGCGAAATATCAGTAATCGCTTATGATGACTGAGATTTCTTTAAATGTTCTTGATATAGCAGAGAATTCAACCCGGGCGGGTGCATCACTGGTTCAGATTACGGTTCAGGCCGATACGATTCAAGACCGACTGACGATTATCATTGAAGATAACGGCTGCGGGATGTCGCCAGAACAGGTGGCACAGGTCATCGATCCGTTTTTCACCAGCAGAACCACCAGAAATGTAGGACTTGGTGTTCCTTTTTTTAAATATGCGGCGGAGAGTACCGGAGGCAGCTTTCAGATTGTCTCCCGTCTTCAGGAAGGAACTACGGTGACAGCCGAATTTGTTCTCTCCCATATCGACCGGATGCCGCTGGGTGATATTAACAGTACTATCCACACGCTGGTAGTCTATCACCCTGAGACGGATTTTCTATACTGCTACTGCTACAACGGACAGACATTTACACTGGATACAAGAGAATTCCGGACAGTTCTGGGTGATGTCCCATTTAACGTTCCGGAGGTTTCTTCCTATATTAAAGAATATCTGGATGAAAATAAACTGGAAACTGACGGCGGCGCAATTTACTGATGCGCTCCAGATTGGAGGAATAACATGAAGAGTCTTGAAGAATTAAAAGCAATCCGCGAGAAGATGCAGGGTCAGGTAGGACTGCGTGCGGAAGACCATACAAATACCCGTGTTGTTGTGGGTATGGCTACCTGTGGTATTGCAAGCGGTGCGAGACCTGTTTTAAACACCTTATCCACCCTGGTTCAGGAGAAGGGTCTGACAAACAAAATAGCAGTGACCCAGACCGGCTGTATCGGCTTATGCCAGTTCGAACCAATCGTTGAAGTAATGGAACCCGGCAAACAAAAAGTGACCTACATAAGAATGAATTCCGAAAAAGCGGCAGAGGTAGTGGAACGCCATTTAATCGGTGGACATATTGTAGAAGCTTATACTATAAGTGCAGCTGACATCAAATAAGGAGGGGCCAGATGTATCGTTCACATGTATTAGTTTGCGGCGGAACCGGATGTACGTCTTCCGGAAGTCAGCAGATTATGGAAACACTGAAAGCAGAGCTCGAGAAGAAGGGATTACAGGATGAAGTATCTGTTGTCCAGACGGGTTGTCATGGCCTCTGTGCACTAGGACCAATTATGATTATTTACCCGGATGCTAGCTTCTACTCCATGGTTAAGGAAGAAGACATTCCGGAGATTGTTGAAGAACACCTGTTGAAGGGACGTGTCGTGACCAGACTTCTGTATCAGGAGACCGTCACCCCAACCGGCGTCAAAGCATTGATTGACACAGATTTCTACAAGAAACAGCACCGGATTGCCCTGCGCAACTGTGGTGTGATCAATCCTGAAATCATTGAAGAATATATCGGTACCGGTGGTTATGCGGCACTCGGCAAGGTTCTGACCGAGATGACACCGGATGACGTTATTCAGACACTGCTGGATTCCGGACTGCGCGGACGCGGCGGCGGCGGATTCCCGACTGGCTTAAAATGGAAGCTGGCCAAGCAAAACGATGCGGATCAGAAATATGTCTGCTGTAATGCCGATGAAGGTGACCCTGGTGCATTTATGGATCGTTCCATTCTGGAAGGTGATCCCCATGCAGTATTTGAAGCAATGGCTATCGCTGGCTATGCAATCGGCGCTACCCAGGGCTATATCTATGTCCGGGCAGAGTATCCGATCGCGGTAGATCGTCTGAAAATTGCGCTGGCACAGGCACGCGAGGCAGAACTGTTAGGTAAAGATATTTTCGGTTCCGGCTTTGATTTCGATATCGACCTGCGTCTCGGCGCCGGTGCGTTTGTATGTGGTGAAGAGACTGCACTGATGACCTCCATCGAAGGAAACCGCGGTGAGCCAAGACCACGTCCGCCGTTCCCTGCTCAGAAAGGTCTGTTCGGCAAGCCAACGATCCTGAACAATGTAGAGACTTATGCCAACATTCCACAGATTATTCTAAACGGTGCCGAGTGGTTCGCTTCCATGGGAACCGAGCGTTCCAAAGGTACCAAGGTATTCGCCCTGGGCGGTAAGATTCACAATACCGGTCTGGTGGAGATTCCGATGGGAACACCGCTGCGCACCGTTATTGATGAGATCGGCGGCGGCATTCCAAACGGTAAGAAGTTCAAAGCGGCCCAGACCGGCGGTCCTTCCGGCGGCTGTATTCCGGCCTCACATTTTGATATTGCGATTGACTATGACAACCTGATCGAGATCGGCTCCATGATGGGCTCCGGCGGTCTGATTGTTATGGATGAAGATGACTGTATGGTAGATATCGCCAAGTTCTTCCTGGAGTTTACAGTAGAAGAATCCTGCGGTAAGTGTACCCCATGCCGTGTCGGAACCAAGCGTATGCTGGAGATTCTTGATAAAGTTACCAATGGTCAGGCCACTATGGAAGACCTGGATAAGCTGGAAGAAATATGCTACTACATAAAAGATAACTCTTTATGTGGTCTGGGACAGACTGCGCCGAACCCGGTGCTTTCCACCCTGCATTACTTCCGTGATGAATATGAAGCCCATATTAAAGAGAAGAAATGTCCTGCCGGCGTTTGTAAGGCACTTCTTTCCTATCATATTGACGCTGAAAAATGCAAAGGCTGTACATTATGTGCACGCGTTTGCCCGAACAATGCCATCACCGGTTCCGTTAAGAATCCGCATATTATCGAACAGGATAAGTGCGTGAAGTGCGGCGCCTGTATGGAGAAATGTAAATTCGGCGCAATCTACAAACAGTAATGGAGGAAAATTAATATGGAGAATATTACAATTAAAATCAACGGCATAGAAGTAAGCGCTCCTAACGGTTCCACCATTCTGGAAGCAGCACGGCTGGCTCACATTGAGATACCTACATTATGTTTCTTAAAGGAAATCAATGAAATCGGTGCCTGCCGGATCTGTGTGGTGGAAGTCAAGGGTGCAAGAAGCCTGGTCGCTTCCTGTGTATACCCGATTAACGAGGGTATGGAAGTCTGGACCAATACACCAAAAGTACTGGATTCCCGTAAGAAAACCCTGCAGCTGCTCTTATCCAACCATGACCGCAAATGTCTGTCATGTGTACGCAGCGGCAACTGTGAACTGCAGCAGCTGGCACAGGAACTGGGTGTCGAGGATGAAGGTTACTATGATGGAATGCGCACTCCGTCTGAGATCGACGAAAGTGCCGTTCATATGATTCGTGACAACAGCAAATGTATCCTTTGCCGCCGCTGTATCGCAGTCTGTGAAAAGACTCAGAGCGTTGGTGTCATCGGTGCCAATATGCGTGGTTTTGAAACTTCAATCGGGTCACCATTTGATATGGGACTCGGTGATACAAGCTGCGTATCCTGCGGACAGTGTATTGCTGTCTGCCCAACCGGCGCATTGCAGGAGAAATCTCAGATCGATGAAGTTCTGGCAGCAATTGCCGATCCGGAAAAACATGTAATCGTACAGACTGCACCTGCTGTCCGTGCCGCATTAAGCGAAGAATTCGGTTATCCGATCGGTACCAATGCCGAAGGCAAAATGGCCGCAGCACTGCGCAGAATTGGTTTTGATAAAGTATTTGATACCAACTTCAGTGCCGATCTTACCATCATGGAAGAGGCACATGAATTCCTTGACCGGGTACAGAACGGCGGTATTCTGCCAATGATCACCTCCTGTTCACCAGGCTGGATCAAATATTGCGAGCACTACTTCCCGGATATGACAGAGAACCTGTCCAGCTGTAAATCACCACAGCAGATGTTCGGTGCAATTGCCAAATCCTACTATGCAGAAAAAGAAGGAATCAAGGCGGAAAATATCGTTTCCGTATCAATCATGCCTTGTACTGCTAAAAAGTTCGAGATTCAGAGACCGGATGAGGCGGCCAACGGAGTACCGGATGTAGACTACTCCCTGACCACCCGTGAACTGGCTCGTATGATCAAAAAGGTAGGATTAAAATATCAGAACTTACCAGAAGAAGAATTTGACTTACCGCTCGGCCTCGGTACCGGTGCTGCCGTTATCTTCGGCGCTACCGGCGGCGTAATGGAAGCAGCACTCCGTACTGCCGTAGAGACTCTGACCGGCGAAGAATTACAGAACCTTGATTTCACCGATGTCCGCGGAATGGAAGGCATCAAGGAAGCGGTCTATCCGATACCTGCTGTAGGGTTGGAAGTAAAGGTAGCCATTGCCTCAGGCCTTGCCAATGCCAAGGAGCTTCTGGAGAAAGTGAAATCCGGCGAAGCCGAATACCACTTCATCGAGATCATGGGATGTCCAGGCGGCTGTATCAACGGTGGCGGACAGCCACAGCAGCCAGGATATGTACGCAACACTACCGATATTCGTGCCCTGCGTGCAAAAGTTCTGTATGACCTTGACAAAGGTAATTCAGTACGGAAGTCTCATGAGAATCCGGCTATTAAAGAGTTGTATAGTACCTATCTGGGTGAACCGGGAAGCCATAAGGCACATCATTTGCTTCACACCACTTATGTAAAGCGTAGGATTAACCAGTAAATAGTTGCGAAGGGCTGTCGCACTAAAAGCGCCTGCGGGTTCTGGCGGTGGCGGTGGTACCAGTCCGTATTTCCTGCGGTTTCGGATCGTAAGAATCTCTAAAAGCGGAGAAATGCCGCTAAATACAATGCCAGAAACGCCAAAACTCGCTGCGCTCAAACAGTTGGCCGTTTCTGGCATTAACGCGTCATTTCTCTGCTTTAAGAGATTCTAACGGTCCTGCAAATGCAGAAAATACGGACTGGTACCACCGCCACCGCCAGAACCCGCAGGCGCTTTTAGTGCGACAGCCCCCAGCTACTTTTGCTGCTCCCTCCAAAGAGAAAAACAAAAAAGCCGGGATGCTTTTCATAGACCCGCAGGATTGTTAAGATATCTAAAATAAGAAGTATGTGACGTCATGGGATAAATCAGCAATTGTCTGAGCGGCTTTACCGCGAGTTATTGTGATTTATCCCATGTCTCTAGTCACATGCTTCTTATTTTATGATAATTCCTATACACGATGCATAGAAAATGCATCCATCTTATATCGTCCAAGATTCTCATTAATATTACGTTCTTCTGCCTGACTGATAAGCTTATCGCGGGCTTTTTTTGCTTCATTTTCGGCGCGGTGCTTACTGGGGCCGCCAACGCAGCCGCCAACGCAAATCATTCCCTCGATAAAGTCAGCCGGCAGCCGGTTCACTTTTAAAAGTGTCAGAGCTTTCTTACATTCGGCTGCGCCATTGCATTTCATTACTTCTGGTTTGATGTCTTCATTCTGTTCTTCCAGCGATTTCAGAACGGCAGCTGTAACACCGCCGGAGTTTCCAAAGCGTTTGCCATAGACTGTGCCTTCCTGATAATCATTTGGCATTGGCTGCAGTTCAATATCCCTGGCACGCATAAAGGCGCGGATCTCCCCAAATGTCATGGCATAATCGGCATTGCCCTGAATATTAAGATCCAGAGTTTCGCTTTTTTTGCCAATACAGGGACCAATGAAAACGGTAACGGCTTCCGGATTTGCTTCTTTGACCATTCTCGATATTGCTACCATTGGTGAAACAGTTGTTGACATATTGTCAAGCAGGGTCGGGAAATGCTGCTTGATCATGTTAACGAAGGCCGGACAGCAGGAGGTGGTCATCTTTTTCCCTTCCTTATAAGCCTCAGCCCACTCTGCTGCTTCAGCAGCGGCGGTCATATCACCGCCTAAAGCTACTTCGATCATGTCTGTAAATCCGAGTTTTTTCAGAGCATGTTTCCAGCTCGCCATCGTAATATCCGGACCAAACTGGCCTTCTGCGGCTGGGGCTACCATGGCTACGACGTGTTTTCCGGCACGGATCATATTAATAACATCTACGAGAAATGATTTTGCGCCGATAGCACCAAACGGACAGCTGTGTATGCAGTTGCCGCACTGGATACACTTACCTTCATTAATGACCACAAGACCATTTTCATCCATTGTTATCGCATCCACCGGGCAGCTCTTCTTACATGGGCGTACCAGATCTGCGATCGCGTTGTATGGACAGGCCTGGGCGCATTTACCGCATTCTTTACATTGATCGGGATCGATGTAAGCCCGGTTTCTGCCCATGCTGATGGCGCCGAAATTACAGGAATTCTGGCACGCTTTGCCCATACAGTTCTGACAGTTGTCAGTTACAACATAACGGGAAATGGGACAGCCCTCGCAAGCTGAACTGATTACCTGCACAATGTTGCGGGTATCTTTACCACTGGTCGGACATTTCCCTTCTGCCAGCCGGATTCGCTGGCGGATGACTTCTCGTTCCTTATAAATACAGCAGCGGAATTGTGCCTGCGGGCCCGGAATCATCTTAAAAGGAATCTCGTCCTTTCCTTCCTCCAGTCTTCCCTCCCAGGCAAGTTTTGCTGTCTCAAATAATACATCATGTGTGATGCGTAATATTCTTGCGTCATTCGTGACCATGCTTTTCTATCCTCCGATTTCTCAATTACTGCCCCGGTAGACCCCGGTTAATAATAGGTAACGGTTACCGGCTTGCCCATTTGTTCGACCGCATGCTTCAGCTGTTCTACCAGATTTTGACGGATGCCCAGATCAAACGGCAGGCCCGGATTCTGATAAGCACTATTAATTGCCTTGCCGACATAAAGGTGCAGTTCCGTACAGTCCTCAATTAATACTTTTGCCACTTTGGATGCGCCGTTACCTTTATCCAGCTCCAGAAAAAAGGTTTCTGAAACGGAATCATTCTGAACATACAGCTTCAGCAGCTTAATAACCCGATTCAGGGTCAGCACCCCTTCTGTAACCAGATCAATTCCGTCCATATACGCAATCGGCGGTATCTCAGCATCTACATATTCCAGCGATACATCCAGCTTTTTCTTCAGCACGCGTGATACGATCGTCGCACTGGTGCCTCCGCATACAATACGTCTTGTCATTTCATCACCGGATACGAAGTTACGTACCATCTGTTCATCATCATCCTGATTCTGGGCAGGTCCTGTCATCAGATGGACCGGCTTGGAATTGATGATACGCATGCAGGCAACCGTAGTATCATCACCCGGACGATATTGATACAGTTCGTCACAGGCCTGGCTGATGGCTGCTGCCAGTCTCATCGCAGAAATGGTACGTCCCGACTGGGTGACCGCATACGAGGCAATATCCTCCCACAACCAGCCAAAATTCAGCAGACTTCCCACTCCCGCATGGATGGTGCCGTCACTCATCAATACCAACGCATCACCTTTTTGAACCTGAAAGCGATATTCATTAATCTTTTTTCCTTCAACCTCACGGATATTGGCAGGAATCGGAATCAGCTGTCCGTTGCGGATAAAAATACAGCTGGGATTGTCAAACTCAACCAGATAAGCATCGCCATAGTGAAACACCTGCAGAATACTAAACGTCGCGTATGCGACCTGCCGGACCTGGCAGATCGGAAGTGTCTCGACAATCGTCTCCACACACTCCTCCAGTGTCGCACCATTCAGAAACATCGTTCCCAGAATCTTGGAGGTCAGTGTGGCCAGAATATTGGCCTTTACGCCACTGCCCATCCCATCCGCCAGAATCATGATATTGGAATCATCGGTCTTGAGTATTTCAACCTTATCTCCACATAATACTTCGCTGAACTTATTTAAGCTTCTATAAGCAACATCTACCGTAACTCCCATCTACTTTCCTCCGCTGTCACTGCCGTCGTCCAGCAGGGTGCGGCAAAGAGTAGTCAGGGTAGTCTTGGTCTCAGCAGTTGTCTCACCCAACAAACCTGCGATCTCCTGAGCTACCATCATCTGTTTATGAATGACTTTCTGTGCCAGATCAATGGTATCTAATTTTTTCTCATAATCTGCCCTGGATTTCTCTTCTTCTTTCGTAATATCAATGAAGGTGGCCAGTACAGCATTTTCTTTTTCTATGTAAACAATATTCTGAAGTGTATAGATCTGATACTCCGGATATTCCACTTTCTTTCCATGAATGTTCTGATGAGTATCCAGTACCCATTGAAAATCAACCGGATCAATCAGCTCATACAGATACATCTGCAAAGCCTCTGCCCGGGATTTGCCAAAGTAACGCTGGCATACCGCCGAATAATCCAGGATCTTCATCTCTTTATCAACCAGCAGTACCATATTTGGCGAAGTCTCCATAACCAGATTCGAAAACGACTCGGACTTCTCATACATAAATGGGATGCACATGTTCAGCTCTGCCTTTTTCTGGAATACCGCCACAGCCTTCTCCCGACAGGTAGGATAACCGCAGGCACCGCAGTTAAGCTCATCTTCCGGTTTATGCTTATCGATCTTGCCAAGAATCTCCTGAATCTGCTCCGCCGTCGGAACCACATCCTTTGGTGCTTGGTTGAAGAATACTTTTCGAAGGGATACTTTCTCCATCATCGGAGCAATCACTTCATCTTCTACCGGCTCTTTCAAAATAGCCTCTTCCATATCCAGCTTCACCTTGAAACGGGAGATACTCTCATCATCTACGGTCGATCCCTTAATGCACCCGCCCGAGCACATATCCATCTCAATGAAACAGCCTTTGATCTCGCCCCGCACCATGCTTTTGCACAAATCGATACAGTTATTCCCACCATGGACATAGAACTTGCGGTACTGGTCGACCTGCTTCCGGGTAGTAATAACAGAGTTCACTACACCATTGGTAACCGGGTACAACCGGTTCACCTTTGGGTTCATCTGTTCAAACGGTGTGTTCTTACAATCCTCGATTACGATCTCCTCTTCCTGCAGCCAGCGGGTGATCTCGTTGAAGTTCAATACGGCATCAATACAGTCATTGTGCCGGATATCTATGGATTCCCGCTTCTTGGCAATACACGGACCCAGGAATACGGTCTTTACTTCCCTGCCCAGCTCCTGCTTAAGCAGCCGTCCATGGGCAATCATCGGTGAAACCACCGGCGCAAGATATCCGGTCAGTTCCGGATAATACTTTTCAATCAGGTCATTCACACTCGGACAGCAGGTTGTGATGATATTTTCCATCCGACCCGCTTGAAGCAGCGTGGCATATTCCTGCGTCACCAGTGCGGCGCCCTCCGCCGTCTCACGGACATCCGCAAACCCCAGTTCCAGCATGGCGGCACGCACCTGCCCCGGTTGATGAAACTTCATCAGCCCCAGATAGGATGGCGCAATCGACATAACCACCTGCTCCCCCTGTGCGATCCATTCTCTGACCATCTGCAGATCACTGATCAGGGTCTTGGCCGACTGCGGACAGATCTTCAGACAGCGGCCGCATAAAATGCAGTTCTCCTGCATAATCTCTGCCCGTCCGTCCTTTACCATTACTGCCTTTACTTCGCAATAACGCACGCACTTGTAGCAATGGCGGCATTTGGTTGCTTTAAAGTCAATAATATTCATGCAGGCAGCCTCCCGAGAATCTCCTTATCAAAGAAATCTTTCGTATCCTCCGGCTTCAGGGAATGAAGCACCTCATCAACGGTTACACATACACCGTTGACACAGTTGCCGCTGCAGAATGACCCGTTTAAATCGACCTGTTCACCAACACCGTGTTCCTTTACCAGAGCCTGCATCTGTTCAATAATTTCCCTGGCACCTTTCAGATGGCATGCACTGCCAATACATATTGTTACCCGCATACGAAATTACCTCCTGTGTAATCAAATTATCATAATTTAATTATCTCATATTGACAAAGTTTTATCAATTAGTTTTTTATTATAGTACCTGTTTTTCTTGCATCCCTTTGTTTTTTTGATATAATTAAGTTGCTTTATATTTTGCATGTAACTAAATGCAACAGAAAGAGAGGATGGAATTATGAAAAAAAGAGCTGCATTATTACTGCTGACCCTTACTGTGGCCCTGGCCGGCTGTGGAAAAAGTCAGACAGAACCTTCTGCCGATACGACTACGGCTGTGGAGACAGCAACAGCAGAAACAACCACCGAAGAGGCAACAACAGAACCCGAATCTACTATAGAAGCTTTTACAGAACCTGCCGTGGAGGATATCACACCGGAGGATGTCACCGTCCGGGTTGGTTCTCTCAAAGGACCAACATCGATGGGACTGGTATCTCTGATGGATCAGGCTGAAAAAGGCGAAGCCGGCAATCAGTATGACTTTACTATGGTCACTGCTGCCGATGAGCTGCTGGGCAAGATTGTCTCAAACGAAATGGACATTGCCCTGGTTCCTGCCAATGTGGCAAGCGTCCTGTACAATAAGACAGACGGAGGCATTGCCGTTATCAATATCAACACACTGGGCGTTCTCTATGTAGTATCTTCCGACGATTCTATCCAGAGCTTTGCCGACTTAAAAGGCAAAACCTTGTATCTGACCGGAAAAGGGACAACCCCGGAATATGTAACCAATTATCTGCTGTCTGCCAATGGATTAACGACTGATGATGTGACCCTTGAATTCAAATCAGAAGCTACTGAGGTTGCCGCTATCCTGAAAGAACAGCCGGATGCCATTGGCCTGCTGCCGCAGCCATTTGTTACGGTTGCCTGCGCCCAGAATGAAGACCTGAAGATCGTACTGGACTGCACCAAAGAATGGGATGCCGCTCAGGGTGCCGGCGGAAGCCGTCTGGTAACAGGTGTTACGATTGTCCGCAAGGATTTCCAGGATCAAAATCCAAATGCCGTTGCCCTGTTCCTTCAGGAACATTTTGCATCTGCTGATTTCGCTAATACGAATGTAGCAGATGCTGCTGAATTAGTTGCTAACCAGGGTATCATCGAGAAAGCTCCGATTGCCCAGAAAGCGATTCCGTACTGCAATATCACCTGTATTACCGGCGATGATATGAAGACCGCATTAAACGGTTACCTTCAGGTTCTGGCCGATCAGGATCCTGCTTCTATCGGCGGACAACTTCCGGGCAACGATTTCTATTTCGCACCGTAATGCATTAAGTGCCTGCATTGAGTGCTTAGCGAGGTCTTTTCGAGCTTAGCAATCAAGCACACCTGCGAAACGAGCACGTATTTTGTGCGACTTTGAGCATGGTGTTACCATTAAACACGGAATTACTTTTTAAGGAGTGTGTCATGAAACGACCAGTGAATTTCCGATCATTAATGATTATTGTATTTTGGTTTGCAGTATGGCAGGTTGCCAGCCTGATTATCGATAATGCAATTATCTTCGTCGGACCGGTCGATGTGATACGCTCCTTTTCTGTGCTGGTGTTCCGGCCGGACTTCTGGCAATCCATTGCCCAGACATTTTACAAGATCAGCCTGGGATTTGTCTGCGCTTCTATTGCCGGCATCCTGATCGGCTGCCTGGCCTGCCGCTACCATATTCTGCTGGAATTGCTCGAGCCGCTGGTACAGTTGATGAAATCAGTTCCGGTCGCCTCATTTGTAATCCTGGCATTAATCTGGTTCGGCTCCAAAAACCTGTCCATTTTCATTTCCTTTACCATCGTTTTCCCGGTCATGTATATCAATACGATTGCAGGTCTTGCCAGCACCGATATCCAGCTGCTGGAAATGGCCCGGGTGTTCAGGATCCCGGCCTTGAAGAAAGCGAGGTATATCTATGTGCCGGCACTGACGCCTTATCTGGTCAGCGGCTGCAATGTAGCGTTGGGGATGGGCTGGAAATCAGGCATTGCCGCCGAGGTCATCGGCGTTCCTTCCAATACCATCGGTGAGCATTTATATTTATCAAAGATTTATCTGAATACGGCAGAGTTATTTGCCTGGACGATTGTGATTATCATGATCAGTGCATGTTTTGAAAAACTAATTTTAAAATTAATTAAGCAGGTGACTGTATGAATTCCTGTCAGCTGACAGTACAAAAACTGTCTAAATCCTACGGTGATCTTTCCGTTCTGAAAGCGTTTCATATGGAATTGGAATGCGGCCATATTTACTGTCTTATGGGTGCTTCCGGCAGTGGTAAAACCACACTGCTGCGGCTGATTCTGGGACTGGAACAGCCTGATAGCGGCACGATTACTTTAAAAAATTCTACGGATGAAGGAGTCGTCGCTGTCTTTCAGGAAAACAGACTTTGCGAATCTTTTTCACCCGTAGATAATGTGTGCATGGTAACTGGTGCTTCCCTCAGCCGGGAAGCGGCCGCCCGAGAGCTGGGCCGCCTGCTTCCTGAAGAATCCCTCCGCCGGCCGGTCAGCACCTTAAGCGGTGGTATGAAACGCCGGGTCGCTATTGTACGCGCCCTGCTCGCTCCGTCCTGCGCAATCCTGATGGACGAGCCGTTTACCGGCCTCGATGAAGATACCAAGGCTCTGGTAATCGATTATATCAAGGAAAAATCGGTTGGTAAACTGATCTTAATTGCGACCCATCAGGAAGAAGATATCTTTTTGCTGGGCGGCATATTACTCACTCTGTGACGCCTCGGCGGTGGTCTCCGGCTCTGTACCGGCCGGATCCTGACCGCCATCCAGGCGCTGGCCGCCTCTGGAACTGCCATCCCCGTCCGGACGTACTCCGTCAGCCGGGAACTCACCATCCGCTGGGAACTCACCGTCTTCGGGAGCTCCTTCCGGGCGCTGGCCGCCACCCATTCCACCACGGCCTCCGCCCATTCCTTCAGGACCCTCACCGTCAGCCGTGAAACCACCGCCTTCCGGTGCTCCTTCAGGACGTTGGCCGCCACCCATTCCACCACGGCCTCCGCCCATTCCTACTGAAGCGGTGCCATATACGGTCATCAGGCCTTCTACCTGCATATCTACAATTTCTTCTCCGGTCACTATCTGATACGTATTTCCCGCCTCCAGTTCAGGTGAACTGATAATCACCACACTGTAATCTTTATCAGGAGCAAAGCTGCCGATCTCATTGCCATCACTGTCTTTCAGCGTGATCAGGCTTCCGGCCTTCTGCGTTGTCGTATAATAGACAACCAGATAATTCTGGGTTGAGGAATCGTCAAACGTCTGCATCATATCAGATGTTCCGGCTGCAAAGACAGTTCCTCCGGTAATATAGCCTTTGCCATTATAGTCAAGGATTCCATTGCCGCCGCCAGTCGGCCCGCTCAGATACAGAGAACCGCCATCAATGTAGAGATCGCCGTTGGAATCCACACCATCGGCACTGGCATTAATCCGCAGTTCCCCTCCGGCAATCCTAAGATAAACGCCTTCCTGATCCTGCATTTTTTCCTGTTCAGTTGCAACCGTAGCTGCGGCATTGATTCCGTCATCTTCTGCAACGGCCTTAATCGTACCGCCGATAATATCTACCGTCCTGCCTGCCAGTGCTTCCTGGCTTTCCATTATATCGATCTCGCCATTCAGAATAATCAGCTGGCTTTCCGCCTGAATTCCGTCATCCTGGGCAGCAATCGTAATCCGACCGCCGTCGATCCAGATATAACCTTTCTCCAGGTCTTCATCATTGTTTGATTTGATCCCATCCTTTCCTGACTGAATATTAATCTGCCCGCCGCGGATGACCACACCATCCTTTCCTTTTAATCCGTCACTGGCGGCCTGTATATCAAGGTTTCCTGAAGTTACTGTCAAAACATCTTTACTGCGGATGGCACATTCATAATTGCCATATACCATCAGGTTCCCGGTTCCGTTAATGGTCAGGTCTCCTTTGGCAAATACCGGTGCATTAGGTTCATCCTCCTCGGCACTGGCAAATACATATTCACTGCTGTCACTGATCGTATTGTCCGTCCCGTCAGCAAGGGTCAGAATCACTTTCCCTTTGCCTGAACTATAAATCGGGGCGGTAGTCTGATTGGATAATTCCACACCGTTTAATACCAGGCGTACCACTTCACCCTTCTGAGTATCAATCAAAATCTGACCATCTGCCAGGGTCCCTGATATAACGTAGGTTCCGGCTTTGCTGATAGTTGCGGTCTGGCCAGATACCGTAACTCCGTCGCCAGCGGTAATACCGGAATCAGCCAGTTCTATCTTTACCGCCGTCTGCTCATCCCAGCCAGAATTCTCATCCTCGGCCAGATAAGTAATTGTCTTCGTTCCCTCTTCTCCCAGCTCTGCGGTTACCTCAATATCCTGACCACTTTCTGTTCCTGCTGTATCGGACGGCTGTTCTGCCTCCGGTTCGCTCTGAATCGTTGACTCAACCGGTGCTTCTTCTTTTTTACTGCATGCGGTTGTCTGCACTGCCACCAGCGTTCCGGCGACACAGACGGCCATTAACTTCTTCCAACTTTTTTTCATCATTCTCCCTTTCTTTTAAAGCGTTTCTTTTCCCGAAGGAACCCGCCCGCATACAAGGCTCAGATTACCATTGCGGCAGCGGATCTGATCTAAAAACTCTTTTTCTTTATCTTCATGTTTTAAATACATATGGTACTGCAGTTCATACAGACTGCCCATATTCACAGTGCGGACCCGCATTAATTTGGTCTGACTGGTATAAGTATCAAACAAATCATCGAAAACCCCCTGATAGTCCAGATTCTCCGGTATCGTAACCTTTAACTCACGTTCTTTAAAGCCAGAATCCAGCTTCGGAAGATGAGCCATCAGAATGGTGATACAGCCAACAACTACTAGCAGGATAACTGCGACTCCAAGATAACCCATTCCGGCCGCCAGCCCGATTGCCATCGCCAAAAACACACTGACGATTTCACGGGAATTCCCCGGCAGGGAACGGAACCTGATCAGGCTGAATGCACCCATAACGGCCACGCCGGTTCCAAGGTTGCCATTTACCAGCATGATTACTGTCTGCACAATCAATGGCAGTAACACCAATGTTAAAATAAAATTCTTTGTCACCTGATTTTTATAGGTGTGAATCCAGGCCAGTGCAATTCCCATCATCAGGGATGCCGCCGAACAAATCAGAAACTCCTCCAGGGCTACCGATGGGGTAGTCGCACTAGATAATATACTGTTAAGCACAGATTTTTCCTCCTTCATATATCTCTTGAGCCGCTATGTATTCTTTGTAATAGGTACCGTACTTTGAATAGGAGACCGGAAAAATCTCCAGTTCAGAGAGCAGCCGGCTCATCCAGACGGGCATCACACCGGGGATCTTGATCTCCATCAAAAGCTTCCCTTTTTCCAGCAGCGGGATTCCATACGTTCCTTTACTTAAATCCAGGTTGTTTTCCCTGGCGCGAATATTCATATCAAATGTTACTCTCAGCTCCGGATCTTCCTTTCCGTAAAAGGCGATTCTCTCATAAGCAAGATATACTTTGGGCTTTGGTTTATACAAATTCATTGCATAATCAATTTCCTGCAGAATCTGGCTGCTGCCCTCCGGGATGATACCATAGTAGAGATACTTCCTGGCATCCTTGAGCGGCATTGGGATTCTCCGCTTGTATACCACCCCGTCAAATTTCTTCTTTAGTTCGATGAATACGGTGTCTTCTTCTCCCGGGGTACCGTAGCTGCGCAAGCGGATCTTCTCTTTGTATACCGGCTTGCTGAGTGAGGTACGGATCAGATCAAATCCCGGTGTATCAAAATAAATATTGCTGATGGTGTGCTTGCCATACTGGTCTGCACTCATCTTGGTTATCATCTGACTCATCAAATCATTGTATTGTTCTATTGTAATCATATATTTTTTTTCGTATCGCCTGAATACTTCCTGTGCCATATGTTCTGCCTCCTGCTCAGTATTTAACATTTCTTTCCTGTTCTGATGTAATCTATCTTATATGGAAAATGTGAATCAAATTTGTTAAGTATGTGATTTATTTGTGAAAAGCTCTTTTTCTAATTATTAATATTTTTTGAATTACATCTCTTGAATTTTTAATTGTTCTATGGTATTATTTTAAGGATGCGCCAGACACGCATTCTAAATCGGATTTTAGGATTATCTGGACATTGTATTTTGGGCTATCGCCAAGCGGTAAGGCACAGGACTTTGACTCCTGCATTCGATGGTTCGAATCCATCTAGCCCAGTTTAGTAAAAAGAAGCGAGTACCTTTTATTTTAAAAGGATTCCCGCTTCTTTTTCTTTTGCTCATTTTTGACTTATGACCTACTTTAGCAACATATTTTTACACAAATGTTTTACTTATCTCTTTTTCAAATAGCTCAACACTGTCTGCTTTAGCCGCCAGCATTAGCCATGATTTCAGTATCTCCGGGTTAGTCTGGGCAAAAATCACTCCAGATAATTGACTGGAAACTGGACCAAGAGCACTTAAAAGCATCAGGATTCCATCTGCCATACCTTCTATTTTCCCTTCTTTTTTTCCTTCTATTTTTCCTTCTTTTTTCCCTTCTTCTCTTCCTAGTTCCCTTCCCTCTTCTCTTCCAAGCTCAAGCTGAGCCTTGCGTATAAGTTTCATTTCACGCTCTTCATCGTATTCCAATATACTCATTTGAATTGCCTCCGCTCTGTATCTGGCCAAAAACTCCGCCAGAATATTTTCTTTAATACATTCTGTTACTGCACGTTCAACAGCCTCTTCAATTGGCATAGTCTTTGTATACATTCTAACTTTCGATACATAGATGGCATATTCCTCCAAAGTCTGGCATTGTTCCATGATATTCTTATTCTTGCCATAATTCACATTTAAAAATACTACCTCCAACTCTAGTCCCGGCGGATCCATTTTCTTCTGAAAAGCATCTGACAGCTTCTCCGTCCATCGTTCTGGTTTTTCTTCTGTACCATTGTAAAAAACAACAAAAACGGGGGGTGGCAGCTCAATCAGCTTAGGGGAATAAAATGATTGCTCACCAATCTCCTTCTGAAACAACTTGGTGATATAAAACAGGTATCGTAGTGGCATATTGGCACAATATGTTGATTGGTGCTCATAAAGATGCAGGGAAAATTCAAAGATAAAAGATATATCATTCTTCATATTGAGATATACTGCATTATCAAGAGTATTAATTCTCAAATCCGTTGAATTATCATAATGTGTTCCGTTAACCGCATTATATAAACTCAACAGCTTTTCCTTATCTCCAAAAATCTTACGAAACAGTGAATCCTTGTAGGTTCGTTTCACGCCACCAAAATTTGTGTCATTTGTCATATTTAGTTTTCCTCCTTAATGGGAACTCCCTCGCCTTGACTCAGCGAACAGAGTGCAGGAGGCCATCATCTCAGCGTCTCCTGCTTGTTGTTGTGGATGTAAGCACGGATTTTCTGAAATGATTTAGAATCTTAGATGGCAATCATATATGTGCCAGAAATAAAGTTAGAAAATATGCTTTTGCTTACGGGAATTATAACATTCGGGTGAAAATAAATCAAGATATAATATTCATGTGAGATAAAGAGAGATGACAATAAGTGGGGTAAAATGAAATGGGAGCGTTGCAAAATCACTCCTTTTTGCAACACTCCCTTTATGTTTGAAAAATGGAGACAACTGGGCTTGAACCAGCGACCTCTTGCGTGTCGAGCAAGCGCTCTCCCGGCTGAGCTATGCCTCCATATCCATAGAAATTATAGCATGGCTCATGGTTTTACACAAGAACATTTGCTGGAAAATTGATAATTTTCAACTGAGCTTCCACCTTGTGTGTCTTTTTACCCCTCAGTCTCCCGCCTCAACACCTTCAGCGAAATCAAAAAACTAAAAACATCCAGCACAAGCAGGATAAAAATAACCCCTCCAATATATACCACATTCATCAGTCGGTAAATAAGCAGTTCCCTCAGCACATTAATTACATGAGACAGGGGATTAAGCATAACGGCATATCTCATTATACCATCGATTTCGTCTACAGGGAGCAATGCCGTGCTTGCAAAAAACAACGGCAATACAATCATATTCGTGATTGTCTCATAAATCATTTCATTCGGCAATTTCAAACTGACTGCATAAGCAATATTTGCCATAAAGAATGCTGTCAGAATCAGGATCAGCAGCGAAATCAGCAGAACCGGAAGCGAAATATAAAGATACGCCGCCATCATGAAACTAATGATTATCAGTATCCCAATTTCCAGCAATGATAGCAGAATCGCTTCCAGATTCTGCCCCAGAATGATTGAGCTGCGACGAACCGGACTGATTAACAAGCGATAGAAGCTGCCTTGTGACTTCATAATATAATTCATCATTCCACTACTGCAGCAGGCAGAAAACATCACCAGCACCATAATACCGGGCAGCATAAAACCGATATAGTTCTCCCTTTGGCCTGCGGATATACTGCCATATAACAGCAGCCAGATCAGCGGCTGAATGATTGTAACAATGATTGTTATTTTGTTCATAAATCGCCATTTGATATTCCGCCATAATAATGCCCCTAAGATCATTGATTTATCTCCTCCCGCCGCTCTAAAATCTGAACAAATATATCCTCAAGTGATGGAATCGTCTCCTGAATCCCCGTTGTTTCAATACCAGCATCATACAGCAGCGATATAATCTCAGGAAACGTCCTGCTGCTACCTTCCATTAGCAGCCGCCCTTCATTTGCCAGCACCGTCTTTTCCGGACAATGCTGTTCCAGAACATGCTTCGCAGACGACTGCTGCTGCATATCACGAAACGTCATGGCAATATATTGCTTCTCCAGGATACCCGCCAGTTCGGTCCGGCTGCCCTGAATCACTTTCTTGCCTTCCTCTATAATGCAGATGGTATCGCTTAACAGCTCCGCCTCTTCCAGATAGTGCGTAGTCAGAAAAATGGTTGTACCAAATCGCTCCTTTATCTGCCTGATACAATCCCACATTGCTTTGCGGGAAAATACATCCATACCTACGGTTGGCTCATCCAGATAGAGGATTTCGGGGCTGGTTATCATATTCATGGCAATATCCAGCCGCCGCTTGACACCGCCGGAATAACCGGCGATTGGATATTCCAGATATGATTGCAGACCAAATACCTCAACCAGTTCTTTGATACGTTTTTCAGCTACAGCAGTTTCGATTCGATATAGACGGCCTTGAAACTTCATGTTCTCTATAAGTGTCAAATGTTCATCAACAGAAACCTTCTGTGCTATACAGGCAATATTACTACGGATCTGATTGATCGATTGCTTCGGTATCTGCTGATCCAAAATCATTACACTTCCGGAAGTCGGCTGGCTGAGTGTCGTTAATATGCTTATCAGAGTTGATTTTCCAGCTCCGTTTCTCCCCAGCAGAGTAAATACTTCCCCGCGCCTGATTGTCAGACTCAGGTGATCCAGGGCCAGGACTCCGGTCGGATACTGCTTACACAATTGATCCACTACTACAGCATTCATATGTTTTCCTTCTTTCTCCTGATCGGCAGCCATAGTTCACATTCATTTGTCTCTTCTAAATAAACCGGATAGACTTCCATATCGGCATTAAAGTCATACTCATAATTGGATACCGGCAGCCATTCCCTATAGAAAGTCCGGTACATCCGAATGACAGCATCCGGCAGCCGCCCCTGATCCGACAGAATCAGCCAGGTCTGGCCGGGAACGGTGATCTGCTCATATGTTTTATCCTTTATTTCCGAAGTTGTCAAAAGTCCAATCAGATATCGGCTGATTGCATGCTCTTCATATGTTGTAATCCCAAAGATAAAGTCTTTACGGCACTGTGCATACGAAAGAAGCTTGTCGATTTCATTACCGGCTGTGAAGTTGTCCCAGAATAACGGGGCATTCTGGAAATTGCTTTCAATATCAGAACTTAACAGATAGCTTTTCCCATAAAATTGCATCTCTTCTTTTTGTTCAATCCTGTATTTGATTGATTCATCTCCGCTTACCGAGATATTCAGCCGGATCCTTGGATACACAACCAGCTCCAGACTTTTCTCTTTTACCTTTGAGGGCGGAAAACCATGGACAGACTGAAAGGCACGGTTAAAGGCGGTGGGAGAACTGTATCCGTATTTTAGTGCAAGATCAATGATTTTATGGTCAGATTCCATCAATTCAAAACCAGCATTACTCATTTTACGATTACGGATATATTCTGACAGCGGGATCCCGACGATATAGGAAAACATCCGTTGAAATGAGTACCCGCTGCAGCCGGCCAGCCGGACAATCTCATCCGGGCTTATTTCTGCCAGTAAGTTTTTTTCGATATAATCCAGAACACGATCAAATTGTTTTATAACGTTCATTTTCAACCTCCTGCATTTAGGTTATCATATAATTGAAAATAATACCTTACTTTAAAAATTCCAGATAAGAGAGTCTCCGGGGAGCTATATTAAGAAACGCCTGTTTGAATGTTTTTTATTATAGAACATTCAAACAGGCGGTACATGATACTTCTTGCGTTATTTATTTAGCATGAGACTCATATTTCCTGCATAGCTTCCCTTCATAGAAGAGCTCTTTCGTTACCGGATCCTTTGTGTACTTTGTAAAGAATTGATTCCATACCTCCTCACATTCGCTCGGCCAGGTTGCATGGGCTTTTGTTTCTGTCTCCGTCAGATGCAGCATAGGAACTCCGTCCGCTGTTTCAAATACATAATGAATCACAAGACCTTCACGGAAACTGCAGTTTTTTCCACCATCCATATAACTGTAGTCAGCCCACTTCCTGGTCAGCTGATACCGGCTGCACCAGAAATCCACCAACTCCTGAGCCTCTTTAAAACCGCCCTTGAACGCAGCATCACAATATCCCAGATTGGCTATAATCGGAATCATGGAACCTTCCACCGGTGGCAGTTCTGGCTCGCCACGCTCAATCGCCTCTATATCAATATGCCTTGCTGAAAAAGGAGCTACTGCCGCAAAAAGATCCGGGCGGTAAGCAGCGCAGGCCCAGCTCATCATGCCACCTGACGATTGACCGCTGCCATAGATGCGGCTTTTGTCAACCGGATAGTGATCCGTCAGCCACTGGTATAAAAAGTCCAAAAACCTCATATCTTCAGGTCGTTCCGGCTGGGGACCGCCGGTATTCCACATAGCCCGGAAAATGTTGTTGGTACGGATATTGCTGATGGAACGTACCTCGTTTGGCTCGGATGCAGTCGGCATGATAATCATAAAACCATACTTATCTGCCACGTAACTCCATCCGATACGATCTGCAATTTCATCCCCGCTGCCCCCAGCTCCATGGAATACAAATACTGCCGGTAATTCTCTTTCCTTTGATACATTCTCAGGAATATATACAAACCATTCCCGTCGGTAGGTATCACGTCGGTCTGCATAATATCCGCCCCAGACATCGGCAGAAAACTTTTCAAAACCTCTGTCATAGATATTGTCCGCCTGTCTGAGTGAGCCATTATTAGTCCCGGGATAACGGTAAATCCCATCAAACAATTCTGTCAGAATCTCGCTGCTATAGTGGCGGTTCACGCATTCCTCCCACGGTCTGAAATCAGCTACAACCTTGGCACACCAGTGCTCATCCACCGTTCCGCCCTGTTCAGGGAGCCAGATTCGCTTAGTCTTGTCTGCAATTTTCGAAACCTGACTATGGTTTGCGTGTCTGTAGTAGGCTATCGCCCGCTCTGCTGCCTCATCCTTTTTTGCCAGACCAAGCCATACCGGCCACTGAACTTCACTATAGCATACGCCTTCCACGCGGGTCGGTGTTGTCTTAAGCAGCTCTGCTTCTTCCGCTGTCATTCCTGTTGTTCCCAGCAAGGCCGCGGCCGCATATGCCCTTGGCATTTTTCTGCTCTGAACACCAACCGGATCAGCAGCATCTCCATAAGCGGCAACATAGAAATTCGCCTGGAAGGAGCAGAACATGGGCCTTACTGCCAGATCATTGTTCAGGGCATTCAGATAATCCAGGTCCGCATCGTCATTCCTCCAGCCAGCATCGTCCCTTGCCTCCATCAACACAAGGGAAAGCCCATATTCATCAGAAAGTCCTTTCCAGCCGCTCGACACCATGAACTGCCATGGATTTGCACCTCCCGGTACACCGATAAAAACGGTTGGCTGATTATAAACGGAACCTTCCGGTATGTAAAATTTTGCGGAGCGGGTCATCTCCTCACTCACTACACAGTCAAACTGGTAATATCCGTGGAGAAACTGTCGGTAATAATGCTTCCTGTCAATCGTGACCTCGGAAGCGTCAGGCAGCCTTTGCGCCACCGGTTCCTGCAAGTATGATTTCATCATCCACACCTCTCTTTTCTATCTGATTTATACCGGATATACCGGGAAGAATATACCTGCTGATATCACAAGGGTTACAATTGCAATCAGCAGATATGGTACTGTATATTTAAGAAGCTTTCCTGGTTCATGCTGCCCAATGGCAAATGCCAGAGCACACTCTGCCGAGCCGCTTGGGAAGGCGATTGCCATAATTGATGCAATATTAATAATCATCACAATCCCTCTGGGATCCATCCCCGCAACCAACGAGAGTGATGCTGCAATTGGTGTCAGGACTGCTGCCGTTCCGGTATTCGACATAAATGTAGTCATCACAATCGTAGTTACTGCAAAGACGGATAATACAAATATACCGGAGGGCTTTTCTCCCAGAATTACAAGCAGGCCATTTCCAATCATATCACCCACCCCAGACTTGCCAATGGCATCTGACATGACCAGAACACCCGCAATCATCCATACCATATCACTGGTCAGGGAGTTTACCGCTTCCCCGGCAGTCAGCGTCTTTGTATAAATCAGGACGAGTACACCAGCCGCCGGAATCATGTACATCAGATTACCAATCTTCGCGCCAAAAATAAAACCAAGCAGAACACCGATAAATACGATATTGATTATCGTTTCATCACGCTTTGAGATAGCCGCACCTGCTTTTATCTCTTTTACATCGGAAGTATTGACTGCCTGCTTTGGAATCAGTTTCCATGCAAATAGTGCATAAATAGTAAGTACCGTCGCCGGCAGGAAGGACACTTTAATAAAATCTCCCGGCAGAAGCATCAGATCCGGGTTATTTATAATCCCTTCATAATATGCATTTGCCGTAGCCGACATGGTTGCTCCCAATCCCACCGGAAATTTAAGACTCCATGCTGCCATAACGGAAAATGCCGCAAAGACCATGCGCGAAGCACAAATCTCATCCTTATCATCAAGAGAAACCAGAAACAGTGTAATAATGGATATAATAGCTGTTCTGCCCATAAGCTGCGCAAGAACAATCGTCACCAGAAATAGAAAGATAATAAATGCAAATCCGCTTTTGCCTTTGATTTTCTCCATACTATTACGAATTTTGTTGATAAGGCTTGTCTTTCCGAATGCATAGGCAATCGTAAACATACAGGCAACAAGAATCGTAGTCTTGTTCGCAAGGCCTGAAAAAGCAGTTGAAACGTCAAATACGTCGGTTAAGGCAAGAACCACACAACAGGTCATAGTTGTTACCCCATAAGGAACCTTGTGGGTAAAAAACATGACAATCATAAATATCAACAATCCCAACACAATATAAATCTGCATACTTGTACCCTCCCATACACTTTATAGTTTAAGTAAAATTTATTCAACTCTTATTTTTACCTCCTTGTTTTTACGTACTTTAAGTATAAATTGTATTTCACTTATTGACAACGATATAAAAATTATGATAATTTTAAGTAAAAGTTATGGAGGTGTTTCATGTATCTGAAAGATCAGAAATATATGGTGGCACTGGCCGGTGAAGACTCCATCACCAAAGCAGCCCGGCGTCTTGGACTCTCACAGGCCGCCCTTTCGAAATGGCTCAGTGATCTGGAACAAAAGCTAGACATGACACTGGTCATCCGCACCAAAAAAGGCCTCGTATTTACAGAGGCCGGACAGATTTATCTGAATGGATGCCGCCAATGCCTGGAGACTGCCGCTGACATCCGAAGAGAACTCGATGCGTTGTCACAAAAGCCAAAACAGAGTATCACCCTTGGCGGAAGCCCCATCCGCGGTGCCCAGGCTTTTGCCAAGATATTTTTAGATTTCCGCCGCCAATATCCTGATATCGACCTTCAGTTTGTCAGTGAACGAAATCCTACCTTAAAAAAAATGCTGTCGGACGGCGAGATTACTATGTCCCTGCTGGGTGCCATGGAAACCAGCCTGCGTGATTTGGAATACCTGAAATTCATGGATGAAGAGCTGCTGCTCATGCTGCCTGACGGTCACCCACTCTCCTATGACTACAAAGAGCTTTTGCCAAATCAGCCCTTTCCAGCGATCGACCTGGCAAGCCTTGCCGACACGCCCCTCCTGGCTAACTATTCCGATACCTCCTATGGCGACATGATCCATGCATTTTACCGGAAGGCCGGACTGGAGTCTAATATCATTTTTCGCTCCAATGTCGTCCCCCTTCTGTATGAAATGGTGCTGAACGGTGTCGGTGCCGCCATGATTCCCGACTCCTACTACAATCCGGGCGATGGCATATCTGTTTACTCACTTTCACCACGCGTCATTGTATATCAGGGAATCGGCTTAAGAAGCGGACACCCGCTCTCCGATGCGGAGGAGTATCTGATTCACCTTGTCATGAACAACTGGGGATCCCCCCATTACATGCACCAATATGCTGACTATTATCTGGAACAAAGAAAAATAAGGATGGACACATATGAATATAACCAGATTTGAATATCTTTTATCACTGGAAAAAATCGGTACCATGACCGGAGTTGCAGAACAATATTTCATTTCTCCCTCTGCTGTCAGCCAATGCCTTAAAAACGAAGAAGTCCAGCTGGGGCATCGAATTTTCAGAAAGGAAAACCACAAGATGGTTCCAACCGAAGCCGGGCAGATCTATCTGAAAGGAGCCAGAAAAATCCTTCAGATCCGAAATGCGACCATGGATAAACTGAATGTCATCCCCAAAAGCCATCATTCTGTCCGGATTGCCGTAGCTCCCATGCTCTATGGAGATGCAACATCCATCATCCTTCCGGAATTAAACGCAGCCCTCCCTGATACCCGGTTTGAATTGCTGCGGGCTGATTCCCGGGTCAGTGTTGCCTATTTGCTCAATGATCTGGCTGACTTTGCCTTGCTCTGCTCTGTACCGCTGAAGCACACCTTACTCTCAGAAGATATACTCGGTGAAGACCAGCTGCTTCTGGTGATCCCTAAAGCTTATCTTCGCGGCCGGATAACCGGCGAGCCAGCCATCGCGGACTGTAATCTGATCCCCTTCATCCTGTTAAAAAATGGGACCAATACCCGCAATATAGAAAATGAAATCCTCGCCGGTTGCCACCTTTCCACGAACCGGATTTATGAGGTGGATGATCATTTAACAGCCAGGAATTTTCTTGAAGAAGGCAGAGGCGCCACATTTCTTCCCGCCTCCATGATCTCCGATCAGGCAGAGCAGCACTTTCACATCCTGACCCCGGAACCGCAAAAGAAATTTAACTTTATCCTTGCTTATCCTAATTACCAAAAACCAGATAAAGAAAAAAGGCATGTGCCAGGGATTATCCGGAAGGCCTGGAAGCGAACAGACAAGGGATAGCACTGATCTTCTTAAAGATCAATAAGATCATGATACTCCGGATGCTTCTTAAACCATGCCTGTGCATAAGAACAGGTCAGTACCGCCTTTTTATTCTGAGTCCGCAGCTGTTCGGCCAGTGTCTTCATCAACTTCCCTGCTATGCCCTGTCCTCTGAGCGAGTCATCTACAAATGTGTGATTGATGTCTACCGTATCCGGGTCAATCTCGGGAAATGTCACATCGGCCAATAGTTCGTTATCTTCACCGTATAAAGCAATCTGACTGTTGTTGTATTGGAATTCCATATTAAATGCCTCCTTTTATAACGTTCACACTTGTCCTCTTTATTGTACAATTCCTGTATTATAATGTTGAAGAGGTGATAAAATGACTAATATAAACAAATTTGCAGTGACCGAAAAAAACTATGACAAACAAATTGGACTTGGCGGTTTTATCCGCGGCTATCAGAGACGATGCCTGTCCTGCCCGGCATTAGCCGCCTACCTGAATGTAACCGAAGAATTTTTAAAAGATGCCATCGATTATTATCATGCCAAGTACGGACGTCTGGTCACAGTGGATCATTACGTCATCCTTTTTGAACCGGTACTTACAATTATTGAAAGAATATAGCATGGTTCCATATTACCGGGCGGCCAGGTTCCTGCCGGATATCACTTATTCTCTCCCAGTATCTGTACCGCCTGATCTATATGCTTCTGCTCCAGTCCTTTAATCATGGATGTCTGCACCAATTTATGAGCGAACGGATTCATATCAGAACCGTCATCCAGAATCACGAATGATTCAATGACTTCTCCCCGCCAGTTGACCAGCCACTCCTTGATCTCATTGCCGCGGAAGCCATAGGATCTCGTGATAATCGGTGTCTTGCTCATAAAAGTCAGCCCATATTTATCAAACTCCTGGCACAGCATACTAAAATCGTCGGCTTCATAGCTCTTGATCCCTTTTTCTATATCAAACCAGCCGAGCCGCCAGGTCGATGATAATACAATCTTTGCCCCGGTTCTTTCGATCAGCTGTTTTAATAACTGCATACAGCGATCTTCCACAAAATACAGATCTTCAGTACTGTTTTCACAGTCTATATAATTCAATACCCCGTCCACATCCAGAAAAATAATCTTCATAATCCCCCGCCTTTCTATATAGCTTATTCAACACAATCTGAAAGTATTATTAATACAAAAAAATAGCCAGTCTGTTTTCCGACAGACGGCTATCTTTTGTATATTTTAATCGCTAATTTATCAGCTTACACATTTCTCCCAGACGCCGGATTGCTTCCTTCAGCGTATCCTTTTCCCGGGCAAAATGCAGGCGGATCAAGTGGTTAACCGGTTCCTTGAAGAAGCTCGAACCCGGCACTGCCGCCACCTTGTAGTTAGTAATCATCCATTCACAGAACTCCAGGTCTGACCAGCCTTTAAACTGATCCAATGCCAGGAAATCGGAAATATCAATCAGGATAAAGTAGGTTCCCTGAGGCACCGTATGTTTTAACCCGATTTCGGTCAGTCCCTGAAGGAAACATTCACGCTTTTCGGTATATGTCTTCTGCAGTTTGACGTAATATTCCGGTCCGAAATTCACTCCGACTGCTGCCGCTTCCTGAAGCGGAGCTGCTGCACCGACAGTCAGAAAATCATGAACCTTTTTGGCATGTTCGATCACTGCTTCCGGCCCAATCAGATATCCCAACCGCCAGCCGGTAATCGAGTATGTTTTGGACAGTGAATTACAGGTAATTGTCCGCTCATACATTCCCGGCAATGCGGCCATTGGTACATGTACATGCGGTTCGAAAATAATATGCTCGTAGACTTCATCAGTTACCACAAACGTATCGTATTTCACCGCCAGAGCACCGATGTATTCCAGTTCTTCTCTGGTAAATACCTTGCCGCATGGATTAGATGGATTACAGATAATAATCGCCTTGGCATTCTGGCGGAAAGCATCTTCCAGTTCCTTACGGTCAAAGCCAAACTCCGGCGGTACCAGCGGTACAAAAATCGGATTGGCTCCTGATAAAATGGCATCCGCACCATAATTCTCATAAAATGGAGAAAATACAATAACATTATCACCAGGGTTGCAGATGGTCATCATTGTCGCCATCATCGCTTCTGTTCCGCCGCAGGTCACTACGATTTCTTTGTCCGGATCAATGGCTCTGCCGATGGCATTCCCATGCTTACGGGCCAGCCCTTCACGGATATTATCAGCACCATATGTAATGCTGTACTGATGCGGTCCCTTTCGGGCCACCTCTGCCAGTGCATCTGTAATTGCCTGAGGCGGATCAAAATCAGGAAAACCCTGAGATAAGTTAATAGTTCCTTCGGTCGCATCACTGATCCGTGTCATCCGGCGGATCACAGAATCTGTAAATGTGCCTACGCGGTCACTTAATTTCGGCATTATAAAATCCCCTTTATCAATATTATAAGTTACAGCACTTTACTTAAGAAATCTTTGGTCCGCTCATTCTGCGGTGCATTGAAGATCTGTTCCGGTGTACCAGCTTCGGCGATGATACCGCCGTCCATGAACAGGATCCGGTCAGATACTTCTCTGGCAAAGCCCATCTCATGCGTTACGATAACTGTCGTCATGCCGGTCTGAACCAGTTCTTTAATTACGACCAGAACCTCACCGACCATCTCCGGATCCAGGGCTGAGGTCGGCTCATCGAACAGCATCACTTCCGGTTCCATCGCCAGTGCCCTGACGATCGCCAGCCGCTGCTTCTGGCCGCCGGATAATTTGGTCGGACGCACATCGCGCTTATCCCACAGACCGATCCGCCGCAACAATTCCTCCGATGTCTTCTCTGCCTCGGGGACAGATTTCTTTTTCAGCAATAACGGCGCCATGGTGATATTCTCACGCACCGTCATATTGGGAAATACATTAAAATGCTGGAACACCATTCCCATTTTCTGACGATGAACATTTATATCTACTTTTTTATCAGTCATATCCACATCATGAAAAAATATCTTGCCGCCGGTAGGTGTCTCAAGCATATTCAGACAGCGCAGCAGGGTACTCTTGCCCGAACCGGAAGCACCAATGATCGAAACGACTTCCTTCTGCCGGATCTCCTCGGTGACACCTTTTAATACCTGTAATTTACCAAAATCTTTAGTCAGATTTTCTACTCTAATCATTTGCCGCCATCCTCCTCTCTGAATACGCAATCAGCTTACTTAATGAAAATGTCAGGATGAAATAGATAATACCTACGATAATCAACGGCTCCAGCGTCAGATACAGGGCTCCGTTGATGGTACGGTAAGTTGTCATCAGATCACCGAGGAAGAATGTGGATGCCAGTGAAGTTTCCTTAATATCAGTAACAAACTCATTGCCCAGAGCCGGCAGAATATTGCGGGTTGCCTGCGGCAGCACTACTTTGCGCATTGCCTGAGCCTGACTGAGGCCAAGACTCCTGGCGGCCTCCATCTGTCCCGGATCGACGGCCTGAATACCGGCCCGGATGATTTCCGACACGTATGCCGAAGCATTTAGTACCAGAGCCGTTGCCACACAAGCAAATTTGGACGGCTCCCACGGCAGCAGCTGCGGTACCAGAAAGTAAAACAGA
>JBOFYZ010000131.1:0-1062 GCA_051654925.1 Lachnospiraceae bacterium | reverse complement strand
CAGGGTTCAACTCTTGTCAAAACTCGATGTCTCCCCAGTCACCATATCGACAATTTGCAGCTGTATTAATTCCGGATCGATATAATAAACTGACACGTCGGCAGATTCGATATAATGCTTTTTTATGCCATCATCTTGCTTCATGGCGATAATTGATTCAAAATTTTCTTTATCGACATTAAAATAAAAACTCTCAGGCTTGACCAGCTCGCCACCGTGAAAATAATATCGTCCACCGATTGTTCCGCTATGGCGTTTAGGATCGTTTTCTTTTGTCTGTTTTGTTATGTACTTAGAAATATACCCAGCCAACCGATTACGGTTTTTATCACAAACAACTGCCGTGCTCCACCCTATAGGCCAATCCAGCACATTGTAAACTATACGCCCTTTCGATTTCAGACCGGAATTTTTCAGCTTAAAGTCTCCGCCCTTTGTCAGAAAATGAAAGTGTATTGCTTTATCCTTGTGATACTCAGGCACACCCAGATATTTTAATCCTTTTTGCCTAACCCGATTATCCAACCATCGATTCAGCCTGCCGACAGCAGCTTTATAATCATACCGATCTATTTTCTCAGGATCCAAAGTCAATGTAACAAAATATTCCCACTCATTACAGGAAGCCAAATCGAAGACTTTTCGCCGTGCACGATTGACTGCATGTTTACGATACTCTTTTCGAGCATCGTCTTCACTTTTAAGCATACGCTCATACAAACCAGCGGTCATATTTTCATCAAGCGAAAGCTCGTAATTCATCTCAAGAAATTCTTTTCGCCTTTTTTCATATTCGGATTTTTCAATAGTGTCTTGCGACCCAAAAATCGTTCGATCCGCGCCCATACAATCAATGATTTCCCCAGTCGAGGGATTTACACGAACCCGCATTTTATAACCGTATTGTTGCCCTGTAGATTCGAGGAGAAAAAGATTCTTTCCCCCACAAGGCGAAATGATAGAACTGACATTTTTGAAAATGTTTTTTTCCTTAGTGTCCCTAAGAGAATCGCTCATTTTTCTATTCTGCTGTTAACGTAATAATGTAACCTATATCAAGTA
>JBOFYZ010000130.1:0-1108 GCA_051654925.1 Lachnospiraceae bacterium | reverse complement strand
CCGTCAAACCAATACCATTTGTCGTCATCCTTGTCCTGCACCCAGTTATTGCACACGCAATCGCCCGTGTCGCCATTGTAATACCGCCAGCCGCTGTTTTCTTCGTACCAGCCGGACTTCTTTGTTTCCTCTACGGCAGACAGACCGTAATATTTAGCGATACAATCTGCTTGCGCTTCTGCCAGACGATCCAGATTCGCATCATTCAGCAGCCAACGTGTCATAGCTGTATTGGTATGAAAGGAATGCTCCAAGATCAGCCCCGGCACTCCGGCTGCCGTTGCTCCGCGTAATACACCGTAATAATCCCCGCTTGTACCGCTTCTGTGTTCGATTCTGGCAGCTTGTTTCGTTCCCATGATAGTTTCCACTACCTGAGCCAACAAACGCCCTATGCCGTCTGCTGTACTGTTTATAGCGCAATAAGAGACCGGATAATCAATACTTTCATTGACACCGCTGCCCACTGCATTGGAATGTAGGGAAATGAATAAATCACCGCCGGCTGATGTCGTTCCCCTGTTGTACAGCGCAAGGTCTGTATCTTGGTTTGGTCGGGTGGTGATAACCTCAATTCCGTATCCCTCCAGATAGGCTTTCAACATTAAATGCAGCTTCCATACCATATCAGATTCATAGTATTCGCCATTTGCTGGACTTTGGTTATATTTTCCGTAATGTCCTGCATCCAAACATATTCTCATTGCTTTCCCCCCATCATATTGTGTTAAATTGTTGGCTTCTATTACTGCGCATAGCTTATCTACATAGGCGGTATCCGTTGCATACCCGCCGTCCTTGATCAGCTGCGCTGCCATCAGGTAATCTGTGCATCCGGAAAGCCCAGCATAGCGTAATGAGCTGCCGTTCGTGGCTCCATTTAAATAGTCACTATGATCCTTAATTGATGCCGCCCAGCTTGTGTACTTCCTGAAATCGGCGGTTACGGTGTATTCGTTACCGGACGTATCCTGCTCCTGGGTTTCTTTGGTGTATACGCTGCCATCCCACTCGGATGCCCAGGTATTGCCGGATAGAGTGGTCTTCATGCCGAATAGGTTACAGGCATTAACTGCAAGTTCACTTTCCCCATAAGCTGATTCAAGGC
>JBOFYZ010000129.1:0-18264 GCA_051654925.1 Lachnospiraceae bacterium | reverse complement strand
TAATTTCTGGCTCTATATGTATTACTTTCATGGGGTTATCACTCCTCCGTTCTTTTTAAGATAGTATAGATTTTACGCAGCCGATCAAGACCCATATCAGCCAGCAGAACCGTGATCGCGTTAATGTAATCTTGTCTGTCCAATTTGATCACTCTCCTTTCGGTGTGGTTTATTCCATTTCCTTCCAATCTTTGATATACTTTTAAGTACAGGCTCCTACCAGAGCTGAGTACGAAAGAAAGGAGAAAATATTATGTTCGATGATTACGAAATTCGACCTATAAATCCAGAATTAGCAGCACATAACATCGCTCTTGCTTATGTCAGGTCAGCTGCAAAATCAACAAAGCTATTTAACGGGGAAGATGTTATATTAGATGACGTAAAATCTCTATCCGGTCTATATGTAGATGCTTATAATTACGCTTATAATTATGTTGCTAGCGACAATCAGGCTATCGAAGAGGCTGAATAGTCTTTATTAAAGTGTCTGGACTGCGCTTATACATTTCTTCCATCGTGTCGTCCAGATGCTTTCTGGCTATTTTGCTTTCTTCGATAGTTAACTCCCCCATTGCTTGCACGCAGGAGTTGACCACTTTTTTTATTCTTTCATCGTCATGGTCACGATCCCGATAAACTTTTCCTGCTATTTTTTTTACTTTCATGAGTACTCACTCTCCTTTCTCCGACTTGCGCCGGCGCATTTTAATTAACGTAAGTATCTCATCCATAAACTGAACGCAAAATTGCGTTTAGTGAATTCGCGACTCCACAAAATTGTGGAACGAAAATTCCGCACTACATTCCAACTCTTTAATATCTCTAAGAACTGAATCATGTCTCTTCCCAAACGTCTCTGCAATCTGCAAACTGTCACAGAATGCTTTACCGTCTCTTTCGTAAAGTCGAAACTCTGGATTTAAGGTTAATTTCAATCGGTTCCTCCTTTCTCATGCTGTTTCAACTCACTTTTCTGCCAACGACTCGATCAACCAGACCTTCCCGGACGGGAATTTCTCGATGTTGGCCAACCAGTAATTAAATGTACCAAGCGGTATGTTGATTTCTTTAGCCAACTTGGCGTTTGTGAGTTTATGTTTGACCTTGGCCGTTGCTATGAGAACTCTTAAATCTTCTGCACGTTGTGCGCAATGGCCTTTTGCCATTTAAATCACTCTCCTTTCCTACGCCACATCTCGATTCTTATAAACAACATGGTAAAACTTCTTCTGCCCATCACTCTGCACGTACTGGATTTTCTCCGGATAATCATTATCAGCTAACCAGCACTTGACCCGGTCAATGACTTCATCGGAATATTTCCGAACCGTTCCTTGCCATTTTCCTTTAGATTCCCAAGTCTCGGTATAATCGCCATCGCTCACGCCAATTCTGCGGATAATTTCATTAATAGCCCTGTCTGCTGGCTTTCCAGAAGTTTTAGAGTAAACACCAACCTGTCTGGCAATATGCACTGTATCCCAGTAACGCTTGTCGGCCTGAATCTCAATCGGAATCATGACACCGGCCTTTTCATAGAGGGACTTGGCGGTTAATAACTGAATTTGGCTATTGCAGCCGGCCTTTTCCAGCATCGGGACGAGAATCTTTACTGCGTTGTTGATACTGGCGAGGCGTTCAGCCCTGATCCGCTCTCGTTTCTCTTCTTTGTGAGTGAAATACTCATTGATCAGCTTATCGTGGATCTCCCAAGCGAGATCAGAATCCATGATCTTGATAAGTTTTGCATATCCCCGATCTGATAATATGTAAATGTGTTCGGCTTTGGAAATCTCCATTTTGGTGTAGCCAAGTTCATATAGTAAATTGTTATCGGTAGCACCGATGTCTTTTAAGTCAACAATATCTACTCCGGTTTTAAATCGAGCTATATTGTTGTTGACGTTTTCTCTTACATGGATTGCTTTAACTCCGTGAATCTCCGCAATTGTCTTATCCGACATACACCGCTTATCTTTGCCGAAGCCTCCTGCTACTACTGGGATTTCAATCCCCATAAAATTCTGTTTTCCTGTTACTGTTAATTCGTTCACGTGCCCTCCTTTGCCAGATCATCAATGGAACATTTCAAAATGTTAGCTACTTTTTTGAGATTACTGACCGACGGGCTAGCACTGTTCCACTTGCAAATACTACCGGAAGAAAGTTTTGCTTCTTTTTCCAATCTGTAAATTGAATACCCTTTTGCATCAGCAAGTTCCTTTACTTTGTCAAATAACACTACACCACCTCCTTTTTACTGAATATATTCACTGTTTTCTATTGACATATCGTTGAAAATATTCTATTATATTAGTAACGACACTAAACAAATAGAATTAATTCAACTAAATATGGCTTCGTTGAACATATTCAACTCATAATCGTATTATAAAGAATATATTCAACGTTGTCAATAGTTTTTTGTTGAATTTTTTCAGGAGGTAATTTTATGACTTTATCTGAGCGAATTCAATTACTAATAAACCAAAATGGTATTTCTCAATCTGAACTCGAAAAGGTCTTGGGATTTGGAAAAGGAACCATAACAAAATGGAAAGGCACTACTGCACCAGCTGCAGATAAATTATTAAAAATCGCCGAACATTTTGGGGTAACAATTGACTACCTGATGACCGGAAGAACAGGAAATAACGTTGGTTCACCCTGTCCTGACTGCGGACTGACTTATGAACCAAATGATTATGATGATGTGAAGTATCATGAACGTCTACATACCGCTTGGGAAGTAGCCGTAAAAAAATATGGAAAAATATATTGTAATTATGGCGAGAGAGAAAGAATAAAAGGGGAAAATCGTGCAATCAGAAATAATAAGGCACTTTCATTAAACGATAGATACGATGCCGAACTTTTAGTCTTAAGGTGCTTATTTTCAAGAAGCTTACAACGAAATCAGTTTGAACTAGATCATGTACGTTTTGAGAGATATGTCGCAATGATGATGAATAATGAGAAGTATATCAGTCATCTTGATGAGGAGTTACGCGAAAAGCTAATGGACGATTATGGTACCTTGGACGGAATTAAAAATGGAGAATCTTATTACTATCCTGAAGAAAATACTATTGACTTGCTTAATGCAGATATAAACGATATGGCATCCGAGGACTCAGAGTACCCTTCTGCTATTATCAACGACGACCCACACACCATAGCCGCCCATTTCGACGGCGATTCGTTCACCAAGGACGAAATGGACGAGATCCAGCGATACGTTGACTTTGTAAAAAGCAGGAGAAAGTAAGAGGGTGATTAACATTGACCAATTTTGAAAGACTTGAACAGAGTATACATGAAAAAGGAATCAAGCTTGATATTGTAGATTTTGAAAGTCCACGTATTAAAGGATTGTATATAGACGGTAGCATAGCCTTAAGCAAAGATTTACACACCACTGCTGAGAAGGCATGCATTGCTGCCGAGGAGCTGGCTCATAGTGAGCTGACAGTTGGCAATATCCTGGATGTGAGTGACACCCAGAACCGAAAGCAGGAATATATTGCTCGGCTCCGGACTTATGACAAAATGATTGGGCTGATAGGAATCGTCCAAGGCTACAGGGCTCGTTGTTGTAACCTGTATGAACTAGCCCAACACTTAGAGGTAACAGAGGGTTTCTTACAGGAAGCTTTGGACTGTTACCGTTCAAAATATGGGCTTATGATTGGAGTAGATAATTATATAATTTTTTTTGAACCGTCATTATCTGTTTACGAGAAATTATAAAAAAACAAAAACCGCCCCTGCGCTAACAGGAACGGCTTTCACATAGATTTCTCTTGCCGGAAGCTCCGGAAGATATAACCTAAATCATCATTAGAATTATATCATTTCTGGAGCGACCTGGCAAGGGTCGTATTTTTTATACCTTAAAGGAGGAATGATATAATGCCAACCGCAAAGAAATTACCATCCGGCTCATGGAGGTGCCTAGCCTACAGCCACACCGAGAAAGTCTGGGATGAAAAAAATGAAGTCTGGAAAGACAAGAGAATTTACGAATCATTTACCTCGGATGATCCGACCAAAAACGGAAAGAAAGAAGCGGAATATGCCGCAGCAGAGTGGAAGCTCCGCCACAAGGAAAGAGGAGCAGAAAGCATATCTGTATATGATGCCATAACGAAATACATCAAGCTTAAAGAGGGAGTTCTGTCCCCCAGTACCAGCCGCTCATATACCGGAATGCAAAAGAACTATTTCACCGGAAGTCTTGGCGGTATAAAACTCAATGATCTGACAAACACAGACATACAGCTCTGGATAAGTGAAATAGCACATGATTTAAGCCCTAAGACCGTTCGAAATGCCCATGCCTTACTATCTTCTACCCTGGAGATGTTCTTGCCTGATTTCCGTTTAAAAACGACGCTCCCGGCCAAGAAAAAACCAGAACTCTATACGCCCTCTGACAAGGATGTAAAAAAGCTCCTGGAACACATAAAAGGTAAAGAACTGGAACTCGCCGTCCTGCTGGCCGCCTTTGGCCCCCTGCGGCGTGGTGAGATCTGTGCTCTGACATCCGACGATATAAAAGGTAATGTTGTAACAGTAAGTAAAAGCATGGTAAAGGGGCCTGATGAACTATGGCACATAAAGCAGCCAAAAACATACAGCGGCTACCGGGAAGTAGAGTTTCCTGATTTCGTGATTAAAAAGATAAAGGGAATTGAAGGCAGAATCATAAAGGCCACCCCAGCGCAGATATCGAACCGATTTGACCGGGCGATACGCTACTCCGGCCTGCCCCACTTCCGCTTTCACGACCTCCGGCATTACTCGGCCAGTATCATGCACGCCATAGGCGTTCCGGATCAGTACATCCTGCAACGTGGCGGATGGGGAAGCGATAATGTTATGAAGTCCGTATACCGGAATGTAATCGACATGGAATCTACCAAACAGAATAAAAAAATTATAAAGCACTTTGAAAAAGTATCTTACTGATATGCAACACAACATGCAACACGACACACCACCGGGCTTTATTCTAAGCCAATCGTGACCCGGTTCGATTCCCGTCATCTGCTCTGAACCCTTGGTAGATAAGGGAAAGTTAAGGCTTGTCACATGATCGTGGCAAGCCTGTTTTTTTGTTACCACACCAATTCTACACCAATTTTATAAAATCCCTTCCAGCTTCTTCATTTCTGCAGCTTTGGTATCTGGTAATACATGAGAGTACGAATTTGTAAAGTGCTAATCTCGGCATCGGGATTGCACGGCAGGGCAAAAAGGTTCTTATTATAGATTTTGATGCACAGGGTTCCTTGACCGCAAGCCTTGGCTACCGTATGCAGGACGAATCGCCCATGACTATAACAACAATCATGGGCAAGATACTTTTAAAATTACGCCAGCCGATTCATATCGGCTGACGCACCATTCCAATCATCTCCATCGCAGTCCAGGCACCGCCAATCACACCGTCTGCCTGCTCCTGTTCCGGAAAAACAAATTCCATGTTCTCTGACGGATATGGATGCCTGACTTTAAGCCTAATCCGTTCAATCAGCTGTTCCTGCGGAAAATCCTTCATCCGGAACACCCCGCCGGCAATTACAATATAATCCGGATCAAGGAGAGTCACTTCAGTACTTATAGCGATCGCCATTGTATCGATAAAGCCGTGAATCAACGGATCACCGCCATGTACCGTAAAGACATCCGATATATCTGTATCCAGCCAATACTCATCTTTCATATGCTGCAGCTGTTTACCGGAACATTTGGTTTCCATGCACCCTCTGGTTCCGCAGGCACATTCCTCTTCCACGCCATACAGCGGAATATGACCCAACTCACCGGCACAGCCGTTTTTTCCCGCATACATGTGCCCGTTAATATACATGGCATTGCCAATCCCGGTTCCCATATAGAAGCTAAGAACCGTATTCTTTTTCTCCGGATCCAGGTTGTATTTTTTAATATCATTCATCAGCAGGTAATTTACATCCCGGTCAACAAAAGCTGGAATTCCCAAGATATTTGTTAACACATCTCCAAGATAAACCTGCTCCAGCCCTTTCAGGTAAGGTGAAGAAAACACAAAATTCTTATCCTTACTTACCATCGAAGGCACACCCACTGCGACCGCCGCAACCTGGCCGCTGATGTTATTTTTTTTTATATATTTGATAATCTCCCGACTCAGCAGTTTAGGTGCTTCTTTCTTCTTCAGGTAGCTGCTGGAGGTTTTCTCGAAATGAATGAGAATCCCATTCTTATCCACCAATCCGATCCTCAGATTGGTTCCACCGATATCCATTCCAATTATATATTTCATGAAGTCCTTTCATTTCTGCGATGCTGCCTTCTATCATCTGCGCACGGCCAGTGGAATGTACTCCCCATAATCAAAGCGGCCTGTGCACCGTTCTAGGCCAGCTTTTTATTGGTCGTTTCCTCATAATCCCTGACCATAATGTTCCAGGCCTTCTCAATATCATCGTCCAGCCCAAACAATCCGCTTCTGCCTACGATATAAATGTCCGGGCCGGCAAGGTCAATCTGTTTGAACGATTTGCGGTTGGAGGAGCCATCCATCTCAATCACATATTGATAATTGTATTTTTCCGACAGTTCCCTGAGCTTTACAATCTTATCCAAAGCCCCGGCAATAAAACGCTGTCCCACAAATCCCGGATCCACGGTCATAATCGTCACCTTATCCAGCAAATCAATATAAGGATCCATCACCTCAATCTTAGTTTCCGGATTCAAAACCACACCGGCCTTCAGCCCGGCATCATGGATCTGGTCAATCAGCCGGAATGCCAGCCCGTCCAGGACTTCCGCGTGCATACAGATCCATTCACACTTCATGTCAACCAACTGCTGTACCCAATATGACGGGTTCGTCACCATCAAATGTGCGGAGATCGGCAGGTTGCTGATTTTTCTCACTTCTTCGATAAACCAAGGTGAAAGTGAAATATTCGGAACATAATGTCCGTCCATAATATCCACATGAAAAGAATCCGCATGATTGTTCAAAAATGTAATCTGCTCCCTAAATTTGTCTAAATCCATCGTCATAAGTGACGGAGATATCTCTACTTTTTTCATAAACTTTCCTTTCCCTAGCTAATTTCTATATAAACTCTGTTTCCTCTGTTCCTTATCACCGGCTATTGCTGATACAACGTTTCCCCATCAGAACAGAACGTAAGCAGTATCGGTTCATCTGCGGACTGCTCCATAAACTTCAGGTGGCGCCTGGCGGAAAATGCTTTCAAAACAACATCATGGGTCAAAATCACGATCCGGTGTTCTTTAAACTGATTTTCTTCTAAAATCCTCAGAATCTCACGCTCAATTCTGATCGCCGCCTCAATTCCGCTTTCACCGCCGTCCGGATGCCGGTACTGAAGCAAAGCTTCTCCGCCGTTATCCAATGCTTCTATTTTCTCAGGACTCGTCTTTCGGATCGCCTCCCGCTCGGCCCCTTCCCAGTAAGACAGCCGGATCTCACCCAGATTTTCCCGTACTGAGACCGGAATGTCTCTGTCACCTTCGCAGAGTATGCTACCGAACTCTGCCGCCCGGTCCAGGATACTGATATAGATGATATCAATGTGACCCAGCGTCTCCTTCATCTGCCGAGCCTGAACAATCCCAGCCCCGGTCAGGCATGAAGTTGCACAGCCCTCCATCAGCCCCTTTTTACGGAACAGCGTCTCCACATCCCCTACCAGCGAAATGGTCAATGATTTCTGTGCTTTGGCTGTGGCTTCACCCTTATGTAAATATGACAGTTCATTCACCTGCCTGACAGTGAATTGTCCCTCTCGCCATTCGACGATCGATACACTGGTATTATCCACCTCCGGCAGACCTGATATGTTTTTGGAATCCATCAGGGAATGTGCATCAAAATCAGCATACTTATCCAAAAAAATACCTATCGCTGCGTGGCTGACCACCAATAGATTTCCACCGTCACAAGCGTGCCTCTCCGCCATTTTATGCAGAGCCTGTTCCAGCCTGTTGACAAACTGATACGCCGTTTCCCCGCCCAGCATGGACTGATATTCCGATGTGCCAGCCGTTCCCAAAGGAAACAGCGGATCCTCCGGCAATTGTTCTTTCATCCGGAGTGCCTGCTGCGGCAGCCCTCCCTCCATGATTCCCCAATCTACATCCTGCAGCCCATCCATTTTCTCAATTGGGATATCCCGATGCAGTAAAATCATCTGCGCAGTTTCATATGCTCTCGCCAGTTTACTGGAATAGGCGGCATCAAATTCCACATCCGCGAGACCCAGGCCCAGGTATTTTGCATTCAATCGTCCCTGCGGGGTCAGGGGTGCACTGCCCCTGGCTCCAACCATCCGTTTATTTAGATTCGTGTATGTCTGTCCGTGACGAACCAGATAGAATCGGACAACGTTTGACTTCATCAGATCCCCTCCTGTCGTACCAAAGACCAGAAACTAGTTCCGTTTTCCGTTCTCCTCTTGCCGAATCCTTCGCTTGCATAGAGCGGATCGTGCTGGAAGTAGTCGAGAATCGTGGCTGCGGTATCGGACAGTGTTTCCCGGAGTCCAATCTCACATGGCCGAAGTTTTGCCCCATACATCATTAGCGGAACATTCTCGCGGGAATGCAGCACTGAACCATTCTCCGGGTCATTGCCGTGATCTGCCATGATCAGCATGGTATCCTCCGGTCCAAGTGTCGGCAGGATCTCCGCCAGCCCATCATCCACCTGTTTCAGAATCCGCCCATATTTTACGGCATTCAGCTCATGTCCCGCGATGTCAGTCTCCTGGATGTTCACGGCGATCAGTCCGTTCTTTTGCTCATTTAGTTTGATTTTTAAATAATTCAGAATTGCTCCTGTATCGGTGTTGGAATAGTTGTCGCCCGACGGGTTGGCAACGATATCAGCAAATTTGCTGATATGGGCTACCGGAACTCCGTGCTGATGCAGAATCGTCGAAACCTGGCCGGTGGCATTCACCGCCTTTCCCATGTGCAGGATCTGCATATTTTTGCTGTACATATCCAGCGGAATGGTATTAGCACCGCTGTATCCCGGCGCAAACTCATATAAAGTTGCTGCCAGTGCCTCATAGGAGGTGTCATCAAAAGCATGGGCGATCACCCGGCTGACATCAACCACATCCCGCACCAACTGGGAGATTTTCATGATCTCCTCATCACCGATCAGATGCCGCAGTCCAAATGTACAAAATGTCTGACCGGGATCATTGGCACGGTTATCTGTAATAAACACCGCATCGTTTACCCCCATTGCCTTGCCCCCTTGCTCCAGTACATATTCCGATATGCGATAACCGTTCTTTAAAAGATTAACAGCCACGGCATCGTATACGGAAGCAAAACTCTGCAGCTTCGCCGGCGAAGCAAGTGGATTAGTTCCCATAATCTCCTGATGACCATAATAGGTATCTGCACCTTTATGCATCAGCTTCGCTTTGCCAAACGTAGCATCTTTGCTGTAATGCATCCCATTCACTTCCATGCCCAGGGCATTCATCAATCCCAGCCGCTCCATCTGCGGCAGCCGCAGATCCGGAGTTTTCTCCAATATGTGAAGGCAGGTATTGGCAATTGCATCCGCCTCCTTATATTCCGCCGCATCGCTCATCGCTCCTACGCCAAATCCGTCCAAAACCATTAAAATAAACCTGCTCATTATCGCGTCCTCTCTGTTAAAATGTCAGATTGTTGTCTATGGTCAAATGACATCCTTGCCACCTAGTTTTTTAAATACAATCAAAGATATAATGGTCGCCAGATTAAGCAGCGTTGCCAATGCCGCCGCCGTTCCGAATCCGCCCCGGCTGATCTCCGAAAAGATAGTCACCGACATGGTAACCGTCCGGCCGGAAAACAAAATAATGGAAGAGCTGACCTCATTGATAACCGATATAAAACTGAGCACTGCCCCCGATAATAGCCCCGGCATCATCAGCTTTACCATCACTTTAAAAAATGTTTTCATCGGCGATACCCCAAGGCTGACCGACGCCTCCTCGATGCTCGGATCGATCTGATAGAGAATACCGATACTGGACCTAAGTGTGTATGGCAGCTTCCGGATTGTATAAGAAATGATGATAATCCACATCGTCCCTGCCAGAATCAGCGGCCCCTTGTTAAATGCCACGACCAGTCCGATACCCAGAACGGAACCTGGAAGCACGTAAGGGAACATCACCAGGAAATCCAGGAAATCAGTGATCTTTGAGCGTTTCCGGACAACTATGTAAGAAATCAGCAGCCCCAGCACAATCATGATTGCCAGTGAGATCAGGGAGAATGCAAAAGTGTTGCGGACATTCCGGGACAGTTTAAACAGAATGTACTGGTAACTGTCCAGACTAAACTCCTTGACAAATAGTGGGCCATTCATTTTCAAAAACGAAGTGTACAATACCGTAATCTGCGGTAGCAGTGACACCAGTGCCACCAGCCAGACAAAGACGGTCGCAGCCACTTTTTTGATCCCTTTCAATTCCTTAACAACCGGAGGATTTAACGCACTCATGTTGTAGCTCTTTCTGTTAATCACCTTTTTCTGGATCAACAGCACCGAAGCCGATATAATGACAATGATCGTGCTCATCGCATTCGCCAGATACGCATTGCTGCCTACCTCGCTCAGATACTCATCATAGATCAAAACTGGAAGAACCTTATATCCCTCGCCCAGCAGCATCGGCGTGCCAAAATCAGCCAGTGCCGTCATAAATACAATCAGGCCGCTGGACAATATGGTCGGCATAATCAGCGGAAACGTAACCTTCATAATCCGCTTCAGCCCGGTAACCCCCAGATTCTCACTGGCCTCCTCTAGCGATGTGTCAATTGAACTCAGCGCACCGGATACATACATATGAACATACGGATACAATTTCAGGGTAAAGACCAGCACAATCCCCTTAAAACCATAAATATTGCCAAGGTTGATGCCCAGATTGGCAAGCACCTGTGTCACCGTCCCGCTTCTTCCGAATAACAGGATCCAGGAGTATGCACCGATAAATGGCGGTGACAGCAGCGATAAAATAACCGCAATGCTGATAAACTTTTTTCCAGGTATATGAAACCTGGATGTCAGATACGCCATCGGCAGTCCGATAACCAGAGCCGAGATCGTCGTCGTTATGCAGACCTTAATGCTATTAAACAGGGCACCATAATAATACTTGCGTTCAAAGAAAGCTTTATAATTATCCAGCCCCCATCCGCCTTCTCTGGCCGTAAAGCTCTTGACAAACATCTGTCCGAACGGATAGACAATAAAAACCATGGAGAGCAGGAAAACAATCAGGGTAACCAGATTCCAGAATGTCAGTTTGCTTTCCAGATACTCCTTTGCACTTGTTTTCTGTACGGTGGTTCCGCTCATAACAATGCCTCCTCTCCGGTCCGGTCAAACAGGTTTAAGCGTTCTTCAAGAAATCTGACGCCCACTGGCTCATCTGCCTGATGAATCCGGTTTGAGTTATTCATGTACTGATTGGCAGTAAGCTCCTCACCAGTTTCGAGGGTAACCATATAACATACCGAATCACCCAGGAATGTTGTTGTTTTTACAATTCCGCACAGCTCACTCTCCGATTGTTCAACCAGCATCACCGTTTCCGGACGAACCGACAAGATGGCCTCACCGCTGTAATCGCTTTCTATCATCGTATTTAAAGGCTGCTTGCCCGGAAAGAAGATCCGCCGGTCGCGTATCGTCACCTTAAGGAAACTGGAAGTTCCGATAAAGTCCGCCACAAACTGATTGGCCGGCCTGGCATAGATTTCATAAGGTGTGCCAAGCTGGGCGATTCTTCCCTTATTCATAATCGCAATCCGATCGGAAACCGACAGCGCTTCCTCCTGGTCATGAGTTACATAAATGGTGGTGATATTCAGTTTTTTCTGCACCGCCCTGATGACCATGCGCATCTCTACCCGCAGTTTCGCATCCAGATTACTAAGCGGTTCATCCATGAGCAACACGCTTGGCTCAATTACCACGGCACGGGCGAGCGCCACTCGCTGCTGCTGGCCGCCGCTCAGTTGCTGCGGATATTTATCTTTTTGCTCGTCTATATGCATCAGCTTCATGGCATCACTCGTTCGCCGCTCCAGTTCTTCCCCTTTTATCTTTCTTGCCCGGAGCCCATACTCGACGTTTTGCTTAATAGTCAGATGAGGGAATATGGCATAATTCTGGAACACCATGCCAATATCCCGCTTATCCGCAGATAAGTTGTTGATCACCCGATCGCCAAAGCAAATTTCACCACTGTTAATATCATTGAATCCGGCAATCATTCGTAGCAGCGTCGTCTTTCCGCACCCGGACGGACCCAGCAGGGTAAAAAACTCTCCCTCCCCGATATCTACGCTTAAATCCGGTATTGCCACAAACTCTCCATAGTTTTTCGTCACACTCTTTACTCTCACACTGTTTGCCATTATATATCCCCTCTCCTTCCGGTTATGACTCCCACACCGCTTTAGTGATTTACCGCTTTATATATTTATCGCTTTACAATATAGGTGCAATTAGACAAAAAAAATAGAGCCAGTCTCTTCCGGCCAGCTCTATCCATCTAATTACCTTGTTAACATATCCTTGAATTTATCTGACAACCCCTGTCCATGTTCCACTGCCCATGTTGAGTCGTAGCTTTCCATGATTGTCAGTTCACTCATTGGAATCAAGGTATCAGCCTCCGGCATATCGGTTCTGCAGGATCTCCGGAATAATTCACCCATTTTTGCCTGCACTTCCTTGCCAAGCATAAAATCTACAAACTTCTGGGCATTTTCTGGATTTTCACAGTTATTGATAACGCCAAGTGCACTCGGTGCTAACGGGATCCCTTCTTCCGGATAAATCAACTCCAGATCGGCTCCCGAAGTTTTATATTTGATTGCCAGTTCTTCAAAAGCAATTCCAATCTGATACTCTCCATCGGAAACATATTTATATACATTTGAAGTTCCGTTTACGACCTTGCCATCAAGATTTGCCATGAATTCAGTAAAGAACTCATCCCCACAGGCCTGATACATGGTAACCATGGCACCAAATGCCGAGGATGATTTCATCGGATCAGCCAGTGCGATTTTTCCCCTCCATTTTGGATCTGCCAAATCAGCCCAGCTCTTTGGTGCTTCCGCTTCGGTCAGCAATTTGTTGTTATAAATAATCAAGCTTGGCTCCAGGCACCATCCATAGGCATAACTGCCTTCAAATTTACAGCTGTCGCTGATACTTCCGTCCTCGGTCGAAACATAGGGCATCAGATGCTCTTTGTATGTCGCATAAGTATCGGCAGAACCACCCCAAATCACATCGGCCAGTGGATTCGCACTTTCCGCCACCACCCGGCTGAACAATTCGGAGGCCCCCGCATTTACCATCTCCACTTCTATCCCGGTCAGTTCCTGGAACTCCTGGATGATCGGATCTGCCCAGTCTGTTGTCGGCGCATAATATAAAGTCATCCGGCCCGCACTCCCCGCCTTCGGTGCGGTCTGCGGCATCTCTGTCGTATCCTCCGCTGCTGTCGTTCCTGAGCTTGTTGCCGATTTGGAAGAACCTCCCGAACAACCGGTTACCATTGTTCCCACCATGGCCATTGCCAGTAATATTACCAAACCCTTTTTCATATTCTACTTCCTCCTTGTCTTATTCTTATTCTTTTTCTACTATACCAAACCTTTTTTCTGTAGACAATGTGACAAAACTGTACGATAGTGCCGTAAAACTATCCACTTTGCACAAAAAAACCATGTGCTTATTATTTCTCCCGAATAATTATATCGCACATGGTTTGGTCTGTATCATGTATTCCTGAATTCAGTCGGCGTTGTTCCAAGGTACTTTTTAAAAACCTGACTGAAATGCCTCACATCCTTATATCCAACCGTAACCGCCACCTCATAGACCTTCATATCAGTCTGCCGCATTAGCTTCAGTGCCTCCTTAATGCGAAAGTAGGTGATCCATTCCAGGATCGTATAACCGGTCTTTTTCTTGAACAGCTTGAACAGATAACTTTCACTGATGCTCAGTTTCTCCGCCAACAGCCGGACACCGATCTCCTGGGTATAATTCTCCCGAATCGCCAGCAGTGCTTTTTCCAGATACATATCCTTAATATTTAAAACCTGCTCTTCGAAGTCATAGAACACATGCCGGATGCCGTCACCGCTGTAATGCTCCTTCTCCGTCATCATCAGCTTATAAACGGCATTCCGCCGCACCTGGTCTACCGCCCTGGTAAGAATCCGTTCCAGCTCGTCATCTTCAATAGGTTTCAGCAGATAACCGACTACTCCCAGTTCGATGGACTGCTTCGCATACTGAAAATCATCATATCCTGAAATAATAATATAAACGCAATCCAGTTCCTCCTTCAATAGTTCAATCATCTCCAGGCCGGTCATCCCCGGCATCCGGATATCGGTGATAATGATATCCGGCTGAATCTTCTCCAGCTGGGGCAGGGCATCCTGAGGCAGATCAAACTCGGCTACCACCTGGCATCCGTATGTTTCCCAGTTGGTCGTCACTACCAGCCCTTTTCTTAAATACACTTCATCCTCTATCACCACGATCTTGTACAAACTACCCCTCCATATCTAAAATCGAAACAATTACATCCGTTGCTTTATCTGCCCGTGTGGTAATTGTGATTCCGCTGCTGCTGTCACCGTACAGCTTTGCCCTGGAATCAACATTCTGCATCCCAATCCCGCCCAACTTGTCGCGGTTTGGCTTCGGCTCTGTCTCCTGATCCTCAAACCCGATCCCGTTGTCAATAATATGCAATTTCAGATATTCCGCATCCTTCTCCGCCTCGATCCTAAGCTTACCGATCCCACTCATGTTTTTTAACCCATGCTCAATAGCATTTTCCACCAGAGGCTGCAGCAGCAACCTAGGAATCCGGCGCTCCATCAGCTCTTCCGGTATTGTCACCTCATACATCAGCCGTTCCCCGTAACGCAGCTTCTGGATATTGATATAGAGTTGGATGATATCCAGTTCTTCTCTGACAGTAATCACATCCTCCTGGATATTGACAATTGCCCGGAGCAGCTTGCCCAAGTTAATGGTCACCTGGGAAACCATCTCCAGGTCATTCATTCTGGCCCCCCATTTAATCAGATCCAGGGTATTATAGAGAAAATGAGGATTGACCTGAGCCAGCAGCGCCCGGTTCTGGGCGATATCCAGCATCCTCTGTTTCTCCCATATACTCTCGATCAGCCGCTTCGTCTGCACTATCATGTGGTTTAACCCGTGAATCAACTCTCCGATCTCATCACTGCGGTTTGAGTCAATCCTGACTTCAAAGTCGCCCTGCTCCACTTTTTTCAGGGTTTTCGTGACCTTGCGGATAGGCTCCGTCACATTCCTGGCAACAATATAGGACAACATCAGACAAAGGGTAATCGTGATCAGGACCGACGCAAACAATCCCATTTTCATATATGAAAATGCCTGACTCACTTCTCTTAAGGACGTCTCCTGGGCGATATTCAGCCCGCTATTGGATAGCCTGCCATACACAATACTGATCTTGTACGGTTCGATGCCGCCGTAAACAGCCGACCCGTTCTCCTGATTATCCCTGATGTAATCCGGCAGGCTGCCAAGCCCCTCCCTTTGCCGGCTGCTGTGAAAGATAAGATTGTTATCCTGATAGATATAAGTATCCGTGTCAAAGCGCGGGGCAAATACCTCCTCAAACAAGCTGCGGTGAACGTCAATCAGAACATAGCCAATCGCCTCATTGTCATGAATCACCTGCTTAGCCAGCGTCAGTGCCACCTCCCGCGGGTCACTGCCATCATGGTCTGTTACCCGCAGAACCGCCTGCTCCGTGCCCTGCACCATCCGCATAATCCCCCAGTTTCGATTCTTCAGTTCTGTGTAAACCGGGGGAACTTCTTTCGTTCCGATGTGGGTATCCTGGATCCGGTTTACTACATAAATCGAAATATAATTCCGCTCCCCCCGCTCATAATAATACATTTTCCGGTTTGCCTCGATCATGCTGTTCTCATCAGGAGTAAGCAGAAAATTGATAATATCCTGATTCCCGGCGAGCATATCCAAATTATCCGCATACAAAGACAGACGTTCATCGATCCAGTGCTCACCGTCAATGACATTTTGCCGGCTGTTATCCAATTTTCCGGTTTCCATAAAATGTACGGATGCATAATATGAAGTCAGGAATAATGTCATGGGAACCAGAGAAAATCCGATAAAACAGAGAAAGATCTTTGTTAAATAACGCATTGTATGCCCCCCCCTTGCCAAACTTTTTATTCGTCATCTCTTCGTAATCCTTATCCGAGATTAGCACAAGCTGTTGTTTTTGAAATCCCTATAACACAAGGCCGCTAGAAATTCCACAACGACCAAACAGGAGGGATATCCGTCATCCCTCCTGCTCCACATCGGCCATCACCCTTCCATATGTCTCCCCAAAAACCCGGCCGCCGTACTGACCAGCTTCAGTTCGCCATCACTGAATTTTGTTTTGGCGTCCCGGCTAAGTAAAGCAACCGCACCGATTGCATCGCCCTCCGAAATGATAGGCATAACTAGCACTACGGCTACTCCCTCAATTTCCTCTGTCGTAATCTGTACAAAGGTTTTCTCTTCCCGTTTCGCCATAACTGTTTCTCTTTCGTTAATTAATAATTCCAGCTGACGACTGATATTTTTCTGGATTAGCTGTTTTTTAAGACCACCGGCTACCGCGATAATCTGATCCCGGTCTGTGATGCACACCATTAATCCGGTTGCCTGCGCCATTGCCTCTGCATATTGAACTGCAAATGCACTCAATTCCACCATGGGGGAATATTTTTTCAAGATGATTTCACCTTCCTGGTCGGTGAAGATCTCCAGTGGAGTACCCTCCCGCAAACGTAAGGTCCGCCGTATTTCTTTTGGGATTACTATTCTTCCCAAATCGTCAATTCTTCTCACAATTCCTGTAGCTTTCATATAGCATCCCGTTCAATGGGAAGTGATCCCTTTATTGGGCAGCCGAAGATTGTGCCTATGTTTCCGACTACTTTCATGATTCCCGCCTTATGCAGCCGTTTGACATGTAGGGTTACATCAATGATGTCTAGTTGATTAGGTAACTTAAGTTCCATTCGTCATTCCTCCATTTATTGATATTCTCACGGATAATATTAAGCAATAATCGTGCCACTACCTATCTCACGCTTTTCTTGACTTTCTACCGTAGCACATGTGGCACAAACGCCACATGTGGCATATTTGACTCAAACAATAGGTGGCAAAAATGCTATACCGTATACCCGCCGAAAAAGATCGGACCGTCTTTGGCCTGAAATAGTCCATAAGGTCGGCAAAGAGGATGGTCATTGCCCAAGGGACCCTGTACGTCTCCATCAATGGAATACTTGGCGACTGCTGTCTCTGTCAATGCCACAGGCGCTATAAAAACTGCCCGGAGGGCAATGGCCCCTCGGGCAAATTCTAGACGAGCCTATACTGGTTAAGTTTCCGATAAAAGGTTCTTCTGCTTAAGCTATCTCTGATTACTCTGTTTTCCTGGCATAGGCATCGGGTATATTCAGCTCACTCCGATACTTTGCAACGGTTCTTCTCGATATTGTGACCCCTTTTTCACACATTTGCTCAGCAATGGCGCGATCACTGAAAGGGTGTAACGTGTCCTCATTTTTTATGATGTCCACTAACATATGCCTAGCCTCGTCGTCGGAAGTCCCTGTGCCGATGCCTAGCTTTCGTGCAAAAAAGTAACTCATGGGAAAAGTACCGCGACTGCATTGGAGATATTTGCCCTTTACGGCCCGGCTCACAGTGGAAATATTCACGTTCATTTTTTGTGCAACCTCCGCCATAGAGAGGGGGCTCACTGTATTCTGCTTACCAAGAAAGAATGGAGTCTGAAAATCCAAAATTGTCTCTGCGCATTTGATAAGTGTGGAACGGCGCTGACTGATACAGTTTATAAGCCACTTAGCGCTGCGGAAGCGCTCTGACAAATATTTCTCCACCTCCGGATCCTTGTTACTCTTTAATATCTGGCTATATGCCTGACTCAAATACACCCTGGGGAGATAATAATCGCTGTACAGAACCTCAAAATAGTCCTTAAATTGGACGATCGTAACGTCCGGGCGGATATAGAGCGGAGCGGATGGCGTGTAGAAAGCGGCCCCGGGCTTGGGATC
>JBOFYZ010000128.1:0-1218 GCA_051654925.1 Lachnospiraceae bacterium | reverse complement strand
CATTGTTAAATTATCGGTTGGAATGAGCAGTTATTTCGATAAAGTCAATCCCACATCTTTTTTCATAATCTCCATTTATAATATGATTTATCTCATGCTGGTAGGAAAGGAGCTGTTGTTCATTATTTAATTTTGAATTGATTACAATTGTATAGGACATATCATTATTTACTGCTGTATATGCTCTGATCGTGGTTGGCATATCTGCATATTGAACGTTTATATCTTCCATCATCATCCTCCTTACATATATAATAATCTCTCGGAATCTCTAAGCCAGTAAATTCAAGGCTTTCAGATTCCTCTTTTATTAAAATCCCCCACTTTTTTGCCGAAAAACACTTGACAACTTCATCGAAAAATGCGGCGCTTCGCGCCTGTTAATCAGAGTATATTTTTCGATTGGAGGCAATTTTATGTTACCTGTTAATTCTGGCGGTCATTCCGCCTATCAGAAATTTGTTCTTATTAATCTTCGTAAACATTATCCGAATCCTGATGCAATTGCCCGTTCTACCTGGGATATCATCGATCGTTTTTGGAATCTTGATCTTTCTTTTACAGATGATTTTATGAAGGATAAATATTCCATCTTCGGCCCGAAACCAAGGACTCCTTCTTGTATGCAACGGTCTTATCTTTTATCCATTGATTTTAAGGTTACCTCTCTTACTGACTGGGCTGCACAATTAAAGATTAATCCTCTTTATGCCATTCTCAGCGGTTTTGATTTTGGTGACACTCCCGGCGTCGGCACTTTTTATGATTTCCTTGCAAGGCTTTGGAACTCGGATGATATTCATCTATCATCTCATTTTCATCCCCTGAAAACTAAGATTAAGAAACCTAAAACGAAAGGTACCAAAGCCGATTCTGTTGAAAAAGTTACTGTCGCCGGGCTTCTTCCTGAACTTGAAAATACTATTTTTCATATCGAAGATCAGCCTTATGGTTCGCTCTTCCAGTTATATAAAAATGAGTTCCTTGATTTGTCTGTTTCCAAAGGGCTTATTACTCCCGATTCTCTCGCCCTGGCAGGTGATGGTACCCCGGTTGTGACTTCACACCGGGAACGTAAACACCGGGTTTGTGACTGTGCTTCAAAGGGCATTCATAACTGCAAATGTGACAGATACTTTTCACAGCCTGACTGTGACATCGGCTGGGATTCCTCCAGGGACTGCTATTATCATGGCTATGACTTATATATGCTTGTTG
>JBOFYZ010000127.1:0-1499 GCA_051654925.1 Lachnospiraceae bacterium | reverse complement strand
GGTTTTATTATTAGTCAAACCCGTTGTTAATGTTTAGATTACTGTAATTTTAGGTATCCGGGTGCTTGCGATGCTGATGTCTTGGGAAGCGATGGTGGCGATAACGCTGCTACAGGTAATAGTGACCTGGATATCGGATAATGAACTCCAGCTCTGGTGTAAGAAATGTGTGTTTGGAACGGAACCGATAAACCGTGCGCTTACTGATCAGAATAAAGAGCTGCAATCAGCAATAAAGGATGTGCAATGAATTCGACAAAACAAAAGCAGATATGCTCACGATTTATCAGGCCTGAGAGTTTATCCGACTTACGCACCAGGCAGGAAATCGAGGTGATGAACGGCAGGCCGTGGACACGGGAACTACCGCCACCGCCTGTATTACCCCCTTATGGCCCGCTGGAAAAAATCAGTGGCCGTCTGGAGTCATTCAGTTACGAGAGATTCAGAGAGTTTTTTGATGTGGAAGCTTACCGAACCAGCTCCCAGCCGGATATCTCTGACGGGCAGCGTGGTGCAGCCGCTGCCGTAGCCATTGCGGCAGGCAGTCCTGGTGTCGGGGTTGCCATTATGGCAGAGAGCGAATCATCGAATAAATCGGCTGAATATGTGCAGGGAATGATTAACGGAAAGCCATTTCGGGGCTGGGTCGGCGTGACTTGTGCTCGGGCTGGCGATAATGTGGAAATGGCCGTTGAGTGGCAGCACGATCATTATGAGGTATATGCCATTGCCCTTCCTGAAAAACGAATTATATCCATGTGCCCGGAGTGTGACATGGGACATATAGCTCACATGTTATGGCGAATTAAGAATATGTTTATTCTTACAGCAATATTATTGTTTATGTTGGTATCTGTAGGAGTCATTCATACAATTATCGATGGTGACTGGAAGAGCGGAGGAGACTTTTTTTCGACTTATTTCTGGCTTTTTATAATGGCATTAGGTGTAAATCTATCGATTACTGGGGCAATTGCATTTTCTGCTTATAAAGCATGCGCACCTACGCGCTGCAAGTTAGCAGAGGAAATCTTTCATCTGTTTGGAATGAAAAATGTTGCCCATGTTAATCTCAATAAAATAACAAAAGAACGCGAACAAGAATTTATAGATAAAGGTCAGTGGTACGACCCATATGATAAAAATAAACCTGCCTGTCCTAGTGGGAAATTTATTTATTCAGGGGAGGGCTGGTTTTATTACTGAGTAATGTTTAATCATTTAAGCAGAAAGGTGGGTAATAAGCGATGAACGATCTTGGTGTTTATTCGAAGAGACAATGCCTCTGGATGAAGATAATCACTCTGAAAATTAATATGGTTAATATGGGGGGGAATGCATCCCATGACTAACCTGTGGTGCTAATAAACCTTCATTAATATTTTTTTTCACTAACTTCATGAGAGGGCTTATGAATAATAAATCTTTTGATAAAATAAAAGAAGAGATCTTCAATGCTGTTTTTGGAAACAATGGGCAATGCTTTCTTCTGATAG
>JBOFYZ010000126.1:0-10986 GCA_051654925.1 Lachnospiraceae bacterium | reverse complement strand
AATAACATGCTCTTTACCATTGGTATACCTAAAAATTTTTGTTTTCAGCTGTACTGCAGCCGGATCGTCTTGATTTCGTAAGGCTTCATTTCAAATTCTATGGAACTTGCGTTTTGTGTTAGCGGCTGTTTCGGGTCGTCCCCCAGAGAATCTATGGTTTCCATGCAGTCGCATTCCTCAGCACTGTTGATGTCTGTCATCGGAAATACCACATGAGTGGTGGTACGCATCCCATATGCCTCGTAGAAGCGGATAATAATACCATGGCCGTCCTCCGCCAGTTTTACAGTATCGGCAATGACGTTAGGTTCCCTGATTTCCAGGAAGGAGCAGGACATTCCTACAGTGTCTGCCGGTGTTTTACATAAGTACTCACCTTCCAGGGGACAGTTTAAATCATAGGCTTCGCGGATTACATTGCCCTGGCGGAAATCCCCCTTATGTGGATAAAGGGCATAGGTAAACTGATGCTGCCCCTGATCTGCCTGCGGGTTTGGGAATATCCCGGATTTAATCAAAGTCAGACGCATCACGGAAGCGTGGATGTCATAGCCATATTTGCAATCGTTGAGCAAAGCAGCTCCATATCCGTATTCGGAAAGGTCGGCCCATTTGTGGCCGCACACTTCAAAACGAGCCTGATCCCAAGTGGTGTTTTTATGAGTAGGGCGGCTGACATTACCAAACTGAATTTCATAATCCGCGGTATCACATTGAATATCTAAAGGAAAAACTGCCTTTAAAAGCATCTGATGCTCCTGCCAGTCGGCAGTTGTCTTAAAATCAATCCGGGCGGTATGGCCATAGAAACAGATCTGCTGCTCCAGAACGGTGTCCATAAATTCCCGCTTTATCGATAAGACACCACGTATCGGGCCGTTTTCCAGTAGCCGGAACTCTTTTACATCCTCAAATTTCCAGAAACGTTCTTCGTAAGTGGCATCAATATTCCAGGCATCATATTCCAGGGGACGGTCTTCATAGACCAGGAGTTGGTTGGCACAAGTACCTTTTTTAAGTAGCTCCCGCTGCTCCCGACAGTCAAAGATACGGATCATTTCGCCTGTCTCATTAAAGCTGATATGGTAGAACGGTGTTTCAATAGATACGGGCTGCTCCTTCTCATCCAGGTCAATGTAACGGATAACAGGTTCCCCGGCAGATTTGGTTTGACCAGTCCCATACAGGCGTAATCCTTTTGCCGGGACGTCATCAGCCAGGAAGATCATACTTCCGTCGGATGCTTTTTGGTACAACAGATCCGGCGATATCGCCGGGAGCCGGCTGTCTGCCACTGTTATCACACTGGTTCTGTGAAAGCTTAATGGATTAAAGACCACAAGGCCGGCTGCTGCGGGCACGGAGCGCTCATCCATGGTTACATCAGGGGCTGCATTGCTTTCCGGTTCCGTCAGACCCAAAGCAGCTAAAGCCGCTGATCTGGCCTGGTCAATCATTTTATGATCGGATCTGAGAATCTCTTCATATTGTACTGCTGAATCCTCATATACCTCCTGGATGGAAGAACCCGGAAGAATGTCATGAAACTGATTTAAAAGAAGCAGCTTCCAGTTCTTCTCAAGTTCGTCCGCAGGGTAGGGGATATCTGCTCCTGCTGCCGCCGCAAAAACGGAGTAAAACTCTGCGTCGCCGGTTAAAAATTCGCATTTGCGGTTATACCATTTGTTTTTGGCCATAGAGGTATAGGTACCCCGATGGCATTCCAGATACAATTCACCATTCCATACCGGAAGCCGTCTGCGATCGGAAGTTTCATCCAGCCGGTGAAAAAAATCCCTGACAAAGGTCTGCCTGGCCTGTGGACATCTGGCCACTCCGTATTCCAGCCGGCGGCTTTGTTCGAGCATTTCCTCCGTCGGTCCGCCCCCACCGTCCCCGTGTCCATAACAGGTCAATACCTCACGGCTGACATCCTTGTTTTGGTATCGCTGCCAGGTACCCATGATCTGGCTGGCGTTCTGCAATCCATTGTAGGTGGTACTGTTGGAGGTGGGCTTTCCGGCTTCTGATTCCGGAATGTAGTCTCGGGTAGTGATGAGATAGGTCAATACCTCACTGCCGTCAATTCCTCTCCACCAGAAGGTATCATAGGGGAACTTATTATACTCATTCCAACCGAGCTTTGTTGTCATAAAATAGGACAGTCCCGATTTTTTCATAATCTGCGGCAGAGCCGCACTGTAACCGAAAACATCAGGGAGCCACAGCACCTCATTGGCGGCCGCGCCCAGCTCCTGTTCAAAAAAACGGCGCCCGTAAAGGATATGGCGGATCAGGGATTCGCCTGACACCAGATTACAGTCCGGTTCCAGCCACATAGCGCCTTCGGCCTCCCAGCGGCCCTGGGCAACCTTTTCCCGGATACGGTCAAATAGCAGGGGGGATTCCTGCCTGACAAATTCATACAGCTGAGGCTGACTTGACATGAAGCGGAATTCCGGGTACCGGTTCATCAGGTTCAAAACCGTCTGGAAGCTGCGCACGGCTTTCTGTTTTGTCTGCTTTAACGGCCATTTCCATGCCACATCAATATGCGTGTGTCCGATGGAGTGTACAGTCACCGGACTTCCGGTTCTGATATCATAATAATGCTTCTTTATATAGGCGGCCGCCTCCTTTACCGATTGGTGGAACCACTGGGAGCCGGGCTTGCGGAAATCCAGCAGTCCGATACAGTCATTTAATACCCGGAAGGCTTCTATCCGCTCCAGATCATCGGCAGGCAGCAGGTCTGCCGCCTCAAAAGGAACTTTAAGATCGTAATACAGAGCCGCCGTATTCTTCTCATAGGCGGCTGCCGTGAGATGAAAAAAGTTAGCTGCCGTTTCACTGTTGGAGTAGGCGTAAAAAGAAAGCTCAAAGACCTCACCCGCCTTACCGCTGCCACTGAGAATCAGACCCTGATGATTCATATCCATTGTGCCGGACAGCACACCATTCCGGTAAACCATGATCTGCGGATTGTCCGTATTCCAGATATCACTGGCTCCGGTGTTCAGCGTTACCCGAACCTCTTTATCCTCCCACACCTCGCGGCAGGTAACTGCTGCGGTAAACCAATAGTGCCGGTCTCGTCCGCCCCAGGTTTCATCTGATCCAAAGGGGCACCAGCCGTCGGCCTCCTTATCTTTAGAAAATATCTCGCTGAAGTGGTAATCACCCGGCCTGATCTGTATGTCTGTTACCGTCACCCGGCCGGAGTAACATAACTCCTCCAGGCTGTTGACTGCCGACTTGATTCTGTTTCTTATTGCATCCATATTGTCACTCCATCTTCTGTTATCTGGCTCAGATCATGCCTCCTGCCCATCTGATTACCATCGTTCATTTTGAGAAACAACGCTTGAATTCTAATATTAAGTATACCTATTTTTTGTGGCAATAACTATTTGATTTTTGCGCATTTCATCTAATATATATTGCATATTTTGCTTTTTTATTCTTGACTGAAAACAATATTTACAATATTTTAATATGATGCAAGCAAAATATGAGTAGTTTTTGCTAATTGCATCTGTTATTATGGCAACAAGATGACAGGCGACTGAATTATGAGGAGGTAAGATTGAATATGAAATTGATGAAGCTATTGAAAAGGGCCGGTTCACTTGCGACCGTGCTGGTATTATCCGCAACACCCTGCCAGGCGGCAGTAGATGCATCTGCCATCACGCCGGTACCTGGTTCTTACGGATACTTTGTGGACACCTATAAAACGAATGAAATGGATAACCAGTCAACAGAATCCAATGCCGTGATAGGGCTACTATCGTCCTTTCTGACCTTATGGCAGCCGGGGGACAGCTGGAACAACGGTGTGTTTACCGATGAGGCCGGAGCACTTGTGCTGAATAAGAATATTGAGATATGCGAGGAACTGACCGGCAGCCGCACCAGCGAACAGGAACTGGCAGCATATCTTACCGACAGAAGAAACCAGAACTATACCGCGCTGGACGGCCTTGGCCCTTACACGCAGGCTTTTAAGGATCTTTCCAATGCGGCCACTTCTCTGCCCGCCGAGATCCCTGCTGATGCAGAGACTATCAAATACAGCGATCAGGGCGGAGCAAACGGTACATGGGCGGACACGGATTCCTCACTCGGAAATATCGTCCTGCTGATCAACACCATACGGGGACCGCATGCCAGCGGAAATCCGGCCAAGATCTATTACCAGTACATGCGCCCGTTCCGTTGGAGTTCCGTGGTTCAGATTATGCCCTCTTTACTTCCCTGTGTATCCGATGATCCCATGACGGACGGAGGATTTCCAAGCGGCCATACGAACGCCGGTTATCTGGCGTCATTATCATTAGCCTATTCCATACCCGAACGCTTTCAGGAATGTCTGGCGAATGCATCGGAGATAGGGAACTACCGAATCGTTGCCGGCATGCACTCACCCGTCGATGTGATTGGTGGGCGTATTATGGCAACGGCGCTTGCGGCAGCTTCGTTAAATGATCCTGAAAATGCCGATTTAAAGGCAGCAGCCCACAGTGAAGCAATAAATGTTCTGTTAACAAGTAATGTATCTGCGGATGACGATCCTTATGCCGATCACGATCAGTATAAGCAGCTTTACGAACAGCGCCTGACCTACGGCCTGCCTCAGACCGGTGATACCACCAAACCGATGGTAGTGCCAAAGGGCGCAGAGGTTCTTCTGGAAACCCGTTTCCCCTACCTGAGCGCCACCCAGCGCAGATGGGTACTGTACTCCACGGGGCTTCCCTCAGGCTATGCCTTATTAGATGATGCCGAGGGCTGGGGACGTCTGAATCTATATGCCGCCGGCGATGGTTACGGTGCTTTTGACCGCGATGTATCTGTCACCATGGAGAGTTCCGAAGGCGGATTCTCCGCATACGATGAGTGGAGAAATGACATTTCCGGTGAAGGCTGTCTGACCAAAAACGGCGACGGAATACTGGTATTATCCGGCAATAACAGCTATACAGGGGGCATTAACGTGAACGGCGGTACTTTAATTGCTGCATCTGCCAGAGCGTTTGGTTACGGCTCCGTCAATAACAGCGCCGTCTTAACAGAGACCACCGATGGTCCGGTGGTCATCTGGGGAAGCTTTACCCAATCCAGGCAGGGAACCCTGTCATTAGACATCAACAGCCCTGAGGATATGCTGCAGATTGACCTGGAGGCAAAACTTGACGGTACCTTAAAGCTTGATTTTAATAATTATCCAAATCCTGATGCGGGGATGCAGGTTCTGACAGCTGAACGGCTGGAAGGAAGCTTTAGCACGATAGAAGTTATCGGTTTGGCTGATGGGCTGGATATCGCTGTAACCGATACCGGAATTGTGGTTGTGACAAAGTAAGCGTTTTTCGTTACAGATAACAGGAACCGCCGGACTGATAATCTTGTATTATATCAGTCCGGCGGTTTTATAGAACGCAATTAACAATTTCCTAGGACGCAATTTCCTATGAAATAAAAAAAATCCCCGAAGGAATCTTTTAAGGGTGGATAAAGGGATTCGAACCCTCGGCCTCCAGAGCCACAATCTGGCGCGCTAACCAACTGCGCTATACCCACCATATATAATTCTATGCTTATTTAAAAGCACAAACGAGCCTGAAGGGATTCGAACCCCCGACCCACGGCTTAGAAGGCCGTTGCTCTATCCAACTGAGCTACAGACTCACAGACTTCATATTTGTATCTGTAAATGAAATGTCAACGTGATACAGTTTATCATATGTTTTTAATAATTGCAAGTACTTTTTCACAAAAATTCCAGGGAAAATTCCAGGGGAGGATTTCGAATATTAATTCGCTCCTCTCACGATTATCATAACATTAATTCAAACATTCCATCTTTAGCTGTGCATTATTGACTTTGACTGCCAAGTACTGTTGTAATTGCCTGACTTGCTGTACTGTAAAGGCCACTATATAGCCATTAAGCCCTCCGCGGAAATGGTTGGACACCGCTGCAGAGGACGTTCCACTGTTTGTAATTGTTGGATTTGACCCCGGTTCTCCTACAGTAACTGTTCCAACTGCAATAGTCGCTGCTGTTCCAGTCGATCCAGTAGTAAAACACAACAAAAAATCCCTTATACACCAGCGCGTAAGGATGATTACGTTATAAGGGTATAAGCGAAAATAATACTAAACAAAAAGAGAGGAATGCGTGTCTGCACATTTCTCTCTTTTTATGATTGACCTATAGGCTCCCTTTTATTTATTCAGCCGCTCCTTGTTGTTTGATAACCACTTCTCCATCGATACCGTATATACCGGTATTGTAGTTGGCAGTACCCGCTCCATATTTGCTCGTCACAAAATACATGTTTCGAGATGGATCATTTTCATCAATAACGAATATGATCCTATCTTCCGTTTCAATTTGCTCATCAGCGACTTCAAAGGGATTATTCAACGGCAGTTTGTTACGAGCTTGCTCACTCTCGCGGGTTTGATTGAGTAACCAGACATAACAGTAATCGGTTGAATGCGCGTAAATCCAAGTTGAATTGTGGCTTCCTCCTTCAAAGGCCGCCCAATAAAAGCCAATATCACTGTACTGTTCTGTCAGAGCTTTTACTTGCTCGTCCCGTTCTTCGCTGGTAGTAGTGAGGGGATTCCATATTGCGTAGGGAATTTCCTGACCAGCCAAATCCAGGTAAAGATATTTGAGTTCATTCGTGAGTAATGTGGAACCGGGATCAGACGCGCAGTTCATCCACAGGATATTGTCATCCGAAATCATGTAGTACCAGTTTTGCCAGTCGCAGGAGTTCCCATCGGCGTCAACATCCCAAATGGTGGCATCGGTAGAGGTAAAATACGATGCGCCTTCGTATTCCTCATCTTTATTGAAGTTGTTACCCCACTTGGTGCCGAGGGGTAAAAGCGCTGCAAAGTAATTGTCGCGCTGGGCAGCCATTGCCACAACCTGCATGCCTCCCATGGATTGGCCTGTTCCGTAGATGCGATTCATATCAATGTTGTACTCTTCGGTTAAGTAGTCCATAAGCTGCCAGGTCGCTGGAACTGCACTGCTTATGCTGTAGTTGTCACGAGTTGAGCGAATCTCAGTCGGTATCGACGGAACAACAACAATCATACCGCCAAGCCCCTGGTCCTTTGCCAACTCCTGTACTCTATCCGACACAAGGTTTACTGGTCCTTTGGCTTTTGTTAACGCTAACATAGGATCCGCACCCAGAGAACCTGCATCGTGAACATGGAGCACCAAGGCGTACTCCTTATTAGGATCATAGTCCTCTGGTACATAGATTGCATAGTTCAATTCTACATCATGCAGCTCACCGTCGGCTTCGTCGCAGCAATCGGTGGCACTGTAGGTATCCATCTTGAACATATCTAAACCTTCGAAGGAATAGGCTCCATCTATAGCATAATAACGAATCTCGGTTTTGATCTCACCAGTTTCCTTGTCTGTTTTTACATATTCTACTTCTTCATAGTTTATAAATTTCTGAGAGCTGGGATTGATAGTGATGCTGTCAGCGGTGATGGTACCCGTTTGGATCACACCGGCAATCATCGCCATCATGTATGTTGTTGCGGCTGTACTTAGTTGGTAATCAGTATTGACCTCAATTATCACATAGTTGCCTGACCCGCTGCCACCAGATTCAGACACTGCGGGCTCAGAGTTAACATATACATTTGTGATTATGCCGGGATTTTCGCCGAGCTCACATTTGCTGTCGCCCTGGTTAATACCATAATCCTCAATTTCATATGTATCAGCGCTAAGCTGGGCGCCCTCTAAATCAACGTTGTATTCGACAACGATTGCGGAGACTTTGGCACCATCGAGATCAACAAACCCCATAGTACTGACACCTACGATTGCGTCATCTGCTGAGATATCTTCATTTTCAGACGTCGATTCTGAGTTTTCGGACGTCAGCTCAGCGTTTTCCGATGTTGGTTCCGACGAATTACAAGCGGCCAGAGATTGCACAATACATACCATCAGTAGTAGTGCCAGTAGTTTTTTTAGCTTCATTTATTTCACTCCTTATATAATATATTATTCGGCCCCTAAAAGGAGGCAAAATTGCACTAACCACATATTTATTTCCTTATTGTACTGTTTTCGTATTCATTATAATTAAACGAAGAACCTTATGCAATTCTTTTACTATTGCTGCTATTTTAGTAGAAATCTATTTATTCTTTACGAAATTCCATTGAAATCTATCATATTCCATAATGGAATGTGTAATAATGTCATAACCTTTCATCACTTTTATTTTCGTGGTGGCCTTTTGACGGAGAAACACATATAGTTAATCATGCAGAAAAGGAGGTGCATGGTTCTGATTACACCAAGCATATAGATGGCTTTATGAATGTAGATATGAATACGGTGGAACTGGAAAAACTAGCCGATGTCAGCACATTGGAGCTGGATAACTCTATCCCGAAAGAAAACCGGATGGCCTATGTTTTAGAAAAACCAAAAAATCCCCTATGCTTCCGCTATAGAGAAATGGGTATAAAACTGGAATTTGACGACAATGCGCCGCCTATTCAGGATGTGCTTACGAACTTTCTCATACGCAAGAAAAGCGGCTTATAATGCGGCTTGTGTGTCCTCGACAACATTGTTCGCGTTATGCCCAAATGGTATAATACAGGTGTAATGTGATGGGAAGGAGGACACATGGCACGAATAGCCAACAGGCAAGATATTGTAAGACAGACACCGAAAAACAAGGTATGGCTTGGCGTTTTATATCCGCTTATTCCGTTAGGATAAACGAGGCAAAGACGAGTCGGAAAGCATCACCAATCAAAGGCTTATCCTAACAGATTATCTCGATCAGCAAGACGACGGCGACGAATATGTTTATGTAGGCGAGTACGTTATGACTTATAAACAAAATAGCTATATCTTAAAAGCTACTTCTTTTTGATTTTATCCATTTTTATACTTGTAGTCTTATTGCTATCTATATCACGAAGAGACATATTTATTTCAAACTCACAAGCCGTTGCTATTCTATAAAATGTTTCCATTGTTACTTTATTATGTCCTCTTTCGTATGATGACAAGGTTTGATGTGGCATTTTCAAAATTTCAGCCAAATACTTCTGTGTAAAACCTGCAGTATTTCTCATATATTTTATTGCTTCTGAAAATTCAATTATATCTGTGTTTACACTCATAAAAAACCTCCGCCCTTTATAAGAGTATGCCACATTTTAAATTTGACATTCTTCAAATTGAAGAATATAATGTATATAGCTTAAATAGAAAAGAGGTTTTTATGATAAAAAAGTGCATAAGGATTATTTCAATAAAGAGAAAAAAAATAGTACAAGAAAAGAGATGGCAAGATAATTATTTTGAACTTTCAGAACATGTACTACCCTTAAATTTTGAATGGTCTATCTCGGTTTCAGCAGCAAATTACACGCAACACTATATAAAGTATAAAGATAAAGATTTTGTTTTCCATTTTTTCATAGATAAAAATCATTGCAGGAAATTAAATATATATGCTCTTATAAGTAATTTAAATTACTCTTCGGATTTTACTTTAGAAACACTTAAACAAGGTTTTAATTGGATTGAAAGCGTTTACTCTGATATCTAAATAATTAAATGCCTTACATATTGGGGTATACGATGAAAAATATTATATTAAGATTGATATATGTGAGGATGAAAAAGCCACATTTATAAACTTTGAGCATGGCGGCTTGTTTGCCGTCTTTTTCTTGTCTTTGTTTAGTTTTCGAGGGAAAACCTCGGTGTTTAAGGCAGGGCCTCATATGTAATTATGAATATTGTCTATTTAGACATGACACTGTTGCCCCGGTTGGACCTGTTGCTCCGGTCGAGCCGGTTGCGCCGGTTGGACCTGTTGCCCCAGTCGGCCCCGTTGCCCCAACTTCTGTAAATAATTGAATGTTATCCATTGATATCCCTTTCTTAAACTTTGGTGCTAAAATAGTTATTTACCACAACATAGAACCAACAGCGGCACTTCTGGCCATGATGGCCAGAAGCAGACCGCTTAATTTCGGGTGATGTTTACCCGAAATGGTCAGGGAATGGTTGTAAAGATTGTGACAGCAACACCCCTGCTTAATGCCCCGACACCTTGGCTTGTAGTAAGTTGTACTGATAAAAGTGACCCCTGTGTTACAGAGACATTCCCTGTTCCAATTGCTAAACAATTAGGAGTTTCGTCGTCACTTGGCCCTGTAATAGTAACGGAAATCCCCGTGCTTGTCGGGTCCTCAAACCCGCATGGACTTGTATAAATTGTAGCGGTAACCGAAGTACCCGCAGGGATTGTATTATTCCGAATATTTAGAATCAATCCGACAATTGTCGTATCAACTGGCAGCGTTACGGTGCTGGTTACAAATAGCGGCCGAGATGATGAAGTGCCAAGACCCACCCAACCACCATCACTAACCGATTGGTCAGTTGCTAAATAAATTGTAGTCGCACCTGGACCTGTGAGTCCAGTTGCTCCGGTTGCTCCTGTAGCCCCAGTTGCTCCGGTGGCTCCTGTAGCTCCTGTAGCTCCGGTCGCTCCAGTTGCTCCAGTTGCTCCGGTTGCTCCGGTTGCTCCGGTTGCTCCGGTTGCTCCAGTTGCTCCGGTTGCCCCAGTTGCTCCGGTTTCTCCATCGGCTCCCGTCGCTCCTGTGGCTCCAGTAGCTCCGGTTGCTCCAGTTGCTCCGGTCGCTCCGGTTTCTCCATCGGCTCCGGTCGCTCCGGTTGCTCCTGTGGCTCCGGTTTCTCCATCGGCTCCGGTCGCTCCTGTGGCCCCAGTGGCTCCGGTTGCTCCTGTGGCTCCGGTTGCCCCGGTTGCTCCAGTTGCTCCGGTCGCTCCGGTTTCTCCATCGGCTCCTGTCGCTCCTGTCGCTCCGGTTTCCCCATCGGCTCCGGTCGCTCCTGTGGCCCCAGTGGCTCCGGTTGCTCCAGTTGCTCCGGTT
>JBOFYZ010000125.1:0-14223 GCA_051654925.1 Lachnospiraceae bacterium | reverse complement strand
GTCATATCAAACCATCCCGCCCTCCCCCTGCCCGCACCCATTCACTCTCAGGAACACCCCCACCCCCAACAACCTACAGAAATCATAGCATAAAGAGAATCTTTGTGATATACTAAACTAAATTTGACACTTTTTAGGAGGTTATATGTTAGTAGGTGTAAGATCACACGATTACGGCAAACAGCCAATAGCAGAATTACCAGCATTATTAAAATCCCGCGGCCTGAACGCAGCGCAGATTGTGCTGCCGAAAGCCTTCACCGAGATTCATTCATATGAAGAAGTAACAGCCGATCATCTGGAGATGATCCGCGAAAGTTTTGATACCCATCAGGTGAAGATACATATCCTGGGATGCTATATGGATCTGGCAAACCCGGATGATGATGTGCGCAAAGCTGCAGTCGAGACATTTAAGACCTGCCTCTCTTACGGAAAGATCCTAAACGCAGGGATTGTCGGTACCGAAACTGCTTATCCAAGACTGAGCAGGGAAGAAAAGGCGGTATGGCAGCCCTATATGATGGACAGTATTGCCCGGCTGGTTGAGGAAGCGGAGCGGGTTGGTATGGATATGGCGATTGAGCCGGTTTACTGTCATCCCCTTGAGAATCTGGAAGTTACCTGCTCTGTTTTTGAAAAGATGAACAGTGCCCGGCTGAAGATGATCTTTGACCCGGCCAATGTCCTGGAATTCCCTGAGATCAACCAGGGTGAATACTGGAATCAGTGGCTGAAAGAACTGGGCGGCAAGGTGGAAGCCATGCATGTGAAGGACTTTACCGAAGGACCGAATAAGGAATACCAGCCGCTGGCACTGGGCCATGGTGTAATGGATTATACGGAGATTATCAGATGGCTTAAGATGAATAAACCGGATATTGTTATGATCCGGGAAGAAATGAATCCGGAAACTGATGCTGAGGATATTGCATACCTGCAGAAGCTGTGGGGAAAATGATGAAGAGGTGTGAAGATTAGATGCTGACTTGGATATGTGCCATTGGGGCGGTACTTTGCCTGCTGTATTTTCTTGTGATTGTATTTTACTCAGGAATTGGGACATCCTTCGCGGTGGTCTGGCTTTTGCTGGGGCTTTTGCTGGGTGCTACGGCATCTGGCTTTCGCTATTACCAGAAATACCCTGGGAAACTGGTGCTGTGGGTGCCGGTGTCGCTGGTAACTCTCTGTGCTTCCGGGGTGTTAATCCTTCTGGTGGTGCAGATTCTGATGTTTGGCCAGATTCCGGTAACGGCGGAGCCGGGGCTGGATTATGTGATTGTTCTGGGGGCCGGGATCAGGAAAGACGGAATGAGCAATACCTTAAAATTACGTCTTGATAAAGCGGCCGAATACGCATTGGAAAACCCGGAAACAATATTGGTATTATCTGGTGGTCAGGGAGATGGAGAACCGGAGACGGAAGCGGCGGCGATGCAGACCTACCTGCTGGATCTGGGAGTACCCAGGCGGCAGCTTTTGCTGGAGGATCGTTCTACCAATACGACCGAAAATATTGCTTATAGCAGAATTCTGGTAGATCAGCGCTATAATAAAAGCAGACCGGTGAGAGTTGGTCTGCTGACCAGCAATTTTCATCTGTACCGTGCCGGTATGATTGCCAGGAAGCAGGGGTTTGCAACTGTGTATGGAATCGCGGCGGAATCTGACCGGGTTTTATTTGTACATTATTGTATCCGCGACTGTGCGGCAATACTCAAAGACCGTTTAGTAGGCAACATCTAAGAAAGGAAAAATAAAAATGACTCAATTGGAAGCAATCAGGCAGTTGGACGCTTACCGCATCATGGAACAGAAGGCAATTAATGAGCTTAACTCAGATGGGATGATACTCGAGCATAAGCAGACGGGAGCACGGATTTTCCTGCTGTCTAATGATGATGACAATAAAGTATTCTGTATCGGGTTCCGTACACCTCCTGATGACAACACCGGGCTGCCTCATATCCTGGAGCACAGTGTCCTGTGCGGATCGGACAAATTTCCGCTGAAGGATCCGTTTGTAGAGCTGGTTAAAGGATCTCTTAATACGTTTATTAATGCCATGACCTATCCGGACAAAACGGTTTACCCGGTGGCAAGCTGCAATGAGAAGGATTTTCAGAATCTGATGGATGTATATATGGATGCAGTTTTGCATCCCAACATTTATAAAGAAGAAAAGATTTTCCGTCAGGAAGGCTGGCATTATGAAATGGCAGCAGAAGATCAGCCGCTGACCTACAACGGCGTTGTATATAATGAGATGAAGGGCGCGTACTCCTCGCCGGAAGGGCTGCTGGATCGCTATACTCTTAATACTCTGTTTCCGGACAACTGCTATGGTAAGGACTCCGGAGGAGATCCCGCCAGCATTCCGGAATTGACCTATGAAAAATTCCTCAATTTCCACAGCACATACTACCATCCGTCAAACAGTTATATCTATCTGTATGGTGATATGGATATGGCTGAGAAGCTACAGTGGCTGGATCAGGAATATCTGAGCCATTATGACCGGAAAGAAGTGGATTCCCGGATACCAAAGCAGACACCGTTTACAGAACCAATTGAACGGGAGATATTCTACTCGGTGACAGAAGGCGAATCAGAAGAGGATGCAACGTATCTGTCTGTGAATACCGTTGTGGGAACGGATTTAGATCCGAAGCTTTATGTAGCGTTCCAGATTCTGGAATATACCTTGCTTGGGGCTCCTGGTGCACCACTGAAGCAGGCACTGATTGATGCCGGAATCGGCAAGGATATTCTCGGTGGTTATGACAGCGGTATCCTCCAGCCATTCTTTTCGGTGGTGGCAAAGGATGCCAACAAAGAGCAGCGGGGAGAGTTTCTGGCAGTGGTCAAGGGGACGCTCAGGAAGCTGGCGGATCAGGGAATTAACCGGAAGAGCCTGCTGGCAGGTATGAATTATTATGAATTTAAATATCGCGAAGCGGACTATGGTTCTGCCCCCAAGGGGCTGATGTACGGACTGCAGTGCCTGGACAGTTGGCTGTATGATGGTGATCCGATGCTGCACCTGGAATATCAGGTGACGTTTGATTACCTGAAACAGGCAGTCAATGAAGGTTATTTCGAACAGCTGATCCGGGATTATCTGCTGGATAATCCATACGAAGCGGTTATCATTCTCAGCCCGAAGAAGAATCTGACAGCCCAGGTGGATGAAGCGCTGGTGAAGAAGCTGGAGGAATACAAGAATTCCCTGACGAGTGAGCAGAAACAGACGATTATCGCGGACACTGCGGCGCTGGAAGAATATCAGGATACGCCATCGACTCCGGAAGCCCTGGCGAAGATTCCGCTGCTTAAGCGCGAAGACATCGACAGAAAGGCAGAGGGCTTTTTCTGGACAGAGAAAGAGGAAGCGGGAATTAAAGTTCTTCATCATAATTTTATCACCTCAGGAATCGGATATCTGAAGCTGTTGTTTATGACCGATACCATTCCGCTGGAGGATTTGTATTATGTGGCACTGCTGAAATCGGTTCTGGGAAGCATTAATACGGAAAATTACAGTTATTCCGATCTGACCAGTGAGATTCATCTGAACAGCGGCGGTGTGGATCTCAGTGTTTCCTCATTTGCCAATCTGCAGGAGCCGGAACATTTTACCGGGGCTTTTGTGGCAAGCGTACGGGTCTTGTATGACCGCCTGGATTTCGGATTTGAAATTCTGGAAGAGATCCTGAACCGTTCTGTGTTTGACGATCAAAAACGGTTGGGGGAAGTGATTCAGGAGACGCGGTCACGGGCCAAAATGAAACTGGAAAATGCCGGACACAGTACGGCTGTATCAAGAGCGACATCCTATTTTTCTGCGACTGCCTACTATAATGAGATTACCGGCGGGACAGCTTACTATAATTTCCTGGAGCAGATTGCGAAGAATTATGAAACAGAGAAAGAGCAGGTTATTGCTAAGTTAAAAGAAGTATGTGCAAGATTATTTACCACTTCTAATCTGCTGATTAATTATACCGCTGATGACAAGGGCTATGCATATCTGCCGGAAGCTATGAAAAAATTAACTGACCACCTGAAACCGGGCGATGACATACTTTACCCATTTAGCCATCCGGTGGCCAATCTGAATGAAGGACTGAAGACATCTTCGCAGGTGAATTATGTGGCACGCTGCGGTAACTTCCGGTCGGCCGGATATGAGTATACCGGGGCACTCCGCATTCTGCAGGTGATTTTAAGTTATGACTATCTGTGGCTGAATATCCGGGTGAAAGGCGGTGCTTATGGCTGCATGAGTGGATTTGGCCGCTCCGGTGAGGGATATCTGGTATCTTACCGTGATCCCAATCTGGCAGAAACCAACCAGATCTACGAAGGAATTATCAAGTATCTGCAGGAATTCGATCCGGATGACCGTGACATGACCAAATATGTAATCGGTGCTATCAGCAATATGGACAGTCCGCTTACGCCATCCCTGAAAGGCAGCAGGGGGATGTCTGCTTATCTGTCAGGAGTGACGGAAGCGATGATGCAGCAGGAACGCGATCAGGTACTGGATGCAGCCAAAGAGGATATCCGCGCGCTGGCTGATATCATCCAGGCCGTTCTGGATACCGGGAGCCTGTGTGTCGTTGGAAATGAAGAAAAGATTGAAGCAAACCGCGCGCTGTTCGGTACGATCAGGAACCTGACACAGCTATAGAGCGGGATTTGGGAAGGATAACAATGAATATTGAAAATATCGATTTACAAGAACTGAATGCTGGAAAAGGACAGAAAAAGTCTGGATTTGTCACCTTGATCGGACGTCCTAATGTGGGGAAATCCACGCTGATGAACCATCTGATCGGACAAAAGATAGCCATTACCTCTGATAAACCGCAGACAACCAGGAATCGAATTCAGACCGTATATACCGATGACCGGGGGCAGATTATCTTCCTGGATACTCCTGGTATCCATAAGGCGAAGAATAAACTGGGCGAATATATGGTAAATGTCGCGGAGCATACCCTGAAGGAAGTGGATGTGATCCTGTGGCTGGTTGAGCCGACGACTTTTATCGGTGCCGGAGAACGGCATATAGCCGAACAGCTGAACAAGGTTAAGACACCGGTGATGCTGGTGATCAATAAGATCGATACCATAAAGAATCAGGATGAGATCCTGACCTTTATTGACAAGTACAAGGATATCTGCAATTTTGCCGAGATTGTACCGGTATCGGCATTGAAACATAAAAATACCGACCTGCTGACCGAGCTGATCTATAAATATCTGCCGTTTGGCCCGCAGTTCTATGATGAGGATACGGTTACCGATCAGCCGATGCGTCAGATTGCTGCCGAACTGATCCGGGAAAAGGCGCTGCGCCTGCTGGATGAAGAAATTCCTCACGGTATTGCGGTAACAATTGAGAAGATGACCGAGCGAAAGAACGGTTTGATGGATATTGAGGCGACGATTGTCTGTGAACGAGATTCTCATAAAGGAATCGTCATCGGGAAGGGCGGCAGTATGCTGAAGAAGATCGGTTCCGCCGCCAGAGTGGAGATTGAAGGCCTGCTCGATACGAAAGTCAACCTGCAGCTATGGGTAAAAGTACGAAAAGAATGGCGTGACAGTGAAATGTTTATGAAAAACTACGGATACAATCCTAAGGATAGGTAGGAAGGTTGGTCTGGAAATTGCGGGAGACAACGAATGTAAGGGGCATGGTGCTGAAGGCCGGCCCGGTAGGAGAATATGATAGAAGGCTGGTGATCCTGACCCGGGAACGGGGCAAGATCACCGCTTTTGCCAGAGGTGCGAAACGGCCCGGCAATCAGCTGATGGCGGTCTGCCGTCCCTTTGTCTTTGGGGAATTCCGTCTCTTTCCCGGGCGGGATTCCTATAGTTTAAGTTCCGCCGAAATAACCAATTATTTTACCGAACTGGCCGGTGAAGTCGAAGCTGCCTGTTATGGTTCTTATTTTATGGAGTTTGCCGACTATTATGCCCGTGAAAATATCGACGGGACAGAGATGCTCCAGCTGCTGTATCAATCGCTGCGGGCGCTGATGAAACCGGCTCTGCCTAATATCCTGATCCAGCAGGTTTTCGAACTGCGGATGATGGTGATCAATGGTGAGTATACCCAGCATCCGGGCCGGCCGGTCTGCGATTCCGCCAACTATGCATGGGAGTATATTATTGCGGCACCGGTCGAGACATTGTATAATTTTGTCCTGAAAGAACAGGCGCTGCACGATCTGAAACAATGTGTGGAGCAGAACAAGCACCGGCATATTGACCGGGAGTTTCACTCACTTGATATTCTAAAAACTATGACAGCGATTTAAAGGTGCAGTTTCGGGAAGAATCGGGAATCCGGTATTGAAAAACCGTTACTTACCAGTTATAATATATTCTATATGCGCAAAAATGGAGGAATATTATGAAGAAGAAAAGAGCCGCATGGCTGGCAGTAGCTTTGGGGCTTATGCTGACCGGCTGCGGACAGCAGGCAAAATCGGGAGAATGGAATTCCGATACGGGCAGTATTTATGTCAATCAGGCAATGGAGATTCAAAGCTCGGTGGTTTTTACATCCCAGCAAGATAACGATACTTATAATCAGGATGAATTAAAGGCTTATGCAGAAGAAGTCGTGATTTCATACAATTCAGAACATGGTGGGGCCGCAGCGGCCCAGAACAGCGAAGGAGCCGAGAAGCTTCCGGTTGCATTAAAGTCCGCCACTCTGAATGGAAAGACCGGAAAGTTGATATTTGAATATAAAGATGGCGAGAGCCTGGCAGGATTCGCCGCAGAGACAGGGGACAGCGCCCTGACCGTATTTTCGGTTATGAAGGTGAGCGATACCCTGGCCGCCGGAGGACTGGCAGATGGCACCTTTGTAAATAAAGAGGGCGTGGCTGTATCCGGTGAGGAAGTGGCCAAACAGTCAGACTACAAGGCTGTTACCGCAGAGGGCGCGGCGATCATCTGTACCGAGGGTGAGATTGTCTATGTTACGGAAGGTGTCACATTGCGTGATTCCCACACGGCAGAAACCCCTGAAGGGAAAAATTATATCATATTTCAATAGTGAAAAAGAGAGGTAGATGAGCAATGGAAAAGACAATGGAAAAAATCGTAGCATTGGCAAAGAGCAGAGGATTCGTATATCCGGGATCTGAGATTTACGGCGGTCTAGCCAATTCATGGGACTACGGTAATCTCGGAGTAGAGCTTAAGAATAATGTGAAAAAAGCATGGTGGCAGAAATTCGTTCAGGAAAGCCCTTATAATGTGGGAGTGGACTGTGCGATCCTTATGAATTCCCAGACATGGGTAGCTTCCGGCCATCTGGGCGGCTTCTCCGATCCGTTGATGGACTGCAGATCATGCAACGAGCGTTTCCGTGCCGACAAGCTGATTGAAGATTATATGGCCGACAACGGCATCCAGGTCGAAGGTACCGTAGATGCCTGGTCTCAGGATCAGATGAAACAGTATATCGATGACAACAACATCTGCTGTCCAAGCTGCAAAAAGCATAACTTCACTGACATCCGTCAGTTCAACCTGATGTTCAAGACCTTTCAGGGAGTTACCGAGAATGCCAAGAACACCGTATATTTAAGACCAGAGACTGCACAGGGGATTTTTGTAAACTTCAAGAACGTACAGCGTACTTCCAGAAAGAAGATCCCATTCGGGATCGGACAGATCGGTAAGTCCTTCCGTAACGAGATTACCCCGGGTAACTTCATCTTCCGGATCCGCGAATTTGAGCAGATGGAGCTGGAATTCTTCTGCGAGCCAGATACTGATCTGGAATGGTTCGCATACTGGAAACAGTTCTGTATCGACTGGCTGACCACCCTTGGTATCAAGACCGACGAGATGCGGGTAAGAGACCATGATAAGGATGAGCTGAGCTTCTACAGCAAAGCCACCACCGACATTGAGTTCCTGTTCCCATTCGGCTGGGGCGAGCTGTGGGGGATCGCAGACCGTACCGATTACGACCTGACCCAGCATCAGAATACCTCAGGAGAAGACTTGACCTACTTTGACGATGAGAAAAAAGAAAGATACATTCCGTATGTAATTGAGCCATCTCTGGGTGCCGACCGTGTCACGCTGGCATTCCTTTGCTCCGCATATGACGAAGAAGAGATCGGTGAAGGCGACGTCCGCACTGTAATGCATTTCCACCCGGCTATTGCCCCGGTGAAGATCGGTGTTCTGCCATTGTCCAAGAAGCTCAACGAAGGCGCAGAAAAGATTTATCAGGATCTTTGCAAGTACTATAACTGCGAATTTGATGACAGAGGAAATATCGGTAAACGTTATAGAAGACAGGATGAGATTGGAACGCCATTCTGTATCACTTATGATTTTGAATCCGCAGAGGATAATGCAGTAACCGTACGCGACCGGGATAGTATGGAGCAGGTCCGTGTTCCGATTGCGGAGCTGAAGGATTACTTCGAGGATAAGTTTCGGTTTTAAAGGTAGAAAAAAACAGTTGAAGGAATATCACCCTTCAACTGTTTTTGCTATGAATCTTCAACTTTAATTCCCGGCGAGTAATTCTGCTACAGCAGCAGCAGTTGCTGTTATGACCTCCTGTAATTCAGTGATTAAATCACCCGGATCTTTTTCTTCCTTAGCACAGCTTTCAATTGCCAGAGCAATTTCCTGCAGGCGCTTCAGGCTGAGATTGCCGGCGGTTCCTTTCAGTGTATGGGAATGAAGCTGCAGATTGGGATAATCCTTTTCCTTCGCCGCTGTATCGATATCATGAAACAGCACTTCGCCATTAAATTTCTTTAATACGGTAGTGTATATTCTCATGTCATTCATGAGGCGATTGACCCCTTCTTCTACGTCAATAAATGGAAGGTATTTATCATAGTTCATAATAATACGACTCCTTTATTCATGTCAGCCGTTGGCTATTAATAGTTGGTAGTTCATGGAATTGATATTCGTCATATATTATATCATAAGTTCTGATATTTGTATAGTTGATAACGGCCTGTGTTTTGCGGTTTGCGGTTTTGCAGTTTGAAGCCGTTTTTTTGTAGGCTGGATAACTGGAAGTCAATTAAGATAAAGCGGCATGTTCCGGTCGGATAAAGACTGGGGAATTACCTCTAGCTGAATTTTGGTTACATTTCTCATTAAGGCAATAAAAATTTGCCTTTTTATGGTAAACCATATATAATTGGAGTCAAATGTTAAATTATCTGTCGTATTATTGCGGTGGGAGAGGAGGAAAAAACAGGTATGAACAATATCCAGTATTCGTTTAGAATAAGAGTCGGGCAGTTCCTGACGAAAATGGGAATTGGCATGAGGGCAAAGCTCATCATCATATTCCTGACAGTACAGGTTCTTCCTTTGCTTATCATTACTATTCTGGCGCTGCATCAGATCGGTGTACTGGGAAAAGTACTGAATGAAATCGCTGTGGAAGATGCCTCAGCGGCTCTCAACCAAAACGCTGTGGAAAATATCGAACGGATGTCAACAGAGACGGCATCTGAAGTAGCGAATTTTCTTTATGGCAGAGATGATGATATCCGTTATCTTGCGTCAATCGAACCGACCGTTGAAAATTTCCGGGCGTTTGCAGAGAATCAGACCAGGCATGTTATTGACCGGGGCGAGTGGGTTCTGGCTGAGGATGGACAGTCATGGGAGCAGGTAAATCCGCCTGCGAAAAATAATGAGGAGGGCATCTCCACAAATAGAGAAAATAACGATATGGATGGATTTAATTACCGTCCGGGCGAGGTATATCCGTATACGTCAGTTCCGCTTTATGATGAGATTACCTTTTTAGATTTGGATGGTGTGGAAGTAGTGAAATATGTCACACCGAATTCCACCAAGGTCAATTATCCGATGAGCAGTGAACTGAAGGATGTTTCGGACCGTTTGAATACCTATGTAAAAGCCGAGACATATTTTGATTCGCTTCAGGAGATGGAGGTCGGTGAGATCTATGTATCAGATGTGACAGGCGCTTATGTCGGTGCCAACTATATCGGAATGTACACACCTGATAATATTGCGGAAGCTGAAGAGACGCGGGGATATGACATTGAGTATAGTCCGCAGGTACAGGCCTATGCCGGTGAAGAGAATCCCAACGGACAGCGGTTCGAAGGAATTGTCCGCTGGGCCACTCCTGTCGCCGGAGATAATGGCGAGATGATCGGTTATGTTACGTTTGCATTAAACCATGACCACATTATGGAATTCGTGGATCACATAACACCAATGAATGAGCGGTATACCCAGCTTCCCAGTGCCTATGAAGGGAACTATGCATTTATCTGGGATTATCAGTGCCGCAGTATCTGTCATCCCCGCCACCATTCGATTGTAGGATTTGATCCCGAGACCGGTGATTCGCAGATCCCATGGCTGGAGACTTCCATTTATCAGGGCTGGCAGGAAAGCGGTCTGGAGAAATGGACTGATTTTGCTTCGAATTATCCCAGGTTCTTCAAACAGTCCCGTGATAAGACTCCTGCCGCCGAACTGACGCAGGCGGGACTGGTCGGACTGGATGGCCGCTACCTGAACAATGCACCTCAGTGTACCGGATGGATGGATCTTACCCGTCATGGCGGTTCTGGCTCCTTCTATATTTTGTGGAGCGGAATTTATAAACTAAATACGGCAGCAGCAATCCCGTATTATACCGGTCAGTATGCTCCATCAGAAGACAATAACTACTCCAGGCGCGGCTTCGGCTTTGTGGCGATCGGGGCTGGTCTGGAAGATTTTATGGAACCGGCTGAAGAGATGTCCGTCCGTCTTGATGATACGATTTCAGAAAACCAGAACGATACGATTATCAATCTGGTCGCAATTACCTTCAGTCTGATTGTACTGGTGGTTCTGGCGGCAATCTTAATTGCCAGTTCTATAACCGGAAAAATCAATAAACTAATTGTCGGAATATCCCGTTTCAGGAGAGGTGAACGACACTTCCGCTTCGAGGAGCCGGTGAAAGATGAGTTCGGTGCCCTTGCCGATTCATTTGATGAAATGGCCGATAGTATTGTGGATAGTATGAAAAACTCCCTGTGTATTACCGATATGAACCGTAAAGTTATCTATATGAATGAAGCGGCATTAGATTTCTGCAAAGCGACGCTGGAGGAAATTGTCGGTGCTGATTATGCTGAGGTCAGTGTTTACCAGGCTGGTTCTTTAAATGATCCGATTCTTGCCCTGCTTGAGGGGCGGGAGGCAGAGTCCATTTATATGGAGGACAGTGACCGCTATCTGCGGGCGATTGCCAACTATGCGCTGGATAAAAACGGTGACCGGTTCGGCTATATTATTGAATCAATAGATATGACAGAAATGATCCGTGAACAGATCCGTATTGAGGAGCAGCGTTCACTTCTGGATAAGGTATTTGCATCCTCACCTGATTTGATCTGGTATATGGATGCCAGGGGGGCTTATTTCACTGTCAATCCCCGTTTTGCCGCATTAGTAAACCGGCCAACAGAAGAATTTGTCGGTAAAACAGCAGCAGAAATACTGCCCGGGAATGTCGCTGAAGGCTTTGCTCAAAATGATAAAAAGGCGATTGATGCTTCAGAACCGGTTTATTCCGAAGAGCGCCTGATCTTTGCTGATGGGCATGAGGAGGTACTGGATTCCGTCCGGACTCCGATCTATGATCCGAATGGTGCATTTATCGGAATTCTCGGTTATGCCAGAGATGTAACGTCCCGTGTTCAGATCGATGAAGCGCTGCGCAAAACGCAGATTGATCTGGAGTATGCAGTGCAGGAGGCCAATCAGGCAAACCAGCATAAGGGTGAATTCCTGGCCCGGATGAGTCATGAGATCAGGACACCGATGAATGCGATTATCGGCCTTGCCACACTTAGTCAGAAGAAACTGGATGAGATGGAAAACACCGATGATAATGTTTCAGCAATCAGACGCAACATCGACCAGATTGAAGCATCATCCCAGCATTTGCTTGGTCTGCTGAATGATATTCTTGACCTGTCAAAAATAGAAGCAGGAAAGATTGAGCTTACCGAAGAAACGGTAGACATGGACCGTCTTGCTGACACCATAGAAAGCATGATCCGGACTCGCTGCGAAGATAAAAAGATCAACTTTATCACTAAATTTGATACCTTTGAGGTGCCGAACTTCAGATTCGATTCCCTGCGTCTGCGCCAGGTATTGATCAATCTGCTTGGTAATGCTGTCAAGTTTACCCCAAGCGGCGGTGTGATTAATTTTGAAATCCAATGTCTGGAGCGCAGGGACGGTAAAGCACTGGCTAAATTTATTGTCCATGATACCGGCATCGGCATTGCCGAGGAAAACCAGACAAAAGTATTTGAATCCTTCGAACAGGCCACCGGAGATGTGGCAAAGACCCATGGCGGAACCGGACTCGGCCTGGCCATCAGCAGACGAATTGTTGAACTCTTTGGCAGCGAGCTGAAACTGGAAAGCACCTTAGGGGAAGGCAGTACCTTCTACTTTAGCGTATGGCTGACTGAAACTGAAGCAAAAGCGATGGAGAAAGTATCAATCAAAAATGTCGTTGATATTTTCAAAGGAAAACATCTGCTGCTGGTAGACGATGTAGAAATTAACCGCATGATTGTATCTGCCATGCTGGAAGAAACCGGAATTATCATCGATGAGGCCGCTGACGGCGAAGAAGCCGTTGCTGCATTTAATGCCTCCGATGAAGGTTACTTCGATATCATCCTGATGGATATCCAGATGCCTAAGCTAAATGGCTATGGCGCATCCCAAGCCATCCGCCAGTCAGACCGCTCCGATGCAGCAACAATCCCCATCGTAGCCCAGACCGCCAATGCCTTCAAAGAAGACATCGACCGCGCCATCGCTTCCGGAATGAACAGCCATATATCCAAACCGATTGAAATGGAAGTTCTGTATGAAACCTTGTATCGTTTCCTAAATATTAACGAGACCTCATGAGATTCTTTATTGAAGCGATCCTGAAACTACAACGAAGGCAGTGCCTATGTATTGACCAGCGCCCACTTTAGGACAGAATCCGGAGAAAATCCTGAGCAGTTAGCCAGAGAATATGCAAACCGTTTTTTGGAGGGCATGAGCAACTATGTATCATTTAGCAATGAGACTGAGGTGACTTTAGGTGGAATGCCTTTCACTAAAATTCACTGCAGCGGTATCAACATACCAACCCATACTGACATCTATATCTACAGTCAGGACAATGGATTTATGCTATTAGTAGTCAGCTACCAGGCCAATACAGCACATCAACTTCAGGCCACTTTAGATACATTAAAACGATTACAATAATATTTCTTTACTCCGTTCAGCGGAGAAAAGAGAGTCCTGGAAATTGTGTAACAGCACGGTTTCCAGGGCTATTTTATTTGCAGGCTCGACAGTAATTCCGTATTGGTGATATAATGAGAATTGTACGATACAATTAACTTTTTCAGGAGGTGACCGGAGTATGGGAAACAGAATCTATATTGCCATTGATTTAAAATCGTTCTATGCTTCCGTTGAATGTGCAGAGCGTAATCTGAATCCGATTACCACCAATCTGGTCGTTGCTGATGCAAGCCGGACGGAAAAGACCATCTGCCTGGCAGTGTCTCCTTCCCTCAAAGCCTACGGCATCTCCGGCAGGGCAAGGTTATTTGAGGTGGTGCAAAAGGTCAAAGAGGTGAACGGACAACGGCAGCGAAAAGCGCCGGGCCATATACTAACTGGTTCTTCCTCAAATGACACCGAGTTAAAGTCTTCGCCGGAGCTGGCTCTGGATTATATAATCGCTCCGCCCCGGATGGCGCTTTACCTGGAATGGAGTACGAAAATCTATCATATATACCTGAAGTATATCGCCCCTGATGATATCCATGTTTACTCCATCGACGAGGTGTTTATGGATGTCACGGACTATTTGGACACCTATCGGCTCTCGGTACGAGAGCTTGCGATGAAGATAATTCTTGATGTTTTTGAAAACACCGGCATTACTGCGACCGCCGGAATCGGAACGAATTTATATCTCTGCAAAATAGCCATGGATATTTGGGCCAAGCATATCCAAGCGGATCAGAACGGAGTCAGGATTGCCCAACTGGATGAGATGAGCTACCGGCGCTTATTGTGGACGCATCGCCCCCTGACAGATTTCTGGCGGGTTGGCAGGGGCTATGCAAA
>JBOFYZ010000124.1:0-26394 GCA_051654925.1 Lachnospiraceae bacterium | reverse complement strand
TGCTTCCATTGATAATGATACCTTTCTCATTTAAAGTCTCCTCATCTGATTTATTCATGAGGGATAAGTATACCATACAAATCATAATAGGACATTATCACGTGTGGTATATAAGGACATTATCATAAATCGGGCAGATGATTGAAAAAAATCTATAAAAAAGGGTTGACTTTTTTCGACCCCTGCGCTAGAATAATGTTCGTGTCACTAAAAAAGTGATGCGAACATTATATAAGCGCCATTAGCTCAGCTGGTAGAGCAGTAGACTCTTAATCTATTTGTCCCGGGTTCGAATCCCTGATGGCGCACTGTAAAGGTTCTGTTTTGGTAGGCTGCGAACTACTGGGGCGGGGCTTTTTTTTGCTGTAATTTCAAGGGAATGCGGGGAATGCGGTTGGTTTGAGTGGAATGGGGATTGCAGAGTAGTCTATTTGAGAGAGATTTTCGATCACCCGAGATTTATATTTTTCTGCAATTTTTCTGCTAATTATTAATTTCAGGACATTCTGGCTGCAGTAGGGATTGAAAAACACCGCTTTCACGATCTGCGCCACACCTTTGTTTAATGCTGCCGACAAGGGCAGCGGGATAGAGGAAGTTCGAGGAGTACTACTTCGGACTTCCATTTTTTAGTAAAAATATAATCTGACTTGGGTAAATAGCATGATTTCGTTCTGAACAGGTGCTTTTCTCTTGTATCACACAGAAAAATAGCATATAATCATAGAGTATATACGAAACGGAGGTGTTTTTATGAGGTATGCTTCTCCATATACACCAGGAGCTGGAACAATGCCGCCTTATCTGGCGGGGCGTGATGAACTGATAGAAACTGCAGATAAGTATCTGCAGGCAATAGAAAAAGGATATCCTCAAAAGTCAATCGTTTATTATGGACTGAGAGGGGTGGGCAAAACCGTTTTATTGAACGTAATTGAAGAGAAAGCAGATGAAATGGATCTCCTGTATGCTCATATTGAAATTGCCGAAAAGAAAAGTTTTATCAGGCAGATATCCAATGCTTCAAAGAAGATAATTCATCGGATGAGCACCGTTGAAGCGGCAAAAGATGCAATGAAAAAAGCACTCGGTATACTACAAGCATTTAATATAACCTATAATCCGGAAGATAAGACCTTTAGTGCCGGAATGTCAGAACCGTCCGCCTATATAACCACTGGTGTTTTGGCAGATGACTTGACAGAGATGCTTGTTTCTATGGGAAGAATGGCATCAAAAGGTAAACAGGTAATTTGTTTTTTCATTGATGAAATACAATACATGAAAGATGATGAGATGGAGGCTCTGGTCAATGCTCTCCATAGAGTGAACCAATTGCGCCTGCCAATTGTAATATTCGGCGCGGGTTTGCCTAAAGTTCTCAAGATTTTGGGGGAAGTAAAGTCTTATGCGGAACGCTTGTTTAACTATGTACCTATTGCCGAATTAACGGATGACGCGGCGAGGGAGGCAATTATTAAGCCAGCAGAAGATTTTGACGTAACTTATACGGCGGATGCTGTCGACAGTATTATCAAATGGACACGGGGGTACCCATTCTTTATTCAGGAGCTTTGTAATACTGTTTGGGAATTCACGGAAAAGGAGCAAATTGATATCGAGGATGTGGACAGGGTAATACCTACGTTCCTGTCACATCTGGATGCGAGTTTTTTTAAAGTCAGATATGACCGGTGCACTAAGAAAGAACATGATTTTTTGTTTGCAATGGCGAAATGTGGTGAGCTGCCATGTACAATATCTAATGTAGCTAAAATCATGAAAAAAAGAGTAAATTCAATATCGCCGATTCGGGCACAGTTAATAAGTAAAGGTATTGTTTATTCTACCGGACATGGTGAGATTGATTTTACAGTGCCATTGTTTGATGAATACCTGAAACGGATAAACCCGGAGCTAAAATTGGACGGGGAGTAGCTGTTCGGTAGCGTTGAAAGCCGGAAGCGATGCACAAAATAATAGCAAGCCATAGATGTACAGAATATCGTACGTCATAAAAAGAAGTGAAATATCATCATAGAAAGAGGTGATAGGGATGCTGGCTGTTAATTTCTCAAATCTGAGAGATAATATGAAATTTTATAAGGACAAAGTGACAGCTGATTATGAAACGATGATTGTTACGAGGAAAGACAATAAAAATGTTGTCATGATATCCGAAGAGGCTTATAATAATCTTACGGAAAACATCTATGTCATGGAGAACAAAGCAAATTATGACTGGCTTATGGAGTCAAAGGATCAACTTGAGGCTGGTCAAATCTCTGCTCATGAATTGATAGTGGAGGAAGCAGATAAATAGCAGCTTTAATGGCTTGAGCCGGGTAATGAGCAATACTATTGTTACCGGCTCAAGTCAGGCTGTCACTTCCCGAATAATCAAAAAATTTTTTCTGCAATTTTTCTGCAATTAGAAAAATATTAAATCACAAATAAACCTTCATAAAGACGAAATGCCTTCTAAAAATCCCGTAAATACAGCAAAAAACACCATAAAAACATACTAACCGAACTCTTAATCTATTTGTCCCGGGTTCGAATCCCTGATGGCGCACTGTAAAGGTTCTGTTTTGGTAGGCTGCGAACTACTGGGGCTGGGCTTTTTTTGTGCATCATTAATAAACATCAGCAAGAATCCTTATATTCCAAGGGTTTGAAGACGTTGTCAAGGTGCGATATGCCATTCTGAGCGGCTATCATTTCATGGGCGAAGCTCATAGTTGTTATGTAAAGCTTTACATAACATTTATTATGGCAAGCAAGCACTTATGGAAAGTGAATTTCTTGTGACGACATAAATCCTCATTTTCCCCTTGATTTACTTGTCATAAATACCTTTTGATATAAGTGGAGCGCAACTTTGCGCTACTAACTATTATATCAGGAGGGTTTGCCATGATAAGACAAATCACAGTAGGGAATTTATGCGGCGAGCTTGGTGAAATGCTGCATAAACTCACTTTCTAATGCTGGTATCCCCAGTGAGGGGCTTTTCTAGACAAACTCATGCCGACTTTATCAATACGCACCTGGTAAACCAGCAACGAGGACGACCAGATACAGCAACCACATAATATTTGTACTGGTATTATGTCGGAATTTGCAATATAATAGACGTGCTGTCGACTCTTTCCAGCAGGAAGGGGGTGCACATGTGATTCACATTATTAACTTAATTGTCTCGGTCATGGCGAATGTAATTGCCTCTTACATAAGCAAATGGTTAGACCAAGATAAAAAAGACAGTTAGCCTAAAAAGAACCCCCAAGGATTGCCCTCCCTGGGGGTTCGCTTTTTGTGCACACATGCACATCATTAACTTGCCTACTTATATTCTACTCCCAAAATCAAAAAAAGTCAATTCACAGTAACAAATTTTGACTGATAATTCACAGTAACAAATTTTGACTGATAATTGACTCTTAATCTATTTGTCCCGGGTTCGAACCCCTGATGGCGCACTGTAAAGGTTCTGTTTTGGTAGGCTGCGAACTACTGGGGCGGGGCTTTTTTTTGTGGTAATTTCAAGTGTTTGTGGGTGATTGTGTCTAAATATAGGTAAATTTTATGGAAATATTGACGAAAATATATAAAAGTATTGACTTTAGCGAAGATTTTGCTATTATTATTTTAGCAGCTAAAATAAAATATATAGAGAAAGAGTCAAACGTTCCAAAACAGTCTGAATTGACAGACAATCCATTCACTGCTATGATAGGTTTAGCATAAGAATTCTTAAAGTTTTATGCAGATTGGAGTTAGTTCAGGGAATGGATAGAAAAGAGCTTTTATTTGAGATACTTTCTTTAAGACGTCAGGCAACCGGAGATTATCACAAATATCTGGCTACAGCCAGAGAATATTATCCAGGCGAAATGATGTATATGCGGGAAGTTCATATTGTTCTTGAGATCGGAGAGGAGGGGCTTGATAATGTCAGTGTTCTTTCAGAGTGTCTTAAGATAACCAACGGGGCAGTATCACAGTATCTTGCCAAGCTTGAAAAAAAAGGTTTTATTGTCCGAATTCAGGACCTCAAAGACAAGCGTCAGTTCTCTGTCCGTCTTACGGATAAAGGAAAAGAGTTATATCATCAACATGTGGAGTATGACCGGGTGAATTATGACAGAGCCTCTACTTTATTTACCGATTTCACCAATGAGGAACTGGAAAGAATATGTCGGTTTGAGGAACGTTTTAAGGAATTTACAGAATATCTAAAAGATTTGAAATAGTAAGGCAGTGTGAAAGGCAGTGTAAACTGCCTTAAAAAAACAATATATTTTAGTTACTAAAATACTTTTGTAACCCATTTGATACAATTAAAATGAGAAGGAGGATTAATAATGAACTATGATTTTGACCGTATTGTAGACCGGAAGAATACCAATGATATCAAGTGGCATTCTAAGGCAGTAGAATCATATCTGCGTGTACCGATTCCGGAGGATATTATACCGATGTGGCTTGCTGATATGGATTTCGCCTGTCCGCCAGGCCTGGTGGCAGCGATGAGGGAACGGTGTGATAAGGAAATTTTCGGCTATTGTTCACCGATGGAAAGTTTTATGCATGCTGTGTGTTACTGGCAGCAGGAGCAGCATGGTTTTACTGTTGACCCAGGCTGGCTCGGAGTAATACCAACAGTGGTGGCGGGGATTAATGTAGCAATTCGGGCATTTACAGAGGAAGGGGACGGTATTATTATCCAGCAGCCGGTGTATGATCCGTTTTCATCAATTATTCAGCGTGCCGGCAGGACAGTAGTAAATAATGCACTGCTCAGTGAAGATAATTATTATACGATAAATTTTCCCGAACTTGAGCAGATGGCAGCAGATCCGCGAAATAAAATGATGGTGCTTTGTAGCCCGCACAATCCGGTCGGTCGGGTTTGGACAAAAGACGAGCTGATCCGGATTGCTGATATCTGCAGAGACAACGATGTACTGTTGGTTACTGATGAGATTCATTCGGATTTGGTTTTTTATGGTCATACGCATCATCCGCTGCTTGCTCTGAAACCGGAGTATCAGGATCATGTGATTATGTTGACTTCTCCAGGAAAAACCTTTAATGTTGCCGGATTAAAAATGGCGGTTTCAATTATCCCGAATCCGGATTATAAAAAAGCATTTGAGGCAATGACTATCGCTTTATCTCTTGATATAAAAAATACTTTTGGAATTGAGAGTGTGATTTACTGTTATACTGCTGAAGGTGCTGCCTGGAAGGATGAGCTGGTAACGTATATTGAGGGGAATTTTGAGATGGCATCTGCCTATCTTGAGCAAAATCTGCCGACAGTAAAATTTGTCAAGCCGGAAGGCACCTATTTGATTTGGCTTGATTTTACGGATACCGGGTTATCGGATGAGGAACTTCTGCAAAAGGTCATTTTAAAATCCGGGGTAATCTGTGTTCCCGGAACATGGTTCGGACCGGGCGGAGAAAGGCATATCCGCTTTAATGCCGGATGCCCGAGAAGTATTATGATAGAGGCACTAAAACGTATAGAAGAAGCTGTTAACCGGCAATTATAGGAGAAGGAGAACAGGTATGAAAAAGAATCAAGCAGAAATAAGTACAGTCCCCAAAAAGTTGAGTCGGATAGATTTGATGTCGATGGCAGTCGGTCAGATCATCGGTGTCGGTATCATGACAATGACCGGGCTGGCAATTGGCTTTACTGGGCGTTCCGTTAATATTGCCTACATCTTAGCCGCTGTTATTATTATCTTTTCAGCAATTCCGCAGATCTTTATCGGTGGTACCGCTAACTTTATCGGCGGTCAGTATTCACAGATCGCAGTATTGAGCGGGAAGCGTCTGGCAGGGGTGCAGACGTTTATCAATCTGGCGATGTCACTGGGGATTTCAATGTATACCCTTTCTTTCTGTGATTATTTTCTGTCGTTGTTTCCTGGGGTTAATAATATCCTAATTTCTTTTATTGTTCTGATTGTAATAATCGGAATGCATGTAATGGGGGTGAAACAGGCGGCGCGCTTACAGAATATTATGTGTGTTGTTCTGGCAATTTCGATTGCTACTTATATTGTTTTGGGGGTGGGGAATGTTACACCTGATTATTTTGCCGGACCAGAATTTATGAGCGGTGGAGTGACCGGTTTTCTGCTGGCTTCCGTATTTTTGACTTTTGCAGTGGGCGGTGCAACTTATGTGGTCAATTTCAGTGCGGAGGCTGAGAATCCGACCAAAGATATTCCCTTTGTTATTATTACATCAACTTTAGGAGTTGTAATTATCTATGCCTTGATGTCAACAGTTGCGGCTGGTGTTCTGCCGGTTGCTGATGTAGCAAATAAACCGTTAAGTGTATCAGCGGCGGCGTTTATGCCATCCTGGGCTTATACCTTTTTTGTAGTTGGCGGAGCGATGTTTGCCCTTCTAACAACGCTTAACTTCTCGATCGGAATGATGACATTTCCAATTAAGCGGGCATGTGAGGACGGCTGGCTGCCGGGAAAACTTGCTGAATGCAATAAAAAGTTTGGGACACCGCATTTTATTCTGCTGGTCATGTTCTTAATCGGATTCCTGCCTATATTATTTAAAATAAACTTAAACACCATTGCCAGCAGCACCGTGATTCTGACGACCAGTATACGCGGCGTAATTGCTTATTCGGCGATGCGGCTGCCAAAGAAGATGCCGGAGCTTTGGAATAAAAGTAAGTTTCATGTGAGTAATGGCGTGCTGAATGTGATTAGCATATTGACAATTGTATTTGCTCTGCTGTCAGTTGTTTTGCTGATTGTCACTTCATCCCGTGCAGAAATCATCGGGAATCTGGTTATACTGGCTTGTGCAGTTGTTTTTGCTTTGACTCGCAGCCGATATGTAAACCTGCAGCCGAGTTTTACAGAAAAGTAAATGGAGGAATAAAAAATGAAGATGACAGTCCTTTACGACACAAAGACAGGCAACACAAAGCAAATGGCCGAAGAAATCGTAACGGGTATGCAATCAGTTGAAGGTGTAGAAGCGGCGGCTTTTTCGATTGATGAAATTGACGAGAATTGGGCAAAAGAAAGCAGATGCGTCGTTCTCGGCAGCCCTATTTATATGGCAAGTATAAGTGGTGCGGTTGCAAACTGGCTGCAAGGACCTTGTATGAAGTACGGCTTGACAGGGAAAATTGGCGGTGCATTTGCAACTGCTGACTATATACATGGCGGCGGTGATATTGGTATAAGGGCAATCCTTGACAATATGTTAGTCCTCGGCATGTTGACCTATTCGGGCGGCGGAGCTTTTGGAAAGCCTGTTATTCATTTAGGCCCTGTCGCCATTGCGGGAAAGTTAGATGAAAGCAGAGAAATATTTCAGCTTTACGGTCAACGTATGGCTACAAAAACTATGGAAGCAACGCTGCCAAACTCCTGCAAATGAACAACCTCAAGCGGATCATTAAGGTGATGAGTGACAGATAAAGGAAAGCTTGATTCAAAATAAGCATCAGCAACAGGAAATACACAGAAATCCACCAGAAAAATTTGAGTCTGGTGGATTTTGTGTTTTATTAATAACCCAGAATTTTAAAACCCATGTTTTTCAGTGCCCTCCATGGTTGCCTGGAGGTTTTTGGTATCTGTCCCAACAAGCTTTATCATGCTGGAACGCAAAAAACAACAAACTTTATTTTTTGCAAATAATGCTTGACTTTGCGAAGGTTTGCGGTATAATGCAGGTATAGACGCAATATCAATTACAGAAGATGCGGGATTGTGCATGGTTTCATGCATACTCCTACACATAATTATCAAGTGTTTAATAAAAGGAGGATAAGTTTTATGAAGTTTTTTCTTGATACTGCCAATGTAGAAGATATCAAAAAAGCAAATGATATGGGAGTGATCTGTGGCGTTACCACCAATCCGTCTCTGATTGCAAAAGAGGGACGTGACTTTAATCAGGTGATTGCAGAAATCGCATCTATCGTAGACGGACCAATCAGCGGTGAGGTTAAAGCAACTACCGAAAATGCAGAAGATATGATTAAAGAAGGCCGGGAAATTGCTGCTATCCATGAGAATATGGTCGTAAAGATTCCAATGACCGGAGAAGGCCTGAAAGCAACAAAAGTACTGGCAGCAGAAGGTATTAAGGTAAATGTGACATTGATTTTCTCTGCACCACAGGCTCTTCTTGCAGCAAAAGCCGGTGCTGCATTTGTTTCTCCGTTCCTGGGCAGACTGGATGATATTTCGATGCCAGGTATTGAACTGGTTCAGACAATCGCGGACATCTTTGATAACTATGGTCTGGATACTGAGATTATTGCGGCAAGCGTGCGTAACCCGATCCACGTGATTGATTGTGCTCTGGCTGGTGCAGATATTGCTACCGTTCCATACAGTGTAATTGCCCAGATGCTGAATCATCCGTTGACAGATCAGGGAATTGAGAAATTTAAGAAAGATTATCTGGCAGTATTTGGTGAGTAAAAGGTGCGAGGGATTAAAAATCTCAGTTAAAAATGACAAAAATTAAGATTTTTATTTCAAACTGTTGCTTTGCTAAAGGATTGATGCTATAATTTGCCATTATAAAGATTAGAGAACGAAGAGGTCTCAGTTGTATTATACAGCTGCGGCCTTTTGTTTTTGGGAAAACGAAGGGGTTTTCCGCTGCGAGAGCAGTGGAAGGCTCCTTTTCCTTAAAACCGGTTCTACAAACATGATTGAGGAGGATAACATTATGAGAAAGAGAATTTTATCTGTATTACTAACTACTGCTATGACAGCCAGCCTGCTGGTCGGATGTGGGTCATCAGCACAGCAGAGTACGACGGGAACCGGAACGGGCACAAGCACGACAGCCGCACAGGCAGAGGGCGGAGAAGATAATGTGATCCGTATTGGTGCGATCTGCTCTCTGACAGGCGGCTCGGCAATCTATGGGGAAGGTGCGCAGAATGCTGTTACAATGGCGGCGGAAGAGATCAATGCCAGTGATTCACCGTATAAGGTCGAGATTGTAAACGGCGGAAAGATTGTGGATGATGCCAGTGATGCAAAACAGGCGATTAACGCATACAACAGCCTGCTTCCCGATAGTCCGGATGCAGTTGTCGGCTGCTTTTTCTCCTCGGTAACTCTGCCGATTGCGGAGCAGGCGTCCAAGGAAGGTATGCTGCTGCTGGCAACCGGAGCAACGAACAAAGACGTTACCCTGAAAGGTGCCTCTATCTTCCGGGACTGTTTTATCGACCCCTATCAGGGCAAAATGGCAGCCCAGTTTGTGAAAGAACAGGGCTGGGCAAAAGCGGCAGTCATCTATGCCAAAGATGATGATTATTCCAACGGACTGAAGGATGCTTTTATTGAAAGCGCAGAAGCCTATGGTATTGAAATTGTTTATATAGGAGAATGTACGACAAAAGATACCGACTTCTCCTCGCAGACTTCCCAGGTTGTGGCAAAAGGGGCCGACTTTCTTTTTTACCCGTGTTTTCTGGATACGGTACCATTGCTGATAGGTGCAGCCCGGGATGCCGGATTTGAAGGCGCGATTATGGGCGGTGACGGCTGGGATGGTGCGGATACTACCGGTCTGGAAGATAAGTTTGTAAACTGCTATTTTACCAACCATTACTCTTCCGAAGATACAGCCCCAGCAGTAGCAAACTTTGTATCCAAATACAGCGAGACATACGGAACAGAAAGCCTGAATGCGTGTGCGGCATTATACTATGATGCAGTTTATATGCTGGTGGCAGCAGCTGAAAACAGTGGCGGAACCGATACCGCTTCCCTGGTTGAAGGAATGACCGGATTGACCTTTACCGGAGTAGGTGGAACCTTTACTCTTGATGAAAACGGCGATCCGGAAAAATCGGTGGCGATCAATACATATGAGGACGGCCGTATAAAATGGATGATGACTCTTTCTCCGTCAGGAACGCAGGAATAGAAGAACTCAGGAGAAAGAGAGGAAACTTCAATGACCTTTTCATTGTTTATACAGAGCCTGATTAACGGCCTGAATCAGGGTGCGATCTATGCACTGATCGCGCTGGGTTATACGATGGTATATGGAATCATCCGCATGATTAATTTTGCCCATGGTGACTTTATCATGATTGGTTCGTATACCTTGTTCTACACCATCCCGCTGATGATTAATACCGGAATGCCGGCATGGCTCTCTGTATTTCTGGCCGTGCTGGTCTGTGCGGCAGTCGGTGTGCTGGTCGAAGTCATTGCCTATAAACCGGTACGCAAAGCCGGGGCAATGTCGGCGCTGATTACAGCGCTGGCCATGAGTCTGTTTCTGGAGAACCTGGCCATGGTACTGTTTGGTGCCAAGCCGCATAACGTCCAGAAAATTTTTGACCTTCCGAGTATCAATTTTCTCGGTGTAACCCTGCCGCTGAATGTAATCCTGACGATTGTCATCGGAGTTGCTATGATGATTGCGCTGCAGCTGTTTGTTAAAAAGACCAAATTGGGAAAGGCGATGCGTGCGGTTCCGCAGGATAGGGATGCATCGATTCTGACCGGAATTAATGTTAACCGGATTGTCACCGTAACGTTTGCAATCGGATCGGCTCTGGCGGCGGTTGCCGCCCTGATGTATTGTGCCAAATATCCGCGGGTGACCAATGATATGGGGTCAATGATGGGAATCAAGGCTTTTATTGCAGCGGTGCTGGGAGGAATCGGCATTATCCCCGGTGCAATGCTTGGCGGGATTCTGGTCGGGCTGATTGAAATCTTTGTCAAATTATTTGCTCCGGGCTGGTACGAGGCGATTACTTACAGTATCCTGATTGTTATTTTGTTAGTGAAACCGTCAGGAATACTCGGCAAAAATGTTGGCGAGAAAGTTTAGGAGGCAGGTCAATGAAAAAACCATATAAAGTATCTTACTTCATAAATTTTGTGGGCGTCCTGCTGGTGTTTTTGATTTTAATGGCCTTGTTTGAATCTGGGATATTTGGGGCCTCCACTCAGTACTTTAAAGGAATGTGCACAACCGCCTGCTATACGATTGTAATGGTGGCTTCCTTGAATCTGGTGGTGGGCTGCATGGGCGAATTCTCACTGGGGCATGCCGGATTTGTCTCGGTGGGGGCTTATGCTTCCGCAATTGTATCCGGTGCACTGGCGGGGAAAGGTCTGCCGGATATCGGCCTGTTCCTGGTGGCTCTGCTGGCCGGAGGGATTGCTGCCGGAATTACCGGAGTGCTGGTGGGAATTCCGGCGCTGCGGCTGCGGGGGGATTATCTGGCGATTGTTACGGTGGCATTTGCGGAGATCATCCGGGTATGCTTCTGTAATTTTGCAATTACCGGCGGCGGCAAGACCATGAGCGGGATCCTCAAGCTGTCAAATTTTTATTGGTGCTTTTGGATTATGGTCGCTTGTGTTACAGTAATGTATATGTATATCCGCAGCCGTTTCGGCAGAACAGTGAAGGCGATCCGTGAGGATCATATTGCGGCGGCGGCTTCCGGGATCAATGTGACTTATTATAAAGTGCTGACGTTTGCGGTGGCGGCCTTTTTTGCCGGAGTCGGTGGCGGGATTTATGCCCACTATATGACGGCTATGATACCAACCAACTTTAATTTCATGTATTCAGCGGAGCTGCTTTCCGAGGTGATTATCGGCGGAACCGGATCACTGACCGGTTCGATTATCGGTGCGGCATTTTTGTCATCGCTGCCGGAGATGATGAGGCAATTTTCACAGTACCGCATGCTGGCATATTCGGTGGTGCTGGTGCTGGTCATGATCTTCAAGCCGGGCGGGATTTTTGGTCAGTGGGAGTTTTCACTGGTGAGAATTCTGAAAACTGTGGGGAAACGTAAGCAACGTCAGAATGCATCCAGAGAAGTGAAAGGTGGTGCATGAGATGGCAGAAGCAACAGTGCCGGTATTGAGAGCACAGAATCTGGGGATCCAGTTCGGAGGTCTGAAAGCTGTGGATGATTTTAATATCCAAATAGGCGCGTCTGAGCTGGTCGGCCTGATTGGTCCGAACGGTGCCGGAAAAACCACGGTATTTAACCTGATAACCGGTGTCTATAAGCCGACAGAAGGATCCCTCTTTTTGAACGGGCAGCGGATGAACGGCAAGAAAACCTATCAGATTGTAGATGCCGGTATTGCCAGGACATTTCAGAATATCCGGCTGTTTAAAAAGATGTCGGTAATTGATAATATCAGAGCCGCCATGAATGCCAGGCTGACTTACGGCTTGCATCATGCGGTATTCCGTACTCCCACATTCTGGAAAGAGGAGGAGCGTATTACAGAGCGGGCCAGAGAACTGCTGCGGATCGTCCATTTAGATGGTAAGGAAGAAGTTCAGGCTGCTAATCTGCCATATGGTGAGCAGCGCCGCCTGGAAATTGCCCGTGCTCTGGCTACGGATATGAAACTGCTGCTGCTGGATGAGCCGGCTGCCGGCATGAATCCGACTGAAACAGAGGAACTGCTGGAGATCATCCATTATATCCGCAATGAGTTTAAGATCTCGGTTCTTTTAATTGAACACGATATGAGCCTGGTGATGAGGATCTGCGAACGGATCCAGGTGCTTGATTTCGGAACTACCATTGCATCCGGAAGTCCCGAGGAAATAGCTAACCATCCTCATGTAATCGAGGCATATCTGGGGAAGGATGAGGCTGCAGATGAGGAGGTGGCCGAAGATGCTTGAAATTAAAGATCTGCATGTTTCCTATGGTGCGGTTCATGCCATTCATGGTGCTACGTTGCGGGTGGACGACGGTGAGATTGTATCTCTGATCGGGGCTAATGGAGCCGGGAAGACCACTATCCTGCGGACCATTTCAGGACTGGAAAAGGCTGACAGCGGAGTGATTCAGTTTGACGGCACCGATTTGAGGAAGACAGAACCAAGCCGCATTATCAATCTGAAGCTGGCACATGTGCCGGAAGGCCGTCATATTTTCCCTCAGATGTCGGTGGCGGAAAACCTGGAAATGGGTGCGTTTGCTGATGGTAAGGAAATGGAAGTGAAAATGGCGGAGGTCTATGAGCGTTTTCCACGACTGTTGGAACGAAAGAAACAGCTGGCCGGAACGCTGTCGGGCGGTGAGCAGCAGATGCTGGCGGTAGGGCGGGCATTGATGGCAAAGCCTAAGATGATCCTGATGGATGAACCGTCTATGGGTCTGTCACCACTGCTGGTAAAGGAGATTTTCACCATTATTAAAGAAGTGAATAAGAAGGGCATTACCATTCTGCTGGTGGAACAGAATGCCCGGATGGCGTTGGCGATATCCAACCGGGCCTATGTCCTGGAGACAGGTAACATCACGATTGAGGGAAATGCCAGAGACCTGCTGAAGGATGACCGGGTGAAGAAAGCATATCTGGGACAATAGGAGGGAACGATAATGGCAGAAAAGACAAATTATTTTGCAGTTGCAATTACCCGTACCTGCGGCAGCGGGGGCGGCAGCTATATCGGCAGGAAGCTGGCCGCAGACTATAGTATCGATGTGTATGACCGGAAGCTGCTGCGCCTGGCGGCGGAGGACAGCGGCATTAATGAAGCACTGTTTGCCAATGCTGATGAGAATACCCGCAAGACTCTGCTTTACCGGGTTTCTCATCATATCTATAATGGTGAAATGATTGCTCCGGAAAGCGGCAACTTTGTATCAGACCAGAATTTGTTTAACTATCAGGCAAAAGTACTCCGAAAGCTGCTGGAGCAGGAATCTTATGTCTGTATCGGCCGAGCCGCGGATTTTGTGCTAAAAGATCAGCCTAATGTGGTATCTGTATATCTGGATGCGCCCTATGAATTTCGGGTAAGGCGGGAGATGGAACGGCAGGGAATCGGCCGGCCAGAAGCGGAGAAATACATTAACCGGCTGGATAAATACCGTAATTCCTACTATGTTTACCATACCGGACAGATCTGGAAGAATCCTGCCAACTATGATTTGTGTCTTGATACGGCCAGTCTCGGCTTGGATCATTGCGTAGAACTGATTAAAGAATATATCAGACTGAAATTCGGAAGCAGGAAAGAAGGATAATATTGATGAAAGAGCTTGCTTATTATGATGGAAGAATCGGAACTCCCGATGAACTGATGGTTCCGTTTAATGACAGAGTGCATTTTTTTGGCGATGGTGTCTATGATGCAACGGTTGGGACTAATGGTGTAGTATATCTGCTGCAGGACCATCTCGACCGGTTTTACTCCAGTGCCGGTGCCCTGGATATCAAGATACCGATGGATAAAGACGAACTGGGCAGTCTGCTGACGGAATTGCTTGCCAAAGTGGATGCTGAGACTAATTTTGTCTATTGGCAGGTTACCAGAGGGGCGGCACCGAGAAATCATGTATATGAGGATACCATGACGGGGAAACTATGGATTATGATCCGGCCGAATACCCTCAGAAATCCCGATGTGCCGATTAAGCTGATTACCAGAGAAGATACCAGGTTCTTTCACTGCAATATTAAAACACTCAATCTGCTGCCCTCAGTTATGGCATCACAGGAGGCCGAGCGGCGGGGGGCGGATGAGACGGTACTGCATCGTGGAGATGTGGTTACGGAATGTGCTCACAGTAACGTATCGATATTAAAAGATGGGGTATTTTATTCTCATCCCAATGATAACCTGATTCTGCGTGGGATTGCCAAGGCGCATATGATGGAAGCATGTTACCGGCTGGGTATTCCGGTGATCGAACGGGCTTATACGGTAGCTGAACTGATGGCGGCTGATGAAATTATAGTGACATCGTCCTCCAACTTTTGTCTTCATGCAGAGGAGATTGACGGGCAGAAGGTCGGCGGCAAAGACACCCGGACGTTAAAGTTGATTCAGGATGCGGTAATTATGGAGTATCTGGAATATACGGGTAAAGATTGTATGTAGGAAGGAATTGGACGGACAATGGACAGAACAGAGCTGGAAAGGCGCAACGTAGGCGAGAACCTTGATTCACTGATGAATCTGGATCCCCGGGGATACGGTGTCTGCCGCATTTTATATGAGGGCAGCCGTAAAAAAATGGGCGAACCGCTGACAATGAAAGCGGCTCAGGCACTGTGTGATACCGTCAGGGAAGGTGATCCGGTTCTGATTATAACCGGATTTGTACTATTGCCTCATAAGGTTCCCGAGATGGACGGCATGGTCAGCTCCATGCTGCTGGCTCGGGCACTGGTTATGGCGTTTGGTGCCAAGCCGGTGATTATCTGCCCCCGTGACAGTGTCAAGGCGATTAAGAAGTGCGCCAGCGTTGTCGGGCTGCATATATATGAGGACCTGCAGCAAGTGATGGAACTGCCGATCAGCATGGGTGTGCACTCTTTTACAAAGGATTCTGAAAAGGCCGGGCAGCAGGCGTGTGAGCTTCTGGCACAGATCAGTCCATCGGCGGTGATTTCCGTGGAGGCTCCCGGTGCCAATAGCCGTGGTGCCTATCACAATGCAGTCGGAATGAGTGTGACGGAACTGGAAGCAAAGACTGATATCTTGTGGAACCTGATCCGGGAACGGGGAGTTCTCAATATTGCGATCGGAGATCTGGGCAATGAGATCGGAATGGGAACCATTGCTGAGCATGTGAAACAATATATCCCTTTTACCGACGAAGGCGAATGTCAATGCGGCTGCGGCGGCGGAACTCTGGCAGCCAGCTGTGCCGACTATATTATCACGGCAACCTGCTCTGACTGGGGCTGTTACGGAATGATGGCGGCAATGGCTTATCTGAAGCGGGATATGGAAATCCTGCATCGTGAAGAGATGGAGGCGGAAGTCATGAGAGTGGCCTCCCGCAGCGGGATGATCGATATGACCGGATCACGGCTTCCCGGTATTGACGGATTTAATACCAGAATGAATACCGGAATCGTCAGCCTGATGCGCCAGTGTACGGCATATGCGGTTCGCTATTCGAAAGATTCGGAGCATTGGTTTGGCCCGGTCCTGGAAAAGGGATTTTTTTCGTAAGGGGGGTGAAAGAATGGCCGGAGAATTTCTTAGAATTAAACCGGTTGGTGATCAGGCGATCCTGATTGAGCTGGGCGATCAGATTGAAGAAGAGACCAATCGGCGTGTCGCAGCGCTTGGACGCAGAATCGCCGGTTGTGGAAGAATCGATATTCTGGAGGTAGTACCTGCGTTTGCCTCGCTGCTGGTCTATTATGATCCGCTCCAGACCGGATACCGGGAGATGGCCAGGGTACTGGAGGGGATGACCGGTGATATCAGTATTGCTGAAGCGGGCCAGGGAAAAATCGTAGAGATTCCGGTATGCTATGGAGGCGGTTATGGAGAGGATCTCGCTTTTGTTGCAAAACATACCGGATTGCCGGAAGCGGAAGTAGTCGAACTTCATTCGAGCAGTATATACCGCATCTATATGCTGGGATTTCTGCCGGGTTTTCCTTATCTGGGGGGGCTGGATAAGCGGCTGGCCGTACCGCGGCTGAGCAATCCCAGGATCAGGATACCTGCCGGATCGGTAGGGATCGGCGGAGCGCAGACAGGAATCTATCCGATCGAATCACCGGGCGGCTGGCAGTTGATCGGCCGAACCCCATTAAGGCTGTATCAGCCGGAGCTGGGCGGAAAAATCCCTTATGATGCCGGTGATTCCATCCGATTTATTCCGATTCCGGAACATGAATTTATGGAGATCAGCAGGAAACAGGAAACGGGGAAGATTGCAGATGGCATTACATATAATTTCGCCAGGATTTCTGACAATAGTACAGGATAGTGGTGCTGGAGTTTATTTTGAATGGAGTGGAGGTGGCATTACATGCAGTATGAAGACTGGAAACCGGAGGAAGTCAGGAAATTGATCCGCAATGGAGTGATTGATACGCCGACGACCGGTATGTGCAATGGGTATGCCCAGGGAAATCTGGTTATTCTGCCAAAAGAACTGGCCTGGGATTTTCTGTTATTCTGCCAGCGTAATCCGAAAGCGTGTCCGCTGCTTGAGGTGGCTGAAGCAGGCAGCAGAAGTTTCCCGCTGTTTGGAAAAGACAGTGATATTGCCGGGGATTTTCCACGGTACCGGATATACGAGCATGGCGTGCTGACGGCTGAATGCACGAATGTTTCGGAAATATTCGATATCCGGGGAACTGAACTGGTCAGCTTCCTGATTGGTTGCAGTTTTTCATTTGAGAGTGAATTACTGGAAGCCGGGGTGCCGGTCAGGCAGATTGAGGAAGGGGTAAATGTGCCGATGTATAATACCAATATAGCATGTGCCCCGGCCGGTGTATTCTCGGGAAACATGGTTGTCAGCATGCGGCCGGTTCCTTACCGGCTGGTTCCGGCTGCGGTGTCGATTACCGCTGCGATGCCAAGAGTCCACGGCGCTCCTGTTCAGGTGGGATACCCGGAGGCAATCGGAATCACCGATATTGATCATCCTGATTATGGTGAGATGGTTACTGTCAAGGATGGAGAGGTGCCGGTATTCTGGCCTTGCGGCGTGACGCCTCAGGCGGTTGTGATGAATTCAAAACCTGAGTTTGCCATCACACATGCGCCGGGACATATGTTTATTACCGATGTGAAAAATGCTGAGCTGAAGTTGTAGCTGATTATGAAAGAGGGGCCAAAATGATATGCTGGAAATTGATTTGAACTGTGATCTGGGAGAGAGCTTCGGGGCTTATACAATCGGAATGGACGAAGCGGTGATTCCCTTTATTACTTCGGCGAATGTGGCTTGTGGATTCCATGCCGGCGATCCGGTTATCATGGAGAAGACAGTCGTCCTGTGCCGCCGGCATCAGGTGAGTATCGGAGCTCATCCCGGATTTCCCGATCTGATCGGCTTCGGCCGGCGGAACATGCAGGCAGCACCTGATGAAGTCAGGGCCTATGTGATATACCAGACCGGGGCGATGAAGGCATTTTGTGAGGCTGCGGGAATGCGTCTGAATCATGTCAAGCCTCATGGCGCTCTTTATAATATGGCCGGCAGCGACTATCAACTGGCCAGAGCCATCTGTGAAGCGGTCAAAGTGGTGGATCCTTCACTGACGCTGCTGGCGCTGAGCGGCAGTCAGATGATCCGGGCGGCAAAAGATATCGGCCTGGCCTGCGCCAGTGAAGTATTTGCAGATCGTGCGTATCAAAGTGACGGATCCCTGGTGCCGCGCGGGCAGGAAGGAGCCATGATCACGGATGAGGAACAGGCGGTCGGCCGGATTATCCGGATGGTAAAAGAGGGCATGGTTACAGCTGTTGATGGTACAGATATTGCAATACGGGCTGATTCGGTATGTGTCCATGGGGATGGAGCCAGCGCGCTGGAATTTGTTAAACGGATAAGAGCGAGCCTGGCTGCGGCCGGTATTGAGGTAAAAAGTCCGGCATCAGCTGTTACATAATTTCATGGATGCGATCCATGTCTCGATGGCCTGGGCGAGAATGAGCTGTTGCTGTAAAACGGCCATTCCCGCTTCGGGAATCTCCTTCTACACGGTATACTCGTCGCTGTTCCTTGCCCTTGGAAAGGCGAGAGAAGGCTTTATCCTTGGTGCCTGCCGACAGGGACTTTGCTTTATCCCGGTCATCATGGTCATGCCAATGATCTGCGGAATAAACGGCATTCTTTATGCGCAGCCGGTCTCAGATGTGATCTCTGCCATTATCAGTGTGATTATGGCAGTGCATCTTTATCGGGAACTGGCTGCGATTATTTGACATCTGCCATCCTGTTCTGTTTAGCAATCCCGTGATAATATGCGGTATCGGTGATGTATTGGGTACCATGGTAATGGGGTGATATTGTAAGGTGGAAAATGGAGCAGCTGCAGACCATCCTGGCCGGATCATCGGGGCCTGGGAGGTCAGCTGCTCCATTTTGAGTTTAATGATACCAAGTTATTGTGGGGGATGGGGATTTTAAATGGGGGGATTGTGTGGTATGATATGAGGAGGTGTTAACTTATGGAAGAGAGAGGTTTTAAGGGTTATGAAAAAATTGGGATTATGTCTTACAGTGTTGGGGATGGCGGCGGCTGTTTCTTTAGCAGGTTGTGGGGACGGCGGTATGTCTGCTTCGGGAAGTAAATATGAGAAGGTGTGGTCATCGGCAGTTTCTGATGGGGGTATCAGGGATTATGTGAAGGAGCATATGGACGAGCTGGATATGGAGGCGCTGGAGACGGAGGCAGGCAATGATGAGCTTTCGCTGAACCAGCAGTTTCATGCGACGGTTCTTATGTGTGAACTGGAATTTCAAAGATACATGAAAGATAAGGACGAAAGAGTCAAGACGTATGATAAGGATGGCTTGAATATTAATGGAACGGTTTATATCTCTGATGATCGTACTGAAATAAGTAAAGGGGATGATGTGTTTGCGGCTGAATATCCAATTAGTGCAGCGTATGCAGAGCGTTTTCTGGCCAAGGTAGAGACGGCTGGGGAAGAATTCTGGGATGCTGTCGAGGTGGCTAAATATCCATATAATTATTTTATGAATTTGTTTGCGGCTGCTGACTCGGTCAGCGGGGAAACACTGGTGAAAATGATTACGGAGAGTCCTGAGACTCCTTCGGATCTTCAGACCGGTTTGACGAAAGCGATTGATAAATGGCTGGAACAGGATCCGCAGCGGCTGCTCGAATCAGGGGAGCAGCTGATGCAGGCCGATTATTTTAAAGATGATACATTCTATAATCTATCGACAAGATTTATTAAATCATCATCGGATCCGGTTTGGTTTGAGGACGCTGATATGGGACTTGATTATCTGGAGTTTATGAAAACAACGATGTTTCCTGTCTTTGAGCAGAAATATTCTGCTGATTTTAAAGCAAAGGTAAAGGAATCGGAGCTGCTGGGGACTACATATTATTCGACCGGGCTTAATATCAGTACAACGGATATACTGGATCTGAAAGAAGAAAGTACAGAGGCGGAATATGTTGAATTGGAAGGGAAAAAGGTGGTTGCTTTTTATCATAACCCGGATCGGACAGAGTTTACTGATTCGCCTGCACCATTAACAATTATGGGTGACTTTATGCTGTCATTGCCGGAAGAACAGTCTGCCCGGTCATTAGAGGAAGCAGATAATTATCTGGTATTGACACCGAATTATGTTTTGGGCGATTACTATACTATGAGTTCCTCAAACAGTATTCAAATCCGGCAGGTCTTTTCCTTTACGTCGATTGATTTGTATGAGGCGGCAACCGGTATGCTGATCCGCCATATCGGCATGATCAAGGAAAGTCCGTCCGACAGTGTTTACTATCAGTCGGGAGATAACCGGTCGTCACTGGAATACCCAAACATGGTTTCGGCGGATGAACTGCTGTTTATCTATCAGAGTATCAACGAGCCGGAGCAATTCCAGCATATGATGGAGGTGTATGGTGCTGATCAGACCGCTTTGGGAGCAGGCGATTCCGCTCGTGTCGGTAGCTGGGAAATGGTGATGGAATCGTATGATATACTTAAGTCATTTGAAGATAAGATATATATTTACACCGCCAAAGATGGCCACAAATTCCTGCGCTGCCGCTTTACTATTACAAATCACAGCAATGAAGAAATGAGGTTACTGCCGACGATTTATTATGTCGGACAGGATATGAGTGTGGACCTCACTGGCGGCGACGGCAATACCTATAAACCAATGGGAGGGGCTTCATCGAAGGACTATTTTCAAGGGACTACTTTTGCTGCCGGTGAAAGTATGACCCGCTATTTGTTGTTTGAACTGCCGGAAAGTCTTGTGGATAGTGGCCAGACAATGAAAATTGAGTTTTCCATTAAACCACAGAGTGCAGTATACATACTGGAATAAAAGGTGGCCAGGCTGTGTAATCTATGCACAAAATGGTATACTATAGACCAAAGACCTGATTCGCAAAGATTAATCATTGGCTGGATCAGAAGAAGAAAAGGAAGAATCATGAGTTTAACATTTAAGAAATTAGAAGCAAAAGATATAAATGCGTTAACACCGCTGTTTTGCCAGCGTCCGAATAAGGCTTGTGACAGTGTTTTTCTGGACAGCTTTATCTGGCGCGATTATTATCAGGTAAGATTTGCTGTCAGGGATGATAAAGCGATCCAGTGGCTGATGGAAGAGGATGGCGTTATGCACTCGGCTATGCCGGTGTGCCGGGAGGAAGACCTGGATCGGTATTTTTATGAGATGGTTGAATACTTTAACCAGGTGCTGCATAAACCGTTTAAAATATATCTGGCAGACGAAGAGGCGGTGGAATATCTGAGGCTGAAGGAGTCTGAACGGTTCGAAGTTGTGGAGCAGGAAAATCTGAAGGATTATCTGTACGATGGAGAAGCGATGCGTACCCTGGCCGGTAAGAAGCTGCACAAGAAGAAAAATAACCTGAACCATTTCCTGAAGACTTATGACGGACATTATGAGTATCGGCGGTTATGCTGCTCTGACCGGGATTCAGTATGGAAGTTTCTCGACAAATGGCGGGAAGAGAAGGGCGAAGAAGTGGAAAAGCATCTGGATTATGAAGTGGAAGGTATCCACGAGATCCTTAAGAACTGTTCTTACCTTAATGTGCGTATGTCAGGTGTTTTTGTTGATGATGAACTGGAAGCATTTACGATCGGAAGTTATAACCCGCTGGAAGATATGGCGGTCATTCATATTGAAAAGGCTAACCCGGCCATGCGGGGACTGTATCAGTTTATTAATCAGCAGTTTTTGATTCATGAGTTTCCGGAAGTGAAACTGATTAACCGGGAAGATGACCTGGGGCAGGAAGGCCTTCGTAAGGCAAAGCTGTCCTATAACCCGTGCGGATACGCAAGGAAATATCTGATCCGGCAGAAGGATTTCAAGGAGTAGGAAATGATTAGCTATCTGAATAACCGGCAGAAAGAGGAGTGCAGAGAACTGTGGGAGGAAGCTTTTCCTGAGGATTCGAAAGCATTCGATGATTATTATTTTAAGGAAAAAACAAAAGATAACCGGGTTCTGGTGCTGCGGGATGAGGGAACCATTGTGTCCATGATTCATATGAATCCCTACCGGATTCAGGTCAGAGGCCAGATCTGGTACAGTGATTATATTGTCGGAGTAGCTACCGGTAAGGCGAACCGGCGTAAGGGCTATATGGGACAGTTGCTCAGGCGGATGCTCAAGGAGCAGGCGGAGGAAGGCATGCCGTTCAGCTTTCTGATGCCGGCGGATGCGGCGATTTATACCCCCTATAATTATGTCTATATCTACAATCAGCCGTCCTGGCGGCTAAAACCGGAATACACGCAGCCAGGGGCACTGGAGCGCCGTCCGCTGCTGCCATGGAGCCGCCAGTTGGACAACCGTACTTATGTGGCTTCAATTGCGGCGTGGATGAACCTATGGCTGGACCAGCGCTGCCAGGTTTATGTAAAACGGGATGAAAACTACCTGCTGCGGCTGATGAAAGAGCTTGCCAGTGAAGAGGGGACGTTTGACGTGTTGTATGACGGTGGTTCGATTGTTGGCTATCAGAGTGACTGGGGTACCCATAGCCGGGAACAGCGGCTGCTGATGTGTGAACCACAGTATATCTGGCTGGAAGATGAGAAGCCGGCGATTATGGCGCGGATCGTATGCCTGAAGCAGTTTGTCCGGGCGATTCGCCTGACCAGAGAAGCAGCAGATAAAAATGATGAGACGGTGATACCGATTCATGTTATTGATCCGTTGCTGGCGGAGAATAATGGCAGCTGGAACTGGCACTTAAATGGCCAGACCTCCTGGCTGGAGCCTGATCCCAAAGGCTGTCCGGAGGTAACACTGACCATTGCTGAACTGACGGAATGGCTGTTTGGATACCGGTGTCCGGAGGCAGCGCTGCCATATACAGGAATTGTTGATGTGCTGCATGGTGTGTTTTTGGATGAAGTAGTCTGAGGTGATGATGGGATGACCAAACTAGAGCAATTAAAGCAATGGATTGAGAACAGTGACAATATTGTTTTTCTTGGTGGTGCAGGAGTGTCGACGGAGAGCGGGATACCTGATTTTCGCAGTGTTGACGGACTGTATAATCAGGATTATGACTATCCGCCAGAAACAATTATCAGCCACAGCTTTTATGTCAGGAATACAAAAGAGTTCTACCGGTTCTATAAGAATCGTATGCTGTTTCAGGGGATCAGGCCCAATGCCGCGCATCTGGCGCTGGCTGAGCTGGAGCGGCAGGGTCGGTTGCGAGCTGTGATTACCCAGAATATTGATGGTTTGCATCAGGCGGCCGGAAGCAGGGAAGTGCTGGAACTGCATGGTTCCGTACATAGAAATTACTGTACCCGCTGTGCGCAGGGATACTCGATGGCGGAAATCATGGAGCAGGAGGGCGTCCCCGTTTGCCGCTGCGGAGGAACCGTCAAGCCGGATGTGGTTCTGTATGAAGAATCGCTGGATCAGAAGCTGCTCCAGAAAGCAGTTGCATATATCCGTGCCGCAGAGGTGATGATTGTGGGAGGAACTTCGCTGACCGTATATCCGGCGGCCGGGTTAATCGATTATTATCAGGGCGATAAGCTGATCCTTATCAATCAGGCGGCAACGCCGGCGGATGAGCAGGCGAACCTGATTGTCAACGGCAGAATTGGTGAGGTATTTTCACAGATTGTTTCATTATAAGGAGGACTGAATTTATGTATCAGGCAAAGGAATCAAGATATGATGAAATGAAATACAGAAGGAGCGGCCGAAGTGGAATTATGCTTCCTGCGATTTCTCTGGGACTCTGGCAGAACTTTGGGCTGGAAAAGACACTGGAGGAGCAGAAGGAGATTATCTTCAGAGCCTTTGATCTGGGGATCACCCATTTCGATTTGGCGAATAATTACGGCCATCCGGCTCGCGGTCTGGCGGAAGAGAACTTTGGCCGTATCCTGCATGAGGATATGAGTCAGTATCGTGAGCAGATGCTGATCGCCACCAAAGCCGGCTTTGATTTCTGGCCGGGTCCTTATGGCAACTGGGGTTCCCGCAAGTACCTGATGTCCAGTCTGGATGCCAGCCTGAAACGGATGCAGCTGGATTATGTTGATATCTTTTATCATCATCGTCCGGATCTGGAGACACCGCTGGAAGAGACGATGGGGGCTTTGTCTGATATTGTGCGCCAGGGTAAGGCTCTGTATGTCGGTATTTCCAATTATAGTGCAGAAGATAGCAGAAGGGCTATTGCAATGCTGAAAGAGAACAATACGCCCTGTCTGATTCATCAGCCAAGATACAATATGTTCGAACGGTGGGTGGAAGAGGGCTTGCTGGAAGTACTGGAAGAGATGGGAACCGGCTGTATTGCGTTCAGCCCGCTGGCTCAGGGAGCGTTGACCGGTAAATATTTAAAAGGGATTCCGGAAGATTCCCGGGCGGCCAGGGAAGGAACCACAATCGGCGGCAGATATCTGGATGCCGACCGTCTGGATAAGATCAGAAGATTAAATCAGATCGCCGAAACGCGCGGTCAGAGCCTGGCTCAGCTGGCTCTTGTCTGGGTGCTGCGCAGGCCGGAAGTGACCAGTGTCCTGATTGGTGCCAGCAGTACCACACAGTTGGATGATAATGTGGCGGCATTGAAAAATATGCAGTTTACGGCGGCAGAACTGCAGGAGATCGACGGCATCCTGGGCAAAGATCCGGGACTGCTGGCATAAAGTGAGGGAACGGATATGGAACAACGATGGAAGTATGAAGTGGGCGATATTGTAAAACTGAAGAAACCTCATCCATGCGGCAGTCATGAATGGGAAATCCTCCGGGTAGGTGCCGATTTTCGTCTGAAATGCATGGGCTGTGCCCATCAAATCATGATTGAAAGGAAAATCGTGGAAAAAAGTACCCGGGGATTGCGTAAAAAGGCTTGCAATTGCTAGCTTTTTCTGTTAAAATGATTAATCGTGACACATTAAAATCCTTGCTCCTGAAACTGAAGACAGGGGCCAGAGACCACAAGGAGGTAAAGCAATGAACAAATATGAATTAGCGGTTGTTCTGAGCGCAAAACTCGAAGACGACGAGAGAGCAGCAGCACTGGAAAAGGTACAGGGTTATATCACCCGTTTTGAAGGTACTGTAACTAACGTTGACGACTGGGGTAAGAAGAGATTAGCTTACGAAATCCAGAAGATGAAAGAAGGCTTTTATTATTTCATCAATTTCGAGTCTGAGAACGCAGAATGTCCAAACGAAGTGGAATCCCACATTCGTATTATGGAGCCGGTTATCAGATATCTTTGCGTTAAACAGGACGAGCAGTAAATAGACGACCAGTTTAGATAAAAGAAAGAGTGATGGTATGAATAGAGTAATCCTTATGGGAAGATTGACCAGAGACCCGGAAGTGAGATATTCACAGGGTGAGCGCTCTATGGCAATTGCAAGATATTCTCTTGCAGTAGACAGAAGAGGCCGTAGAAGCCAGGATGGAGCCGAGCAGACTGCAGACTTCATCAATATTGTAGCATTTGACAGAGCCGGTGAATTTGCTGAAAAGTATTTTCGTCAAGGCATGAGAGTCCTGGTATCCGGACGGATTCAGACTGGCAGTTATACCAATAAAGAAGGTCAGCGCGTTTATACCACGGAAGTTATTGTAGATGATCAGGAATTTGCTGACAGCAAAGGTGCAGGCGGAGACGGCGGCGGAAGCTACCAGCCGACATCCAGACCAGCTCCTACCAGTGCAATCGGCGATGGATTCATGAACATTCCGGATGGAGTAGAAGACGAAGGTTTGCCTTTCAATTAATGCAGGCATTGATTTGAAAGACGAGTATTTTTAAGAAGGAGGCAGTACCAATGGCATTCAATAAAGGTGATAGACCGGATGGCGCCAAGATGAGAAGAGGCGGCATGCGTAGAAGAAAAAAAGTTTGCGTATTCTGTGGTGATAAGAATGGCGAAATCGAATACAAAGATGTAAATAAATTAAAAAGATACGTTTCTGAAAGAGGTAAAATTCTTCCGAGAAGAATTACCGGAAACTGTGCAAAACATCAGAGAGCTTTGACTGTTGCGATCAAACGCGCACGTCATATCGCTTTGATGCCTTATACGATGGAGTAAGTCCTTATTTTATAAGGGTTTGCGGGTAGGGGAGAGTATTTGTACTCAACTTTTACTCGAATTGCACCGAATAAAAAAGATGTAAAATCCCTTGTATGTGAATATGAGGGATTTTCTTTTGTATTATTGACATTACGCCTAAATAGGCGTATTATAATCTCGTTTTCGACACTTGTATAAAAATAAAGCGAAGAAACCTTGCTTAAATACTAGGTTTTCTTCGCTTTTTGTTTTACAAAAATGTTGTATGGAATTATCAACTTGAAATTTTTTTAATTTTTTTATTTATT
>JBOFYZ010000123.1:0-17490 GCA_051654925.1 Lachnospiraceae bacterium | reverse complement strand
CCTGTCCGTATTTCCTGCGGTTTCGGGCCGCAAGAGTCTCTAAAAGCAGAGAACTGCCGCTAAATACAATGCCAGAAACGCCAGAACTCGCTGCGCTCAAACAATGGCCGTTTCTGGCATTAACGCGTCATTTCCCTGCTTTAAGAGACTCTAGCGGCCCTGCAAAGGCAGAAAATACGGACAGGCAGCACAGCCACCGCCAGCGTCCACAGGCTTTTTTAGTACGACAGCCCCCAGCGACATATTCGCTCCCATTAATGCCGGTGCAGCTATATTCATTTTATCTTTTTATCGTTAATATTTTCTATTTTTCAAAATTATCTATTACAATACTTATGTTTTTTTATCTTATGGTAGATAAATATGTAGCTGGGGGATGTTGCGCAAAACAAGTCTGCGGGTCTGGACGGCGGTGGTTCCGGTCCGTATTTTCTGCCTTTGCAGGGTCGATAGAGTATCTTCGAGCAGAGCAATGACGCGTTAATGCCAGAAACGGCCATTGTCTGAGCGTAGCGAGTTATGGCGTTTCTGGCATTGCATTTAGCGTCATTGCTCTGTTCTTAGATACTCTTACGATCCGAAACCGCAGGAAATACGGACCGGAACCACCGCCGTCCAGACCCGCAGACTTGTTTTGCGCGACATCCCCAAGCCGGTGAAACATTGTCTCTCCCATCATTCATTTGCTTTGGTGGATGGTTTGCCATCATAATGAACCTTTTCCCAATGTAACCGTTCTAACGAATGAGGCAGCGGCTTATTGATAAGAATCCCCAATGACAGAATTGCAACCACCCGATACTTATCTGGAAGTGACAAAAAATTCTTCACAAAAGTTTCGGTATCACCGCCATCCACGGCTTCTCTCATTCGAGTATTGATATAACAGCTTCCCAGCCCGATGCTGTCCGCCATCAAGTGCATATTGGCCATTGTGATGGCACAATCATCAATCCAGACATCCGATTTCTGCTGATCAGCCAGTACAATAATTGCTGCACCGGCATTCTCCAGCATCTTGCCTGCTCCCTTTTTACAGGCAGTAAGCTGTAAAAGCCTGTCCCTATCCTGGATCACGACAAACTCCCATGGTCTGATCTTATGACCGGATTCTGACAATAACCCCGCCTGCAGAACTAACTTCAGTTTATCCTCCGGAATTGCTTCACCGGTATACACCCTTACACTTCTGCGGTTTAACAGCATATTTAATAATTCACTCATCGCAAGTTCCACCTTTCTAAAATTTTCAGATATTGCAGCTCATTTCTCCTAACGCCGTTAGCATGATTATAGATAACGCTGTTAGTTGTGTCAATATTTTATTGCTATTATTTAATAATTATGATCCAACAAAACCAATAGCTGTTAAAATGCAAAAAAAACACAGGACTACCGGCAAATCACCAGTCCCATGTTCGTTAAGCCTGTGCTTTATGTTCCGCTTCCATCTGATTCACCGATCTAATATAGACATCAATCAAGAATCGAAAACTTTCAGCTGCCGTTAAATTAGTGGAGGTATAGTAACCATACATCTCAAAGGACGTATAGCCATGAAGCGCCCCCCGAAAGCATCGCGAGAAATTAACAGCATCTTCATGCGTGATTTCATACTGTGCGATAATGCTCCGGATAACCCTCACACTTTCACGTCCAAGGATTAGACTCTCATCCTGCTTTAGCTCAGGCATCCCCATAATTGCCTGATATAATTGATAATTATTTTTGACGAAATCCCGGTACGCATACGCTACCGCCTCGATCGCCGCATCCCGCTGCTTCCCTTCAACCGAACATTCCAAGGCATAATTCAGTTTCGCAGCGGCATAGCGTCCGACTTCACGGTTAATATCATCAATACTTTTTATATGATTGTAAAGGGAAGCTGCCTTACAATGCAGTTTGTATGCCAATTCACGCATGGAAAAATTATTATAACCCTTTTCTATGACCAGCTCTGTTGCCGCAGCAACAATTCCCTCCATGGTAATCCCTTTTCCTTTCATCATGAACCTCCCGCATGTTTGTCTTAACCTGAATTTTATCCTGCCATGAAGGTTCTGTCAATACTTTGCTTCTTCCTTATCGATATTGATACTCTTCCGTAATAATTTTGCCGGTCTGCCTGTCTCTGCGAAACTGTCTGAAAAAATCCCATACCAGCGGCCCGGTCATCACTGGTACCCAATGGGGACTATTTTCTACCGCTACATAGCGAAAAGCATTGATTCCATCTGCATTCCAAATATCTGAGATATAGTGCTTATAGCCATAGTAGCTCTCAATCTTTTCTGCATCCCCATAAAAACCCAGAATATGATGCAATTCATCTTCCGGGGTGTTCAGGTAAGCAATACAGCGCTCCGGATCCCGTGCATCACATTGCAGGATGTATAACCGCATATTCAGCCGCTCGATCATCCATCGATGAACATCCACACCTTCCGGCGGAACCGTCATATCACTGAATCGTCTCCGTCCCCCGATAATCCTGGTCGGATCCCGTTCATCATCCCGCCGGGGATCCAGGTATAACTCTGCTCCGGACTCATACCCCCAGTCTTTCCGCGGCTTCCAGTCATTAACAGGAACAAAGCTGGATGCCTCACAGCACCCCACTACCTGCATAAACGGCACCAGCGTCTTTCTCAGATTCTCCGTCTCAATATCCGTATATGGAATATTAAAATTATCATAAGTCCGGTAAATATCATTTCCGCACGGTGCCACCGCCGTAAGCTTCTGTGGAATCCGGAAATAGGTAGAAGTCACCTGGTATCCCCCCTGGGAATAGCCGGTCAGATACACCCTCTCTTCATCCAGCGGATATTTCTCAGCAATGATCCCCAGCACCCGGTCAACATTCTGCCAATTTGTATTCTGCAAATATGCCACCATAAAACCTTCCTGCGCGGCAATCTGCGGAAACCCAAAACAAAGTTCCTCCGTCTCGATCGCATTGCTGCCCCCATGATTAGCGATCACCAGCGGATATCTCTTGTCTCTGCCGCCCGCCTCATCCATCGCCAGCGGTGTCAGTATCTCCCAGCGGGTATAATAATCATCATCCTCATACATCACCTTCTTCAAACCCAGACTCGTAAAATAAGCCAGCGCTCCTTCCCCCATAGGCTCTTCTTCATAAGTAAACCTTGTATGTAAAATTTTCGCCAGTGCCTCGCCATACTCGCTGTCGATAAACGCATCAATATCGGCATTTCCATTATGAGCCACCCGCAGATATCCAAGAAATGCCTCAAATTTCGTTCCGGTCTCAGGATTGGTCTTTACCGACCAATAATCCAGTCTCTTCACTCTCGTCTCTCCTTTACTCGTTTTCGCCTGCACGGCTTATTCTGTTCCGAAACAAAAGTACAACCATCATCGCTGCAAAAACAGGGAGCATCATAAGTCTCCACATCGCTGCGTAACCCATTCGCCCGGCAAACATTCCGGCCATCGTGGGCCCTGCCAGATTGCCCAAATCCTGACCGATATAATTGGTTGTACTTCCCGCTCCCCGCTTAATCCTGGGCACACATTTCATGCACAACGCCTGGACAGCCGGATGACAGGCGCCATATCCAAAAGCGGACACAAAACCGGCTGCCAGGAACATCCAGATGTTGGTCGAATAGCTGATGAGCAGAAATGCCAGCGCAAAGCATCCCATCGCCGGCAGTAAAACCCTGACAAATCCATACTTATCTGCCATCTTCCCGACAATTGGCCGGGAAAACAGCATCGTAACCGCATATACGGTGAAGAAATAGCCGATATGCTCACCAGCGCCCTGCTCCTCCGCAAAAATAACCAAAAACGAATTGATATTATAATTCGCCATCGCCAGAAAAAAGGCCAGAACAGCCGGTATCAATGCCTCCACTGCGATCAGATTGTTCAGTGAAATACGATACTGTTTCGTCCGCTGGAACTTCGTCTTAATCTGCATGGCCGTACAAGCCGCCAACAGCATAATTGCTGCCCCTATGCCAAATGTGGCCTGATAACCAATCGTCCGGGACAGTGTCAATGCAATGGTCGGTCCGATTGACTGGCAGATTGCCTGAGCCAAGGAAAAGTAAGCAATTCCCTGCCCCATCTTCAGCGGCGGCAGCGCATCCGAAGCCAGCGCCAGACAGCAGGTCGCGGTAAACGCCTGACCAGCCCCCTGAAGCAGCCGGCTGGCCAGCAGCATCGAAGTATTGGAAGACATGCTGTATCCCAAAAAAGCAACTGCCATCACCAGCAGTGCACCGGTCAGCACATATTTTTTGTTATAGGTATCAATTGCCGGAGCCGCAAATAGTTTAAACAGTAACGCAGTATAGGCAAAGGAACTGGATATAAAGCCTATCATAGCCGGCGCTGCCCCCAGATGGCTGGCATATTTGGCCACCAGCGTGTTCATCATCTGCTGCCCAAGAAACATCAGCATATTGGCAATAAACACACTGATAAATACTTTATTCCACACGTTTGTCGGTTCTTCATATTCCATTATTGTCTTCTCCATATTATAAATCATTGATTTCACGCACGCGACAGCAGGAAACATAGTGATTCGGAAGCACTTCCTCCAGAACCTGCAGTTCACTGCACCGCTCACAAGCATATGGACATCGGGCTGCAAACCGGCAGCCGGGTTTGGGATTGATCGGCGAGGTAATCTCCCCTTTCAAAATAATCCGTTCTTTCTTATGGCGGATGTTCACCGACGGGATTGCCGACAGCAATGCCTTAGAATAAGGATGCAACTGCCGTTTGAACAATTCCTTTGACGGGCTGGTCTCAACCAACTGTCCCAGATACATTACGCAGATGTCATCCGAGATATGCCGCACGACTGACAAATCATGGGTTACAAACATATAGGTAAGTCCATATTGATCCTGTAAATCCATTAGCAGATTTAAAATCTGAGCCTGAATCGATACATCCAGAGCCGAAACCGGTTCATCGCAAACCACAAATTTCGGTGTCAGCGCCAGCGCCCGTCCGATTCCCACACGCTGCCGGCGGCCGCCGTCCAACTCATGGGGATACGACTCCCGCAGCCGCTCCTCAATACCGACCAGATCCATAATCCGATCCGTTTCATCCTCCATTTCACCTCTGGTCTTAAAGCGTCCGGATAGCTTCAGCGGCTCCTGAATCGTACTTTTAATTGTCATCCTGGGATTCAGGGATGCAAACGGATCCTGAAAGATAATCTGCATCTTCTCCCGCAGCAGCTTCAGTTCCTTATTGCTTACATTGGTAACATCCTGACCTTCAAACAGAATCTTGCCGCCAGTACTTTCCAGAAGGTGAATCATGGTTCGTCCCAGTGTCGATTTGCCGCATCCGGATTCTCCTACCACGCCCATCGTTCGGCCTGCCTCTATTTTAAATGATACATCGTCAACCGCATGAACCTTTCCTTTGGGAGAGTCAAAATATTTTTTCAAATTCATTGCTTCTAATAGTGCAGCCATATCACACCTCCAGCCTTTTATCAGAGAACGTTTTGCAGCAGCGCGAATAATGTCCCGATTCAACCTCAGCAAAATCAATCGTCCTGTCTCTACATTCATCCGTGGCATGCAGACACCGCGGACCAAACGCACAACCGGAGGGCAGGTTCGTGGGATCCGGCGGCAAGCCATAGATCGGGCTGAGCCGTTCCACATCCTTGCTCAAATCCGGCAGCGAACCGAAAAGTCCCTGCGTATATGGGTGTGACGGATGCTCAAACAACTGCTCCATTGCGCCAAATTCAATCACCTGCCCGGCGTAAATCACCGCCACATCGTCACTGACTTCCGCCACGACCCCCAAATCATGAGTAATCATAATCATCGCCGTGTTAAATTCCACCTTCAGCCGGTTAATCATATCCAACACCTGAGCCTGAATAGTAACATCAAGCGCAGTTGTCGGCTCATCCGCCAATAGCAGCTGCGGACTGCAGGCCAGCGCCATTGCAATCACCACCCGCTGCTTCATGCCGCCGGAAAACTGGTGCGGGTATTCATTGGCGCGATCCGCAGAGATGCCAACGGTATTCAACATCTGGCAGGCTCGTTCAAACGCTTCATTTCTGGTAATCCGATTATGCTGGCGGATTACCTCGGCAATCTGTTCCCCAACCCGCTTAACCGGGTTCAACGCGGTCATCGGATCCTGAAAAATCATCGATACTTTTTTACCGCGCAGCTTCTGCATCTCCACCTCGCTGACACTCAGGATTTCATCACCATCCAGGTAAATCTGTCCACTTTTAATTTTCGCTGGCGGATCCGGGAGAATTCTCATGATTGCTTTAGCAATCGAGGTTTTCCCCGCCCCGGTTTCGCCCACCAGTGCCAGGGTCCGACCCTTTTTCAGTGTAAAAGAAACACCGTTTACTGCATGAATCACCTGACCCTCGGAACTATATTCCACGACCAGATCCTGCACTTTAAGAAAAGGCATCTGTGTTTTTTCATTCTTTTCCATCATTACCTTCCCCCCTCTACTTCTTTAACTTCGGATCCAGGGCATCACGAACCGCATCGCCAATCAGATTAAAAGAAAGTACCGTAATCATGATAAAGATGCCCGGACAAATCATCAGGTATGGATATTGGCGAATATAGTTTCGCGAATCCGATAACATCGCGCCCCACTCCGGCAGCGGCGGCTGAACTCCCAGACCGATATAACTTAATGTTGCCGCAACAATCAGGCCGTTCGCTATCGCCAATGTACACTGTACCAGAAATGGTGTCAGCGCATTCGGGACAACATGCCGGAAGATAATCCTCGGATTGCTGCAGTTAATCGAGGTGGCCGCTTCCACATAGTCCAACTGCCGGACTGACAGAATATTGGCCCGGATAACCCGGGAAAAGTTGGGGATACCGCCGATTCCTATTGCAAATACCGTCTTGAAAAATCCGGTTCCCAGTGCCGCCGAAATACATACCGCCAGAAGCACCTGTGGAATGGCATTAAAAATATCCATAAACCGCATAATCAAGTTATCAACCTTACCGCCAAAATATCCGGCAATCGATCCAAAGATCATCCCACCGGCCGCCGAAATGGCAACCGACACAATCCCCACGGAAAGAGAGAATCTGCCGCCGTACATAATCCGGCTCAACATATCCCGCCCCAGATGGTCAGTTCCAAAGATATGCTCCACCGATGGCGACGAAAAGGCGTTCTTGATATCCATGGCATCATACGGATACTTACTGATCCACGGCGCCAGAGCTGCCAAAACTGCAAGAATAACCAATATCGCCGCACCGGCCACCGCTTCCCTGCGGCGCAGTATTTTTCTCATAAATATTGCGAAAGCACTGTTGCTTTTTCTTTTTATTTTCTTATTATCCATTGGCATTTTTTCTCCTGCGTTTACCCTCATACTGAGCTTTAATTCTCGGATCAATATACGCATAAATCAAATCTACCAGCAGCATAATCGTACTGAATGAAATTGCACAAAAGATAACTGATCCCTGTACTGCACCGTAATCGCGGTAGTTAATCGCCTGCACCATATAGGTGCCGATACCCGGTATGGAAAAAACATTCTCAATGACGATGGCTCCGCCCAGCATCATGCTGAAGCGAGAACCGGCATAAGTGACGATTGGAATCAGAGAATTGGGGAGAATATGCCCCAGCAGCACCTTTTTCTCTGGCAATCCTTTGGCTCTGGCAGTGGTCACATAATCAGCCCGGATACATTCCAGCACACTGGAACGCGTCTGCCGCGCAATGCCCGCCAATCCGGCAAATGAGTTGGATATTGCCGGAAGAATGTAATATTTCAATCCGCCAATGCCATAAGACGGCAGCCAGCCAAGCTTTAATGAAAACAGCAGCACCAGCATCTGAGCCAGCCAGAACGCCGGAATTGACACTCCGAACATTGCAACCAACATGGACGTACGGTCAACTATCGAATCCTGATGGGTGGCTGCCTTAACTCCCAACGGAATCCCAAATACCACGGCAATCACCATACTGCAGAGAGCCAGCATAAAAGTCCGCGGAAAACGCTCCAGCAAATCCATCGTTACACTGGTTCCGTACTGGTAGGAAGTTCCCAAATCAAACCGGAAGCATATCCCGGAAACATAACTCAACAACCGCTCAAGATAGGATTTGTTAAGTCCCAGCAACTCGCGTGCAAGGGCAATTTCATCCTGAGAAGCATTACTTCCCAGCATAATTGAAACCGGATCCCCAGGCACAAAAAACATGATAGTAAAGATCAATACCGTAACACCGAGTATGACCGGTATCATCCAGAGCAGTCTCTTTACAATATATTTTGCCATATATCATCCTCGCTTATCGTTTACAATACATGGCACCCATTGCAGGCGCCATGCTATTTACTTAAAGTTTGTATAATCACAGGCAGCACCAATCAACTGTCCCCACGGATGGCGGACAATCCCGATCGTATCGTTGGCAGCTGCATAAGAATACGTTACATTGACACCAACCGCATATGCCTGCTCATAGACATAGTCATGAAGCGCTTCCACCGTCTCTTCACTATGGGTATCGACATTTGTCGCCGCAGCAAGCAATTCCTGAAGTTTGTCATCCTGTACAAAAAGCTTCGCCGCCTGCCCTTCGCTGTTAATTGCCAGCATCGTATCATAGACTGCTGTTACGTAGCCTTCTGAGCCATGATAGGAAAGCAGTACATCGAAGGTTGTGGGGTCAAAGACATAGGAGGACAGCAGCGCATTGTCATAAATCAACAGCTCGCAATCCAGACCAGCCGCAATCAAATAGCTTTGCATAATAACGGCTGCATCCTTGTGCTCCGTGTCGGACATCAGGCGAATGTTAAGCGTTTTACCGGTAGCCGGATCAATTCCGCCTGCATAGCCGGCCTCTTCCAGTTTCTGCTTCGCTTTTTCCTCACTGTAGTCATAGTAATCTTCAGTGTCCCATTTCTTGTTGTAATCGCCGCAAAGACTCGTTGCCAAATCATGAATCACCTCGCCGTGTCCCTTATAAACACCGTCAACGATAGCCTGTGCATCAAACGCATACAGCACTGCCTGGCGAAGTGCCAGATTATCCGCAAAAACATTGCCTTCACTGCAGTTAAAATGCAGGGTATTCGCTGTACCGCCGGCCATCTCGGATATATGATAGCCCGGAACCTCGGTTCCGTCATCATTCATAAAATAGCTAAGCTCACTCTGTGAGAGTACCGTCGTCATATTGTTCTCACCGGTCTGCAGGGAAATAGTAACCTGGGAAGGTTCTTTTACAACATTGTAGACCAGTTTGTCGGCCTGCTGATTGGCGATATAGCATCTGGCGGCCTCATCGGTCTGCCAGTAGTTGTCATTCCTTTCCAGAACATAGTAGGAACCGGAAACACAATCCGTAATCTGATATGCAGCACTGGTAATCGGCGTAGTAGACATCTTATCTTTGTTGGCCTCGTAGGTATCCTTGTCTACAATACAAACCTGGGCAAATACATATTCCAGTGCACCGATGGTCGTGGTTTTCAGTTTAATGCGAAAGGTGGTATCATCGACTACCTCGGTAGAATCCACATACTTGCCAAGTCTGGGCAGGTTTCCGGAAGCTATGTAAGTATCAATACACCAGGCTACATCATCGGCAGTAATATGATTGCCAATGGCATCCTTTACATAATCATAAATCTCTATTTCATAGGTAACTTCGTCAATCTGGGTAATATTCTTGGCTACATCCCAGTCCATATCCTGCCAGGACTGACCGAATTCGCTGAAAACAGCAATGTAGTCATAGACACTATAGCGCAGATAGTTGCGGCCGCTGGTCGGAAGGGCAAACGGCGCCATATCACCCATATCTACGGTAAAGGCGATGTTGACAGACTTCTCACTCCCGTCTGCTGGCGAATCTGTGCCCTGAGGGCTGCCATTCTGCCTCGCTGCATCTGTCGTAGCTGCTGTCCCCGCTCCCATCTGTGAGCTGCTTGATGAACACCCGGCCAGACCAATCACCATACCTGTTGCCAATAGAATTGCTAACGTTTTTTTCATAATACCTTCTTCTCCTTCTCATATTTTCACTTACATCTTCCCTAATACTGGTTGTAATAAAGTCCTTTTGCCCCCTCCTCTCCAGTGCACAGAACATCTTACATTAATTTTTTTCTGCGTTTTTAATAACTTTAGATACCTTTTAAGTATGTTTAAATGGTAACACATACCTTTTTTATTGTCAATATTGTATTTTATATTTTTATTTTTATATATTTTATTGGATATTTTTTTGTAATATTAATACGATAAGAAGACCTTTTGTCTATTTTTCAACTTTTAAGCTCAAAAAGGTTATTTATTGGTATTTAATTCACGATTGATTGACTTTAAAGTTATTATGTCTTACAATAATTTATAAAGATAAAATGAATGGGGATGATTATATTTGGATAAGAATTCACCGAAATACATTGCTGTTTATAACCAGATAAGATCTGAAATTTTTGCATCAAAATATGAAGCCGGATCCTTCCTGCCTCCGGAAGGTGAGTTGATTGATAAATACGGAGTCAGCCGTACCACCATCCGCCGGGCTGTCAACATGCTGAAAGTGGAAGGACTTGTCGACGTACAGCAGGGCCGGGGTACTGAAGTTTTGCCAGTTACTATGTTTGATACCTCTTATAACTTTTTCAGCATCAAAAGCAGCGCCTCTGTCACCAGTCGCTTTACCATCGAAGGCAAGTACAATACTAGCTCCCAAGGGGCAATTATTGATATTATTCCAGCGGAACTAAAGATTGCCAAAGCTCTGAATGTTCCTCCCGGAACCGATGTCTACCGTCTACAGCGAGTTAAGCTGATCAATGACGAAGTGTTCTGCTATGTGACCAGCTATGTACTCACCACACTGGCACCTGATCTGGAACAATACAGCGGGCAGATTTACTTTCTGTATAAATTCCTGGTCGATCACTACAATATCTCGTATGAATATGGACAGGATATTATCTCTGCCGACATCGCCGGTTTCGTAGAGTCACGGCTTCTAAATATCAAGATGGGGGCACCGTTGCTGATATTCAAGCGAATTACCTACAGCAATAATATCCCTTTTGAATATTCAGAGAGTATCAATCGGGGAGATTTGCTGGAAATCGTCGTCAACAGCCAGGCATCCTCGCCATATTCTTATTATTAATTCAGCAGTATACAGTGAAGGGGCTGTCTGCATTATATTGAATCAGTCAACGGTTATGAACAGCCGCGTATCAAGGGAGATAAACTAAAGCAGCTCCACAGTCGGGTTCAGACGATCAGGGAAAGTGAAGAGATTGGAGTGAAGTGGATGCAGTTATGGGAAGAGAAGCTGCGTGAACAGATGGAAGCACGGGCACAAGGAAAAACAGAAGGAAAAGCGGAAGGAAAGGCGGAAGGCGAAAAACTACAAATTATTTATCAGATCCGTAAAAAGATAATGAAAAACATAGCTCCGGAAGCAATTGCGGATGCACTGGAAGACGAACTGGAGAATATCCTGCCTCTCTATGAAGTGATAAAGGCTGATCCGGAATTATCTGATGAAGAGGTATATCAGATCGTATATGCCGTCAATCTAGCAAAATGATCTGCTCCTATTCCAATACTACAAAGGGGCTGTCGCGCTAAAATATGTTTCAGCTCAAATCTCAAAAAAAGAGCCAGGAGCTTGGATTGCACCTGACTCTTTTTGTCCGGCAGGGCCTGGGAAGTATGTCTGTATGGCAATAAAAGAGGCTGTCACACCCATGATTTTTTACTGGTACAACAGCCTCATTTCCTTTTAACAGCACCTGTCTCAACCTTTCCGCATCCAATACCGTATCCCCAGTTTTTTTATTATAAATCCGCATATCCTTTAATGTGACTTCATAAACTATCATAAATAAACAAGGAGTGTATTATATGAAACCTATAAACAAAAGCGCTCTAGTAATTTCAATTCTTATTCCTTTGGCTGTTGGATCTTTATCCGCCCTTATAAGTGGTAACATGTCAATATATTCCTCACTAAATAAACCATCCATTAGCCCTCCATCCTATATTTTTTTTATTGTTTGGACATTGCTTTATATCCTTATGGGAATATCTTCATATATAATTTATGTGTCAGGAAATGCTAATTCAGCTAAAGCTCTAAAAATTTATGCTCTTCAACTTTTCTTTAACTTTTGTTGGAGTATTATTTTCTTTGTATTTTCTCAATATCAACTTGCATTTTTATGGTTAATACTATTGATAATTCTCATAATTATAATGATCCAGCAGTTTTATAAAATAAATCCTATTGCTGCATACTTACAGATCCCATACCTTTTATGGTGTATATTTGCAGCTTATCTCAATTTTATAATTTTAATGATGAATTGAACCCTAATTGCTTGGCCGAAGCCTGCAGCTCCGGCCTAAATCAACTTAGTGACCTTTTCGCATCTTCTTGGTAATGTTGATCCTGTAATCCTCCTTGTTTTCCTCATTCAGTCACTGCTCTGAATTCCAGAACTAATGTTGCACATTTTTTCCACTGCCAAGTCAAACACTTTGCTGCTTTCATCAATATACAATTTATAAACTTCGCATATCCAACTCAATTTTTGACCTATTTGAATAAGCCTATCTTTGTATTCTTCTTTACAATTCATTCCAATATATATTTTGCTAGGATAAGCCGGAAAATCCTCAAAAGGAGAAATTATTCTATATTCCTTTTCATGTTCCCAACTTTTGTGTTTGGCTGCCAGTGATAAAAAAAGTAATTGAAGATACACATTTCCTTCATCTGATATTTCTTTATGTGTTTTTCCCAACCTTTTTAATGTGAAAAGCTCGTGAAGCAGATTCGTGATAATCGTATTAGCAGGCATCCTTTCTGGCTCATATGTAACTGGATAAATATATTTCTTTTGCTTATCTATGAGTTGATACTCTACACAAAAACCACTGTGATTATTGGCATAATAAGCCCACATTGGCATATTCTGTTCCCCAACTCCACTTAAACAAGAATATTTAAAATTACGAACAACTGATTCATAATATTGCTTAATACGATCAATATTCCACCCTTTTTCTGCTAACATATTCTTGTCAAATCTAAAAAATTTGCCTTCGAACGGATCATTAAAGTTTCCGAATGAACTCAGAGATATCTTACCTTGTTCGAGATAATTTAATTTTAATTCATTACTTCTTTTATCATCATCTAGACCAACATATTTATATAACGTTGTTGGAATTTCTGTACATTTATAATCTACAGCTTCCTGAAATTTTCCCTCTTGATGCAATGATATATACCTTGTATAATCCAGCATTTTCTTTACTCCTTAAAATATCTTTACTGACACAATGATCAACAGATTGGCAGCATCACTTTAAATAATATCTTTCCCACTCCACCCACCTCCAAACATATTATGCTGAACTTCCTGCTGAAAATAATGATTTATGGTATTAGGGGCATTGTAAAGTGCGGTAATATATAGGACCGAATATTGCCAATCTTCGTAGTAGTATTCTTCATACACCCCATGACATACTCAATATGGCTCTGGTTCAGCTTCAGGATCAGGATACATAATCAATAACAATAAATATCCCCAACAGACAAGACTGTTGAGGATATTTTGGTTTTTATGATTTAATTTATTTTGGCGAAAGCATATGTGCCATTATGTCTGATCAGTTACCTGATCTTTAGTATGTAAATAACTGTGTCCAATAGTTTACGCCATTGGCACCCTGATAATATCCCACGCCAATAGTAGTATAATTTGAATTCAAGATATTCTTTCTGTGACCATCGCTGTTCATCCATGCTGACATAACATGCTCCGGACTCTTCTGGCCCCATGCAATATTCTCTCCTGATCCCTTGTTGGATACATTTTGTTCCTGCAAAGCAGTACTATAGCTTCTTCCGTCAGGGCGAGTATGAGAAAAAGAAGTCTGGATCTCTTTAGCTCTTACCTGAGCTGCTGCCTGTACATTTGTAACCATGGTCACAGGTTTTAACCCATTTTTCGTACGTTCCTGATTCACCAGGCGGACAACTTCTTCCGCATAGGAGAGCTGCTCACTTGTGTCTGTATCTTCGTCTTTTGTGTCTTCGGTTTCTGTATCTCCGAGTTCCGGCTTATTCTGTTCTTCGGAATCACCAGGGATATTTTCTGATTCACCTTGCTGATTATCACCATTTCCATTTCCGTCTGGAAGTTCCACAGTCGGCGGGACGGGAGGGCGTACACTGGGGGAAGTCACGATACAATCGGATCCTTTGAGGCTATCCAAAAATGCCTGCAGATCTCCGCGATTGGTCCACGCCCTTGTATTTTGATTACAACCAGATGGAGCAGATATCTGCACACCATTAAAGCTGCGGCAGGCCGCCTCTGCCGTCAGGGGCAGGCTACCCAACATGGTCAGGGATATAAATGCTGCTGTAAGTAGTTTGGATTTTTTCAAGTTTTTTTCCTCTCTTTCATAAATATTACAAAAATGTTTAATTAATGTTACTTTTTAATCTTAACATATTAAAAAAGTTTTACAATCTGTAATAATTGGAAAAATAGGTAATAATTGCTTTGTAAATAAAGAGATCCAGGTACTTGAAAAACGCGACTTTTTTGTATAGGATCTGATAAAATATGCACAAAAATAAGCCCGAAGAGTACCGGCCTGTGCCGGATTCTCTGGGCTTATTTCATTATTAATTTTTCAAGTATTATTTCTTTACCAGTGAAATTACAATCTTACCGGTGTAGCTTCCGGTCTTTAACTCCGTCTTTGTGCCGTTCACCGTCATTTCCATCGTATAACCGGAAGGTGCGGTAACCTGCACACCGTCTTCGAGCGTCAGACTGCCCAGATAGGAATCATTGGTAACCGTCCAGGCGGCACCTTTTTTAAAGACTGCACTGATCCCCCAGTTGGCTTTTGCGCCATAATAATTTCCGTTCAGGCCGGTGGTTTTGCCCGAAGCATCCTGATAGGCAAGTCCATCCACTGCCCACAAGCCATTGGAACCGTCGGCAAAGGAACCGGTAAAACTACTGTCGGCAAACGTCACCGCCAGTTTTGAGGAACGCTCGCCGTCACGCCCTTCAACGGCGCGGCTCACATCTCCTTCATTCCAGATGATTCCATCCGCATCGGAAGCTTCAAAATTAACCGTCAGCTCAGAACCGGCTTCGGAAGCGATCAGATAATTGTAGTCTTCCCCATTCTGATTGATAAAGCTGCTGTCACTGAAGTTCAGTGTCACTCCGGCGCTTTCAAAAGAGATCACGGAGCTGGCCAGACCGCCGTAGGCACTGCCGACCGTAAGATATGGGATGTCGGAAAAATCTGTTGTTCCGGTATAAGCACCAGCCGAGTAATTATAATAGGTATTATCAAGAACACTATTTCGCAGCAAGGTATCTGCTTTATACGTAGTGCCGGCAATCTCACTTAATGCTGCAAGCAATACCGCCCGGGCAGATTCCGAAATATTGTAGTTATCGCAAAGAATACCAAGCGTCATATCGGCATCGCTCATCATGTAATGGATCAGTGCGTCCTGACCGCTGGCCTCCTTCCATGCTGCAGCTGCCAGAGCTGCCTTTTCCCCGGTCACATATTCAGCGATATCTTTTTGTGCAGTCAGTGTTACCCCGGAAAAGTTTGAAACAGACTCTGCCGTAATGCCGCCCCGTCCCCGCAAACCGATCTGTCCGGTGGCGGTGCTGTTTTCAACCTGATAGGTTCCGCCTGAAGCAATGACCAGTCCGGCATCCATATTCGATACAAAGGAGGAATCTTGGGCAGTAATAACGCCGCCGCCGATTACATAGGCTCCGGCGGAGCGGTTGCCGTATACGGTGGTGTGAAAGTCTTTAACATCCACAACGCCGTTGCCAAAGTCATTCGCCAGTGCGGAGCCCTGACCGACCGCATAGCTGCCGGGCTTTCCGGTGGTTGACGTGACTTTTTCCAAATAAGCATATCCGCCGTAAACTACGTCGGCAACATGATTATTCCAGCCCTCCAGAGTAAAATCGGCATTGTAAACATAAACACCGGCTGTATCATAAGGTGCCTCACTGCTTCCGGCCACAGTTCCGCTACCACCGGCAATAATCCCATTTGCCGCATCACCGGTTCCGGTAAAGGTGCTGGTCGGACCGTCCAGGCTTCCCACCCGGATCAATCCGCCATTGGTCGCATAGAGCAGTGCATTCATTCCCCATTCCATGGCAATTTCAACATTATAAGAAGTCACACCTGCCACATATGACATTTTTCCCCAATTGGCTGTTGCGGTGGAAACGGCATGAAGCTCATCAACCGTAATCGCCGCATAGTCATCGGCCCAGAGGATACTGCGCTCCTGATTCGCAGCCGCGCCAATGGTATCACCATCCTTTGCGGTATCCAGGGTCAGGGATTCTTCATAAACCTGAACATCCTCACCGCTGGCTGCCATCACCGAGTTGACAAATGACAGGTATACCGGATTTAAAATATCCCGGGATGAAAGCCCGTTCAGATTTTCGTTATCACTGTGAATCGTTACCGTATTATAGGAATAGGACATGTTGTACGGTGAGTAATAAAGTTCATCGATTTTCCCGTCATTATCCGTATCTTTCGCCGCCACATATTTATAATACCCGGAACCGCTGGCGGGATAACGACCGTCTTCAGTGGTAACTGCCTCGCCGGTCTTCACGTCATATGCCTGAATCCCGTCATTTAACTCCACCTGGTTGCCATTGAGATAGTAACCGGCTTCATAATGCAGCAATGACTGGAGCAGGCTGTAAGATTCATCTGCCGCAATCGCCACATTCAGTGCCTGCGCCTCATCATCTGTCAGTGACCAGAAGGTTTTGGTCAGATCATTTTCGCTGATCTTATCCTGAAAGCCGGTAAAAATCTCCACTACCTGGGCTTTTGCCTCATAAGCTGCCCCGGAAAAGGTCACCGTGCCATTGCTGTAGCTGACATCACTGCTTTCGCCGCCGGCACTTTTAGCAATCGCCGCTACCATGTCCGCTGTAATTTCATAATCGCCCGGGACATTCAGGTAAATGCCGCCGGAAATCGCCGCCTTTTCCAGGTTAACGATACTCACCGACAGTGCTTCGGTCCCGGCAGTTACCACATCCTTGCCGCCGCCTGATGTCAGACTGGTTTCTCCCGGCAGATAAAGAACGGCATTGCCGCTGCTCTGGAACGCACCGCTGTCGATTGATACCTCCGGGTTGGCAAAGGAAATCACCGCCGCCTCATTTAAATCATAAAAAGCCCAGTCTGCCGCCGCTGCCACCGTATCCGGTACATATACCGCACGGATCTCACTGTGATGCCCAAACGCCTGAGCGGCGATCTCGGTTACCTCGGCACCGCCCAGAATACTGGGCACAATTACCACCGCTTCCGACTTGCCGGCATAATAGGTGATCGTACTGGTTAC
>JBOFYZ010000122.1:0-116127 GCA_051654925.1 Lachnospiraceae bacterium | reverse complement strand
CCGCAATCCAACGGTTACGGAAATCCGTGTCCTGGATACCTACTGGTCCGATCACTGCCGTCATACCACCTTTTCAACCGAGCTGAAGAAGGTATCCTTCACCGAAGGTACATTCCGGGCGCCGATTGAGGCGACTTATCAGCAGTATCTGTCTGACCGCGAAGTTCTTTATAAAGACCGGGATGACAAATTCGTCTGCCTGATGGATCTGGCACTGCTGGGCATGAAAAAACTGCGTGCGGAAGGCAGACTGGAAGATCTTGAGGTATCGGAGGAAATTAATGCCTGCAGCATTGTCGTGCCGGTTGCAATTGACGGCGAGACGGAAGAATGGCTGATCAACTTCAAGAATGAAACCCACAACCACCCGACTGAGATTGAGCCTTTCGGCGGCGCAGCCACCTGTCTGGGCGGAGCGATACGCGACCCGTTGTCAGGCCGTACTTATGTATATCAGGCAATGCGGATTACCGGTGCCGCTGATCCAACCCGACCATTGTCAGAGACATTGAAAGGAAAGCTGCCGCAGCGTAAGCTGGTGAATGGCGCCGCAGACGGATACAGCTCATACGGCAATCAGATCGGTCTGGCGACCGGATATGTGAAAGAACTCTATCATCCCGATTATGCCGCAAAAAGGATGGAAATCGGTGCTGTTATGGGAGCCGCACCAAGAAAATATGTAATTCGTGAGACCTCTGATCCGGGTGATATCATCATTCTGCTGGGCGGACGTACCGGACGTGACGGGATCGGCGGAGCGACCGGATCTTCAAAAGTGCATACGGAAGAATCTATCGAAGTATGCGGGGCAGAAGTACAGAAAGGAAATGCTCCAACCGAGCGAAAGATACAGCGGCTGTTTTGCAGACCGGAAGTCAGCTTATTAATAAAAAAATGCAATGATTTCGGTGCCGGTGGTGTATCGGTAGCAATCGGAGAACTGGCAGCCGGACTGACAATTGATCTTGATAAAGTTCCTAAAAAATATGCAGGTTTGGATGGGACTGAGATTGCGATATCAGAATCTCAGGAACGGATGGCCGTTGTTGTCGATCCGAAAGATGTCGATGCGTTCCTAAGTTTTGCCGGAGAAGAGAATCTGGAAGCGGTTCCGGTTGCAGTCGTGACCAAACAGCCGCGGCTGGTGATGAACTGGCGGGGCAAGACGATCGTCGATGTCAACCGGGCTTTTCTTGATACCAACGGGGCGCATCAGGAAGCGGAAGTGGTGCTTGAAGTTCCTCAGCAGGAAGGAAATCCATTTACCAGAGCCGAGGTTGAAGACCGAAAAGCTGCCTGGCTGAAGGTATTGTCTGATCTGAATGTATGTTCCCAACGGGGTTTGGTAGAAATGTTTGACGGATCGATCGGTGCCGGATCTGTCTTCATGCCATATGGAGGGAAATACCAGCTCACCGAAACCCAGTCAATGGTAGCGAAACTCCCGGTCCGGACCGGAAATACAGATACGGTTACGATGATGAGTTATGGTTTTGATCCATATCTGTCCAGCTGGAGTCCCTATCATGGTGCTGTTTATGCCGTGGTATCTTCGGTGGCCAAGATTGTCGCTGGAGGCGGTGATTACAGCAGAATCCGGTTTACGTTCCAGGAATACTTTAAACGGATGACTCAGGATCCGACCAGGTGGGGCGCGCCGTTCGCCGCTCTGTTAGGTGCTTATAATGCCCAGCTGGGCTTTGGTCTGCCGTCGATCGGCGGTAAGGACAGTATGTCAGGAACGTTTAACGATGAGGAACACGGTGAAATTAATGTTCCGCCAACGCTGGTTTCTTTTGCTGTAGATGTTGCCAGTCATCAGCATATCATTTCCCCGGAGCTGAAGCAGCCGGGCAATAAGCTGGTAGTATTCCAAATTGAACGGGATGCTTATGATCTGCCAATATACAGCCAGATGACAGCAGGATATGCAAAACTTCATGATGATATTAAAAATGGAAAGATTGTCTCAGCATATGCGATAGAAGGCCACGGACTGGCAGAAGCAGTCAGCAAGATGGCGTTTGGTAATAAACTGGGAATCAAGATCGAACACAACCTGGATGAGCGTGATTTCTTTGCTGCGGGATGGGGGGGGATCGTCTGTGAAGTCCCGGGTGATCAGATTGGAGCCCTTTCGATTTCGTATACCCTGATCGGAGAGGTTACGGATCGCAAAGAACTGGAATACGGACCGGTATCTATTTCGATTGATGATGCTCTCGACTGCTGGATCAGCCCGCTGGAACACGTATTTCCAACGGAATCAGGTGTAAAACAGGAGGAGGTTTCCGATTCTCTGTACCAGGCTTCTTCGGTCTATATCTGTCAGCACAAGCTGGCCAGGCCAAATGTATTTATACCGGTATTTCCGGGAACCAACTGTGAATATGACAGCACCAGGGCATTTGAACGAGCCGGCGCCAATGTGGTCACCAGGGTGTTTAAGAATCTGACGGCAGCAGATATCCGTGATTCGGTAGATCTGTATAAAAAAGAATTGGCTAATGCCCAGATCGTAATGTTCCCGGGTGGATTTTCCGCCGGTGATGAGCCGGAAGGATCCGCCAAGTTTTTTGCAACGGTATTTCGTAATGAAATAATCAAAGAAGAAATTGACAAATTGCTAAATCAGAGAGATGGCCTGATGCTGGGAATCTGTAATGGTTTCCAGGCCCTGATCAAACTGGGGCTGGTGCCGGACGGCAGTATTACTGAGCAGAAGGCAGATTCACCGACTCTGGCGATGAATACAATCGGCCGTCATATTTCCAGAATGGTTTATACTAAGGTTGTGTCCAATAAGTCGCCGTGGCTTCAGAAAGCAGAACTGGGCGGTGTATATTGTAATCCGGCATCTCATGGAGAAGGCCGTTTCGTAGCCAATACCGAGTGGCTTCAGAACTTGTTGGAACAGGGACAGATTGCCACGCAGTATGTGGATGATCAGGGCCGGCCTACGATGAATGAATTCTGGAATCCGAATGGTTCCTATATGGCGATTGAAGGAATCACCAGCCCGGATGGCCGGATCTTAGGAAAAATGGCTCATTCCGAGCGCCGTGGCGAAGCTGTAGCCGTTAATATTTACGGCGAGCAGGACATGAAAATATTCGAAGCAGGCGTTGAATATTTTAAATAATGGAAAAGAAAAGGCAGGAGACTCTTGACATCGATTCCTGTTTCAAGTATTATTTGGAATAAAATGAGTGAGAAATCGCCATGATACATGAGGAGAAATCAACTATGAAAAAAGTCGTGAAGTTTGGAGGCAGTTCTCTTGCCAGCGCAAAACAGTTTAAGAAGGTAGGCAGTATCATACAGTCCGACAAGACCAGACGCTATGTCATTCCGTCAGCTCCGGGGAAAAGAGACAGCAAGGATGAGAAAGTTACCGATATGCTGTACGAATGCTACGAGGCAGCATCTGCCGGAAAAAGCTACAAGAAAATCCTTGAGAAGATTAAGAAACGTTACGAGGATATCATTGATGGTCTGGATCTGAATCTGAATATTGATCACGAATTTGAGAGGATTGAAGAGAACTTTATCGATGGAGCCGGCCGTGATTATGCGGCATCCCGCGGTGAGTACCTGAACGGTATGATCATGGCAGATTATCTTGGGTTTGAATTCATTGATGCAGCACAGGTTATCTTCTTTGACGAAGAGGGACATTTCGAGACTGATATCACCAACCGTGAACTTTCGGAGCGCCTGGAGCATGTGGAACGTGCGGTTATCCCAGGGTTCTATGGTGCGAAGCATGACGGAACCATTAAGACCTTCAGTCGTGGCGGATCCGATGTGACCGGCTCGATTGTGGCAAGAGCGATCCATGCGGACATATACGAGAACTGGACAGATGTTTCGGGATTTTTAGTTTCCGATCCAAGAATTATCAACAACCCGGAAGTAATCGAGACTATTACATACCGGGAATTAAGAGAGCTGGCCTATATGGGTGCCAGTGTTCTTCACGAAGATGCGATCTTCCCGGTCAGAAAAGAAGGAATCCCGATCAATATCCGCAATACCAACCGTCCGGAAGATAAGGGCACCCTGATTGTGGAAAGTACCTGCAGAAAACCTCGTTACACAATCACTGGTATTGCCGGCAAGAAGGGATTCTGTTCCATCAACATTGAAAAAGCAATGATGAATACTGAAGTGGGATTTGGCAGAAAAGTTCTGGAGGTATTCGAGAAATATAACATCTCCTTTGAGCATATGCCTTCCGGTATTGATACGATGAGCATTATGGTTCATCAGGATGAGTTTGAAGAATCTGAACAGTCGGTTATTTCCGGAATTCACCGTGCGGTAAGCCCCGATAGTGTGGAACTGGAAACAGATCTGGCTCTGATTGCAGTAGTTGGACGTGGGATGAAGGCTACCCGTGGCACGGCTGGCCGGATTTTCTCATCACTGGCTCATGCCAGAATCAATGTCAAGATGATTGATCAGGGCTCTAGTGAACTCAATATCATAATTGGGGTGAAGAATGCGGATTTTGAGGCGGCGATTCGGGCAATTTATGATATTTTTGTGTTAGCGGAATTATAGAATAATGGTTGAAGGGTGTCGCGCGAAACAAAGCCTGCGGGGGCTGGTGGGGGCGGTACCAGTCCGTATGTCCATCGGTTTCGGATCATAAGTATCACTAAGAGCAGAGCAATGACGCTAAAGACAATGCCAGAAACGCCATAACTCGCTGCGCTCAAACAATGGCCGTTTCTGACATTAACGCGTCATTGCTCTGCTCTAAGTGATACTAATGATCCTGCAAAGGCTGGACATACGGACTGATACCGCCCCCGCCAGCCCCCGCAGGCTTTGTTTCGCGCGACACCCCAGCGACGTTATTGGCTCTGCTGGATAAAAAGAAAGAATTCATTTGCTCTTAATCTATAGCAGCGATTAATAAGCCAGTCCGATTTCAATTTCAGATTTTCGACACTCATCTGCTTCTTCCAGGAGCATTAAGGCAGTGCCCTTTTGCCAGCTTTCAAGGTAGCGATGGGCGGGGCACGTCTGCAAACGCGCAAGGTCACGATGGATTTTGCGCGGGTGTTATGGTAAAATTATTGTATTGTAGCGAACAGACAGTATTTAATTTTATAAAGGAGAAATTAAAATGAGTATGTACGAAGAAGGATTAAAATTAATTGAAGAGAAGTTCGGCAACGGCAAAGACAATGCGATTTCCCTTGCGACTATCGCGCGGGAACAGGACTCTGACGGAAAACCTCGCCCTGTTGTCCGTAGTGTGGACGCCTATTATGAAGACGGCACATTTTATGTTGTTACATATGCAAAATCAAACAAAATGCAGCAAATTGCAAAAAATCCAGAGGTTTCGGTTGCGGGTTGTTTAGAGATGTTTACCGCTAATGGAGTAGGTGAAAACCTAGGTTGGGTACTTGATCCCAAAAATGCCAAAATAAGAACCAAGCTCCGCACAGCTTTTGCCGAGTGGTACGACATGGCAAACAATGAAAAGGATGAAAATTGTTGTATTTTAGCAATCCGTCTCACAAGGGGAACGTTAAATATAAACCATTGGGAAAAATTATACCACTTGGATTTTGTGAATAAGACAGATATGGAGAATGGGGGGATTTTTTAAGCAGTGAAAGCTTTTCACACCGTTCGTACGGCGGTTTCAAATTCGTAATTGACAACGGTTAGACATCGGACCGATTAAAATGGATTGAGGCAGAGCTTACGTGTCGTTGTCGTAATCGGGTCAAGTTGACCCGAAGTACCGAAAAAAAGAGGATGTACCGTTGTCGATGCATCCCTTTTTCATACCATCTGTTAGCTGTCTATCTCGTTATTTTGGTATTCGGTAGTCTTCCTTATGGACAAGCCCATTCGCTCAAGGTGTCTCCTTCCCTTCCCTTTGGTAACGCGGTTTCCCCCGATTGGCTCGTTTGTTCGGTTACTGCGGGGAGAATTGATATCTCTGTGACAGACTAAATCACTTAAAAACATCCTTTCTACAATTATGCAAAACATCAGGCGGCATTGAGCATATCCTGTTTCTTCGTATTGCTTTTGTTCTTTTTATATCCAGATGAGCGAATAACGTTGCCGGGGTGTCGTGCTAACCAAAGCCTGCGGGGGCTGGCGGGGGCGGTACCAGTCCGTATGTCCAGCCTTTGCAGGATCATTAGTGTCTCTTAGTGCAGGGCAATGACGCGTTAATGCCAGAAATGTCAATGTCTGAGCGCAGCGAGTTTTGGCGTTTCTGGCATTGTCTTTAGCGTCATTGCTCTGCACTTAGAGACACTTATGGTCCGAAACCGATGGACATACGGACTGGTACCGTCCCCGCCAGCCCCCGCAGGCTTTGGTTAGCACGACACCCCCTCTTGAATATCATCTTGAATATCATCTTGAATATCATCTTAAATATCACCTTGAATATCAGACATTCAAGAAGATAGCCATCTCGCATTATTTATGGTATAATGGTTGGAAATTACCGCTTGATTTGCAAACGAGGTGAAGCAGATGAAAAGACGAGATGCCGGCCAGATAAAAACAGCATGGATCAGTGGAATTGGAATGGTAACAGCTGTTATCCTGTTATCAGGATGTGCCGGGCCATCCACAAAGATATTGCCTTATGAATCGAAACATACCGTCACACAGCCGCAGGGGGATGTCCTTCCGCTGTTGGATGCGGTTAACCCATATTATCTCAATGAAACCCTTGAATATCTGACCCGTACCGATTGTGTCAGCGGAAGCGGGGAGGAACGGCAGATCATCGGCTATATGCAGCAGCAGCTTGATGATTACGGGTATGGAGTAGTGCTGCAGTCAGTCCAGCTGGAAACAGATGAATCGGAAGGGCCTTCCCAGAAATATGGTGTGAATCTGGTAGCACAAAGGAAGGCAGCGGCACCGGATTCAGATATTTTAATTATTAGCACCAGACATGATACCGTGGCAGAAAGTCCGGGTGCAGGAAGCCGTGCGGCTGCGCTGGCAGTATGGATGGAATGTGCCAGATTGCTGGCTGATATCCCAACCGATACCCAGATCTGGTTTGTCAGCTTTACCGGCAGCGAAGATAGTTATGCCGGTTCAAGGGCGTATGTACAGTCGCTCAGACCAGAAGAAAAGCGCAGGATTGTTGGTGTGATTCAGTTGGATGAACTGGGAGATATGAACCAGTACGGTCTTGTGCTGGGCAGCATAGATGGCGGTGCGGTCATGGTGGGAGATATGCTGGCGGAGGCGGCCAAAGGCTTATATCGTGTCCAGCCGCCCTATCAGAAACGGATGGACAGTGACTCTGTTTCGTTTGTCCAGGGACAGGTGCCGGCGATATCGGTTTCACAGAAGTGGAAAGCCTATGAGTATCATCTGCCGCAGGACCGGAAGGAGACCATAGATATTGACAAGCTGGTACCGACAGCAGAAATCATCATCAGAACAGCGGCCCGGATTATGGGGACAGAGACTCCGTCGCTGACAGCCAAGTCCCGTTTTATCAATAACCTCAGCAACAGTGCTTATACGCAGGATCCTTATCAGGTTCAGCCGTTTGGTGACACGAACGATATCGTCCGCAGACAGAGCGACATGGACGGATTTCTGGCGTCCTCCAATGTTGACGGAGCAGGGATAACGGTTGATGCCTATCAATACCTGATGAAATGGTTTGATGTAGATCAGGTGATAATGACCACATACTATTATAGGGATGGATTACTCGATACCATATCCCTGGATGCAGATGGTGCCGGAGTAACCTTTGAAGAGATGAAGGAGCGTCTGGAATCCTGTTATGGGCAGCCGGTCGGTGAAAACAACGGGCCTTATGGAACGGAATATGACTGGGTCAGTCCGGTATACGGGAACTTTTTTGCATTGATTCCGACCGGAGAGGGTTTTGATCTGGATATCCGGGAATATTCGGCCGGATGGATTCCCAAAGCAAGATTTCGTCTGGATGGAACCTTACTTGAACATTATGAGGGGGATGAACAGCGCTATCATGATCTGCTGGGATTGGCAGCTGCGGTATTCGGACCAGAGCTTGAGAAGCATGTGGCTTATGTCGATATCTATACAGATGGGATCGGTGAACTGCCTGGATACATAAATATTCAGGCGGCTGATGCACAAGATGATCCGGATATGTTTGTGCTTGGACTTGATGGTGAAGAGGCCCTTTTGGAGGATGGTTCGTGGCGGGATTATCCGGCGACAGTGAGACTTCTGGTAGAATATTACGGCCGTATTCTGGTACATAATACAGATGAAGAATATGTAACGGAATTTCAGGAAACATTTTCAGATGAGACAGGACAGACTGGTTTTGCAAAGAGTTTTTGCCTGTTTGTGCTGTGTCAATATCCGGAAACTATAAAACACGAATCTGATGCCAGAATCCGTTTTTTCTATGATTATCAGTCATTGACGGAGATCCGCAGCCGGATCCGGGAGCAGTTGCAGCTGGTTGAGCACCAGCCAAAGGAGGCAATCAATGCTGGAGAAAATTGATTTGTCAAGAACGATCGAAGGAAATGATAAATATTATGCCCGCGTAGCGCTGGAGCAGCGGCTGAAACAAGAGGAGAAAAAATAACTATGAATTTATCAGGTGTAATATGAGCCGTGTAATTATTGTAGGCGGCGGTGCTGCCGGAATGATGGCCGGTATCGCTGCCGCAGGGGCAGGCCATCAGATAACTCTGTTTGAAAAGAATGAAAAGCTGGGGAAAAAGGTTTATATTACCGGAAAGGGACGATGCAATATTACCAATGCAGCAGACACCGAAGATCTGTTTACCAATATCGTCCGCAATGCCAAATTCCTGTACAGCAGCTTCTACAGCTTTACCAATACGGATATGATCGGGCTGCTGGAGTCCTGCGGCTGCCCGGTTAAGACAGAACGGGGCGGCCGGGTCTTCCCGGTCTCTGATAAGTCATCGGATGTAATCAGAGTATTATCTGACCGGCTGAAAGAACTCGGGGTCACTGTCCGGCTAAAGGAAGAGGTTGGTGAACTAACAGTCACTGGCGGCAGAGTGACGGGTATCAAATTAAAAAAAGACGAGCGGAATATAGAAGCTGATGCAGTGATTGTGGCAACCGGCGGGCTATCATACCCAAGTACCGGTTCGACCGGCGATGGGTACCGTTTTGCCAGAGAACAGGGGCACACGGTAACCGAATTATTGCCGGCCCTGGTTCCCTTTACAACGGCCGATAGTCTGGTCAGGGAATTACAGGGACTGGCTCTGAAGAATATCAGTGTCCGCATACTGGCGGGGAATAAGGTACTGTATGAAGACTTTGGCGAAATGCTGTTTACCCATTTCGGCGTCAGCGGCCCGGTGCTGCTGAGTGCAAGCAGTTATGTGGCAGCACGGATTCAAAAAGAGGCGCTGATGTTATCGATTGACCTGAAGCCGGCTCTGAACAAGGAGCAGCTGGATGCACGCATCCTCAGGGATTTTGAACAATTTAAGAATAAGCAATACAAAAACGCCTTGTCCCAGCTTCTGCCGGCCAAGCTGATCCCGGTGGTAATCAGCCGCAGCGGCATTGAGCCGGAACGGCAGGTGAATACCATTACCCGCGAAGAACGTCACCGTATTGTGGAGCAGATCAAAGACTTCCGGTTGACTTTGAATGGGCTGCGGGGATTTCAGGAGGCTATCATCACACAGGGCGGGATTACCGTAAAAGAGATTAATCCGTCAACCATGGAATCCAGGAAGATCAAGAATCTGTATTTTGTTGGCGAGGTTCTGGATCTGGATGGGGTGACAGGTGGTTTCAACCTGCAGATTGCCTGGTCAACCGGCTATCTGGCGGGAATTTCCATAGAATAAAGGAGCAACATTACATTGACACAGAATAAGAAAGCATTTAATATTGCCATAGACGGCCCGGCCGGAGCTGGCAAAAGTACCATTGCCAAGCTGGCAGCCAGGCAGCTGGGATTTATTTATGTAGATACAGGGGCAATGTATCGTGCCATGGCACTGTATTTTTTAAGGCAGGGGATTGCCCCGGCCGATCAGGAGCGGATCGCCCTTGCCTGCAGAGACGCGGTCATAACTATTTCTCATCAGGATGGCATGCAGCAGGTACTGCTTAATGGTGAGGATGTTTCAGAACTGATCCGCACCGAAGCGGTAGGAAATATGGCATCCGCAGTCAGTATATATCCGCAGGTGAGAGCGCATCTGCTTGATCTCCAGAAGAATCTGGCGGCCAGTACGGATGTGATTATGGATGGCCGGGATATTGGTACCTGCATTCTGCCCGATGCGGATGTAAAGATTTTTCTGACGGCCAGCAGCCGGATTCGTGCTGAACGAAGATACCGGGAATTACAGAATAAGGGAATGATGTGTAATTTGGAAGAAATTGAGCAAGATATTATAGAAAGGGATCAGCGCGACCAGAATCGTGAGGTGGCACCGCTTCGCCAGGCCTTGGATGCGGTTTTAGTTGACAGCTCGGCGATGACGATTGAACAGGTGGTGGACCTCATTGCCAGAGAAGCCTGTGCACATGGACTGACCAGGTCGCAGGAACTATGAATGTAACATTGGCCAAGTCAGCCGGATTCTGTTTTGGTGTAAAGCGTGCCGTTGATCAGGTATATGAGCAGATTGAAAAGGCCGACAAACCAGTCTATACGTATGGACCGATTATCCACAACGAAAAAGTCGTAGAGGATCTGGAAAAGAAGGGCGTCAGAGTTATTCATACGGAAGATGAACTGAAAAAAATTACCGTTGGGATCGTAGTAATCCGTTCTCACGGAGTGGGAAAAAATATCTACGATATCTTACAGAAACCAGATATCACGATTGTGGATGCGACCTGTCCATTTGTGAAGAAAATACACAGAATCGTCGCAAAGCAGCGGGATGAGGGCAGGCGTGTCATTATTATCGGCAATCCCAGCCATCCTGAAGTAGAGGGGATCCGCGGCTGGAGCGAAGCGTCGGCACTGGTTGTAGAAGATGCCGCCCAGATTCAAAATCTGCCGGTTTCACCGGAAGAAAAAATATGTATCGTAGCCCAGACGACATTTAATTACAATAAATTTCAAGATTTAGTTGAAAAATTTGCTAAAAAGGGTTATGATATACTTGTTTTAAATACGATTTGCAATGCAACACAGGAAAGACAAGTGGAAGCAAGGCGTATTGCTTCTGAAGTGGATGCTATGATTGTCATAGGAGGCAGGAATAGCTCCAATACACAGAAACTGTATGAGATATGCCAAAAGGAATGTAAGAATACTTACTTTATCCAGACACTAGGCGATTTAAATCCTGAATGTGTAAGTTCTGTGCGCAGCGTAGGTATTACAGCGGGGGCATCCACCCCCAATCAAATTATCGAGGAGGTTCATACTAATGTCAGAATTAAGTTTTGAACAAATGTTGGAAGAATCATTAAAAACAATACGTACAGGAGAGGTAGTCACTGGTAAGGTCATCGACGTAAAAGAAGATGAGATCGTCTTGAATATTGGTTACAAGTCTGATGGTATCATTCCTAGAAATGAATATACCAACGAATCTAATGTTGATTTAAGAACCCAGGTTCAGGTTGGCGAAGAGATGGAAGCTAAAGTACTCAAAGTCAATGATGGCGAAGGCCAGGTAGCCCTCTCTTACAAGAGACTGGCTGCTGATAAAGGTAACAAGAGACTGGAAGAAGCATTCAATAACCAGGAAGTACTGACCGCTAAGGTTGCTCAGGTTCTGGGCGGCGGTTTAAGCGTTGTTGTGGAAGAAGCAAGAGTCTTCATCCCGGCAAGCCTGGTATCTGATACGTATGAAAGAGACCTGAATAAATATGCAGGTCAGGAGATCGAATTCGTGATTACCGAATTCAATCCTAAGAGAAGAAGAGTCATCGGTGACAGAAAACAGCTGATGGCAGCCAAGAAAGCTGAAATGCAGAAAGCTCTGTTTGAGAAGATCAGCATTGGCGACACAGTAGATGGCGTTGTTAAAAATGTGACCGATTTCGGTGCATTTATCGATTTAGGCGGCGCTGACGGTCTGCTGCATATCTCTGAGATGTCCTGGGGACGCGTAGAGAATCCGAAGAAGGTATTCAAGGCAGGCGATGAAGTGAGCGTCCTGATCAAGGATATCAGCGGTGAGAAGATTGCTCTTTCCCTGAAGTTCCCGGAGACCAATCCGTGGGCGAACGCAGAAGAGAAATATGCAGTAGGCAATATCGTTTACGGACGTGTTGCACGAATGACTGATTTTGGTGCATTCGTAGAATTAGAGCCAGGCGTAGACGCCCTGCTCCATGTCTCCCAGATCTCCAGAGATCACGTAGAGAAACCATCTGATGCACTGGCAATCGGTGATGAGATCGAAGCAAGAGTTGTTGATTTCAACAATGAAGACAGAAAGATCAGCCTGAGCATCAAAGCGTTACAGGCTCCGGCAGAACCGGAATATGATGAGTATAATGATGTAGCAGATGTGGATGTTGACAACTACATTGAAGAATAATCATTGATATTCATCCAATCATAACATGAATAAGAGCGTTGCAGATCAGTGGAAATCACTTGTTTGTAATGCTCTTTTTTTGTATACTTGAATTATAATATAGTATTGACATACAATATTATATGGCGTATAATATAGTTTATAAAACAATATTGAAAGTTTGGCAATATTATAACTGAGGAAAAGACAGGAGTGAAATTATGATTTTTAATACGGGAGCGGCGCTTCTGGATGCGATTGTGTTGGCTGTTGTGTCTGGGAATATGGAGGGGACTTATGGTTATAAGATTACCCAGGATGTCCGGGAAGCGATTGATATTTCGGAATCGACTTTGTATCCGGTATTGAGACGACTGCAGAAGGATGATTGTCTGGAAGTATATGATATGGCGATCGATGGGAGAAATCGTCGTTATTATCGGATCACGGAAAGTGGAAGATTGCAGTTGAATTTATATCGTGGAGAATGGAGTAATTATTCTCAGAAAATATCGAAAATACTTGAGGGGGCAGATCAATGAACAGATTAGATTTTATGAAACAGTTAGAGTATCTGCTTCAGGATATTCCGGATGAGGAAAAGGCAGATGCGCTGGCATACTATCAGGATTACCTGGAGGAGGCTGGTGATGATAATGAAGCGCAGGTGATTATGGAGTTTGGAAGCCCGGAGCGGATTGCTGCCATTATCCGTTCGGAACTTTGTGGTGACCTGGAAGACGGTGGCAGTTTTACTGAAACCGGTTATCAGGATGAACGGTTTCGTGAGCCGGGGTATCAGGTGGCTGAGCATCGCAATTTACCAGATATCAGTGAGACGGCAGGTTTCGATGAAAAGAAAGGGAAGCGGCCGGGTGGCGGTTGGCAGGATGACAGCTTTTGGATGAGGCTTTTGAAGGTAGGGGGGCTGTTGCTGGCATTTGCAATTATAGGACCAATGGTATTAGGAGCCGGTGGTGCAGTGGTGTCAGTGGCGGCAGGACTCCTGATTACCTTAGCAGCAATTATTCTGCTGGTTGGTTTCGGCACGATTGTCCTGTGTTTAATGGCGGTAGTTGTGATAGTCTTTGGCATTAGCATGTTAATTGTTAACCCATGGAGTGGTGTGTTTTTGCTGGGTGTGGGAGTATTCCTGCTGGGATGTTCTTTTATCGGGATTGCTCTTTCAATTCTGGTATATGGACGCATGGTACCATTCGGGATTCGGAGTACCACCGATGGGATCAGCCGGATTTTCCACCGGAATAAAAGGAGGACACAATGAAGAGCAGTATAAAAGTTTTGATGATTTTAGGAATTATATCCTGTCTGCTGGGAGCTGGAATGATGACTGCCGGTGCTATGATGGGAGGTGGGGATGATCTGGAAGAACTTTTTTATCCGTATATCAGACAATACAGCTATCGATATTCGGATGAATCTCAAATAAGTGTAGCGGCTGAAGAGAGCATGGCGTTCCCTGATATCCGGGAACTGAAGATTACGGTAATCGGTGACAGCTGCATTGAAGTAATAGAAACAGGCGCCGAATATTTGCCGGAAAATACTATACAGGTAGCTCGTGCCGGAACGGATGATGCGTTATCCTACCAGCTGGATGTAAATGGTGACACCCTGGATATCCATCTGCCACGAGAGTGGCGGGAATATCTCAATAACAACCATCGTGGAGTGGAGGATCTGGCAATCTATATTCCTCAGAATTATCAATTTCGTTCCGTAGAAATTGAATGCATTTCAGGAGAACTGGCGGCAGATGCTATTTATACCAGAGAGATGTCGGTCGAAAATGTCTCGGGTCTGGTGACAATTCAGGGTGGCCGGATCGAAGATATGGATATTGAATGTACGACGGGCACAATAGAATGCTATGCACTGATTAGTCGTGAGGCAGATGTGGATTGTATATCTGGTGATATCGATATTATGATGGCTGACAGTTTTGAAAGTTACGATTATGAATGGGAAGTACTGAGCGGTACAATTATTGCCGATGATCAGACCCTGGACGGTGGTATCGTAGGCAAGGGCAAGAAAAAGATGGATCATCATACCGGACGCAAAGTGGAACTGGATTGTGTCAGCGGAACCATAACTGTTAATTATGCAAATGGATCCTGAATAGGATAGAAAAGAGGAGAATATGAATATGGATAGAAAATTATATCGTTCAAGCAGAGATAAAATGTTATGTGGAGTATGCGGCGGAATCGGAGAGTACCTGAATGTAGATCCGACCCTGATCCGACTGTTATGGGCTATCATGGCCTGCACCGGCGCCGGGTTTCTGGTATACTTCCTGGCAGCCATCATCATTCCCCAGAATATCGAATACTAACAGCTATTTGAGTCTGATCCCGAACCGGCAGATGCACCGGCCCGGGGGGTGGATGTATATAGTGATTGTAAACGGGCATACTCTTAGGGAAATCAGAAAGGAGTGTGCCCATTATTATGTCAAATAGTAAAAAAGTAAAAGGCCCGTTGGATATTCACAACATGACACCGGATGAGCGGCTGAAATTTGAAATAGCCGAGGAATTAGGACTGGGTGACAGAGTAATAAAAGAAGGCTGGAGATGCCTGACTTCCAAAGAGAGTGGTAGAATCGGAGGACTGATTACCAAACGAAAAAGACAGATGAAACAGGAGCTGGCGAATACAGAGGCTTGTCAAATGGAATAATCTTTTTTATAATAAAGAGTACAGGATTAGTACAGCGTGAGAAGGAGACGACATGGAGCGAACACTTTTACGTAGTGGATTTACAACTGGAACCTGTGCAGCGGCTGCGGCGAAAGCTGCAGCTGTTTTTTTACTGACAGGTACGGCGCCTGAACGGATCTGTATTCGGACACCAAAAGGAACAATGGCAGACCTGCTGACCATACAGTCGCAGGAAACGGGATATCCCGGCTGTTTCAGAGTTCAGAAGGATGCCGGGGACGATCCTGATGTGACACATGGTTCGTGGGTGTATGCTGCTGTGCGGCAGATTACCGGAGGACAATGGGAACAGCTGATAAAGGATGGGGCCGGATACATAGATCATGAATATCCCGGGATATATCTGACCGGAGGAACAGGGGTGGGAATTGTGACGCGGCCGGGGCTTCAGTGCCCGGTTGGAAGCTATGCCATCAATCCGGTGCCAAGACGAATGATTATCCATGCCGTTAGCGAAGTGACAAGAAGATATGATCCGGAGCTTCTTCTGGAAGTGAAGATTGCGATTCCTGACGGTGTCCGCCTGGCAGAGCAGACCTTTAATCCACATCTGGGCATTAAAGGGGGGATATCCATCCTTGGTACCAGCGGAGTGGTAGAGCCGATGAGTGAGCAGGCACTGTGTGAAACCATCCGGCTGGATATCCGGATGAAAGTATTGGAAGGACATTATCCCATTATTGTAACTCCGGGAAATTACGGTGAGACGTTTCTGCGGGAGACACTTGGGATTCCATTAGGAGAAGCGGTAAAATGCAGTAACTTCATCGCCGATACGATGGAAATGCTGCGTGAGGAACGGGCAGAATCAGTACTGTTTGTAGGACACATTGGCAAATTGATAAAGGTAAGCGGCGGTGTCCGCAATACTCATTCGAAATATGGAGACCGCAGGATGGAACTGCTGGCTGATGCGTCCGGAAAGATACTGCCTGCGCTGGTCCCCGGAATTTTGGCAGCGAACACGACAGAAGAGGCGATCGGCCTGCTGGTGGAAGCCGGCGCGGCGATCGCGGTACTGAATGAAGTGGCCGGGCGGATTCAGCTTCAGGTTCGTGACTGGATTGGTGAGCAGCCGAAGATTGAAGTGGTGACATTTTCATCTGCTTACGGTATACTGGGTAAGACAGCAGGAGCCGGGCGGCAGCTTGAACAAAAGCGGGGAGGACAAGGGCAATGAAATTGGCGATAATCAGCTTTACAAAGCAGGGCGGTGCTTTGTGCGGGAAACTGACACGCCGTTTCCGGGAATTGGGATATGATTGTAACGGTTATGTACAGAGCCGTTTATTAAATGAGTTTCAGGAATATCCAGGACTTTGTCCGGTTCGGGAATCCCTTTCAGAATGGACCGGGAAAAGATTTGATGAGACGGACGGGCTGGTGTTTGTCGGTGCGGCCGGCATTGCAGTACGGGCGATTGCGCCGTTTGTGACAGATAAGAAGAAGGATCCGGCAGTGGTAGCCATTGATGACTGCGGTCGTTTTGCCGTATCACTTTTATCGGGCCATATGGGCGGTGCCAATGAACTGGCCCGCGTTGCAGCCGCAATCATCGGTGCAGAACCTGTAATTACCACTGCTACTGACATTAATGGCAAGACGGCCATTGACGTATGGGCTTCACAGCGGGATTTGCAGTGGCCAGACCGGGGCGTGGCGAAGCAAATATCAGCGGCCCTGCTGGAAGGGCAGGCGGTCGGTTTTTACAGTGATTATCCGTTGGCTGATCCGGTTCCGGAAGACTTTGTCAAAGGACAGCTAAGCCGCTATCAGGTCTGGATTACAGCCAATAAGAAGCCGGAAAGCCGGCATATGATATCCTGGTTTTCAGACGAAGACACAACGATCTTACGGTTGATTCCCAGGTCGTTGTCTGTCGGAATCGGCTGCAGAAGAGGTACCGCGGCAGCAGTACTGCGAAGGCAGCTGGAGCAGGTTTTGGCAGATCACAATCTGGATTTACTTGCGGTCGGGCAGATTGCCAGTATTGATTTAAAACGGGACGAAGCGGGGATTATCACCCTGGCCGATCAGCTGAAAGTACCATTTCTGTTTTATCAACCGGAAGTACTGCAGCAGGTACCGGGCATATTTTCCTCATCTGAATTTGTGAAACGTGTAACCGGTACCGACAATGTATGCGAACGTGCCGCAATGGCAGGTGCCGGAGAGAATGGAACGCTGATTGTAAAAAAACAGGCTGGAGCCGGAGTAACCATTGCGGTTGCACAGCAGCGGCTGGAAATAAAAAGGAACGATATATGATTAAAGTGATCATTTTTGGAGGAACAACTGAAGGACGGGAACTGGCACAATTCTGTGTTCGTTATCAGGTACCGGCACTGGTTTGTGTGGCATCGGAATACGGCGGACGGCTGCTGCCTGATCACCCCTGTCTTAACATACATACCGGCAAGCTGGATGAAGCGGGAATGATCAGTCTGATTGAAACCCATCATCCGAAATTTATTATTGATGCCACTCATCCATATGCCCGGATCGTATCGGAGACGGTCAGGAATACCTGCGGGAAACTGGGAATTCCCTGCCACCGGATATTGCGGGACAGTGAGACGGGGCAGGCCAATTCCGTCAACTCGGACAGCCGGATGATAACAGTGGCTGATACAGCAGCGGCAATAGACTTTTTAAGAACTACAACGGGAAATATTTTCCTGACGACAGGCAGTAAAACCTTAGGTGATTTTATGGAATTGCCGGACAGCCGGGAACGGATCTATGCCAGAGTACTGCCGGACAGCCAGGTCATCGCTGACTGCGAACAGCTGGGAATTAAAGGGCGACATCTGATTGGCATTCAAGGGCCTTTTTCCCGGGAAATCAATCAGGCAATGCTGGAACAGACGAAGGCGGCATGGATGGTGACAAAGGAATCGGGAGACGCCGGCGGTTTTACCGAAAAAACCGAGGCAGCCTGGCGGTGCGGAGTATCTGTGATCGTGATCGGCAGGCCAGTAAAAGAGCAGGGGATTTCCATAGCTGAAGCAAAAAAAATATTGCTGCCCTATGGAACCGTGCCGCAAAGACAGCTGCACCTGATTGGCATGGGAATGGGCAAAGGCCGTCAGCTGACGGTCGAAGCTCTGGATGCCATTAAGGAGTGTCAGGTGTTTTTAGGTGCCAAACGGATGCTCGAGGATATATCTGCCTGGACGGGCGGTAAGCCGGCTGAAGCGATCTATCAGGGCGGGGCGGTACTGGACTGGCTCAAGGAACATCCCGAGTATGACTCGGTTGGCGTGATTTATTCCGGCGATACTGGTTTTTACAGTGGCAGCCATGCGCTGATACAGGCAGTCCGCTCTGCTCCGGATCTCGCCGGAGCAGTCCGGCTGCATGTTTATCCGGGCATATCAACGGTAGCATGTCTGTGTGCCAGGCTGCATACTTCATGGGAGGATGTGGCACTGGCGAGTATTCACGGACGTTCTGTAAGCATTACTGAATTGCTGGCCCGGCACCGGCGGGTATTCCTGCTGCTTGGCGGCAAAGATCCGCTGCAGACATTATGCCGGACTCTGACCGGGAACGGTTTTGCAGATGTCAGGATGGCGGTAGGAGAGCGGCTGGGCTATCCGGAGGAACGGATTCTAACAGGAACACCGGATCAGCTGATAGATGTCGCGACCGATACCCTGATTGCCGTATTACTGGAACGAGATGGAAAGGAAAGAAGTAACGATGAAGGATGAATGTTTTATCCGTGGCAAGGTGCCGATGACTAAGAGTGAAATCCGTGCCATTGTTCTTTCAAAGCTTCAGATAAACAGAAACAGTATTATCTATGATATCGGTGCAGGTACCGGATCGGTATCGGTAGAAGCTGCCGGGCTGGCCGATCAGGGGCATGTATATGCCTTTGAGCAGAAGCCGGAGGCCTGTGAGCTGATCCGGCAGAATGCCGGGCACTTTGGGCGGACGAATCTTACGCTGATAGAGGGCCTGGCACCGGACACACTGGTGGGTGTACCCGAGGCAGACGGTGCGTTTATCGGTGGCAGCAGCGGAAATATGGAATCGATATTACAAGTACTTTTTGCAATGAATCCGATGATGCGGGTGGTGATAACCGCGATTACTCTAGAAACTATCGGACAGGTTCTGGACTATGTAAAAGCCCATGAGTGTGAGGCCGAGATTGTTTCCGTTCAGGTCAATAAGGCAGAAACAGCAGGGCGTTTCCATATGATGAAGGCCCAGAATCCGGTTTACATTATAACGATAGAGGAAGGAACAGCCAAATGAATCAGCTGCCACGCATTATGATTGCCGCACCGGCCAGCGGCACAGGCAAAACAGCAATTACCTGTGGCCTGCTTAAGGTTCTGGAACAGCGGGGGATATCATGTTCCTCGTTTAAATGCGGGCCGGATTACATCGATCCGATGTTCCATCAATATGTTCAGGGAATTCCGGGCTGCAATCTGGACAGCTACTTTCTTTCAGAGGCCGGAGTGCAGCGGCTATTGATACGCCGGATGGCGCAGAAAAAGCTGGCTGTGCTGGAAGGGGTGATGGGATATTATGACGGGGTGGCCGGGATCAGTACCCGCGCCAGCAGTTATGATATTGCCCGGATTACCGATACTCCGGTTATTCTGGTGGTGGATGGAAAGAAAAGCAGTCTCTCAATGGCTGCATTAATCCAGGGCTTTTTGCATTACCGCAAAGACAGCCGAATTTGTGGTGTGATTCTGAACCGGACATCCAGGATGATGGCAGAGCGGCTGAGAGAACCGATCGAGGCATTAGGAGTTCATTTACTGGGGGCTGTGCCTGAATGCGGTGCCGCCGAGCTGGAGAGCAGACATCTTGGACTGACCCTGCCGCATGAACAGAAACAGCTACAGGAGAAGATCAGTCAGCTGGCAGCCATACTGGATGATTGCCTTGATATCGAAAAAATCATCAGTCTGGCTAATTGTGCACCAGCGTTAGTACCTCAAGCGGAGCCGGATGAAATGTCACCGGCCGAAATCCGGCTGGAGCAAACCGGACGGATCGGGATTGCGATGGATGAAGCATTCTGCTTTTATTATCAGGAGAATCTGGGGTTTTTGCGGGATTGTGGCTATACGCTGATCCCGTTCAGCCCGATGCATGATAGTGAACTGCCCGGGCATCTGGATGCGGTTTTACTGGGGGGTGGTTATCCGGAAATCTATGCCAGACAATTATCACAGAATGAAGCGATGTTGTCATCCATCAGGACAGCCGCGGCCAGCGGTATGAAACTGTTGGCCGAATGCGGAGGATTTCTTTACCTGCATCAGACCCTTGAAGATACGGATGGCAACGTCTGGCCGATGGCCGGGATTATTCCGGAGCATGCGTTTAAAACCGGACAGTTATCCAGATTTGGATACATTGAATTAGAAGGAGACCACGGCCGTATCCGGGCACATGAATTTCACTATTGGGACAGCAGTGATCCCGGCGAAGCGATGTGTGCGAGGAAACCGATGAGCAGCAGAAGCTGGAACTGTATGTACCGGTCTGAAGCGATGATGGTTGGATTCCCTCATCTTTATTATCTATCGTCCCCGGAGTTAATTCGCAATTTTTTAAGGAGTACCTGATATGATACATTTAGTTACCGGAGGAAGTGCCAGTGGTAAATCCGCATGGGCGGAACAACAGATTCTTGAGCTTGACGGGCATTACAACCGTTTTTATATTGCGACAATGAAGCCATGGGATAATGAGACGGCGGTGAAAATCAAACGGCATCAGGAAATGCGCCATCATAAGCGGTTCACAACGATCGAATGCTATACCGGTCTTGAACAGCTGCAGCTGCCGGATTCAAAAACCGGGGAACCTGCGGTGGTATTGCTGGAGTGTATGTCAAATCTGACGGCGAATGAACGATACGATTATGGCGGAAGCAGATCTGAAATCTGTGACCGGATCATGGCCGGGATCTGTCACTTGCAAAAACAGGCCAGGCACATTATGATAGTAACAAACGAAGTGTTTTCGGATGGCAGTATGTATTCGGCAGAAACGCTGGAATACCTGAAACTTCTGGGACTGGTCAACTGTGAACTGGGTCAGAAGGCCCGGCGGATCACAGAGGTGGTCTATGGCATTCCGATAACGCTGAAGAATGGTTGAGAAAGGCGGGCAGACCGTATGGATTTAATTGGCAGCTTTGTAATTGCCTGTTCCATGTATTCAAGGATTCCGATGCCCCGCATGGAGTGGACCGAGAAACGGATGCGGTACGCTTTGTGTTTTTTTCCATTTGTCGGGGTGGTTATTGCCGTAGTAATGACTGTCTGTCTCCGGGTTTTGAAAGGGGTCGAAAGTAATCCTTTGCTGTATAGCTGCATCGGTGTAGTTGTACCGCTTGTAATAACAGGAGGCATTCATCTTGACGGATATCTGGATGTAATGGATGCCAGAAGTTCTCTGCAGAGCCGGGAACGAAAACTTGAAATTTTGAAAGATCCTCATATTGGTGCGTTTGCTGTTATCCATGCCGGCCTTTATCTGGTTATGTATCTGGGGATCTTCAGTGTATTTTACCGGTATTCATTCGTACCGGCCGCCGGTGTCTATGTACTGACACGTGCATTCAGCGGCTGGTCAGTGGTGAGTTTTCCGAAAGCAAAGCCGGATGGAACAGTCCGGGCCTTTTCTGATCAGGCGCATATCCGGAACGTCCGGTGGTATATGATTGGCTGGGCTCTGGCAGCACTGCTGTGGATGATCAGAACCGGCGGCTGGGGATTTGGTTTGGTGATGCTTGCCGTCGCAGGTATCGTGATGGTCTGGTACCGTCGCGTTTCACTGCGTGAATTCGGTGGTATTACCGGAGATCTGGCCGGTTATTTTCTGCAGCTTAGTGAACTGGTTATGCTGGCAGCGGCAGCTGGATTTTATATGATAGTAAATTGCTCTATCATATAAAAAACGCTCCGCTGTGGACGCGCACTACGCGCTAAGGTAAATGGCTGCTGAAGCATCCGCGCCTCGGCACGAGTATGTGCCAGAAATAGGAGAAAAAGATGATATTTATAATTGGTGGTTCCTGTCAGGGAAAAACAGCCTTTGCCAGGGCACTTTATCCGGCAGATTCTCAAACCGGGTTCGAAGCAAAGACAGCGGATGGAAGCAATGATGATCTGCTGCAGGCTTATCACCGTCCGGTGATTCTCCGGTTTCATCATTATTTGTCCCGGCTATTGGAGCAGGAGCTTGATACAGAAGCATTTACCCGAAAGGTATTGGCTCATAATCCGGAGATTATTGTGATGAATGAAGTCGGCTATGGCATTGTTCCGATTGACAGAAGTGATCGCAGCTATCGGGAGGCAGTCGGCCGGGCCGGACAGATGCTGGCCGCTGAAGCCGAAGCGGTATACCGGGTTATCTGTGGAATCGGAACCCGGATTAAATGATGACAGAACAGGATGCAAAAGAATGATACTGCGAGGAATGGCAATAGGAATTGGATTTTTACTGGATCTGTGCCTGGGGGATCCCCATGCATGGTGGCATCCGGTACAGGGAATCGGATCACTGATCTGTATTCTGGAACAGCAGCTGCGCAGACGTTTTCCCAAAGATAGCAGCGGTGAGCTGACGGCCGGAATCGTACTGGTACTGCTGGTACTTTTGATCACCGGAGGTAGTACCTGGGGGATATTACAGATTGCCGGCTGGATACATCCGGGTTTGAAATTTGCCGTCACAGTTGTGATGTGCTATCAGATTCTGGCTGCAAAAAGCCTGAAAACTGAAAGCATGAAAGTTTATGAAGCTGGCAAAAACGGTGATATCGAGAAGGCACGGCTGGCGGTTTCGATGATTGTCGGTCGGGATACCGCGGTTTTATCGGAGGAGGGAATTATCAAAGCGGCGATTGAGACAGTTGCTGAAAATACTTCGGATGGTGTTATTGCGCCGTTGTGTTTCCTGTTTCTTGGCGGACCGGTTGGTGGATTTTTGTATAAGGCAGTCAACACCATGGATTCAATGATCGGTTATAAAAATGATTCGTATCTTTATTTTGGCCGGGCAGCGGCCAGGCTGGATGATCTGGTGAACTGGATTCCGGCACGCTTGTCGGCACTGCTGCTGATTGGCGCGGCCTGGCTGAGGCAGTTTGCTGATCCGGCCATGAGCGGTGCCCGGGCGTACCGGATCTGGCGCAGAGACCGGCGTTGCCATCAGAGTCCCAATTCCGCACAGGGAGAAGCTGCCTGTGCCGGAGCGTTGGGGATTGCGCTGGCGGGTGATGCATGGTATTTCGGCATTCGTCATACCAAACCGGTAATTGGCGATGCCGAAAGAGACTTAGAATATGAAGATATCCGGCGGGTCAATACACTGATGTATATCAGTGCATGGCTTACAGTGATAATAGGTACAGGAGGCATGGTATGCTGGAGAATCAGCACGGAGGTGATATTTACCGGAATCTTATCCGGTATGATTTTTCGATTAATATAAACCCGTTCGGAATGCCTGAGGGGGTTCAGGAAGTCCTGCGTAATTCAGTGAACACGTGGAATTGTTATCCTGATCCTGATTGTCAGGAACTGGTACAGGCTTTGGCAGCGTATCATCATATTCCGGAAGCTGCGGTTTGCTGCGGCAATGGTGCCGCAGACCTGATCTACCGCCTGGTTCAGCTCGTAAGACCCAGTCAGGCACTGGTACTGGCACCGACTTTTTCAGAATATGAACAGGCCCTTATACAGGCGGGCTGTCATGTGAATTACTGTACCCTAAAACAAGAGCAGGGATTTGTTATCAACTGGGAGGAACTGATCAGTCAGCTCTCCCCGGAACTGGATTTGCTGTTCTTCTGCAATCCGAATAATCCGACCGGGATTGCGGCAGAAAAGGAGCAGCTGCAGGCACTGGCTGCTGCATGTCGGCAGCATCATATTTTTCTCGTCTTAGATGAGTGCTTTTGCGATTTTTTGGATGAACCGGAGCGTTATTCGATGCTGACTGATACGGCACGGTATCCGGGAATGATGATAATCAAAGCTTTTACCAAAACTTACGCGATGGCAGGGCTGCGGCTGGGGTATGCTGTTTGTGCCGATCATGATCTGATTAAAAGGCTTCGTCAGGCCGGGCAGCCATGGAGTGTATCGGTACCCGCACAGCTGGCAGGAACGGCCGCCTTAAAAGAGACTGGTTATGTGGCTCGGTCAGCGGAGCTGATCTCGGCGCAGCGCAAGCACTTAATATGCGCGTTACAGGAACTGGGCTTTCAGGTGTATGATTCACAGGCGAATTATATATTTTTCCGGGATAAACCAGGTGGAATCTGTGGTAATCTATGGGAGACGCTGAAAGCACAGCAGATCCTGATCAGGGATTGTTCCAATTATCATGGACTGGAAGCCGGATATTACCGGATTGCGGTAAAGACAGCGGAGGAAAACAGGGGTTTACTGGAAGCACTGAAGGAAATACAAAGAATGGAGGGAACATCATACCAGTGCGGCCGGTATTATTGATAAAGGGATTGATGCAAAGGTAGCGGTAGTGTTTTTTAACCGTCAGGCCTGACAAATATAAGTCCATAGGGAGGATTTAAGAATGAGATTAACAAGAAAAGTAGCTGCAATGGCAATGGCGTCCTGCATGGTGCTGTCCATGGCTGCATGTGGCGAAAGCCAGACAACGTCGACTCCAACAACCGAAGCTGAGACTACAACCGTAGAAGCTGCTGCAGATGCATCAAGCGAAGCTGCCGAGACGACAGCTGAAGTAGCTGAAGCAGTCGGCGATGTTGATTTCTCCGACAAAAAAGTTGGTATCAGTATCTACAAATTTGATGACAACTTCATGACCCTGTATCGTACCGAACTGGAAAGATACCTGGTTGAAGATTTAGGATTTAAGAAAGAAAACATTATCATCCACGATGGTAAAGGTGATCAGGTAGAGCAGACCAATCAGATCCAGAACTTCATCGCTTCCGGCGTAGACGTTATGATTCTGAACCTGGTTCAGTCATCTTCCGCACCTCAGGTTACTGATATGTGTGTAGAAGCAGGAATTCCTGTTGTTTACATCAACCGTGAGCCGGACGTGGCAGAAGAACAGAGATGGGCAGACGAGAAGATCGCTGCTACTTATGTAGGCGCAGAAGCAAGACAGTCCGGAACCTATCAGGGTGAAGAGATCGTTGAAACCTCCAACAAGGGCGATATCAACGGTGACGGCAAAGTCAGTTACATCATGGTTCGGGGTGATTCAGAGAACGTAGATGCTCAGTACAGAACCCAGCACTCTGTTAAAGCACTGACCGATGCTGGTATTGAAGTTGAAGAATTACTGTCACAGATAGGCGACTGGGATCAGGCTAAAGGACAGCAGATCGTTCAGGATGCATTAACTCGGTTCGGTGATAAAGTTGAAGTTGTATTCTGCAACAACGATGCAATGGCACTTGGTGCATTACAGGCAATCGAAGCTACAGGCAGAACCGTAAATGAAGACATCTATTTAGTAGGCGTTGATGCACTGACTGAAGCAGTACAGAACGTTGTAGATGGTAAGATGACCGGTACCGTATTTAACAATCACTTCAATCAGGCTCAGACCGCAGCAGATATGGCTGCAAACTTCCTGAAGGGTGAAGAAGTTGCTCCGGTTAAAATGGTAGACTATGTAAAAGTTACCATTGATAATGCTGCTGAGATTCTTGAATTAGTAAAATAACAAATTCACAGAGCATACAGGATTATGACGGGTGTGTCGTTATGACACACCCAAAAAAGGGAGTACTGGGTGAGCAACAGATCTGCAACAAGCCGCTGGAACAGCTGTTGAAATTAAAACGACCTTATCAAATTTTGATGAGAGGTCGATGCCATGTATGGTTAATTGCCCACTGAAAGAATCAGAACACCAGAATTTGAATATAATTGCTGTTACAGGCTTTACTATAATTTGATGGAGGAATATCATGGCAAATGAATTACCGCGAAGAAGTGAAGTGAAAAGGGAAGATACCTGGGCCTTAGAGGATATGTATGAGAGTCTTACTGCATGGGAGAAAGACGTAGAGGCCGCGCGTACCCTCAGTTTTGCAATCGAAGCAGCCAAAGATCAACTTACCGAAAATGGAGGCAGCTTATTTGGTATTCTTGTAAAATACACGGAATGCTCCAGAAAACTGAGCCTTGCCTCTAACTATGCTCACAGAGCCAGTGATGTGGACACGCAGGATACGAAAAATCTGGCCAATGCCCGGAAGATTGACAGTATAACAGTTGAAATATCGAGCCGTCTGGCTTTTCTGGAGCCAATGATCCTGGAACTGCCGGAAGATAAGCTGGAAGACTTTTATCAAAATGAACCACAGTTAGAGACATACCGCCTGTATATGGAGGAAATAAAGCGTCTGAAAGCACATCGGCTGACTTCCGAGATGGAGGCTCTTTTGGCCTCGGCAGGAGAACTTCAGCAGGCACCGGGTACGATCTTTTCTATTTTTAATAATGCTGATTTACAATTCCCGGAGATTGAAGATGAAAACGGAGAAATGGTACGTATTACCCATGGAAGATTTATCACGCTGTTAAATAGTGGAGACCGGCGGGTACGTAAAGATGCATTTACCAATCTGTATAAAGCCTATGGGCAGTATCAGAATTCTCTGGCAACCATATATGAAAGCCAGGTCAGGCAATTAATGTTTGAAGCAAAAGCGAGACATTATGACTCCACTTTGGAAGCTGCTGTTTCCGCCAACAATGTATCTCCGGCGGTATACAATAATCTGATTGAAGCGATTCATGACAACCTGGATAAAATGTATCGTTATGTGAGTCTGAGAAAGAAATGCCTGGGGCTGGATGAGCTTCATATGTATGATATTTACGTGCCGATGATCTCCGACGTGGACAGGAAAATTCCGTTCGAGGAAGCGAAAGAAACAGTACGAAAGGCTCTGGCTCCGTTGGGAAGCAATTATACAGAACTGGTAAAACAAGGTTTCGATAACCGCTGGATTGATATCTATGAAAATGAGGGGAAACGCAGCGGAGCCTATTCGGCAGGAGCCTACGGTGTACATCCTTATGTACTGTTGAACTATGACGGGTTGTTAAACGATATGTTCACCCTGGCGCATGAGATGGGCCATGCGATGCATTCCTATTTTTCAAACGAAACACAGCCTTATCACTATGCTGATTACAGGATCTTTGTGGCTGAAGTTGCGTCTACCTGTAATGAGGTGCTGTTGATTGAGTATTTGCTGAAAGTCACGACAGATAAAAAGGAGAGAGCTTATCTGCTCAACCATTTTCTTGATAGTTTCCGTACCACGGTCTATCGGCAGACTATGTTTGCAGAGTATGAGAAGATTACGAATGCGCTTGCTGAAGAAGGGGAGAGTCTGACCACAGATGTACTGAAAGACGTTTATTATGAACTTAACCGCAAATATTATGGTCCGGATATGGTTTCTGATGAAGAAATTGCCATGGAATGGGCAAGAATCCCTCACTTTTATTATAATTTTTATGTATATCAGTATGCTACCGGATTTTCCGCCGCTGTCGCCATTGCCCGCCGCATTTTGAAGGAAGGTGAGCCGGCCGTAGCAGACTATCTGGAGTTTCTAAAAGGTGGCTGTACCAGGTCACCGGTTGAGCTGCTTAAAATAGCGGGGGTAAACATGGAGACAAAGGAACCGATTCAAGAGGCGCTTGACGTATTTGACGGCTTGCTGGATGAGATGGAACAGTTGATTTGAAGCATTGGGCGGCGGGACACAGCCGCTTATGCATCAAGTAGGTTCTTTCCAAAGTTTTCTCAGGAGATACCCAAAGTAAAATAAGAACATAATAACCAGGCATACAGCAACGATTATTATTGTATATTCTAAAAAACCATCGAAATTCCCCTGATATAACCTGCTTAAAGAGGGAAGACCCAATACAATCGAGAGATACCAAAATATTGGCGGAAGGCATTCGAAGCATATTGTTCTGAAACAACTGTCCTCCACAAATTCCGGAGTTTCTGCAATCAAAACATCATCCGATAGATAACGGCTTGTGATACCTTTGCAGGCCAATCCTGCGATATGGTAGCCGACAAGCAACGAGGTGAAATATACTGCAATGCCAATCAGTGAATGAAGTTTTTCGGCGGTCATCCATTGATCGCAGAATGACAAATAAGGTGGCAGATAAATCGAAAGAATTATCCGCAGGCCATTGACAAATATCGTAAACAGATAAGAGCTTATCATACTTATCATTAACCAATTAAATCCCATCCGTTTTGTTTTCATACGATGAATAAAAGAAAATAGCAGCGTGGCAATACTGATCAGCATAAACTGAACCCCGGAACAGGAGGGGGCAAGAATAAACCGGAATTCGTGACTGACATAACCAAGCTGGGACTCATATTCAAAGGAAATTTGGCTGATGGTCTGCACCCACCATGCGGTGGGTGTCAGAATCCATTTCAAATCATCACTGCTGGCATTGCGGTAATAATACTTCACACTTAAAATAATTATCAATCCAATCAGATAAAATATCCCATATTGTTTCATCAATGATTTACACTTCATATGTACAATTCCGCCTCTTTTTTTGGTGCCGTATGATAGAAATAAACAGCATCAGTATGACCGCCACAAACAGCATCATAGCGCCAGGTTCGGAACCAACCGTATATCCGCCCACTGCCAGATCCGATACCTGTGCAGGCATAGGCAGTGGCTGGTCTACATTAGTACCATCACCGGTCTCATTACGAACAATGTCAATCACCGCAATAAATGAGGTATATGGTGTCATCATATTGTAATCAAGACCAAGCTGGGTGACTTCTTTCTTTATCGCTTCAGGATCACCGGATGTGGCATAATCCGTCAGGGTTTCCACTCGCTTTCGAGCCCAAAGATAGCGGAGGGCAGTATTATTTTTATCCGGTGTTGCATCAGAAACTACAATTTTCTGATGATAATCTTCATTTCCATGTTTTCCTGTTATTCGGATAACGCCTGTGGGTTCGCCACGCCATTTCCCATAGATAACAATTGGCCTTTGCGCAAACAGCGTTGGGATGTTAGCCGGTTCGATATCATAAACCTCGAAACTGCTGTAGGTCACTTGAATATCAGTTAAAATAGGTGCTTCAATATACGTATGGAAACGCTTGGCAGTTTCCGAAGCTTCGGCAGAATCCGTTACTACAAAGGATTCCCCTAAACCAGCGTTAGCGATTCCATCGATCAGGTAACGGTTAACGGATGAGCCGATACCGAAAGAAAAGAAATTGGTCATATTTACATGCTTGCTGACGATATCAAAAATTTCTTTTTCACCAGAGATATAACCATCAGTAATAATAACAATACTCCGCGAAACATCATTTTTTTTGGGAATGGCAATTGCAGTTTTCAGAGCCGGGGCAAGTTCGGTTCCGCCTCCGCCATTTTCATTTTCAATAAATTCAATCGCTGATTTCACATTTTCAGCAGTGGCGGGCAGAGATTCCGGTGACATCTGATCCGCGGCGCCGGAAAACAGTATGACGTTGAACGTATCGGTTTCGCGAAGATCAGTAACCAGAGTTTTGATCAATTCCTTTGCCGTATCAAGAGGGAATCCATACATAGAACCCGACACATCGAGAATAAAGACATAATCCCTGGACGGTAGTTCGTCTGGTTCATAGCGCTCTGGCGGTTGTACCATTAACATAAAGAAATTTTCATCTTCGCCGGTGCTCAACATCAGACCACTGCTTATTTCCTCACCAATCAGCTTATAGTCAAGAATAAAATCACGGTTACCGGCAAAATCCTTCGGATCTACAAGGGTAATCTTAGTACTTGATTCACTGGTTGACACAACATCAATATTGTGTGATTTGGAAGTTACATCAGTAATGGGGACGGCACTGGAAAGGTTGACTTCAATATCATATGTACCGGAATAGGCCGGATTGTTCTGCTCGTTACTGATATAGGGGCTGGCTGTCCACTCATTGGTATCGGGGCTTTCATTTTCCGATGAACTGGCATAACGAGGGCCGACAACCGTAGGGAATACAAACTGGTAGATACCTTCAACGGAATTAATCAATTCTGTATAATGTAATTCGATCTCAACTACATCTCCCGGCATGATATTAGCCAGATTCATAGTAAAGACATTGGCTCGCTGCTGCTCCAGCAGTGAAGCGCTCTTGCCCTCACTTTTTGCTTCTTCAAATTCCTGTTTTGCTTCCTCTTTTTCTTTGATCTGAGCGGTGACCACTTTATCCCCGATCACCATTTTCATGCCATGGACGCTGACTTTGGAAGAGGCCGGAAAGACATACTTAGCATTGATGGGAGAGCTTCCTTCATTCGTATAAGTCTGCGTAACATAAGTTTCGGCAATGACGCCGTTAATATTAGCAGTAACTTTAGTTCCTTTCAGCGGGAAGCTGTCAGTTGAAGGATCTGCGCCCTCCACATAGAAATAAGGCGAAAGTGTAACATCTTCATTCTCCTGAGCTGCCTCCTCGCCATAAACAGTGACAGCAGATGTGATCGTCATACATACTGCCAGGAAGATAGACAACCAATTCCATTTTCTCTTCATCGTACATACCTCTTTTGTTTTTATTTAAATTACAATACCCGGGCATCAAAAGAGCATCAAAGATGCATCAAATTTGCATCATATAATCCCTTGGACAATTATTAAGGAACATAGTACAATAAAGTTAAATAAAAATTTAAAGGCGTACACAAATGAAAAATAAAATCAAACCAGTTCTGTTTTTCTTTATCATTTATCTGCTCGTAACATTTTCTGCTTATGCGGAAGAAGATGGTGATCTGCTGCTCAAAGAGTACCAGCAGTATCAAGCGCATTTTGATCATATAAAAACGTATGAAGAACTGCTGACGAGTGATTTTCGCATTGTTGAGGAGCACATATTTCCGATTACCTTAGAAGATTATGGGGATGTGACGGTTTATGCGGCAATTCATAAGACTTGCCACCGGCTGGCAATCTTTGTGATTCAATCAGATGAAACTATCTTATATAAAACGGAGCAATTATCTGCCAATTATCAACAGCAGGGCGTTTTAGAACAACCCAACACCGGAGTGGCGGCGTTATCCTTTCAAGATGTCAATGACGATGGGAAGAAGGATCTTTTGTTAATTACATTTAGTGCTGAGGACAGCGAAAACGGTGCTGACGATCAACGTGTCTATAAGGTGGGGGATGTTCTGTTTCGCAATGATGAATCAGCCCGCCAGCTGTTTTACCGCGATTACCGGATATCGGACAAGCTTAACGAATATGGTATGAACAAGAGTATTCAGTTTATCAGATCTTATCTTATACAAGGATATTCTACGGAATTTTTGTATACTGCTGTGACGTTGGATGAATTAAAGAAAAAAGGTTTCCAGGTAGATTCAGATGTAAGCAGATGGCGGGAGTTCGAAAAATGGGGAAAACTTTACGTTGCATCAGGAATCTACCGGATGGCAGAATATAATGTCTTTATGATCTATTTGGTTAACGAGCAAGGCTATATTGTCTGGAGTTTTCAGCCGATGCAGGAATATGAAAGTCTTTATGCACTATATGGTGTTGTCTGTCAGGATATTGACGGCGATGGCCTGAAGGATGTCATCGTGTTGGGACGATATCACGATGGAGAGACGGAAGAAGAACTTCTGTTGACAACGGATTATGCCATTTATTATCAAAAAACTGACGGATTTTACGTCGATACGAATCTGAAAAAGGAATATCAGGTCGACGACAGCGAAACTATGGTAGGAGCTGTTGTCGAAGCTGCACGCAAATATTGGGGGTGGAAGTGATATGATAAAAGTACTGATTGTTGATGATGAAAAACCGATTTGTGATTTAATTGACCTGCATTTAACAGAAAGCGGATACTCGTGCAGTTCGGTTCTGGACGGAATTACTGCACTGAGACGGATTGAGGAAGAGAAGTTTGATCTGATCTTACTGGATATCATGCTGCCGGGCGTGGATGGCTATGATATTATGGAGTACATACGCCCGCTTGGGGTTCCGGTTATTTTTATTACCGCAAAGCATGATGTTAAAGACCGGGTCAAAGGGTTACGGCTTGGTGCCGACGATTATCTGGTAAAGCCTTTCGACATCGTGGAGCTGGTAGCCAGAGTAGAAGCCGTATTGCGTAGATACAATAAAATGCAGACCCGGCTTTGTGCTGGTGATGTGGTGGTTGATATTGAGGCTCATACGGTAATGAAAAATGGTCAGTTTGTAGATTTGACCAACAAAGAATTTGGCTTGCTAGTTCTCTTTATCAAGAATAAAAATGTGGCATTGTTCCGTGATATGTTGTACGAAAAGGTCTGGGAAGAGGAGTATTATGGAGATAGCCGGACCCTGGATCTTCATGTTCAGCGTTTAAGAAGAAAGTTAAATTGGGCTTATACATTAGCACCTGGGATGGATCAGGATATTCCCCGTTTGGTTGCCGTTTATAAGGTCGGATATCGTCTGGAGGTATCAGCATGAAATTCTCTCTGAAAATGCTGCTGTCGACCTTGATTGTTATGGCAATCGGTCTGGGATTCAGTGGTTTTTACTTTGTGAATCATGTATTTCAGACTTCTTTAAAACGGGAAATTGCACAGGCGCTGGATGACAACAGCATTTTAAGTTTTGCTATGGAAACAGCGGCACTTAACATACCGGCAAAATATAATGTGCTTCAGGACAACACCGTCGGCCAGATCGGTTATAATCTGGAGAGCAGCGGACATAGTTCCGGTCGTCTGATTCGTATCAGCGACGAAAACAGACAAGTGCTGTATATGAGTGACGGGTTTATCACGGATGACCAAATGCTGATGCAGACGGAAGCGGAGAATAAGACATACCGGCTGCTGAATCTGGCTGACCAGTATTTTATTCAATGTGGAATTGCGGTAAATACCTTGGATCGGGTGTTATATCTGGAAACCATGAAAGATGTTTCCGCGGTGTTTCATGAACGGGCAGAGGGTTTTTCGCTTTACCGCAAAGTGACGGTGGCAATGCTGGTATTTGGTTTTATCAGTATGTATTTTATATCATCCTGGCTGACCAGGCCAATTCGTTTTCTGACCAGAGCGACCAGGCGGATGAGCTATGGAGATTACGATTACCGGGCAAAACAGGTCAGCAATGATGAACTGGGACAGTTGACGATGGATTTTAATAAAATGGCGATTGCCCTGGAGGAAAATATTAATAAGCTGGAAGCGGAAATCGAGTCCAGAGAAGATTTCGTGGCAGCATTTGCGCATGAGTTGAAAACACCTCTGACGGCGATCATCGGCTATGCGGATATGCTTCGTTCCCGCAAACTGGATGAAGAGAAAAGCTTCATGTCCGCCAATTACATTTATACCGAGGGAAAACGTCTGGAAGCGATGTCATTTCGGCTTCTTGATTTGATCGTTACCAAAAGGCATGAGGTAGAGTTTCAGAATGTTTCAGCAGAAACGCTGATCCAGAACTTATACGAGATGTATGCCGTGAATCAAAAGATTGCAATTAAATTCCGCTATCACCATGGCATGATCAGGGCAGAGCAGAATCTGATCAAGTCGGTTTTGATCAATTTGCTGGACAATGCCTGCAAAGCATCCGGAGCTGGCATGTCAATTGAAGTATTGGGAAGAAAAGTAAAGGGTGGTTACCGTTTTTCAGTAAGAGATTACGGCGAGGGGATTCCGCAGGCAGAACAGCACAAAATTACCCAGGCTTTTTATATGGTGGATAAATCCCGTTCAAGAAGTCGAAATGGTGCTGGTCTTGGTCTGGCCTTATGTGCTGAGATCCTGGCTCTTCATGGCAGCAAGCTTGAAATTGAAAGTGAGGTTGGTAAAGGTACCTGTATTAGTTTTGTTTTGCCGGATATGTCTGACAATGACAAGGGGGGAGCTAGCTGATGAAAAGACGGGGCGTACAGGTTTTATTTTTTATTTTTACGGTGGGAACTATCGTGTTATCTATTCTTGGGCCGGAAGCACTTTCCAACTATAAGGATAAGACCATTTTGAACCAGATTCATATCCAGACGGCAGAAGCTGTCGGGCAAGGCTATCGGTATGCGCTCAATAGTACCGAGAAGCTTTATATTGTCTCACAGGCACTGAGCAGTCAGAACCAGCAGATGACCGGACATTATGCTTTTGTGTTGAATTATCAGGAACCGGATGACAAAGCGATAACCGATGCGGAGATTTTTGATATTTGTAATCAGGAACTTGCTTATCTGCATGAACTGGGGATTTTGCCAGGTACTTTGGAACCGGTAGAAAAGACACTGTATGAGGCGGTTCTGTATACCGCGATTGATGTTCTGGAACCAAGGAATCATGTCGCTGTCTGGAAACTAAGCCTGTCGAATATTCAGAAAAACTCCAATAAACAAAAGCGGGTTATTGACATTTATCTTGATGCGGATAGCAGGAAAGTATATCAAATTTTTGTAAGAACGGATTCTGAATGGGAGAATATTGATACAGATTTTATTATGGAGACCTGGAGCCGGTATATGGAAATAGAAATTCCGATTGTGCATGAGCAGGGAAATCCCTTAATGGAAACCACACCGTATTTTAGTAATTATGCTGTGACTGGAGAGGGTGACGAGAAGACCGTGGTGACAATCGGTTTCTACGAGGGGATTAATGAGCTGTTTTTAAAAATTTCACGTTTAAGCATGTGAGGTGCGCCAAATGGGAACATTCTATTATGGCGAGCATATCTTTATGAGGAAGGATGCATCAATGGTTATCATGGATGCAAGAAAAGAGGTCTTATTATGAAATTATTATTATTACCATTTCGTTTAATCTGGTGGCTTATCAGTCTGGTATTTCAACTGACCGGCCGCCTGATCGGATTGATCATCAGCCTGGTCATTATAATTCTGGGTGCGGTGCTGACAGTAACTGTGGTTGGTGCCTTCGCCGGGATTCCCTTGATTATATTTGGATTGTTGTTAGCAATACGATCTGTTTTTTAAGCAAGGAAATCCTTTCATCAGCAGTCTCATGGTGAAAGCTTTCTGGCATTGATCCAGGGCTACTTTATTGAAGGCGGTTTGTATCTTCTGGACGAGCCGGAGGCGGCATTGTCGCCGCAGCGGCAGCTGACTTTGCTGCTGGAGATCGACAGACTGGCAAATCAAGGAGCGCAATTTATCATTGCCAGTCATTCGCCGATTCTCTTAGGGTTGCCAGGAGCTCAGATTCTATCCTTTGATGAAAATATGATTCACCCATGCGAATATATGGAAACGGAAAGTTATCAAGTGACAGAAATGTTTATTAATAACCGGGAATATTTCCTAAAGCGGCTGCTGTCAAAAGATTAAAGGTTTACCCGTTCCTGACTCAGCCTGTTATTTGAAAACTCCCCCGAAAACGTAACATCCTCCCCAAACCAGTCAAGCGCCTTAAATGACAAAGCCTCAGCTTCACTGTCAAATTCCACTTCTGCCAGCATCAGCCCCTCATAATCACCCTCGAATATATCCAGCTCAACAGTTAACGAAGACTCATCCACAGGAATCAGATAACGTTTTTTCCTGATAATAATCCCATCAGCCTTGACCAGCAGATGATCATACGATTCTTTCGTCAGTGGGAGGTTAGCCTCTTCCCGGCTCAGCAGCCCTTTTGATTTGTAGGTGAGATAGTACGTATCATCCTCTCTGCGGATGCGTATAACAGGGTCTGTACAAAGATAAGCCTGTTCAATCTGATGACAGGGAAAGTCAGTATAGTCGGGGCGTGGGGTATAGATCCGGTATTTTTTTTCGATTTCCATAAGTACCTCCTTTTTTCATTATTATAGCGCAAAAGTTCGTAAAAAATAGGACTGGTAATTGTGACAAGTCTATGCTATAATGGTAAACTGAAGTGTGGCGCCCTGCCGAGACGACCATACATATATGTAAGGAGGAACCCATAAAATGAGTTTACAAGTGGAAAAATTAGAAAAAAATATGGCGAAATTAACCGTAGAAGTACCGGCAGAGCAATTCGACGAAGCTCTTAAAACTTCTTACAACAAAAATAAAAACAGATTTAACATTCCTGGCTTCCGTAAAGGAAAAGCTCCACAGGCAATGATTGAGAAAATGTATGGCGTTGGAGTACTGTATGAAGATGCAGCCGGGGATATCATTGATAATACCTATGCACAGAATATGGAAGAGAGCGGGCTTGAGATTGTATCAAGACCGGAGATCAACGTAGAGCAGGTAGAGAAAGGCAAATGCTTTATCTATACCGCACTGGTAGCTGTTAAGCCGGAAGTGACTCTGGGCGAATATAAAGGCATCGAAGTAGAGAAAGCAAAACCAGAAGTAACTGATGAAGATATCGACGCAGAATTAAAGACAGTTCAGGAGCAGAACTCCAGACTGCTTACCATTGAAGACCGTGCTGTTGCAGACGGAGACCAGACCGTTATTGATTTTGAAGGTTTTGTTGATGGTGCTCCATTTGAAGGCGGCAAGGCAGAAGCATATCCGTTGACAATCGGAACTCACTCTTTCATTGATACGTTTGAAGATCAGCTGATCGGCAAGTCCATCGGTGAAGAAGCAGAGATCAATGTTACCTTCCCGGAAGAATATCATGCCGCTGAACTGGCTGGTAAACCGGCTATGTTCAAGGTTACTGTTAGAGAAATCAAAGTAAAAGAATTGCCTGAACTGAATGATGAATTTGCCGGCGAAGTTTCAGAATTTGAAACTTTGGATGAATACAAAGCAGATATTAAGGCAAAGCTTTCAGAGAAAAAACAAAAAGAAGCAACAACAGAAAACGAAAATAACGTAGTTCAGAAAGTTGTAGAAAATGCTTCCATGGATATTCCTGAGCCAATGATCGAACAGCAGGTTCGCAACATGGTCGAGGATTATGGCCGCAGAATGCAGAGTCAGGGGATTTCTCTGGAGCAGTATATGCAGTTTACCGGCATGACCATGGAAAAGCTTCAGGATCAGATGCGTCCGCAGGCGGAGCAGAGAATCAGTACCCGTCTTGTGCTGGAAACAATCGTTGCAGCAGAGAACATTACGGTTGAAGATGAGGCTGTGGAAGAAGAACTGAAGAAGATGGCAGAAAACTACAAGATGGAATTAGACCAGATCAAGAGTTTCATGGGTGAGAAAGAACTCGCACAGATGAAAGAGGACCTGGCTGTTCAGGAAGCAGTTGATTTCCTGGTAGCAGAGGCTAAATTGGTTTAAGTTCTGAGTGGACAGGTAGATTCCCGGCATCTGTCGGGAATCTCGTCCGTTTAAAAGCCGATATATTAAATCATCGCTGCTCAGGACGGCTATCTTCTTGAATGTCTACGCCATTCAAGAAGCATCGGATGTTCATCCGATGGGAATTTGCAGACAAAAACAGCTTTACAAGCAAGCTTGACAGCTGTTTTTGTCTGCAAATTCCCGCCGTCCTGAGCTGGTACTAGAATTCTTATTAAAAAGACAGGAGGGTTTGTTATGGCTTTAGTACCTTACGTCATTGAGTCCACCAGCAGAGGTGAACGTTCCTATGATATTTATTCGAGACTGTTAAAAGAGAGGATTATCTTCCTGGGAGAAGAAGTGTCTGATGTATCAGCCAGCCTGATCGTTGCACAGCTTTTATTCCTGGAATCTGAGGACCCCGGCAAGGATATTAATTTATATATCAACAGTCCGGGCGGATCAGTAACAGCTGGAATGGCTATTTACGATACCATGAACTATATCAAATGTGATGTCTCTACCGTATGCATCGGTATGGCCGCAAGCATGGGCGCTTTTCTTCTGGCCGGTGGTGTCAAGGGGAAACGGTTTATTCTTCCCAATGCTGAAGTGATGATTCACCAGCCGTCCGGCGGAGCACAGGGACAGGCGACAGAGATCCAGATCGTAGCGGAAAAGATTCTGCAGACGAAGAAGAAATTAAATGAAATTCTGGCTGCCAACACCGGACAGCCGTATGAAGTGATCTGCCGCGACACCGAACGGGATCATTACATGACTGCAGAAGAAGCCAAAGCGTATGGCTTGGTAGATCAGGTTATTGCCAGTCATTAAAACCATTTGCAGCCAGCTGCAGATGGAATAAGAAAGGATAGAGGTGGGCGTATATGCCGAACAGATCAGATGACAGAGTCAGATGTTCTTTTTGTGGAAAGACACAGGAGCAGGTGAAGAAACTGATCGCAGGTTCCAATAATGTGTTTATTTGTGACGAATGTATAGACCTTTGTGCGGAGATTCTCGAAGAAGAATTTGACAATCACGAAGAAAGCGGGATCGACGTGGACAGCATTAATTTGCTGAAACCAAAGGAGATTAAAAACTTTCTGGATGAATATGTAATCGGACAGGATGCTGCGAAGAAAGTACTCTCCGTAGCAGTGTATAACCACTACAAGCGGGTTACCGCAGCGAAAAAACTGGATGTAGAAGTACAGAAAAGTAATATTTTGTTACTGGGACCAACCGGTTCCGGTAAGACATATCTGGCTCAGACCATGGCGAAGGTTCTCAATGTGCCATTCGCGATTGCAGATGCAACAGCACTGACAGAAGCCGGTTATGTTGGTGAAGATGTGGAAAATATTCTGCTGAAACTGATTCAGGCAGCTGATTATGATATCAGCAAGGCTGAATACGGCATTATCTATATTGACGAAATCGACAAGATTACAAAAAAGTCAGAGAATGTATCCATTACCCGTGATGTATCGGGTGAAGGTGTTCAGCAGGCTCTGCTGAAGATTCTGGAAGGTACGGTTGCCAGTGTGCCGCCGCAGGGAGGCAGAAAACATCCGCACCAGGAATTGCTTCAGATTGATACCACGAATATCTTATTTATCTGTGGTGGTGCCTTTGATGGTCTTGAAAAGATTATCGAGAGCCGCATTAGTTTCGGATCGATTGGTTTTAATGCTGATGTAGTCGATAAGAGCAAGACTGATATCGATGATCTGCTGCGACAGGTGCTGCCGCAGGATCTGACCAAATTTGGCCTGATTCCCGAATTTATCGGACGCGTACCGGTTGTGGTATCATTGGATCTGCTGGATGAGCATGCCTTGAAACAGATCTTAAAAGAGCCGAAAAATGCATTGATTAAACAGTATCAGAAGTTATTCGAGCTGGATGATGTAAAGCTGGAATTTACTGATGATGCCCTGGAGTCTGTTGCCAAGCTTGCGGTAGATCGTAAGACTGGTGCACGAGGACTCCGCTCTATTTTGGAATCGGTAATGCAGGAACTGATGTATGAAATTCCTTCGGAAACCAATATTGGTATCTGCACGATTACCAGGGATGTAGTTGATAAGACAGGTGAGCCGGAGCTGGTTTACCGGGATACGGCAGTGCCGCGAAAAACACTCTCCCAGAGACTGAAAAAAGATAAAGCAGGCGAAATTGCCTGATGAAACTGACAGAATGGGAGCCTTAGCTCCCATTTTTATATTGATTAAGGAGAAAACGCTATGGAAGGTACAATATTTACAATACCTGTCATCGCACTGCGGGGGCTTACTATATTGCCTAAGATGACAGTTAGTTTTGATATCAGCCGTCCTAAGTCTATTGCAGCAGTAGAAAAGGCAATGGTGGGAAATCAAAAAATCTGTCTGGTAACGCAGCGCAATCCGGAACAAATGGAACCAGCTCTGGAGCAGCTGCATCATTTCGGCATTTTGGCTCATGTAAAACAGCTCGTTAAGATGCCCGGCGGTGTCGTCAGGGTCATGGTCGAAGGGCAGGATCGGGTTGAATTGCTGATGCTTGATTCTGTTGATCCCATGCTGGTGGGAGAGGTAGAGATTACGGATCAGCAGGAGAATGAACTGGACTATATTACGGCTGAAGCGATGATCCGGGTATTAAAAGAGAAGCTGGAAGGATACGGAAAGCAGCATCAGAAATTTGCCAAAGAAGTATTGCCGAATATATTACTGGAGACTGACCTTGAGGAACTGATGCTTCAGATGGCGATTCAGCTGCCGTGGGATTACACGGTACGCCAGGAATATCTGGATGCTCTTGATGGCAGCGGACGCTATGAGGCGGTTGTCGGTAATCTGGCTAATGAGATCGAAATTTCAAGAATCCGTAAGGAATTTCAGGAAAAGGTCAAAGAAAATATCGACCGGAACCAGAAGGAATATATTTTAAGAGAGCAGATGAAGATTATCCGCGAAGAACTGGGAGAGGACAATCCGGTCTCTGATGCCGATGAATTCGAAAAGCAGGTTCGTAGTCTGAAAGCAGACAAAGAAGTAAAAGAGAAGCTGATGAAGGAAATCAGTCGTTTCAAAGGTATGCCGGGAGGCAGTCAGGAAGGGAATGTGTTGCGTAACTACATAGAGACCCTGCTGGAGCTGCCCTGGAAAAAAGTATCAAAGGACAATAATAAAATAAAACATGCCCAGAACATTCTAGAAGAAGATCACTATGGTCTGGAGCAGGTGAAAGACCGGGTGCTGGAATATCTGGCGGTCCGCGCTCTGACACCGGAAGGGACCGGTCCGATTCTGTGTCTGGTAGGCCCTCCCGGAACCGGAAAGACATCTATTGCTCGTTCGGTTGCCCGGGCATTAAATAAAAAATATGTCCGGATCAGTCTTGGCGGTGTCCGGGATGAAGCAGAGATCCGGGGGCACAGAAGAACCTATGTAGGTGCCATGCCCGGCCGTCTTGTTGATGGTCTGCGTCAGGCTGGCGTATCTAATCCGCTGATGCTGTTAGATGAAATCGATAAGGTCAGCAGTGATTATAAAGGTGATACTTCATCGGCATTGTTAGAGGTGCTGGATGGTGAGCAGAATGTCAAGTTCCGTGATCATTATGTGGAACTGCCGATTGACTTATCGAATGTCCTGTTTATTGCAACCGCCAATACGACTCAGACCATCCCACGGCCGCTGTTGGATCGTATGGAGGTTATTGAAGTAAACAGTTATACCGAGAATGAGAAGTTCCACATTGCCAAAAACTATCTGGTTGGGAAGCAGTTTGAACGCAGTGGCCTGACAGTAAAGAAAATTACAATTTCTGATTCTGCGATTAAAAAGATCATTCATAATTATACCCGTGAAGCGGGCGTGCGTAACCTGGAACGCCGCATTGGCGAGATCTGCCGTAAGGCAGCCAGAGAGTTTCTTGAGGAAGACAAAAAACAGATCCGCATAACAGAATCCAACCTGGAAAAATACCTGGGCAAAGAAAAGATTTCCTTTGAAAATGCTAATGAAGAAGATGAGGTTGGGATTGTAAGAGGCCTGGCATGGACCAGCGTGGGCGGAGATACCCTGCAGATTGAAGTAAATGTTATGCCGGGCAAAGGCGAACTGAAGCTGACCGGCCAGATGGGGGATGTCATGAAAGAATCAGCCCAGACTGCGCTGACCTATGTCCGTTCCATCAGCCCGCAGTATAAGATTGCAGATAATTACTTTGAAAAGCGTGATATCCATATTCATATTCCGGAGGGCGCGGTACCAAAGGACGGACCATCTGCCGGTATTACCATGGCGACAGCAATGCTGTCTGCAGTCACCAACCGCAAAGCTGCGGCGAAAGTAGCAATGACCGGTGAAATCACTCTCCGCGGCAGAGTACTGCCGATCGGCGGCTTAAAGGAGAAGATTCTGGCGGCCAAAATGGCGCATGTGGAGAAGGTGCTGGTACCCGACAAGAATAAAGCAGATATTGCTGAATTGTCTAAAGAGATTACCAGAGGCCTCCAGATCGTCTTTGTTAAACACATGGAAGAAGTGGTGAAAGAAACACTTGTATAAGGAGCAGTTATGATTATCAGAAAAGTAGAGTTGGAAACAGTCTGCGGAATTACCAGTACCTTTCCGGAAAATATCCATCCGGAGTTTGCCTTTGCCGGAAAATCAAATGTCGGTAAATCTTCCCTGATCAATGCCTTGATGAACCGAAAGTCACTGGCGAGAACCTCAAGTCAGCCAGGGAAGACCCAGACCATTAATTATTATAATATCAATGATGCATTTTATTATGTTGATCTGCCCGGTTACGGTTATGCAAAAGCATCGGTAGAGGTGAAAGCAAAATGGGGTAAAATGGTCGAGCGTTATCTTGGCAAAACATCCATGCTCCGCTGTGTATTCCTGCTGATTGATATCCGCCATGAACCATCGGCCAATGATAAACTGATGTATGACTGGATCAGTTCCAACGGATATGATCCGGTTATTATCGCTACCAAACTGGATAAGTTAAAAAGAAGTCAGGTAGCCAAACACGTGAAAATGCTGCGAACCGGATTGGGAATGAAGTCAGATGATATTCTGATACCGTTCTCAGCCGAAACAAAGCAGGGCAGAGAGGAAATCTGGGAACTGATTGAACGTATGGCAGAAGGAGAGGAGAGCCCCGAATGACAAACGATTATATTACTTTTACAATTCAATCACAAAAGAATATTGCATTGATCGCCCATGATAATGAAAAACCCAAGTTGATTACCTGGTGCCAGGATCATTATGAGATATTGAAGAATCACAGACTTTACGGCACCGGTACGACAGCCCGGATGATTACGGACCAGGCCGGCCTTACTGTAAAAGGCTACAATAGTGGCCCGTTGGGCGGAGATCAGCAGATTGGCGCCAAAATCGTCGAAGGTGTGATTGATTTTATCGTGTTTTTCTCGGATCCGCTGACGGCGCAGCCACATGATCCGGATGTCAAGGCACTGATGCGTATTGCACAGGTGTATGATATTCCGATGGCAATTAATAAGGCTACGGCTGATTTTATGATTACATCGAAGTATATGAGTGAGGAATATCATCATGATGTGATTAATTTCCAGAAGAATGTTAAGGAGCGGGCGGAAACGTTGTAGGGATGCACATAGTAGCTGGGGAAGCCGCCGCTTCCCCAGCTACTTGTTGGCCCCACTGAGTTAGCCGCGGTAGCGGTTCAGACAGGCATAGATTTCCTGCTCGCGGGGCATGCACAGGCCCATTGTGGAGGTGTACCACTTGTCTTTCTGGTTCAGCAGCAGACGAACCAGATCGGTGACCGGATAGCGGTCAATCAACTGCTGTTCCAGGCAGTAGCGCATCATCTGAGCCAGTGCTGCGGCCTGTTCGGAATCTACCAGTTGTTCGATTGCCCGCAGCTCGATCTGTGACTTATCGAGTTGAATAGTATCTTTGCCGAAGACTTTTACTTTGATGCGGTTGTCACGACCGTTTTGTCGATCTGCGTGGGAGCTGTCGGAGGGCCTTCTTGATGGAATATTTATTTTGCGGCCAACTGGCGGCAGATGAAAGTCGGGTGCGGACTGGATTGCTTCCATACCATACTGTGAGCAGAATGCTTTGGTATGTTCGGTAATATCGCAGGGCTGATAGTGATCCATCTGCAGGATCGTATCGGCAATATAAAAGTAGGCACCGGAACTGCCTGCAACCAGAACCGTAGAAATCCCGGCTTTTTCATACAGATCGCGAACCCGCTCGATAAAGGGTGTGATCGGTTCTTGATTTCGCCGGATGATTTTCTGCATTAAATCATCCCGTACCATAAAATTGGTGGCGGAGGTATCTTCATCGATCAAAAACACCTGACTGCCTGACTCCATACTTTCTATTGTATTAGCGGCCTGAGAAGTGCTGCCGCTGGCATCTTCAGTAGAAAAGGAGCGGGTGTCTTTTTGGTTGGGAAGATCGTTAATAAATAAAGAGATATCGACATTTTGGATACTGCGGCCTTCCTCCGCGCGAAGTTTGCATGCACTGGGATCGGTGACAACATATTCCCGCCCATCGCCTCCGATATGCGGATAGACACCTGCTTCCAACGCTTTTAACAGTGTCGACTTGCCATGATAACCACCGCCGACAATCAAAGTAATGCCCCGTGGAATTGCCATTCCGGTGATCATACCAAAGTGAGGCAGTTCCATCTTTATCTGCAGTGAAGCGGGGGAACGAAAAGGAATCGTATCTTCCATTTTCATTGGTTTGCTGGAGGCTCCGCTTTCCCTGGGGAGGATGGCTCCGTTTGCAACAAAAGCAACCAGTTTCAGGCGGCTCAGTTCATTCAGGATAAATTGCCGGTCATCAGCCAAATGGATCACATCCAGGACTGATTTTGCGGTCAGGTTACGGTGAAAAAATACCGACCGGATACAGTCCGGCAGAAAATCAAAAAATATTTTAATCAGTTCACCGGAATTGATGGTTCGTCCGTTTGCCGGGAAGCCGACTTCAAAGCGGGCGGTGATTCCATCCTTGCCAAAATCACAGGCTGTCCGGCTTAAGATCTCGGGTTCCGGATGACTGACACAAATCAGGCCACTTTTACCGGAACCTTTTGCTTTGAAATTATACTGATTGATTTTCTTTCCAAACTGACGGATCAGATAGTCTTCCAGCGCGGTTTTCCGGTACGGCTGATCAAAATACTCTGCCGGGAAACCGGCGCCGTTATGGGGAACCTGAATGCTTATCTTGGATGGTGCAGCGAAAGGATCACCCTGCACATGGTCAATGCATAAGATATACTCATGAAAACGGTAAGCCCCCTGCGTACTTTTGTAAGCAGGATAGCTTTTCCGGTCAATTGACTGTAATAATTGTCTCAGCTGTTCAGCAGTTTTCATAAAATTATTCCTCCTGTCTTTGCAGTATATTTTATAGCAGATAAAACAAAAAAGCAAGGAAGGCTGATACAACGCTTGAACTTTTGGGAAATTCTGGTTATAATATCATTTATGATTTTAAATTTTGATTTGAGGTGAATTATGATTAAAGCTGCGATCGTTTTGGAAGGCGGATCCCTGCGCGGACTTTTTACATCCGGAGTTTTGGATGTGCTGGTAGAAGAGGAGATGGAATGCTCCTATGTGAACGGTGTATCTGCAGGATCCATGAATGGAATGAATTATATCAGCAAACAAACAGGAAGAACCCTGAAAATAAATACTGAATATCTTCACGACAAGCGTTATCTGAGTTTTGAAAATATGGTAAAGAACCGGCAGATATTCAACTTTGAGTTTCTTTTTGGAGAATTAAGTACCGAATTAATTCCCTTTGATTTTGATGCCTTTTATCAGTCACCTCAGACCTTTGAAGTAGTAGCCACCAGATGCCGTACCGGAGCCCCTGAGTATTTTGAAAAATCTACCTGCTCCGATATGATGGCGGCGGTAGAAGCCTCCAGCAGCATTCCTGTCATGTCAAAAATGATGACGATTGACGGCAAAAAATACCTGGACGGCGGAGTCTCCCTCCCAATCGCATATCAGCGCGCCCTGGATCTGGGCTATGATAAGATAATCCTGATTCTGACCCGTCACAACGGTTTCCAGAAGCCACCGCTAAGCCCAATCATGCGCAGCGCCTACGCCCGCTACTTTGCCCCGCTGCCCAAGCTCCAGCAGGCACTGCACGAGGTTCCAGGTCGTTACAACCGGATGCAGCTCGAAATCAACCAGCTAGAACAAGAAGGACGGATCTTCGTAATCCGCCCCGAATTTCCGGTCAAAGTAGCCCGCCTCGAAAAAGACATCCGCAAACTAACCCACCTATACCACGAAGGCCGCCGAATCGCCCGGCAACAAATGCCGGCTCTACAGCAATATCTGGAAAACTAAGCAAATCTTTCATCATTCAATTGTCCTTTCTTCGATTTTTTGAATCAGTTTATCAATACCCTCACGGCTCTTGATAAGGTGATTAAGGACAGCTTTTTTAATTCTCTGCTTATCTCTGCTCTCCAGCGCTTCTAAAATCTGAATATAATCTCCATGTCGTCTGACTGCAGACAAAGCCACCGGTTCATTGATCGGCTAATTCCCAATAAACGGGCCAGTTCTCGTTCGGCAGGGAGTTTTTCCCCTTGCTTTAATAATTTCGAGCGGGCTATCGGCTTTGACGGGATAATTGATTTTCATCACAGAATAAACACAATCTATTGCTATTATATAATTCTAAGCGTATTGAGTGAAATTCTGAGAGGAGTTTTTTACATGGACCAAAGAAAGTTAATCAAATCGGTGGCTGTGGTTCTTACAGTCAGCGCAGTTGTGCCAATGACAACAGAGGCGTCCAATAATTTAGATTACCGCAAAAGAGTAATTGGTGTAGCCGGGATCATGAATGTGAATACAGGAATGGATCAGTCGGTAACGAGAGCTGAATTTGCAAGAATGCTGGTACAGGCATCTACATACAGGGATTATCTGCCGACAGTCAGCAATGTGTCTGTCTACGCAGATGTGGCCCAAGATTATGAATATGCCTCCAGTATCCGGATTGCGGCAGAGCAGCAGTGGATGGTGGGTTATCTGGGTGGCATCTTCAAACCCGACCAGCCGATTACCCTGCAGGAAGCCAGCCGCGGGCTGCTGGGGTTATTAGGATATACTAATGAGGATTTCACGGGAGATACGGCTAATGTCCGTATGGCCATGTTTTATTCGCTCGAACTAAACAGCGAAGTGAATCGCAATGCCAACGAAATTTTAAATAGAAATGACTGTGTGAATCTGTTCTACAATCTGCTGAAGACAGAGATGAAGGATAGTACCAAGGCTTATGCAACTGTTCTTGGCTGTGAGTTGAATTCCGATGGTGAAGTGAACCCGATGGGACTTGCAGATACCAATCTGAAGGGTCCCAAACTGGTTCCCAAAGGACGCCAAATAGGTGACTATGTGCCATTTAATATCCAGGAAGCCAGTATCTTTATGAATGGAGATGCTTCCAGCTATACGGCATTAAAGAGTGCGATCGCCAACAACTATGTGGTTATTTATTATAATCAGTCAGCCAAGACGGTTTGGGCCTATACGGCAGATGATGATCCAGATGTTGATGAAAATAGTTCCAGACGTTGTGCGGTACGTGGTACAGTCGATAATATCTATTACAGCTCGTCTGATGTGATGACTCCGTCTGCCGTTACAATCGATGGCGTGGAATATAAGCTTGATAGTTCCGAAATGCAATTTGCATTTTCCATATATGGGACACTTCGGGTGGGAGATACGGTTACGCTGATTTGTGAGAAGTCGGTAAACTCAAGTGGTGATGTTAGCTATAGTGTTATCGATTACGTGGAAGACTGATAGGGGAGCAGAATATGTGGAAGTGGAAAAGAAAAGAGAAAAAGCGTAATGCCAAAGGGGGAAAATGGATTGTCCTCACTATGGTGATTTTGTGTGGGGTGATCGGCGGTGCTTTATTCTGGCAGAATTACTCCAGAAAGGCGAAGCAGGCCAGTGCTGATGCCGGGGCAAAAAATACTTCAACAGTAACAAGAGGTGATTTGATATCTGAGTTATCTTCCTCTGGCGTTATTTCACCCAAAGATACTTATAGCATTACCTCTTTGGTCGAGGGCGAAGTGGTGCTTGCGGATTTTGAAGAGGGAGATCAGGTGGAGGAAGGACAGATCCTTTACCAGATTGATGTTTCATCACTGGAATCTGAAGTAAGATCAGCTAGTAGTTCTCTGGAACGTGCCAATACCAGTTATCAGGATGCTCAACGGGAATATCAGGATATATTGCAGGATTACAGTGGTAATACCTATAAATCAACGCGTTCCGGCTTTATCAGTGAATTAAAGATTGAAGCTGGAGATAAAGTGAGTTCAAATACAGAACTGGCTGTTATTTATAATGATCAGGTAATGAAAATGAAAGTGCCATTTTTATCAGGAGAAGCGGCGGCGATCGGTGTCGGAAGTCAGGCGGTTATTACCTTGTCAGACACGGAAGAGCAGTTGGCCGGAGTGGTTACTTCTATTAGTAATATGGATGAAGTTCTAAACGGAGGACGGATGGTCCGTTATGTGACGATGGAAATTTCCAATCCGGGTGGTCTGACCACCAATCATACCGGAGCGGTGACAATTGGCGAGTTTGTCAGTGCCGTTGAAGGTGCGTTTGAGCCGATGACAAATACCATTATGAAAGCGGATGTTTCCAGCAGTGTTGAAGTTGAGGCGATGCTGGTGAATGAGGGCGATTATGTGACGGCTGGAACCCCGCTTTTCAGGATCAACAGTAAGGATGTTGAAAAAATCGTCCGTTCCTATAAGGATTCCGTTGATTCAGCTCAGGAAAAGATTGAGTCGGCTCAGAGTAAAGTAGACACAACCCAGGATAACTATGAAAACTATACAATTACCGCACCGATATCGGGACAGGTAATTACCAAGAGTATTAAGGTCGGTGACAATATCAGCAAGAGCTCCGGCAGCAGCAGTACAACGATGGCGGTGATCTATGATCTGTCTGAGGTGACCTTTGAAATGTCGGTCGATGAGCTGGATGTCAGAAAAGTAAAAGTAGGGCAGAAGGTGGAAGTGACGGCAGATGCGATTGAAGGTGAGACGTTCAGCGGAACGGTAACGAATATCAGTCTGGAGAGTTCTCAGTCGAACGGTGTAACGAATTATCCGGTTACGGTTACCCTGGATGAAGTGGGCGACCTGCTTCCGGGAATGAATGTTGATGGTATCATTATTCTTGATTCTGCTGAAGATGTCCTGATGATACCGGTAGATGCACTGATGCGCGGTAACCGTGTTTATATCAAAGATGATTCTGTGACAGAAGCCCAGGGCGCAGTACCGGCCGGTTTCAGATCCGTTGAAGTGAAGACCGGACTGACCAGCGAAGATTACATTGAGGTCGTTGAGGGTGTGTCGGAAGGTGATATCATCTATGTAAGTCAATCGTCAACCAATACCAGCTCTATGATGCCGGGTGGTATGGGCGGCCAGGGCGGCATGGGCGGTCAGGGCGGCATGGGCGGCCAGGGCGGCGGCGGCGGTCAGGGCGGCATGGGCGGCGGACGTCCGTAGACCGTCAGAAGCAGGAGGAGACGAAATGGCAGAACCTTTAATTGAACTAAAAGATATATACAAAGTCTATCAGATGGGGACTGAAGAAGTCCGTGCCAATGATGGAATCACACTGACCATACACCGCGGAGAGTTTGTTGCGATTGTAGGTAAATCAGGAAGCGGCAAATCCACCCTGATGAATATTATCGGGGCGCTGGATGTACCGTCTTCCGGCAGCTACCTGCTGGGGGGAGAGGATGTCGATCAAATGAGTGATGACCAGCTGGCCGGTATCCGCAACCGCATGATCGGATTTATCTTCCAGCAATACAATCTGCTGACCAAGTCCAATCTGCTGGAAAACGTCGAGCTGCCGCTTTTGTATGCAAAAGTTAGCAAAGAAGAACGGCGGGAAAAAGCCATGGCATCGCTGGAGCGGGTAGGCCTGGAAGACAAATGGCGCAATCTCCCCAATCAGCTGTCCGGCGGACAGCAGCAGAGGGTATCCATTGCCCGGGCACTGGCTGGTAATCCCTCTCTGATTCTGGCCGATGAGCCGACCGGTGCACTGGATTCGCGAACCAGCCGGGACGTATTGAATTTCTTGAAAGAATTAAACGAAGAAGGCAATACCATTGTTATGATTACCCACGACAGCTCGATTGCATTGGAAGCGAAACGGGTTGTACGGATTCATGACGGAAAAATTAATTTTGATGGAGATGTGGACGAATATGCTGCAGTCATTTAAGCTTGCAATAAAAAGTATATGGAGCAATAAGATGCGGTCATTTCTGACAATGCTGGGCATTATCATCGGTGTGGCATCGGTTATTATCCTGGTCAGTATTGTCAATGCCTATATGTCCTATATGACGGAGAGTTTTGCCAGCATGGGAACGAACCAGATCTCGGTCAATATGATTAATCTGTCATCTCGTTCGGTATCCGTTGATGAGATGTATCAATTCTATGAGGACAATCAGGAAGCCTTTGACAATATGTCGCCGATGGTTAATGTAAGCGGAACGGTAAAGAATGGCAATGATTCGATGTCAAATACCAGTATCAGCGGAGTCAGTGAAGACTACCTTGAGATTAAGGACTGGGATCTGCAGTATGGCCGCAACATTCAGTACGCGGACATTATGGCAAGGCAAAAGGTCTGTGTCATCGGTGCATATGTCGCCGAGGAATTGTATGGCAGTGCAGAAAAAGCGTATGATGAAACAATCAAGGTCAATGGTTATGCTTTCAAAATCATTGGTATCGCAGAGCAGCAGGAAGACAGCATGGATGACGGCGGAAGCGATGATTTCCTGTGGATGCCCTACAGCTGTGCAGTAAAGATGGCAAGGAATGCTAATATTAATAACTATACGTTTACGATCATGGATTTGACAAAGGCCAGTGAGTATACTACAAAGATTGAAGATTTTCTTTATGAAAAGTTCAAGAATGAAGATTTATATACGGTAACAGCCATGAGTGAAATGCTCGATTCGTTAAACTCCATGATTGCCATGGTGTCTGCCGGTTTGGGAGGCATTGCCGGTATTTCGCTGCTGGTTGCCGGTGTCGGCGTCATGAATATCATGCTGGTTTCCGTAACCGAACGAACAAGGGAGATTGGCATCCGCAAGGCTCTGGGAGCAAAGCGGAGTGTGATTATGCAGCAGTTCGTCATTGAGGCAGCGGTGACCAGTTCTATTGGTGGTCTGATCGGCATAATATTAGGAAGTGTTGCGACCTCGGCAGTTGGGGCAATCGCCGATCTGAATGCAACGCCAACACCGTCAGCGGTGATTATCTCATTCAGCGTATCAGTGGGGATCGGTCTGCTGTTTGGCTATATGCCGGCGGGCCGGGCGGCGAAGCTGAATCCGATTGATGCATTAAGAAGCGAATAGAACAGGGAGAATGGATGAAAGTAGCAGATATGCATTGTGATACAATTGCAGAACTTTACTACCGTCAGAGAGACGGGCAGGAAGCATCTGTTTTAGAGAATTCATTACATGTGGATTTAAAGAAGATGATAAAGGGCGGTTATCTGCTGCAGAATTTTGCACTGTTTACTAATCTGCGCAGGATCGACCGGCCCTTTGAATATGCGATGAAGCTGGTTGATGTTTTCTACCGTGAAATGGAAGCGCATTCCGACCTGATTGGAATTGTAACAAACTGGCGCGAGATCGAAGCGAATTGTAAGGCCGGGCGGATGTCGGCGCTGCTGACGCTGGAAGAAGGCGGAGTCTGCCAGGGGGAATTATCTTATCTGAGAGATTTCTATCGTCTGGGTGTCAGAATGATGACGATAACCTGGAATGTGGAAAATGAATTGGGATTCCCGAACCGGATGGAATGGGAGGCCAGTAAGGACCGCCAGATTCCCGTCTGTATCCCGAATACGGTAAACGGCCTGACACCAAAAGGAATTGAATTTGTAGCAGAGATGGAACAGTTAGGAATGATTATTGACGTGTCACATTTAAACGACGCAGGGATCTGGGATGTCTTTAGATATACCCGAAAACCATTTGTAGCCAGTCATTCCAATGCCCGTGCAATTGCCGGGCATCCCCGGAATCTATCCGATGATATGATCCGGGCCCTGGCAGAGCGGGGCGGAGTGGCCGGAATCAATTATGCTGCTGCCTTTCTTCGCGATGAAGAAAATGGCCATGAGCCGGTGCGCAGTTATTGCCGTGATATGGTAACCCATATGAAGCATATGAAAAAGATCGGCGGTATCGGATGTATCGGGCTGGGCAGTGATTTTGATGGAATAACCAGTGAACTTGAAATGAAAGATTGTTCCGGTATGCCGTTATTAGCGGCTGAGATGAAAAAACAAGGGTTTACAGAATCAGAAACAGAGGCGGTATTTTCTGGAAATGTTCTGCGTTTATATCGTGATGTATTACAGGATTGATGCTTTCAGTCCTGTTTTTTGTTTCGTTCTATAATTCCCACAAGTTAATGTAATAAAATTGACGAGAAGCCTTTTTTGTAGTATGATACCTAGTAGCTTATAAATAAAAAGGGAGAGAACAATTTATGAAAAAAAGAATCTTATCTCTGATGATGGCAGGTGCGATGGTGTTATCCATGACAGCCTGTGGTTCTAAAGAGACAACAGCGGACACAAGTAAGGCTGAGACAGAAGTGGCAACAGAAGCATCTGAGTCTTCTGAAGCTGGTGAGGCAGCCGATGAGGCAGCTTCCACTGATGATAAAGTATATAAAATCGGAGTACTGCAGCTGGTTCAGCATGCCGCTTTGGATGCTGCAAATGAAGGCTTTATTGCAGCCCTCAATGATGCCGGTATCAAATATGAAGTAGATCAGAAGAATGCATCCGGTGAGCAGTCCAACTGCCAGACCATCGCTGAAAAGCTCGTTAATGACGGCAATGATCTGATCCTTGCGATCGCAACTCCGGCAGCTCAGGCAGTTGCAGGTGTTACGACCGAGATTCCGATTGTATTAACAGCAGTTACCGATCCGGCTGAATCCGGGCTGGTTGAAGACAACGCTGCTCCAGGCGGCAATGTTACCGGTACCTCAGATCTGACCCCGGTTAAAGAGCAGGTCGGTCTGCTTCAGCAGTTGATTCCGGAAGCTAAGACAGTTGGCATTTTATATTGTTCAGCAGAGACCAATTCTCAGATTCAGGCCCAGATGGCTAAGGAAGCTCTGGCTGAGCTGGGTATTGAAACGATTGAACAGACCGTCTCTCAGTCTAACGATATTCAGTCAGCAGTTGAAGCCCTGGTTGGTAAAGTTGATGTGATTTATGCACCTACAGACAATATGATCGCTGCGGGAATGGCAACAGTTGGAATGATTGCGGAAGAGAATAAGATTCCGGTTATCTGTGGTGAGTCCGGAATGGTGAATGCCGGTGGTCTGGCTACCTATGGTATTGATTACTATCAGCTGGGATATATGGCCGGAGAGCAGGCGGTTGAGATCCTGGTAAACGGAAAAAATCCGGCAGAGTTACCGATTGGTTATCTGCCAGCCGAAAAGTGTGAATTAACTATAAATGAAGAATTTGCTGCTGCTGTGGGAATTGATGTTTCATCTATTCAGTAGAAGTTAATGAAAGCCGAAAGTCATTTCCAGATGAATGCCCCGCGCGGGCATTCATCTGATTTTGGATAGATGCTTTACCTAAGCAATTATGGCTGTTATCCAGAATTGTTTATGTAAGGCATTCATCACGAAGACGTATACATGGAGGAAGAATGTTATGGATGGTATGTTGCTGGCATTACAGGGGGCTGTCGCCCAGGGTGTGCTTTGGGGGATATTGGTGTTAGGAGTTTATATTACCTATCGTCTTCTCAGTATTTCCGATTTAACGGTCGACGGCAGCTTTGCTCTGGGCGGATGTGTCTGTGCCGTTATGATTGTAAATCATGAGATGGATCCGTTTGTGGCGCTGCTGATGGCGACACTGGCCGGTGCTGCGGCGGGCGCAGTAACAGGTGCACTGCATACTTTGTTTGAGATACCGGCGATTCTGGCAGGAATTCTGACCCAGATCAGTCTATGGTCCATTAATCTGAGAATTATGGGCGGAAAAAGCAATATTCCATTATTGAAGACAGAAACAATTATCAGTCGGATCGTGGGATTTACCGGATTGACCCAGTCCCAGAGTTCCCTGCTGATCGGAATTGTTGTGGCAATTCTGATGATCGCTTTGCTTTACTGGTTTTTTAGTACGGAGATTGGCAGTGCCCTGCGTGCAACAGGCAATAACGAAGATATGATCCGGGCACAGGGAGTCAATACAAGAATGACCAAAATGCTGGCTTTGATGCTGGCGAATGCCCTGGTCGGATTATCAGGCGGTCTGGTCTGCCAGAGCCAGAAATACGCAGATATCGGAATGGGAACCGGTGCGATCGTAATTGGTCTGGCGGCCATCGTAATCGGCAGCGTGCTGATGGGACGTCTGCGTTCTTTTTGCAGCAAGCTGACATCCGCAGTAGTTGGTTCTGTTGTATATTTTCTGATCCGTGCTATCGTATTACAACTGGGCATGAATTCCAATGACATGAAATTGTTATCTGCTATTATTGTAGCCATAGCACTGTGCATCCCAGTTGCCATTTCCAAATACCGGCTGAGACAGTCCTATTCGGAAGGAGGAGAAGTATATGCTGACCATAACCAATGTAAGAAAAACATTTAATAATGGCACAATTAATGAAAAAAAGGCACTGAATGGAATTAATCTGCATCTGAACGAAGGCGATTTCTGTACCATTATCGGTGGAAACGGTGCAGGGAAATCCACCATCCTGAATATGATAGCTGGAGTTTATCCGATTGATTGCGGTAAAATTGAGATTGATGGTATTAACATTTCCAGATATCCGGAACACAAACGAGCCAAATATATCGGCCGGGTATTTCAGGATCCGATGCGCGGAACCGCAGCAGGTATGCAGATTGAAGAAAATCTCGCATTGGCTCTGCGCCGCGGCAAGAAACGTGGTCTTGGTGCAGGCATCAAAAACCGTGAACGTGATTTTTACCGTGATTCTCTGGCCAAGCTTGGCTTAGGGCTGCAGACCCGTATGACCAGCAAGGTGGGTCTGTTGTCAGGTGGACAGCGCCAGGCGCTGACCCTGCTGATGGCAACCCTGGAACGGCCCAAATTATTACTGCTTGATGAACATACCGCCGCATTGGATCCTAAAACAGCCAAAAAGGTTCTTGAGCTCACCAACGAATTTGTCCGTGAACAGAATCTGACTGCCCTGATGGTAACTCACAATATGAGAGATGCCATTCAGATGGGCAACCGCCTGATCATGATGCATGAAGGACGGATTATCTATGACGTATCAGGTGCTGAAAAGAAAAAACTGCAGGTAGAAGATCTGCTTCGCAAATTCGAAGAAGCCAGCGGGGAAGAATTCGCAAACGACCGTATGATGCTGGCAAAATAAAACCAATACAATCAATCAGAACCTCCATGAATTCATGGGGGTTTTTGTGATGCCGGTACTGATGTCTGAGTTTATGAAAAATGCAGTGGTTGAAAAAAGAGCATAATTATAGTATAACTTATATATAAGGAGGGCTTTTTATGGACAAAAATAAATTAGTAATTACAATAGCCAGACAATACGGGAGCGGCGGGCGTGTAGTAGGACGGAAGCTGGCTGAGGAGCTGGGGATTAATTTTTATGATAATGAAATTCTTACCATGACGGCAGAGAAAAGTGCAGTAGGGGAAAAGTATTTCCGACTTGCTGATGAGAAAGCAGGCAATAACCTGCTGCGCAAGATCGTTGGCGGAATCGGAAAGAATCTATTGGATGAACCAAAGATTGAAGGTGATGTGACTTCTCCTGACAATCTGTTCCGTTTCCAGTCGGCTGTGATCCGTCAGCTGGCCGAGGAAGAATCCTGTGTGATTGTGGGACGTTGTGCCGATTATGTGCTCCAGGCAGCCGGTAAAGAGGATTTGATCCGTGTCTTTGTGTACGCAGATGCACCTACCTGTATCAGGAGAACCATGGATGTAGACGGTATTACCGACACTAAGGAAGCCGTGGATAAACTTAACCGTATAACCAAACAGAGAAAAGAGTATCACAAATATTTTACCGGCAGAGAATGGGAGGATATGAATAATTATGATCTTCCGATTAACTCCAGCAAACTTGAACTGGATCAGGTAGTGGAGCTGATTAAAACCTATATTAAGATGGTTGGGTATGATATTTAGGATGTATCCTGGAGAGGCAGTTGATGGGGGAAGCGGGGATTGCGGGTCGGAAACGGCGACTTTGATGGAGGTGTTGATAGTTCTTAGGCCATAAAAAGGTTTGTAACGGAGGATTTCTGAATTCCGATTAGAAACCAGGCGACGAAGCGGGGAAGTCATCAAGAGTTCCCCTGCGTCTAGTGAAGCATTGCATAAATATTGCAGTCATGAGTATCTGATATTAGCATCAAAAAAGCGTCTGCGAAGTGACGGCGTAGTGGATCCTACGGCTAGCTTCGCAGACGCTTTTCTGGTGGATAGGGGGTGCTCATGGTTGTGATATTTATGCAATGCTGTACTTAGCCAGTGCGTTGCAAATCCCTGAAGGAAGTCAGCCGTTTCCGGTCCGCAATTCCCGCCACCCCCTCGCGAACATCCTTTGTTACTTCTTCTGTGCAGATACCGCTGGAATTTCCTTTTCCATGATCGGTCCAGTATAGAAGACCTGTACAGTATCGCCTTTTTCGTACTGAGTGAAAAGGATTTCGTTTGAAACGAAGGTGTAGAGGTCATCGTCAGCGGAGCGAAGCACGATGGATTCTTCATCGGTCTGAACTACTTCGCCGGTGAACGCGAAGTTCCCTGCATCGGTGGTATCATAGGAGTCTTCCATAACTACTTTTACAGCAAGCGGAATCGGATCAGTATCATCGATCTCACCAATGAAGGTTACCGTGGCGGTAGCGTCGTTCTGGATGCCTTTTTTGCCGACAATGTAAGCATTGCTGGTGTTTAAGGTGTAGGACTCGCCGTCTTCCAGCTTAATAGTGATGGTGTTCTTAGTAACGTCTTCAACGGTACCTTCTACATAAGGATCCGTACTTTCACCGATGACAGATGTGATGACATCTACGGAAATAGCAGCAATCGGATCTGCGGTGGTACCTTCTGCGTAGCAGATTTCTACGAGATCACCTTCAGCAAATGGGAATTCCTGAGTGATCTCTGCAGTGGTGATATCGTATGTTGCGACAGTCTGATCTTCTTCGTTCTCAACGGTCAGTGTGGTTTCACTGATTTCCATGATGAAACCGGTCATATATGTTTCTTCGATATCTTCGTCTTCGCCTTCCTCAGTTTCATCGACCGGATCTGCAGTTGTAGCCTCGGTGGTCTCGACAGTAGTTGGTTCTGTGACAACTGGTTCTGCTGGTTTTTTGGAACAGGCTGTTGCGGTTAATGCCATAGCCATTATTGCGGTTACTAATAAATGTTTTTTCATAATCGTTGACTCCTCTCTTTTTGTCATTGCAAGTGTACTACAAAGTGCGAAAAAATACTATTTAAAATTTATTAATATTTATTAAAACTATGATAACTCCTCCAGATACAGGGCAGGTGCTGCAATCAGCGAGTAGTTCGTGTGATAGATAACAAAGCCTGGGGCACCGGAGGATGCTTTTTTGACATGTTTTCTCTGGATATAGTCAATTTCTACTTTTTCGCTTCCTCTCGCCTTAGAATAGTAGGCGGCCAGGGCACCGGCTTCTTCAAAGGTGCGGTCAGGAAGTTCTTTTCCCTCTGATTTAACAATCACATGGGATCCGGGAATGCCTTTGGCATGGAACCACCAGTCGTTGCCGCTGGCAACCTTGAAGGTAAGCTCTTCATTCTGATAGTTGTTTTTGCCTACATAAATATGAAAACCGTCGGATGAAAGGTAGTGGAATGGCTTACTGGTAATTTTCACTTTCTTTCCGCCTGTGTATTTCCGTTTGATATAGCCGTATTCCATCAATTCTTCTTTGATTTGGACAAGATCGTCTTCTTTCATGGCAATATCCAGGGCGGTGCTGATCGATTCCAGATGATCGATTTCTGACCGGGTGGCTCCAATTAAATCGGTTAATGCCTCGAAGGTACGTTTTAGTTTGTTGTATTTATCAAACTGCTTCTGGGCATTTTCCCGGGCGTTTAGCTGAGGATCCAATGGGATCCCGACTTCTTCGTTGGTGTAATAATTCAGGCAGCGCAGTTCCTTCTCTCCGCCAGTCAATTCGTAGCCATAGGTGTTTAATAATTCTCCATACACTTTGTGTTTGTCCCGTTTATCGGTATCCTTTAACTGTTTCAGCTGCAAATCATATTTTTTATAGTTTCGTTCCAGCAGAGTCTGGACGATTTTTCGCAGATCGACAGATTTTTGCCGGATTCGTGTCAGCGTGTTTTTTTCTGCATAATAAGTGTCCAGCAGCATGCTGATTGAAGGGAAGGCTCTGGCGGTGTAACTGGCTCCGTCATAGCAGGTTAGCGGAAGCGAAGCAAATTCTACCGGTTCGTCTCCGTAGTAGATGATGTTTGGTTTGAAATCACCGTTTGTGACATCTTCCATGCTGCGTTGCAGGGTGCGGTACAAATGGAGCAGTTCTGATTCTGTTAATTCATTGGCCGAATAATCGGCATCAAGGGAAGATAAATGGCACAATTCTTCGGCCATAATCGGGCTGATACCGGTTAATTTCATATATAATGCCTTTTGAATCGGAGCAGGCACAGCATGAATCAGAGCAAAGAAATCTTCCTGTGTGACTGTCAGCGGATCTGCTTTTTCAGCTGTTGGAGGGATAAAATAAGTACGTCCCGGCAATACCTCTCTGACAGAGCTGACCTGTGCTGAGATATGCTTGATGCTGTCGATCATGGTTCCATCTTCGCGGCAGAAGATAATATTGCTGTGCTTTCCCATCAGTTCTATGATCAGATGCTTACGGCATAAGTCACCTAATTCGTCCAGATGTTCGATTTCCAGACGAATAATCCGTTCCAGTCCGGGCTGGGAGATCGAAATGATCCGGCCGGTGCCGATATGTTTACGGAGCAGCATACAGAAGTTCGGTGCGGTTAAGGGTCCCGGTTTATTTTTATCGGTGATATAGGTGAGCGGCAGGCTTGCATTGGCAGAGATAAGCAGCCGCAGGGTTTCACGGTTGTTTTTTATGGTGAATAGCAGTTCATCCTTTTCGGGTTGAGCTATTTTATTAATCTTTCCGCCTTCCAGCCGTTCCTTCATATCATGGACCAGATTTGCGATTACAATACCGTCAAAAGCCATGTTGGTATCCTCCGTTTCTTTATTTCCTGCCCAGTCAGGGCAATAGCTTGATTATACAGGATTCAGGAAGGATTTACAAGGAATTTGATTTTAGTCAGTTGACTTGTTTTTACAGATGAATTATAATGGTATTTATCTATGGCAAAGGAGCAGATTCATATGATAAAGAGTATGACCGGTTTTGGCCGGTGCGAGGTGGTGACGACTGAATATAAGATTTCTGTAGAGATGAAGGCAGTCAATCACAGATATCTGGATTTAAATATCAAGATGCCGAGGAAGTTCAACTTTATGGAGAACAACATCCGGAATCTGCTGAAGGCCTATATCCAGCGGGGGAAGGTAGACATATTTATATCCTATGAGAATTATACGCAAGAAACACTTTGCCTGAAATATAACAGCGCATTGGCAGCGGAATATGTAGATTATTTCCAGAAGATGGAACAGCAGTTTGATATTACCAATGATATGAAGGTATCCGGGCTGGCACGTATGCCGGAGGTGCTTATGATGACTCAGGCACAGGAAGATGAAGATCAGATGTGGCAGCAAATATCACAGGTTGTTGAAGCGGCAGCGGTTCAGTTTGTTGATACAAGAATTACAGAGGGAGAACGTTTAAAGAAAGATTTAATGGAAAAACTGGATTATATCCAGGAACTTGTAGCTTTTGTGGAAGAGCGTTATCCTGCTGTTATTGCTGAATACCGCACCCGGCTTTATGACAAGGTAAATGAACTGATATCCAGTACTACGATTGATGAGGGCAGACTGGCGACCGAAGTGACAATCTTCGCAGATAAGATCTGTGTTGATGAAGAAACAGTTCGTCTGAAGAGCCACATTGACGGTACCAGAAAAGCTTTATCCGCGAATGAAAGCGTAGGAAGAAAGCTTGACTTTATTGCTCAGGAGATGAATCGCGAGGCTAATACAATCCTTTCCAAATCCGGTGATCTGGAACTTACGGAAAAAGCGATTTTATTGAAGACAGAGATTGAGAAAGTCAGAGAACAAATACAGAACATTGAATAACGGGAGTGGCTCCGATGAATAAAAAAGGAATTCTGGCAGTAGTATCCGGGTTTTCCGGTTCCGGCAAAGGTACCCTTATGAAGGAATTGCTGAAACAATATCCGGACAACTATGCATTATCTATTTCAGCGACAACGAGAAAACCTAGAGCAGGCGAGACACATGGCAAAGAATATTTCTTTATATCAAAAGAAGAATTCGAAACGCTGATTGAGCTGGATGATCTGATCGAATATGCCGGTTATGTCGGGAATTATTACGGCACGCCAAAGCATTATGTGGAGGAACAGATGGAAGCCGGGCGCGATGTGATTCTTGAGATCGAGATGCAGGGGGCCCTGAAAGTCAAAGAGAAGTTCCCTGAAACCCTGCTGTTATTTATCAGCCCGCCGGGAGCTGCGGAGCTTGAAAAACGGCTGCGGGGACGCGGTACCGAGACAGAAGCTGTGATTGCAAGCAGGCTTGCCCGTGCAGTGGAAGAAACGGAATATATGGAACAGTACGACTATCTCCTGATTAATGATAATCTGGAGCAGTGTATCGGAAAGATGCATGAGCTGATCCAGGCACAGCATTCCAGAATCCCGAACAATCTGGACTTTATCCGGACAATGAAGGCTGAATTATTAAACTTATAACAGATGCAAGGCATCTTTGAAAGGAGATTTGAATTTATGTTATATCCATCATGTACTGACTTAATTAATATCGTTAATAACGATGTAGAACCAGGTGAACAGCCAGTGGTCCAAAGTCGTTATTCTATCGTTCTGGCAGCAGCTAAGCGTGCCAGACAGATTATATCCGGTGATGATCCAATGGTACCGGGTACTGGAAAGAAACCACTTTCCATGGCAATCGAAGAGATTAATGAATGTAAAGTCAAGATTGTCAGCGAAGACGACAGTAAAGAGGAAGAGATTCAGATACCATAAAAAGGAGGAAAAGCCGTCTCAAACATAAAAACGAGATGGCTTTTTCTGTATGGCGGCAGAACCCATCCCTGAATTTATGCCGCCAAAGGCGGTGCTGGAGGAAATTATGAAAATATTATGTATATCTTTGGGTTGTGATAAGAATCTGGTCGATACAGAAATGATGCTTGGCCTGCTGAACCGGGATGGACATACCTTTACCGATGACGAACAGGAAGCAGAGATAATTCTGGTCAATACCTGTTGTTTTATCGGCGATGCAAAAGAAGAGAGTGTCAACACGATTCTCGAAATGGCAGAGCTGAAACAGACCGGAAAGTGCCGGGCCTTAATCGTATGCGGATGTCTGGCTCAGCGCTACAAACAGGAAATTATCGATGAGATTCCGGAGGTTGACGGAATTTTAGGAACGACAACATATGATGAGATCAGTGAAGTACTGAATCAGGCATTAAAGGGCGAAAAAGCATCGCTGTTTCATGATCTTGATGCATTGCCTCAGGTGGAAGCCGAGCGGATTATTACCACCGGTGGTTTCTATGCTTTTCTGAAAATTGCAGAAGGCTGCGACAAGCACTGCACCTATTGTATTATTCCAAGTCTGAGGGGAAAATATCGGAGTGTGCCGATGGAACGGCTGGTTGAAGAAGCGAAAAAACTTGCTGAGAAAGGTGTCCGGGAACTGATCCTGGTCGCTCAGGAGACGACATTATATGGGGTTGATCTGTATGGCCGTAAGATGCTTCCCGAGCTGTTGAAGAAGCTGGCCGCGATTCCCGAAATTTACTGGATCAGAATCCAGTATTGTTATCCGGAGGAGATTACCGATGAATTGATTCAGACCATCAAAGCCGAGGCGAAGGTGTGTAATTACCTCGATATCCCGATCCAGCATGCCAGCGATCGGATTCTTCAGCGGATGGGACGAAAGACCAGCCAGTCTCAGCTTCGGCAGATGATTGAAACCCTGCGTACCGAGATCCCGGATATGGCGCTCAGAACGACGATGATTGCAGGTTTCCCCGGTGAGACCGAAGAAGATCATGAAGAGGTAATGGCATTTATTGATGAAATGGAATTTGAACGGCTGGGAGTCTTTCCTTATTCCCGCGAAGAAGATACCCCGGCAGCGGCCTTTGAGGATCAGGTCGCTCAGGAGGTCAAGGAACAGCGCCGGGACGAAATTATGGAACTCCAGCAGGAGATCGCTTTTGATAAATCGGCAGATATGATCGGTCGTGTTCTGGATGTAATGATCGAAGGAAAGGTGGCGGATGAACCGGCTTATGTAGGAAGAACCTATATGGATGCGCCAAATGTGGATGGCTATATCTTTGTCAACAGTGGTGAAATGTTTGTGTCAGGAGATTTTGTGAAAGTCAGAGTAACCGGTTCGGCCGAATACGATTTAATCGGGGAGGTATACGATGAATTTACCAAATAAGTTAACGGTACTGCGTGTCATTATGATCCCGTTTTTTGTTGTTACACTGCTTTGGAATCAGGGCACCGATCCACAGCTTCGGTATCTTGCAACAGTTCTCTTTGTGGTCGCCAGCCTGACCGATATGCTGGATGGGAAGATTGCCCGAAAGTATAATCTGGTCACCAACTTCGGCAAGTTTATGGATCCGCTGGCGGACAAGCTGCTGGTCTGCGCGGCTCTGATCTGTCTGGTAGAGCTGGGGGAGATTCCGGCCTGGATGGTCATTGTGATCGTCAGCCGCGAGTTTATTATCAGCGGCTTTCGGCTGGTCGCAGTAGAACAGGGGATTGTGATTGCCGCCAGTTACTGGGGCAAGTTCAAAACCACGTTTCAGATGATATCGATTGTATTATTGATTGTGAATATTCCGGTGTTACAGCTGGTTACCACAATTTTTGTCTGGGCGGCACTGATCCTGACGATTGTGTCCCTGGCAGATTACCTCGTTAAAAATCACACAGTTCTTACAAAAGGAGAGATGTAATTATGGTAGTGGAATTAATTTCAGTTGGAACCGAATTGCTGCTTGGCAATATTGTTAATACAAACACCAGGTTTTTGGCAGAAAAATGCGCCTTGCTGGGGTTGTCCATGTACCATCAGGTAACGGTAGGGGATAACCATGACCGGATGGCCGAAGCAGTACGTACGGCGATCGGACGTTCCGATATCGTGATTCTGTGCGGCGGATTGGGACCGACGGAAGATGATATGACCAAAGAGGTCTGTGCGGAGGTAATGGGCTTTCCGATTGTTGAGGACAGCCACACCAAAGCACGGATTGAAGAGTTCTTCCACAATAATATCTATGTCGAGATACCTGACAATAACTGGAAGCAGGCACTGATACCGGAAGGAGCGATTGTGCTGGATAATCATAACGGTACAGCACCGGGGCTTATCATGGCAAAGGACGGCAAGCATGTAATCTTACTGCCAGGACCGCCAAGTGAGCTGTATCCGATGTTTTTGAAGCAGGTATCGCCATATCTTCAGAAGCTGCAGCCAGAGGTGATCCGTTCCCAGATGATCCGTATCTGCGGAATGGGTGAGAGCCAGGTGGAGGATAAGCTGCTGGATCTCATTGACAGCCAGACCAATCCTACGATTGCTACTTATGCCAAGATCGGCGAAGTCCATCTGCGGGTAACGGCCAAAGCCGAAACCCATGATGCGGCCAAGCAGTTATTAAAACCGGTTGTCAAAGAAGTAAAACAACGTTTGGGTGAATGTGTTTATTCCACAAAAGAAAATGAAACACTGGAAATGGCCGTTGTAAAGCTGCTGGAAAAGCATGAATTGCGGGTTACTACCGCAGAATCTTGTACCGGAGGAATGCTGGCGGCAAGGCTGGTCAATGTACCGGGAGTATCGGAGGTATTCCGGGAAGGATTTATTTCCTATTCCAATAAAGCTAAAAGAAAGCTTCTGGATGTGAGCAAAAGTACGCTCAAGAAATATGGTGCAGTCAGTGAACAGACCGCCAAAGAAATGGCTACCGGAGGTGTCTTTGCGACCGATTCGGATATCTGTGTGGCGATTACCGGAATTGCCGGGCCAGATGGTGATACTGAGGAGAAACCGGTTGGTCTGGTCTATATTGCCGCCTATATGAAAGGTAAAGTTTCCGTAGAACGTTACCAGTTTAAAGGTGACCGCGCAAAAGTCCGGGAGCAGGCGGTTGTCAAGGCTCTGGATCTGCTGCGTCGTTCCATTATAGCCAATTATAGTTAACAGGAGGATCATAAAGATGAATCAGCTCTGGAAAAGACAGGCCTCGGTGGCCTATGGATATTCGCTGACCCGTCTGGCCTTGAATGAATATATGTATCTGGAAGGAGTTGCAGACCTGAATACACCGGACAAAATCCGGAAGTACGATCAGCAGTTTCATCAGATCCTTGAACTCCATACCAAGAATGCCGATTGTCTGGAGCAGATCAAAACACTGCGAAGCAGGCTGCAGCAGGATATGGAGATTATTATCGCCATGATTGACTGTTTCCGCGTTTATGAATATGCAATAAACCGGGTGGAACGCAGGTTCCAGACCGGGATGCCGGTGAGTGGCGATACCGACGAAGCATTTACTGCGCGGCTGCTGGAATATGTGACCGGCACAGGTGATACTGCAGTTATGAATCAACGGGTTCAGCATGTGATTGGACAGCTTCCCATCCGTTTTACCCGGCAGAAATTCTACAGCATGGTCAAAGAGGCACTATTTGTTTATATCGGATCAGATCAGTCCGGACTGGACAATATTATGTATCTGCTCCGTACCGGAGCGATGCTGGGAATCGATGAGGCACAGTGGGATGAATATCCACAGATGAAAGAAATGCTGGCGACCCTGGAACGGCTTGTGTTTAAGACAATAACGGCCGAAGAGTACCAGAATGCTGCCGGATTGATTCTTCTGGCGGGCGAACAGCTGGATCAGTATTCGGAACGTTATCAGCTCCTTCAGCAGATGGTAAACGACCTGTATGTGCTCCAGCTGACCGGAAGTGATGCCGTCAGGAATAATAATGAAGAACAGTCAGCACTTTCCCTGCTAAAGCTGCTTTTATATCAATATCAGAACATCGCGGCGGCGAATGCCGAGGATGAGATTCTGGACTATCTGCACCAGCTGGAAGGGATTCAGGAACAATTATATGAAAAGTATCAGCGTCTGGAAGGGGCACCGGAGTATCGTGAAGGTGAAGAGATCTGGGCAGATAAGAGCCGGCGTGTAGAGCTTTTGATGTCAACCAGTCCGTTTGCTGATTTGGAATTACGTCCAGCCGAAAAAGGGGCAGACCGCCTGCTGGTCGACCAGACCGCAGAAGCGTTTATCGGACAGCTTGATACCTTGTTTGCTGCCTGTCAGAAACCGGTTATGCGGGCTGTGATGGCATCGGTTTTATCGAGTCTGCCGATTTGTTTTAATTCGCTGGAGGATATCCGCAGCTATATCAAAAACAGTCTGGCCGGCTGTTCGGATCCGGCTGAAAAAGATGCCTGCAGGGAGCTGCTGCAGTTAATTATGGAGAGCGAGAGTTATGCGCTGGTATAAACACTTATATGTAGGTGAAAAAGCGAAGCACAGGCGGTATGATATCATCAGGCATTTGCGGGAGGAAAAAATCCAATCCGGCATTCATGTGATTACACCGCCTCAAAATGGGAATAATGTTCTTGATATCTACCCTTCCTTTATGCTGTTTTTGCCTCCTTATCATAAGCAGAACCTGTTGATTCTGGGAATTGCCGCTGACTATTGGGAGGCCCTGGAAGTTGTGCGGATCATTGTGGACGATATGTATCAGAAGACCGGAGATTTCCGGCTGGAAGCATTGTTTGAAAAAGAAAAACAGTAAGGTGTGAGGAGATGCTGGCAACAGGACTGGGAATTTTAAAAATGATAGGTTTTATTCTGCTGGGTATTCTGGGACTGCTTCTGGCTGTCATACTGCTGGGTCTGTGTGTTCCTGTCCGTTACCGGATTGAAGCATCCCGTTATGACGAATGGAAGGCCTCGCTGCGGTTTAGCTGGCTGTTACATATCCTCACATTTCAGGTAGTCTATGACGGGGAGCTGGAAACGGTATTTCGGATTTTCGGATTTCGGTTCCGGCGTCATGAAGAGCGAGAGGATATCGAAGAAACGGTTCATAATGTAGCTGAGGATATCATCGGCCATTATGCCGGCGAACTAAAGGAACAGGTTGATGAAGTAAAAGCAGAAAGAGATGAACCCCAAAAGGCCGCCGAATCTGAAAAAACGGACAGAGCGCCACAGACAGACAAATCTCATAAACATTCAGGACACTCCGGCAAAAAGAAACAATCATCCGGGAAAAAGACATTTTCAATTACTAAAATATATGATAGACTAATAGAAATAAAAGAGAAAATAATTGAACTGTTTGAATTACTGAAAAAAGAAGAGAAAACCCTGAAACTGATCTGGAAGCAGTTACGGTCATTACTGAAGCATTTCCTTCCGCTGCGGGCCAGGGGCAGGATCCGGTTTGGTTTTGATGACCCATATGTGACCGGGCAGGTTCTGACTTATATCAGTCCGTTCTACAGTACTTACGGGAAACGGATTGACATGATTCCGGTATTTGAGGAACAGGTGCTGGATGGTGAGATTTATCTGAGAGGCAGGATTCGGGTCGGAACTGCGGTGTGGATTTTACTCGTGTTGTGGCGCGATCAGAATATTCGAAAGTTATGGAGGCAATGGCGTGAATAAAGGAGGCAATGATATGGCAGACAATCATTTTTCAGCAACAGTAGAAGCCCTTTTTAAAGGTATGGATCATTTTGTGACAACAAAGACAGTGGTGGGAGAGGCAGTTAAGGTCGATGATGCCATTATCCTTCCACTGGTAGACGTAACCTGCGGAATGGCAGCCGGATCATTCTCAGAGAATGCCAGGCAGAATGGCGGCGGCGGAATGAGCGCCAAAATGAGTCCCAGTGCAGTACTGGTGATCCAAAACGGTGTGACCAAGCTGGTCAATGTCAAGAATCAGGATGCGGTAACCAAGGTTTTAGACATGATTCCTGACTTCGTCAATAAATTCACCAATAAAGGCAATAAAGATGAAGTATCAGAAGATGCAATCCAGGCCGCTGAGCAGATGGCCGATACCGCTCAGGATGAGTCCGTTCAGATGGTAGAACCATAAAAAAGTATAGTTTACAGGACAGCTGCATATGTTGTATTATAACCCGTTTTTAAGAGAGGTTAGATTATGAAACGTTTATGTGGCCTGATGCTGTTTTGTTTTGGTTGCGGCATGACCTTACTGTTATTTATCCCCGAGACACTACCGACACTGATATTTATCATCGGATGTCTGACCCTGGGATATCATTTGTTTTGTTGTTAAAGGTTGGGGTAGCGGCGGCTTTGAGAGAGGCGGATGCAGTCCTTAGATCATAAAAAGGCATTTGCAGCGGAGGTTTTCTGAATTACGATCAGAAAACCAGGCGACGAAGCGGGGAAGTCATCATGAGTTCCCCAGCGCCGGTGCCGCTGCAAATGCCTTTCTACAATTGGAAATATGATTGAAAAAGAGAACAAGCAGGGAGCGGCGTATGATAAAAGTTTTTCTGGTAGAGGACGAAAAAATAGTCAGGGAAGGTATTAAAAAGGAGATTCCCTGGGGGAAATATGATATGGAGCTGGTTGGTGAGGCTTCTGATGGGGAACTGGCTTTCCCTCTTATTCAGCAAACCCGGCCGGATATTTTGTTAACGGATATCCGGATGCCGTTTATGGATGGCCTGGAATTGGCAGAACTGGTGAAGAAGGAGATGCCGGATATCCGGATTATGTTTTTCAGTGGTTATGATGATTTCGAATATGCTAAAAAGGCAATCCACATCGGGGCTTCTGACTATCTGCTGAAACCGATATCCAGTGCCCAGCTGTTGGCGGCTCTGGAACAAATGAGCGAACAGATTGTCCAGCTGCGTAATGAAAAGGAATACCGGGAGCAGTTTCGGCAGGAGCAGGAAGAACAACGGCTTTGGGAACGGGAACGGCTGTTTGATGAGATTATGCGGGGCAGCAGCAGTATGTCGGAAGTGTTTCAGAAAGCGCGTTCATTTGGAATTGATTTAACTGCCGCGGCTTATACGGTTGTTCTTTTCGGCCTGAAGAGACCAGCAGCACAAGATTCCCAGGGACAGCCGGCAGATTCTTTTTATGAGCAGCTGAAACTCTGTGCCAGCCAAAATAATTATGCCATCGGATTTGACCGGATGCTGGAAGGCATGGCTTATATTGTGAAAGCAGATACGGAAACAGAGCTTGGCAAGATTACAGAAGAATGGCTGGAGCAGATCCGGGTATTGGCCGTGGGGCGTGGTGTAACCGAGTATTTTGGTGCAGTGGGGATGCCCGTTGTTCGTTTCAGTGAGATCCGAAACAGTTATCGCACGGCGTGTAAGGCATATGCTTATCGTTATCTTAGTGATGAAAGTCGTTTTTTACATTATGATCAGATAAAGCAGGATCAAAAGGAAGATCATTCTTCCGGTATGGACTTAACAATGCTGGATGTAACTGGTGTGGATAAGAGTGTGCTGGAGGATTTTTTTAAGACTTCTATGAAAGAGGAGGAAGATTTTTTTATTGAGGATTACATAATGAGCTTTGGCAAGAATATTAATTCGCTGATGTTTCGTCAGTATATTCTGATGGATATTTATGTGGTAACACGCAGATACATGAAACAGATCGGTGTTTCTGATGAAGTGGTGGAGCAGTCTCTGCCGGGAATCGATCAGATGATGCAGAAGAACAGTGATGCGGTAAGCTTTAGTACTACGGTAAGGGAGCTGCTGCGTCAAGCCCTTCGTCTGCGTGAGACGGCTTCCCAGAGGCGGTACCGTCAGCTGCTTGACCATGCCAGGGATTTTATCAATAAAAATTATCACAATCAGGAAATGTCACTGGGAATGGTAGCCGCTCAAGTTAATTTGAGTCCGGCTCATTTCAGTACGGTATTCAGCCAGGAAATGGAGGTTACGTTCGTGGAGTATCTGACATCCGTAAGGATGGGACAGGCCAAACATCTGCTGAAGTCAACTGATCTCAGGACCTCGGAGATTGCTTACCGGATCGGTTATAAGGACCCCCACTATTTCAGTTATCTGTTCAAGAAAACCCAGAGAATGACTCCGAAAGCTTACCGGGGAGGACAGCCATGAAAATAAGGAGGACAGCAGTCAAGATCTATATGCGCAGAATGCAGATGATAACCGTGGTATCAGTCGTCGTCATGGCATCGGTATTTATCTTCCTGACTTTGTGGCAGAATTATCAGTATGACAATATTATCAGTAACCTGACAAAAGCAACCGAATTTAATTTTGATTTCAAATCCAATATTGATTATAAGATGTATCGGATTGTTATTGGTGCGGATACCTTTGAAAGCCTGACACCATATGAAGACCTGGAACATTCCCGGCACCTGTTTGGGCAGCTTCGTGATTCTACAGAATATAAAGAAAGCAAGAAGGGGCTGGATGGTCTTCTGATCCTGGTCGATATCCTGGAGGCACGGATACAGGATATTGAAGAAGTTGATATATACGGGAATTATGATGAAAATATCCGGCGGCTGGAGCATGATATTTATATTATCACGGATCTGATCGAAGAAAAGATGTCAGAATATATTTACAATGAGACGAAAACGCTGGAAAACATCCGGGGGCAGCTGGAGCAGCGCGTTACCGATCTGATTATCGCAGGACTGATCTTGTCAGGCGGTCTGTTTCTGTTCCTGTTCCGGTCTTTTGGCGTTTTATCACGTAAAATTACTAACCCGATCGAAGCATTATGTGAACATACGGCGAAATTCGCAGACGGGCATATGGAATCCAATGCACCAGAAAGTGATATTATGGAGATGCAGATGCTGAGTGACCAGTATGATTCAATGACCGACAGGATCAGGGAATTGATTACCCATATCCGGGAAGAGCAGGAACATCAGCGCCGGACGGAATTGATGCTGCTGCAGTCACAGATCAATCCGCATTTTCTCTATAATACTCTGGATGCCATTGTCTGGCTGGCTGAGGGAAAGAAGTATCAGGAAGTGGTAGAGATGATTACCGCTTTGTCGGCTTTTCTGCGGATTGGATTAAGTAAAGGATATGATTCTATCCGGATAGAAGATGAAATCAGCCATGTCCGTAACTATCTGCAGATCCAGCGTTTCCGTTACGAAGATATTCTGGATTACCGGATCGACGCAGACGATGCCATTCTAAACGAATATATTCCCAAACTGACGCTGCAGCCGATTGTTGAAAATGCGTTGTATCACGGCATCAAAAACAAACGGGGCAAAGGTCTGCTGGTGATCAGCGGCTGGCTGGAACGGGGCAGTGTGGCAACGATTCAGATCGAAGATAATGGTATCGGGATGAAACCGGAACGCCTGGAGCAGCTGCGCCGGATGCTGAGCAGTGAGTCTGATCAGGATTCAGGATATAGTGACAATGGATTCGGCCTGAAAAATGTTGCCGAGCGTATTCGTCTCAAATATGGCGGCGATTATGGGATACTGATCGAAAGTGAATATCTGACCGGCACTGTGGTTACAGTTCGGATACCAGTGAAAGATTTAATCTGATTTCTAAAAAAAACCAACTTTAATCCGAAAAAAACAACCGAAAAAAAAGGTGTATTCAGAGAATATAAAAATTATTAACTTTTTGCAAAAATTATTACATTGAGTAAAAGGGTATATTTCGGTATGCTATAGCTGTAGCAAAGATTAACAAGTAAATGGAGGATTGGTTATGAAGAGAAGGACAATTAGTATCTTACTGGGAATGGCAATGACAGCAACGGTTCTGACCGGATGTGGCGGCGCTAAGGAGACAACTGCGGATACGACTGCAGCGCCGGCAGCAGATACGGCAGCAGATACGGCAGCAGATACAACAGCGGCTCCGGATACCGCAGCAGCTGATACGGCGGCCGCAGGAAATCTCGTAGTCGGATTTTCACAGGTCGGTGCCGAATCTGACTGGAGAACGGCAAATACCGGGTCCATGAAGGCAACCTTTACCGAGGCAAACGGATATACCCTGATTTTCGATGATGCCCAGCAGAAACAGGAAAATCAGCTGAAAGCTGTTCGTAACTTTATCCAGCAGGATGTAGATTATATTGTAATTGCACCGGTTACCGAGACTGGCTGGGATACCGTGTTGCAGGAAGCAAAAGATGCCGGAATCCCGGTAATTATCGTAGACCGGATGATTGATGTATCAGATGAGGATCTGTTTACTGCATGGGTTGGTTCCAATTTCCTGCAGGAAGGTTATGATGCGGTTGCCTGGCTGAGTACTTATCTGGATAGCCAGGGCAGAGCTGATGAAGATATCAACATTGTAACGTTACAGGGAACCATCGGATCTTCGGCGCAGATCGGAAGAACTAATGGTGTGGAAGAAAAGATGGTTGATTATTCTAACTGGAAGATGCTGGAGCGTCAGACCGGTGAATTTACTCAGGCAAAAGGCCAGGAGGTTATGGAATCCTTTCTGAAAACATACGATGATATCGATGTTGTTATTGCTGAAAATGACAATATGGCCTTTGGTGCAATCGACGCAATTAAAGCAGCCGGTAAAACCTGCGGACCGGATGGCGATATTATTATTATTTCCTTTGATGCGGTAGCAGCCGCTTTCGATGCAATGATCGCCGGAGATATGAATGTATCGGTAGAATGTAATCCACTGCATGGTCCTCGTGTTGCCGATTTGATCCAGAAACTGGAGAAGGGCGAAAGCGTTGATAAAATTGCCTACGTAGAAGAAGGCGTATTCCCGGCGGATACTGCTGCAGATATCAAACCAAGCAGAGCATATTAATCGGCCGTAAAAAGACTATATAATGGTGTGAAGAGACGGAGGATGTGAAAGCTTCCTCCGTTCACGCCATTTTTTTATACTTAAAACCACAAATTTCAGCAAATCAATCAGAAAGGAATGGTTGTTATGGAACAAGGAATCATACTAGAAATGAAGCAGATATCCAAGACGTTTCCGGGCGTAAAGGCGCTTGACCTGGTAGATTTTTCTTTGAAAGCCGGAGAAGTACATGCGCTGATGGGAGAAAATGGAGCAGGGAAATCAACATTGATTAAAGTGCTGACCGGTGTGGAAGAGTTTGAAAGCGGAGAGATCCGTATGCAGGGAAGTGACCAGTGTATTATCAACCGTTCGCCCCAGGACGCTCAGGCAAACGGAATCAGCACGGTGTATCAGGAGGTTAATCTATGCCCCAATCTTTCCGTAGCTGAGAATCTGTTTATCGGCCGGGAACCTAGAAAAGGTAGGATGATAGACTGGAAGACCATGAATCGGAAAGCAGGAGAGATTCTGAAAAATCTGGAGATTGATATCGACGTGACCCGTGCAGTGGAGAACTGTTCGATTGCGCTGCAGCAGATGATTGCCATTGCGAGGGCGATGGATATGTCGGCGAAGGTGTTGATTCTGGATGAGCCGACCTCATCACTGGACGATAACGAAGTAGAGAAACTGTTTGTATTAATGCGGCGTCTCAGGGATGCCGGAGTAGGAATTATTTTTGTAACCCATTTCCTGGAGCAGGTCTATGAGATCTGTGACCGGATTACGGTATTGCGTAACGGCGGCCTGGTCGGAACCTTTGACACTGATCAGCTTCCCCGGGTACAGCTGGTGGCTAAAATGATGGGCAAAGATTTTGACGATCTGACCGCCATCAAACGAAGCGGAGAACAAAAACGCCAGAGCGATGAAGTAGTCATTGCCGCCGCCGGACTGGAGCATAAAGGAAGCATCAGACCGTTTGACCTGAACATACACAAAGGTGAAGTGATCGGGCTGACCGGCCTGCTGGGATCTGGTCGTTCGGAACTGGCAAGAAGTATTTATGGAGCAGACAAACCAGATGGCGGTACATTAAAAGTCAAAGGAAAAGAAGTCCGGATTGATGATCCCCTGGATGCCATGATGGCAGGAATGGCATATCTGCCGGAAAACCGCAAGGAGGAAGGAATCATTGCCGACCTTTCGGTCCGTGAGAACCTGATTCTCGCATTACAGGCCAAGAAAGGCATGTTTAAACTGCTCAGTCGTAAGGAGCAGGAGACTTTTACTGATGATTATATCAAACTGCTGCAGATTAAAACAGCTGACCGGGATACTCCGATCAAGCAGCTGAGCGGCGGTAACCAGCAGAAGGTAATCCTGGGCAGATGGCTGTTGACCAATCCCGACTTTTTGATTCTCGATGAACCGACCCGGGGAATCGATGTCGGTACGAAAACAGAGATCCAGAAGCTAGTCATTGAGCTGGCCGGACAGGGGATGTCGGTTATGTTTATCTCCTCTGAAATTGAAGAAATGATCCGTACCTGCAGCCGGATGGCAGTCCTTCGGGATGGCAGCAAAGTCGGCGAACTGTCGGAGGATGAACTGGATCAAAATACGATTATGCAGGCGATAGCAGGAGGTGGAGAGCATGAATAATGGTATAAAGATAATCAGGAAACTGACTGGATACAGGCTGTTTCTGCCGGTCTTTTGTCTGATCCTGGTGCTGATATCAAACCTGATCAAAACTCCGTCATTCTTTGAGGTCAGTGTTAAAAACGGAGTATTATATGGCTATATTATTGACGTTATCAACCGTGCCAGTGATCTTGTTATACTTTCTGTAGGAATGACTCTGGTAGTAGCGGCATCCGGCGGAACCGACATCTCGGTAGGTGCGGTCATGTCTGTTGCAGCAGCCGTTTGCTGCTATATTCTGTCCGGTGGACAGCAGACTGTTAATGCCTTTCAGAACCCTTACATACTCGGAGTTCTGGCAGCAGTTCTGGCCGGTATTTTATGTGGCTGCTGGAATGGCTTTCTGGTAGCCAAAATGAAGATTCAGCCGATGGTGGCGACCCTGATTCTGTATACCGCAGGAAGGGGCATTGCCCAGTTGATCACCAAGGGACAAATTACTTATATCCGTGTTGAATCATACAAAATGCTGGGCGCAAGCATCCCCGGTGTCCCAGTACCGACACCTGTATTCGCAGCTGTTATCGTAGTAATTCTGACCTATGTATTATTGAAAAAAACGGCTCTCGGCATGTACATTGAAGCTGTTGGCATAAATGCCGGTGCTTCCCGTCTGGTTGGCATTAAATCAGTTAAAATCGCCTTTCTTGCATATGCATTTTGCGGTTTATGTGCCGGCGTAGCAGGTCTGATTGCCTCTTCCCGTATTTATTCCGCAGATGCCAATAATATCGGTCTGAATCTGGAGCTGGATGCCATCCTGGCTGTCGCCCTGGGCGGCAACAGTCTGGGCGGCGGAAAATTCTCCCTGATCGGAAGCGTAATCGGAGCCTACACCATTCAGGCCCTGAGCACAACCCTTTATGCCATGTCCGTATCGCCCGATCAGATTCCGGTATACAAAGCGATTGTAGTGGTCGTCATCGTATCCCTGCAGTCAGCAGAATTTAAAAAGCTCATAAAGAAATTTACCGGTAGGCAGAGCGCGAAAGGGATGGTGGCATAAATGAAAAAGCTAAAAACAATAGATGGAAACCAGTTCTTACTGCTGATTACCGTTGTCCTGTTCGTAGTTATGTATGCTGTCGGCATGATCGTATTTAAAGACAAAGGCTTTGCCAAACCACAGGTACTGCTGAACCTCTTTATATCCAACGCCGGTCTGATCGTAATCGCAGCCGGCATGACCATGGTCATGATCACCGGCGGCATTGATATATCCGTAGGATCCGTGGTAGCCCTGGTATGCATGATGCTGGCCTGGATGATGGAGATAAAAGGCATAGGAGCAGTACCCGCGTTGATCCTCGTCCTGTTAACCGGTTTGCTGTTCGGCCTGGCCCAGGGAATCCTGATCGCTTACCTGAAGCTGCAGCCATTCATTGTAACTCTGGCAGGAATGTTCTTCGCCAGAGGAATGACCGCCATCATCAGTCAGGAAATGGTCAGCATAAAAAACGAAGTATTTCTGTCCTGGGCAAAATCAAAAATAAACCTGACCTTCTTAGGCGGAACAGTAAACAAAAAAGGAGTAGCCATTTACCCCTTTATTTACCCAAGCGTAATCATCGCCCTGATCATCCTCGTTATCGTATTCATTATGCTCAAATACACCAAATTCGGCCGCACCATCTATGCCGTCGGCGGAAACGAACAATCCGCCCTGATGATGGGGGTGAACGTCAGGCGAACCAAACTAATCGTCTATATGCTCAACGGCCTCCTTTGCTCCATCGGAGGATTCCTGTTCTGCCTAAACACCTGCGCCGGCTTTGTAGAACAAGCCAAAGGCTACGAAATGGAAGCCATCGCCGCCTCCGTCATCGGCGGAACCCTGCTCACAGGCGGAGTAGGTAACGTCTTCGGCAGCCTTTTCGGGGTTCTGATCAAAGGAACCATAGAAACCTTCATCACCTTCCAGGGAACCCTGTCCTCATGGTGGACCAAAATAACAATAGCGGCCTTGCTGGCATTTTTTATTATTCTGCAAAGTCTTTTTGCGAAGTCTAAAGAAAAGAAAAAATAGCAGGTGTGAATGAACATAGTTGTAAGGGAAAGGGGCTGGCGCGCTAAAAAAGCCTGCGGGCTCTGGCGGCGGCTGTGGTACCAGTCTGTATCTTCTGCGGTTTCGGATCATAAGTGTCACTAAGCGCAGAGAAATGCCGCTAAATGCAATGCCAGAAACGCCAAAACTCGCTGCGCTCAGACAGTTGGCCGTTTCTGGCATTAACGCGGCATTTCTCTGCGCTAAGTGACACTAATGATCCTGCAAAGGCAGTAGATACAGACTGGTACCACAGCCGCCGCCAGAGCCCGCAGGCTTTTTTAGCGCGCCAGCCCCTTTCCCCAGCTAGTCTCATCCACAGCAACTTTATTGTAATGTGATTTTCTCCCCACATATCATCGTTGCTAATAGCCTTAATAACAAAACCAACGCTTATATAATTAACCAACTGCTAATTTCAGAACTATAATATTTTGTTTAATCGGAGAAGCAGCGGACGGGATAAATTGTTTGCTTTTTGGCGTAACAGTAGGCAGGTGGTTGCGGGGGTGGAGGGATGGCTCTGGCGGCAGGCGGGGGTGGCGGTTGAATATACGTGCCTTTGCAGGAGTGTTAGATAAACTTAAATCAGAACCATGAAACGTTATAAGAAAAATCAGCATCTGTCTGAGCGCAGCGAGTTATGTGATTTTTCTTATGCCTTTAGTTTCATGGTTCTGATTTTAGTTTATCTTACACTCCGAAACAGTGCGGATATTCAACCGCCACCCCCGCCTGCCGCCAGAGCCATCCCTCCACCCCCGCAACCACCTGCCGGACCCCTTACACAAAAAAAAGCACCAGGACATTCATCCCGATGCTTCCCCGAATTAAGCTCTCTCCACTAACCCGGAACGTAAGCAAGAAGTACATACATACATCTTCTTAGCGCCTCCGTTCACTTTAACTTTAACGGATTTTACATTTGCCTTCCAAATTGCATTGGATCTTCTATGGGAATGGCTCACATTATTACCAAAGTGAGCGGCCTTTTCACAGATTGAACATTTTGCCATGATTGCACCTCCTTAACCGAAACTTGATTTTCATTAGAAAACCACAACATATGTATGATAACAGATAGATGCATTTTTGGCAAGCGAAAAATGCAAAAAACAGAGAAATTTGATAGCAGTGGCAACTTGGAATGGACACAATATATAGTATATGGTATAATAATTTGATTCAAATGTAATAAAATAGAGTAATAATAAGAACCTGAAATAAATGGAGGGATCATCTATGAAAGGACACATCAATAATAAAATGGGTGAGATTCAGATTCCGACCGAAGTGATTGCCCAATACGCGGGAGTGCAGGCGGTAGAGTGCTTTGGTATCGTGGGTATGGCTATGCTAAACGTCAAAGAAGGACTGGTAAAGCTGCTGAAGCGGGACAATCTGACCCAGGGGATTCATGTTGTAATAGAGAAGAATCATATTATTCTGGATTTTCATGTAATTGTTGCATATGGAGTCAGTATCTGCGCAGTTGCTGATAATCTGATTGCGAATGTAAAATATAAAGTAGAAGAATTTACCGGCATGGAAGTTGACAAGATCAACATTTATGTAGAAGGAGTAAGAGTTGTTGATTAAGGAGGACTTTCCCGTGAGTTTACAAGTGATAGATGCAGGTCTGATGCAAAAGGCCTTTTTGACGGCTGCAAATGGATTGGATGCAAAAAAAGAGTGGATTAATGAATTGAATGTGTTTCCGGTTCCCGATGGAGATACCGGTACGAATATGTCCATGACGATTATGGCAGCGGCCAGGGAGGTTGCGGCGTTAGAAGATCCTGACATAAGCAGTCTGGCGAAGGCGATATCTTCGGGATCCCTGCGCGGTGCCAGAGGAAACTCAGGCGTTATATTATCCCAGCTGTTTCGTGGTTTTACTAAAGAAATTATTGCATCAGAAGCGGTTGATGTCGTTACTCTGGCCAATGCTTTTACCCGGGCTACTGACAGTGCTTATAAAGCAGTTATGAAACCAAAAGAAGGCACGATTCTGACAGTTGCAAAAGGGATGGCTGAAAGGGCTCAGGAGCTTGCCCTGGAGACAGAAGATATTATTGAGTTTGTCGAGCAGGTTATCGCTTACGGAGACTATATCCTGGAACAGACACCGGAGATGCTCCCGGTACTGAAGCAGGCCGGTGTGGTGGATTCTGGCGGCCAGGGTCTGATGCAGGTGATGAAAGGTGCGCTGGATGGCCTTCAGGGAAAAGAACCCAACCTGGATATTGTCCCGTCCGTCAAGAGTGCCGGTGTTTCAATAGAGTCAATTGATACCGCAGATATCCGGTTTGGATACTGTACTGAATTTATTATTAATGCCGAGCAGGCTTATGATGATCAGACTGAGCTTGATTTCAAAGCATATCTCGAGTCAATCGGGGATTCCATTGTAGTAGTATCGGATGATGATGTGATTAAGGTACATGTGCATACCAATGATCCCGGCCTCGCTATTCAGAGAGCCCTGACATATGGATCATTATCCAGAATGAAAATTGACAATATGCGCGAAGAGCATCAGGAACGTGCAGCCGAACAGCAGAGTAAAGAGAAGACCGCCAGAAAACCATATGGTTTTATTGCCGTATCCATTGGCGAAGGTTTTAGCGAGATCTTTAAAGGAATCGGAGCAGATTATTTGATCGAAGGCGGCCAGACCATGAATCCCAGTACGGAAGATATGCTGAATGCAATTGATCAGGTACACGCGGACACCATCTATATCCTGCCAAATAATAAAAATATCATTCTGGCAGCGGAACAGGCGAAGAAGCTGGTAAATGATAAGACTATCTATGTACTCCCATCCAGGACAATACCACAGGGAATTACCGCCCTGGTTAACTTTGTCCCCGAGCTTTCCCCGGAGGAGAACCAGAACCATATGACAGCCGAGATGGATCGGGTGAAAACCGGTCATATTACGTATGCGGTCAGAAATACCACCATTGATGATATGGATATTCACGAAGGTGATATTATAGGCATCGGTGATCAGGGTATGCTGGCAGTGGGGAGTGATATTACTGCGATTACGCTGGAGGCATTAAAAGCAATGGCTGATGAAGAAGCCGAACTGGTTTCCATTTATTACGGCCAGGATGTGCCGGAGGCGGATGCGGAGGCAGTATTACAGGCAGCACAGGAACTTTGTCCCGCTTGTGAGATTGAACTGCACTATGGCGGACAGCCAATTTATTATTATATGATATCGGTAGAGTAGAACGATGAACCATCAGGAGATAGAACAATTAAAAGGAATTGGGGATAAGACCGGGAAGCTGTTTCGGCGGCTTGGTGTAGATACTGTCGGGGATCTGCTTCATTATTATCCCCGTGCCTATGACACATATGAAATGCCTGTAACAGTCCGGGAACTGAAAGAAGGAACGGTCAGTGCGGTCAGCGGTACATTACTGAAGACCGCCGATGTGAAACGGGTGAAACAGCTGCAGATTATCTCGGCAACGGTAAAAGATATTACCGGCTCGCTGCAGCTGGTCTGGTTTAATATGCTTTTCCTTCGCAGTACCCTAAAGATGGGGGAACGCTTTGTATTCCGGGGCAAAATAGTCAAAAAACAAGGCCGGCTGCGAATGGAGCAGCCGGAGATTTTTTCGCTGGAGGCTTATGAACGCGTTATGCATTCGATGCAGCCGATATATGGACAGACCAGAGGGCTCGGTAATAAAGCCATTACCCGGGCTGTTTTACAGGCGCTTGAACAACGGCAGATGGAACGGGAATATCTGCCGGCTGATTTGCGGAAAAAGTACCAGCTGGCAGAATATAATTTTGCCATTGATCACATCCACTTCCCGGCAAACCAGCAGGAACTTCTCTTTGCCAGAAAACGTCTGGTATTTGATGAGTTTTTCTTTTTTTTGCTGGTTGTCCGTGGGTTGAGAGAAAAGCGGGAGGAGAAGCGCAGCGGCTATGTGATGAAGACAGTCCCTCAGGTGCATACACTGGTAGATCGGCTGCCTTATGCTCTGACCGGAGCGCAGACCAAGGTGCTGAAGGAAGTTGTGGATGATCTGGAGGGCGGACTGGTGATGAATCGCCTGATTCAGGGCGACGTTGGATCCGGCAAGACGATTATAGCCGTACTTGCTCTGCTGGAAGCAGCATACAACGGATATCAGGGTGCCCTTATGGTGCCTACAGAAGTACTGGCAAAGCAGCATTTAGAATCAATTCAGGAAATTTTTGACATATATGGCATCGATAAGAGGACGATTCTCGTGACAGGCTCCATGACTGCGAAGGAGAAGCGGCTGGCTTATGAAGCGATTCGTACGCATCAGGCAGATCTGATTGTCGGAACCCATGCCTTGATTCAGGAGAAAGTGATATATGATAATCTGGCGCTGGTCATAACCGATGAACAGCACCGCTTTGGCGTGGGGCAGCGGGAAGCACTCGGTGGAAAAGGTCAGGAGCCTCATGTCATGGTAATGAGTGCAACTCCGATCCCCAGAACACTGGCTATTATTCTGTATGGCGATCTGGATATTTCTGTCATTGACGAACTGCCGGCCAACCGGCTGCCTATTAAGAATTGTGTTGTGAACACCGGCTTCCGGGAAAAAGCATATCAGTTTATAGACAGAGAAGTAGCTGCCGGCCGTCAGGCCTATGTGATCTGTCCGATGGTTGAAGAAAGCGAAATGATTGAAGCTGAAAATGTTCTTGATTATACAAAGCTACTGCGGCAGATGCTTCCGTCTGGTATCATGATAGAATACCTGCATGGCAAGATGAAGCCGAAAGAGAAGAATCTGATTATGGAGCGGTTTGCATCCGGTGAGATTCAGGTACTGGTATCGACAACGGTTGTAGAAGTAGGTGTCAATGTGCCAAATGCGACCGTTATGATGATTGAAAATGCGGAGCGGTTTGGCCTCGCTCAGCTTCATCAGCTGCGCGGTCGGGTGGGCCGCGGCAAATATCAGTCTTACTGTATCATGGTTAATGCTTCGGATCAGGATGGTACCCAGGAACGCCTTGAGATCTTAAACCAGTCCAATGATGGCTTTTTTATCGCTTCTGAAGATCTAAAGCTGCGTGGGCCGGGTGATATATTCGGACTGCGCCAGAGCGGCGATCTGGAATTTAAACTGGCAGATATCTTTACTGATGCCAATCTGCTGAAGACGGTGTCAAAAGAAGTGGATGCGCTGATGGCCGCTGATCCTCAGCTTGAGTGTGAAGAACACCGGCAGCTGAGGCTGAGACTGGATGCTTATCTGGATAAAGGTTATGGGAAGTTGAATTTGTAATCGTGAAGGGGCTGTTGCGTAAAACAAGTCTGCGAGCCTGGGCGGTGGTGGTTCCGGCCCGTATTTCCTGCGGTTTCAGATCGAAAGAGTATCTAAGAGCGGAGCAATGACACTAAAAGCAATGCCAGAAACGCCATAACTCGCTGTGCTCAAACAATGGCCGTTTCTGGCATTAACGTATCATTGCTCCGCGCTAAGATACTCTATCGATTGAAGATTATTAGGTACATTCCGAATCACATTTCTTTTTCTTTCATCATTAAATATTCAATTATTCCTTTTCTATATAGACTTGGTATCTCTCCTACTTGACGATATCCATTTTTTTCATAAAAACGTTTTGCGTCTGGATTAAAGTCCGCGACAACCAAAAATAATTTATTAGCGTTTAGAAAAACGATCTCTTCTAAAAAATTCATCAATTTTTCGCCTATACCTTTACACCTGTATTCCTCTTTTACTGAAATTATATGCAAATAAGGAAAACTATGAAAAGCACCTTTTGGAATGTACCACATAAAACCTACACATACACAGTTAATCAAAGCAACATATAGGTTTCCCTGTTCTAACCCTTCTAGTATAGCTTTTTTTCCACTTCCTTCACCGGAGAAATATTTCCTACCTAATTCAGAGTTTAACAGTGTCTCTTCGCAATCAATTAAATATTCCAAATTTCCTTTTTCAATTATAATGTCCATTCTGTCCTCCTATAAATGCATCTGGTTATTGAAACACTATAAATTCATGTTTATCGTACCACTAAACGGCAAGCAGGGCAAGAATCTTGACACTTACGAATTTTTATACGAGTGCCAAGACTTTTGGTAAAAATTGCTTTTGGCATACCCAAAACCTAGCTTATTGCGTAAATTTGTCTGGAAAAAGACGAATATAACTGCAACAGCATTAATGGGAGCGAATATGTATCTGGGGGCTGTCGTACTAAAAACCCCCATTCTGCCAATTCAGGAAGAAAAAGTAGTTGACAAATGATCTGCAGAGGATTAAGATATGAATTAATAAAATAAACCGTTGAAAAAGAAGAGTAGGCAATTTGTCGATATCTCAGAGAGCTGCAGGTGGTGGGATTGCAGTATATGGAATTTTGCTGAATGGACTTTTGAGGGTAGTTTTGAAAGAATCCGGATCTGGATTGGAGTAGGGACTGACGGAGACCGCAACCGTTATGATGCGGCGTATATGTTAGTATACGAATGAGAGGACCAATGGTCAAGTTTGAGTGGCACCGCGGATGTATATTCGTCTCAAAATACAGATTAACTGTATTTGAGACTTTTTTTGTGTCCTGGAGGTTCTTGAACAATAACCAATGTGTTTATTTTATGAAACCAGAGAAACTATTATCAAATGGAGGAGAAAATTATGAGAAAGAGCAGCAAAGTAATGATCGCAGCGGCAGCAGCTATGGCAGCAGTATTAATGACAGGATGCAGCAGCAGCCAGAAGGAAGAAACAACGGCAGACACGTCTGCCCAGACTGGAACAGAGGCTCTGGCTGATGCTTCGGATCAGGAAGAAGCTGGTGATGAAGCGTCTTATATTATCGGAATCGGACAGTTTGCGGAGCACGGCTCCCTTGATAACTGCCGCGAAGGTTTTCTGGCCGGTCTGGCAGAAGAGGGCATCGCAGAAGGAAAGAACCTGACGGTTTTATATGAAAATGCGCAGGCTGACGGAGGAACTGCAGGACAGATTATTGATAACTTCCTGGCCAAGAAAGCAGACTTGATCTGTGGGATTGCTACACCAATGGCGCAGAGTGCCTACAGTGCAGCTAAAAAATCAGATGTACCGGTTATCTTTACCGCAGTAACTGATCCGATTGCAGCAGAACTGGCAAATGCAGACGGAACTCCGGTGGGCCAGATTACCGGTACCAGTGATAAGCTTCCGGTAGAGAAGCAGCTGGAGATGATCCGCACCATGCTTCCGGATGCCCAAAAGATCGGTATTATGTACAGCACCAGTGAAATCAATTCCATATCTGCCATCGCAGAATATAAGGAAATTGCACCAGAATACGGGTTTGAAATCGTTGAACAGGGCATTTCTCAAATTGGCGATGTACCTCAGGCGGCAGACAGCCTGCTGGGAAAAGTAGATTGTATTACCAACCTGACCGACAACACCGTGGTCAGTGCCCTTCCAGTTATTCTGGCAAAGGCAGAAAAGCAGAATATTCCAGTTTTCGGAAGTGAAATCGAACAGGTAAGGATTGGCTGTCTGGCAACCGTAGGCCTTGATTACATTGATTTGGGCGAACAGACAGGAAGAATGGCAGCAAAGATCTTAAAAGGTGAAATGCAGGCCAGTGAAATGAATTTTGAAGTAATATCAGAAGCATCATTTTATGGTAACAATAAAGTGGCAGAAAATCTTGGTATCACCATTCCGGAAGAACTGACTTCTACAGCTGCTGGATTATTTGATGAGATTGCCGCTGAATAAAAGGAAATGTCAGTTGGAGGAAATCCTATGCTTATTTTGCTCGGAGTAATTGAAGAAGGTTTGATATATGCGATTATGACTCTTGGGGTATATATCACTTATAAAATACTGGATTTTCCGGATTTGTCTGTGGACGGAACCTTTCCGATGGGGGCGGCGGTAACTGCCGCTCTCATCCTGAAGGGGGTACCTCCGGTGCTGACTTTATTTCTGGCGTTCGGACTGGGCGCTGCTGCTGGTTGCATTACCGGATTGATTCATGTCAAACTCAGAGTTCGTGATCTGCTGTCCGGAATTATTGTAATGACGGCGCTGTATTCGATTAATCTGCGGATTGCCGGAAAAGCAAATCTGCCGATCTTCAGTAAAGAAACGATATTTGAAAATACCTGGCTGAATCAGGTGGTACCGGCAGCACTGCAGCCATATGCGACAGCCATTATTCTGTTTATTATTGTTTTGGTATGTAAGATACTGCTGGATTTATATATGCAGACCCGGTCTGGTTATCTGCTGCGGGCGGTGGGCGATAATGAAGTATTAGTTACCTCGCTGGCCAAAGATAAAGGTGCGGTAAAGATCTTGGGGCTGGCAATTGCCAATGGCTTTGCCGCTCTGGCAGGATGTATCTATTGCCAGGAGCGGGGCTTCTTTGAGATCAGTGTCGGCACCGGAACGATGGTGTTTGGTCTGGCTAGTGTTATCATCGGGACAAAATTATTAAAACGGTTCAGCGTTATCAAGGCCACGACAGCAGTAGTAATTGGTTCCATTGTATATAAGGGCTGCGTATCACTGGCAATCGCCCTGGGAATGGAAGCTTCCGATCTTAAACTGATTACCTCGCTGTTGTTCCTGATCATTCTGGTCGTCAGCAATAACCGGGGAAAGAGAGGTAAGGCACATGCTTGAGTTGAACGGAATTCAAAAATATTATAACACAGGTACCGTGAATGAAATGTGTCTGTTTGAAGATTTTTCCCTGTCGATCCAGAAAGGGGAGTTTGTGTCGGTAGTCGGCAGCAACGGATCTGGCAAGACCTCCATGCTGAATATTATCTGCGGCAGTATTGGGGTTGACCAGGGCAGTATCCGTATTAATCAGGAAGACATTACTCATATGCCTGAGTACAGACGCCAGCGCAGGATCGGTCGTGTCTATCAGAATCCGGCCATGGGAACCTGCCCGAGCATGACGATTCTGGAGAATATGGCACTGGCTGATAATAAGGGCAAACCATTTAACTTGCGCCGCGGCACCAACCGGCAGCGGATTGACTTTTACCGGAAACAGCTGAGCATGCTGGGGCTCGGTCTGGAAGACAAGCTGCAGGTTAAAGTCGGCGTGCTGTCAGGCGGCCAGCGTCAGGCGATGGCCTTGCTGATGTCGACCATGACTCCGATTGAATTTCTGATTCTGGATGAACATACTGCGGCCCTGGATCCCAAAACAGCAGACATTATTATGGAATTGACGGATAAGGTGGTAAAAGAAAAGCAGCTTACGACTATTATGGTAACCCATAATCTTCGCTTTGCCGTAGAGTACGGCAACCGCCTGCTGATGATGCACCGGGGGAGAGCCATTATTGATGAGTCAGGCGATGCAAAAGTGCGGCTCCAGATCGATGACATTCTTGATAAATTCAACGCAATCAGTATCGAATGCGGAAACTAATTAGGAAATCAAAAATTTAGAATACTTTTATAAACGAAATGCACAACTTATGGTATACTATTTACAGAGTGACAACAACATGTCATTGTATAGGACACCTGAAAGGGGTGCATTTTTTATGAAATTAAAAACCCGTCTGGCGGTTGCATTTATTTTAATTACATTGTTGCCGCTGATGTTATGTTATTTATTGTTTATGATGGGTAAATTCTTTATTATTACCAGAATCAGCGAGTATGGGCCGGAAGTTCATACCGCCATATTCCAGATGCTGTTATCCGGTGCCTGTATGCTGATATTTGTCGGTGTTTCCCTGGTCGTATGGGTCTATCGCTCGGTGCTTCGTCCGCTGGGCAAGCTGCAGGAGGCGACACGCAATATCCGTGATGGAAATCTGGACTTTACCCTGGATGTACAAGCAGATGATGAGATCGGACAGTTGTGCCAGGATTTCGAAGAGATGCGGATGCGTCTGAAGGAGAATGCTGAAGAGAAGATTCAGTATGATAAGGATAACAAGGAACTGCTCAGCAATATCTCCCATGATTTGAAGACTCCGATTACTGCGATCAAAGGATATGTGGAAGGAATTATGGATGGTGTGGCTTCGTCCCCTGAGAAACTGGACAAATATATCCGTACCATATATAATAAAGCCAACGATATGGACCGCCTGATCGATGAGCTGACTTTCTATACCAAGATTGACACGAATAAGATTCCTTATGCGTTTGCCAAGATCAATGTCAGTCAGTATTTTAGCGATTGTATTGAAGAAGTGGGGCTGGACATGGAAGCCAGGGGAATTGAGCTGGGATATTTTAATTATGTCAATGAAGATGTCGTTATTATTGCCGATGCGGAGCAGCTGAAACGTGTGATCAACAACATCGTCGGCAACTCCGTCAAATACATTGACAAGGCAAAGGGGATTATCAATATCCGCATCAAAGATGTCGGTGATTTTATCCAGGTGGAGATAGAGGATAACGGCAGGGGGATAGCCAACAAAGACATACCCTATATCTTTGATCGTTTTTACCGTACCGATTCATCCCGTAATTCCACGCTAGGCGGCAGCGGTATTGGACTATCGATTGTGCGGAAGATTATTGAAGATCATGGCGGCCGGATCTGGGCCACCAGTAAAGAAACGATCGGTACCGAGATTCATTTCGTATTGAGAAAATATCAGGAGGTGATTCAAGATGAATAAAATACTGATCATTGAAGACGAGATCAGCATTGCAGAACTTGAGAAGGACTATCTGGAGCTGAGCGGTTTTGAAGTAGCTTTGGAGACCGATGGACAGAAAGGACTGGATCGTGCCCTGCAGGAAGACTTTGATCTGCTGATTCTGGATCTGATGCTGCCTGGTATTGATGGATTTGAGATCTGCAAGAAGTTCAGAGAGGTTAAGAATACTCCGATTATTATGATATCGGCCAAAAAGGAAGATATTGACAAGATCCGCGGTCTGGGTCTGGGAGCTGACGACTATATGACCAAACCATTCAGTCCCAGTGAGATGGTGGCCCGCGTGAAGGCCCATCTGGCCCGGTATGAACGGCTGATCGGAAGCGGTGTGGCCGCCAATGAAATTGTCGAGATCCGCGGCCTTAAAATTGACCGGACGGCCCGCCGTGTCTGGATCAATGGCGAAGAGAAGAACTTTACTACCAAGGAATTCGATTTACTGACATTTCTGGCTCAGAATCCCAATCATGTATATACCAAGGATGAGTTGTTTCAGAAGATCTGGGACATGGAGTCAATCGGCGATATCGCAACAGTTACAGTCCATATTAAGAAAATCCGTGAGAAGATCGAGTTTAATACTGCCAAACCGCAGTATATCGAGACAATCTGGGGCGTCGGATATCGTTTCAAGGTATAAAAATCATTTGACATTTAGCTGCCCATCATTTATAATAGATAAATGTGTGCAAAGAGGGGATTCAAGATCACTCCGGTCTTAAACCTCTCTTTTCTTTGTAAACTTATTTAATTGTAACTGGACGGGTATCTTCTTGAATGTCTAACGCCATTCAAGAAGCATCGGATATCCATCCGATGTGAAATTGCATATAAAAACAGCTTTACAAGCAAGCGTGACAGCTGTTTTTATATGCAATTTCCCTCCGTCCTGAACTGTTAAGTTTAATTGAAAAATGGAAGAAGAGGTAAGGACTTGGATTTATTAAAATTTGAAGATTTGAATTTGGATGAAAAGATTTTAAAAGCAGTAAAGGACATGGGATTTGAGGAAGCTTCACCGATTCAGGCTAAGGCAATTCCGGTACAGATGGAAGGTCTGGATATCATTGGACAGGCACAGACCGGAACAGGTAAGACTGCGGCATTCGGAATTCCGCTGCTGCAGAAGGTGAATCCAAAAAGCAAAAAACTTCAGGCTGTCGCACTGTGTCCGACCAGAGAACTGGCAATACAGGTGGCAAACGAAATCAGAAAATTATCAAAATACATGCATGGAGTCAAAGTAGTACCAATTTATGGCGGACAGGACATTGTCAAACAGATCCGTTCCCTTAAAGATGGTACTCAGATTATAATCGGTACTCCAGGGCGGGTAATGGATCATATGCGCCGGAAGACGATTAAGTTCGACCAGGTTCACACGGTCATTATGGATGAGGCGGATGAGATGCTGAACATGGGCTTCCTGGAAGATATGGAGACGATCTTAAGCCAGCTGCCGGAGGAACGTCAGACAATTATGTTTTCCGCTACCATGCCGGAAGCGATTGCAAAGATCGCCAGGAATTTCCAGAATAATCCGGTGACGGTAAAGGTAGTCAAGAAAGAACTGACCGTACCGAAAGTGACCCAGTATTACTATGAAGTAAAACCAAAGACCAAAGTAGAAGTCATGTGCCGTCTGCTGGATATGTATGCGCCGAAGCTTTCTGTAGCATTCTGCAACACCAAGCGTCAGGTCGACGATCTGGTCGATGAACTGCAGGGGCGGGGCTATTTTGCCGAAGGTATTCATGGTGACCTGAAACAGATTCAGCGAGACCGTGTGATGAACAGCTTCCGGAATGGACGTACGGAGATCCTGGTGGCTACTGATGTTGCTGCCCGCGGAATTGACGTTGATGATGTCGAAGCAGTATTTAACTATGATATTCCTCAGGACGATGAGTACTATGTTCACCGGATCGGCAGAACCGGCCGGGCCGGCAGAGAAGGAATTGCCTTCAGCTTTGTGGTCGGCAAGGAAGTATATAAAATGCGCGATATTCAGCGTTACTGCAAGACCAAGATCATTCCGCAGGCAATTCCGTCGCTGAATGATATCACCGAGATTAAAGCAGAGAAGATCCTTGATCAGGCCTCTCAGGTAGTGGCAGACAATGATTTGGGCAAAATTCTTCATATCCTTGAGAAGAAATTGCTGGAGGAGGATTATACTTCTCTGGATCTGGCCGCAGCGCTGGTACGTATGACCATGGGTGAGGAAAATCAGGATATTATCAATGACGCCCGGCCGGCAAGGTCGCTCGAAGACCTGGATTCTTATGGCCGCGGCGGCAACGGCAATGGCAATGCCAGAGGACGTGGCAGAGACAAAAGAGATTCCGGCAGACCAGTCCGCGGCGGACAGCGCAGCGATATGGTTCGCTTATTCATTAATATCGGAAAAGACCAGAATGTACGGCCCGGCGATGTACTGGGGGCAGTAGCAGGAGAATCCGGTATTCCCGGCAAAATCGTAGGCAGCATTGATATGTATGATAAGTACACCTTTGTTGAAGTACCGGAAGAATGTGCCGATACTGTTCTTGAAGCTATGCGAAATGCCAAGATCAAAGGCAAACACGTTCATATAGAAATGGCTAATAAGAAATAAATCAAAGAATCACAGAGAGGTGGCGCAAATCCACCTTTCTTTTTTTTACTGCTTGGATTATAATGGGAGCAGCACTTGTGATAAGGAGCTCAGAAAGGAGGTGCCAGATCATGCGTATTCAAAGTACAAGAGTCTGGATCGGCGGTCAGTTTATGCCGGCTCAGATCGAGATTCAGGAAACAATTATTGCTGGTATTTACCCGTATGGAGCAGCAGAAGCTGATATTGATTATGGAACCAGACGTCTGCTTCCGGGATTTATTGATGTTCATACTCACGGCAGTTATGGATTTGATACCAATGATGCCTGTCCGGACGGCCTGCGTCACTGGATGGCTCATATTCCTCAGGAAGGGGTGACAGCGATTTTACCGACTACGGTGACCCAGATGCCGGATGTTCTGACCAAAGCAGTGGCAAATGTAGCTAAGGTAGTAGAAGATGGTTATGAAGGAGCTGAGATTTTAGGAATTCACTTTGAGGGACCCTATCTTACCCAGGAATATAAAGGAGCCCAGCCACCCGAGGCAATTGCCAAATCTGATGTGGCACAGTTTAAACTATATCAGGAAGCGGCCAAAGGACTGATTAAATATATTACCATGGCACCTGAGAAGGATGAAGATTTTGCTTTAACAAAGTACTGCAAAGAGACCGGGGTAGTGGTCAGCATGGGACATTCTGGTGCCACATATGAACAGGCACTGCTTGGAATTGCCAATGGAGCTACTTCCATGACTCACGTATATAACGGCATGACCCCGCTGCAGCACAGAAGCCCGGGTCTGGTGGGCACGGCAATGAGGGTAAGGGATATCTACGGTGAGATTATCTGTGATGGCTGCCACAGCCATCTGGCCTCACTGAACACATTCTTTACGGCTAAAGGCAGAGACTTTTGCATGATGATTACAGATTCCCTGCGGGCCAAATACTGTCCGCCGGGCGACACGTTTGAACTGGGTGGACATGCGGTTGAGATAAGGGAGAATGGCCTGGCTTATTTAAAGGGCAGCGATACGATTGCCGGCAGTACTCTGGCGATGAATCAGGGGCTTCGGATTTTAATTGAGGAAGCGCAAATACCGGTCGATACAGCGATTAACTCCTGCACCATCAATCCGGCCCGATGTCTGAATGTAGATGACCGGAAAGGGAAGCTGGTAGCAGGATATGATGCCGATATTGCGGTTCTGGAAGATGATTACCAGGTTGTTCAGACTTACTGCCGCGGAAAAGGATGGAGGAATTGATAAGTGACGGAATTATTATATAAGTTTGGATTTATTGGAATGGGAAATATGGGATTTGCAATTTTAAAGGGACTGCTTTCCAGTTATGACCCGGCGCAGCTGACTTTTTTTGAGCCAGGCAAGGAAAAGGCTGAGGATATCTGTGCCAGAACCGGAGTAACTGCGTCCGCAGACAATAAGAGCTGTGTGGTCGGGTCCGAGTATATCGTTCTGGCCGTGAAGCCTCAGATGTACGACAAGGTGATTCGGGAAATCCGGGATGAGATTACCGATCAGCATATTATTATCTCGATTGCCCCGGGGATTACGATTGATGACCTGATGAGTCGTTTCGCCAAGACCTGCCGGATTGTCAGGGCCATGCCGAATACTCCGGCACTGGTCGGGGAAGGTATGACCGGCATCTGTTATGATGAAGATCGTTTCAGTCAGGAAGAGGCAGATACGATCCAGGCCTTTTTTTGCTCTTTCGGCAAAGTGGAGCGAGTGGATGAAAAGCTGATGAATGCCGTTGTTTGTGCCAGTGGTAGCTCACCGGCATATGTATATATGTTCATCGAAGCGATGGCTGACAGTGTGGTCAAATATGGCCTGCCGAGGGCGACAGCCTATGAGATGGTGGCGCAGACGGTTCTGGGGAGTGCCAGGATGGTGCTTGAGACCGGTGAACATCCGGGACGTTTAAAAGATCAGGTCTGTTCCCCTGGCGGCACGACCATAGCAGCTGTGGCCGCCCTGGAAGAACATGGGCTGCGAAATGCCCTGATAAAAGCAAGTGATGCATGTTACGAGAAGTGCACCAATATTAAATAAAAAGCAGGAGATTTTAACATGAACAGTAAAAAAATAGAAATTCCGCCGGTGATCCGCAAGGAGCGCAATCTTAAATACACCGGCAATATTTTAAAAATCTATGAGGATGTGGTAGAAGCCAACGGCCATGAAGCGCATTGGGATTTTATTCATCATGATGGCGCGGCTGCTGTAGTGGCTGTTAACAATGACGGCAAGCTGCTGATGGTACGTCAATACCGGAACGCCCTGGACCGGGAAACACTTGAGATTCCCGCCGGTAAGCTGGATGATCCAGGAGAAGAAAAGATTTCCTGTGCTTACCGGGAACTGGAGGAAGAGACCGGTTTCCGCTGTGAAAAACTTGAATATCTGATCAGTGTAAATACAACCGTAGCCTTTTGTGATGAAGCCATTGATATATTCCTGGCTCGTGACCTGATTCCGTCCCATCAGAATCTGGATGAGGATGAGATCATTCAGGTGGAGGCATGGTCGGTTGAAGATCTTGAGGAGCTGATATATACCGGTAAGCTTACCGATGGGAAAACAATTGCCGGCATTATGGCTTATGCAAGAAAATATCTGAAATAAGCATGAGAATGGGGTGGACAGCGTAAACTGTAAAAAAACGGTGACGGAATATGAGTCAGTTTCAAAAAAGGTATGCGCTGTTATTCTGGTTCGGAGCCGGAATTCTGATATCAACAATCCTTGTTAACCGGTTATTTTCATCTGGTCTTGTTAATTACGACATCTTATACCAGTATATCCGGCAGGGATGGAATTCCACAGAGGGAAACATGTCATGGCGCGCTTTTCGGATTCTGCTGGTTCGCATTCTGGAAACAGCGGCGATCTGGTTTATCGTGAAGCGGACCGGCCGGCGTATAGCGGTTTTGCTGCTTCTGTTTATTGCCGGTACCGGAGCCGGTGTCTCGATTGTGTTGATGACCTGGAGTTGCGGTGTGATGGGTCTGCCCATCTGCCTGCTCACCTGGCTGCCCCATTATTTATGCTATATCCTGGCCTGGGGAACAATTATCCTGCCCGTATATTATGGCTATGAGGTACGTAGTAGCCGGTATTGGAGCGTAGTGGTCGGCTTTGTGGCAATCGGTATGGTCGGAGAGATTATCATAAATCCCTGGCTTCTTAATCTGTTATAAAAATTATTTTTTACAACATGTTGGGCATAAAATTCAAGATGCTTTCAACATGTTGTATTTTTTATGTAAATCTACGGAAAACAAGCAAAAAGTGGGAAAAATTAGGTTTGATTTTATCAAAAAATACGATATAATGGTATTTACACTACACTTTTTGGGAAAAAGTGGAGTGATTTTGAATGTCGGGGTTAAAAGTATGATAGCGGAGATTGATAGTTTTATTACTTACCTGGAGAAAATCAAACAAGCATCGAAAAACACAGTAATATCTTATCGCAGGGATTTATTGCAGCTGGCTGCATACCTGGAGGACCAGGGAATCACCCAGGTATCCAAGGTGACCAAGACCAGTCTCAATTCCTATATCCTGCACATGGAAAAAGCTGGTAAGGCAACGACTACAATGTCAAGAGTTCTGGCTTCGGTTAAGGCTTTTTTTCAGTTTGAACTGAATGAAGGCAATATCCGCAGAGATCCTGCCAGTTTTTTAAAGACACCAAAGATAGAAAAGAAAGCACCAACCATTTTATCAATAGAACAGGTAGACCGTTTCCTGAACCAGCCATCCGGAGAAAACGCCAAAGAAATCCGTGATAAAGCCATGCTGGAGCTGCTCTATGCGACCGGGATCCGTGTCTCCGAACTGATCAGCCTGCAAGTATCTGATGTCAACCTGTCGGTCGGCTTCATTACCTGCCGTGTCGGCAGCAGAGAGCGAATGATTCCCTTTGGCAGAGCGACCAGACAAGCCCTGCTTACCTATCTGGAAGAAGCCCGGACAACACTGCTCAAAGGCAACGAATCCGAATGGCTTTTCACCAACTGCAGCGGCAGGCCTATGTCCCGTCAGGGTTTTTGGAAGATTGTCAAATACTACGGCAAGAAAGCCGAGATCAAAGCAGACATCACCCCCCACACCCTTCGCCATTCCTTCGCCACCCACCTGTTGGGCGGCGGAGCCGACATACAAGCCGTCCAGACCATGATGGGACATGCCGACATGGCCACCACCCAGATGTACATCTCATACACCAGCAAAGACCCCTTACTAAAGACCTATGCTGGCGCCCACCCAAGAAAGTAAGAAAGAGGGAGCTAACGTGTGGCTGGGTAAAGTGGTGCGTTCGTGCCGGAATCGGCGACTTTGAGAGAAGGAGTGACAGTCGTTAGATCTTACAAAGGGATTTGCAGCAGAGGCTTTCTGAATTCCGATCAGAAAGCCAGGCGACGAAGCGGGAAAGTCATCAAGAGTTTCCCAGCGCCTGTCGCCGATGCCGCTGCAAATCCCTTTGTATGTTTTATGAATGTCCAATCCACTTTTTTGTGATATAATAGATAGGTTGCATACTATGATAGATTGAGGAAACGTTACGGAGTCTACAATGGAAAGAGAAAATGGCAAATACTTCAGGCTGATACTATATATAGATCTCATATTAATTGCAGCAATTCTTGTGGTTTTACTTCTGCTTGGGATTCGGTGGTATCAGGAGAAGAACCGGCCAGATATTGCTGTGGTTGAGAGTCCGGCCTGGATCGAACAGGATCTGCTTCAGATCAATCGTTTTTCGCGTCCGGGTACCCGGCGCAGTGAAATTAATGATATTGTCGTTCATTATGTCAGTAATCCGAGAACCAGTGCCAGACAGAACCGCAATTATTTTGATAATCTGGCAGATCAGACCGGTGACCAGACGATATCGGCAAGCAGTCATTTTATTATCGGCATTGATGGAGAGATTCTGCAGTGTATTCCGATCGAGGAGGTTGCTTATGCCAACTATCCCCGGAATGCAGATACTGTTTCGATTGAGTGCTGCCATCCGGATGCCTCCGGGGAATTTTCAGAAGAGACAAAGGCATCTCTGATCCTGTTGACGGCATGGCTTTGCCAGGAATTGAATCTGAGTGAACGAAATGTGATCCGTCATTATGATGTCATCGGAAAAGACTGCCCGAAATATTACGTGGAGCATGAAGATGAATGGAAAGCTCTGAGACGAGAGATTAAAAAGAAACGAAAGGAATCCTTAGATGGGGAAAGCGTTATACATAACAGAGAAACCGAGCGTGGCACAGGAGTTCGCCCAGGCCCTGAAGATCTCGGCTAGAAGAAGTAACGGTTATATCGAAGCACAAGAGGCTGTGATTACCTGGTGTGTGGGGCATCTGGTAACCATGAGTTATCCGGAAGCCTATGACCCGAAATATAAGCGGTGGAGCCTGCAGACGCTGCCCTTTCTTCCGAAAGAATTTAAATATCAGATTATTGAAGGCGTGTCCAAACAGTTTGATATTGTCAAAGTCCTGTTAAACCGGCAGGATATCGACACTATTTATATTTGTACTGACTCGGGACGGGAAGGTGAATATATTTACCGTCTGGTGGATCAGATGGCAGAGGTAAAAGATAGAACCCGCAAACGGGTCTGGATCGATTCTCAGACAGAAGAGGAAATCCTGCGCGGTATCCGCGAAGCGAAAGACTGGAGTTCTTATGATAATCTGGCGGCTTCCGCTTATCTGCGGGCCAAAGAAGATTATCTGATGGGAATCAATTTTTCCCGTCTGCTGACCCTGAAATATGGTCCGACCATTTCAAACTATATGAAGACCGACCGTACTGTCTTATCGGTTGGCCGGGTCATGACCTGTGTGGTAGGAATGGTGGTACGCAGAGAACGGGAGATCCGCGATTTTGATAAAACTACATTTTACCGGATTATCGGTACCTTTGATTCCCAGGGAATGGAGTTTGATGGTGAATGGAAATGCGTGGAAGGTTCACGTTATTACCAGTCCCCCTATCTTTATAAAGAAAATGGCCTGAAAGAACGAATTAAAGCAGAAGAACTGATTGATTCATTAAAAGAACAGAATCCGTTAGAAGGAAGCCTGGTAAAAGTAGAGCGTAAGAAAGAAACAAAAAATCCGCCGCTGCTATATAACCTTGCTGAACTTCAGAATGACTGTTCCAAAATGTTTAAAATCAGCCCGGATGAAACCTTACGGGTGGTACAGGAATTGTACGAGAAGAAGCTGGTTACATACCCGCGAACCGATGCCAGAGTTCTGTCCACTGCAGTAGCAAAAGAAATATACAAAAACATCGGCGGTCTGCGCAATTTTGAACCAATGCGGGAGTATGCGGCCGAGATACTGGAACGGGAAGCCTATAAAGGCCTTTCTAAAACCCGCTATGTCAATGACAAGCAGATAACCGACCACTATGCCATTGTCCCGACCGGCCAGGGATTTGGTGCCCTGAGAAGCATGGGCGCACTGGGGGCTAAAGTATATGAAGTCATTGTCCGGCGCTTCCTGAGCATCTTTTATCCGCCGGCCGTTTATCAGAAAACAATGCTGGAACTGGCAGTCGGCAATGAGCATTTCTTCGCCAATTTCCGTTTGCTGGCAGATCCCGGCTATCTGAAGATAGCAGATGTTTCCGCCCTGAAACGCAAAAATCAGGCGGCCGCAGAAAAAAACGAATCAGAAAAAGACAACAGCGAAAAAGAAGAAGAAAACCAGAAGAACATGGATAATCCCGAGTTTATCGCCATGCTGGGAACTTTAAAAAAAGGGATGGCACTACCGGTCAAAGACCTGGTGATCAAAGAGGGAGAAACTTCGCCGCCCAAACGCTATTCATCAGGATCCATAATCCTTGCAATGGAAAATGCCGGGCAGTTAATCGAAGACGAAGATCTGCGCGCCCAGATCAAAGGCAGCGGAATCGGAACCAGTGCAACCCGGGCAGAAATTCTGAAAAAGCTTGTTAATATCAAGTACCTGGCTCTAAACAGCAAGACCCAGATCATTACTCCCACCTTGCTTGGAGAACTGATTTTTGATGTGGTCGATGCTTCCATACGGCAGCTTCTGAATCCAGAGCTTACAGCAAGCTGGGAAAAAGGCCTGACCTACGTAGCCGAGGGCAGTATTACGACAAACGAATACATGGAAAAACTGGAACAGTTTGTCGCAGGACGGACCTATAATGTATTAAAATTAAATAATCAATACCAGCTGAGAGAATGTTTTAATCAGGTTGGGAAACATTATAAAAAAGAATAGTTGAAGGAGAACATCAATGAAAAAAGCAGACATGAAGATCACCGAGTTATTCAGCCTTGACCATACTCTGGCTCAGCCACTATTAGAACGATACGAATACCCATGGGAGGCACTTCCTCATATCGGAGAATTCGTCCGCAGTCTGGGCGACACCCTGCCGCCATCAGAATACACCAGTCCAATGAAAGGCCTCTATATTCATAAAACAGCCAAAGTAGCCCCAACCGCAGGCATCATCGCCCCGGCCATCATCGGAGCAGGAGCAGAAGTCCGTCACGGCGCCTTCATCCGCGGCAACGTAATCATCGGAGCCAATGCCGTAGTAGGAAACTCATCAGAACTCAAAAACGTAATCTTATTCGATAACGTCCAGGTTCCCCACTATAACTACGTAGGCGATTCCATCTTAGGCTATCAGTCCCACATGGGAGCCGGAGCAATCACCTCAAACGTCAAGTCCGATAAAACCCTGGTAAACGTTCATGCCGAAGACGGTGATATCGAGACCGGCCTCAAAAAATTCGGAGCCATGATCGGCGATCAGGTAGAAGTAGGCTGCAATTCCGTCCTAAATCCCGGAACCGTCATCGGTAAAGAGAGCAATGTATACCCGCTTTCTAATGTACGCGGATGCATAGATCCCAAGTCTATCTACAAGAAACAGGGAGAAATTGCTGAGAAAAGGTAATGTGTGTTCAAGAGAGAGTCTGGGGGAGGGACTAAGGGGAGCATGGTGCGGATTGGCCGCTGTTTCGGACAATAAGAGCATCTAGGTTTTAAAAATAAGGTTAAAAGCATCAACGGAAGTGTCTTAACTCGCTGCGCTCAGACAGAAGCCACTTCCGTTGATAACACCTGATTTTTCAAACCAAGATGCTCTAATCGTCCTGCAAATGCAGCCAATCCGCACCATGCTCCCCTCAGTCCCTCCCCCAGACTCTCTCCAGCAACAAATTACCTTGTCTGGGTATGTCGCAAGCTAAAGTGATTTCCTTAGAGTGATACTTTTTTGCTCAATAATAGAATATTTGACTATAATTTCAGAGACACCTCATGTAGGTGTTTTTTTAATTAGGCGAGGTATTAAGTTGAGGTAGAGAAAAAGGTGGAGGGCAGAAGGGGAGGGCGGAGGCGGTACGGAAGGGTTTGGTTGCATTTGCAGGCGTATTAGAGGAACTTAGTTAAAAAAATCAGGTGTTATCAACGGAAGTGGCTTCTGTTTGAGCGTAGCGAGTTAAGCCACTTCCGTTGATGCTTTTAACCTTATTTTTTTAACTTAGATCCTCTTATACGCCGAAACAGCAACCAAACCCTTCCGTACCGCCTCCGGCCTCCCCTTCTGCCCTCCACCTTTTTCTCGTACAACCCTACTTAGTACCAAAAATACGATCCCCGGCATCACCCAGGCCAGGGCAGATATAGGCGTCATCATTCAGGCAACGGTCAAGATGTCCGACATAAATCTGGATATCAGGGTGTGCTTCTTTTAAGCGGTCGAGACCTTCAGGCGCGGCAATAATGGCCATAAACTTGATGTTTTTGCCGCCGTGCTGCTTGATGAAATCAACAGCAGCTACAGCGGAGCCGCCGGTTGCGAGCATTGGGTCGGTGACGATAATGGTACGCAGTTCGATCGGGGTTGGCAGTTTGCAGTAGTATTCGTGTGGTTCATGAGTGGTTTCATCGCGATATAAGCCGATATGGCCGACTTTTGCACTGGGAACCAATGCCAGGATTCCGTTTACCATTCCGAGTCCGGCACGAAGGATCGGGACAACAGCTAATTTCTTGCCGGCAATCATTGGTGTCATACAGGTTTCTAGCGGAGTTTCTACTTCTACGTCCATAAGTGGGAGATCGCGAAGTGCTTCATAGCCCATTAACATGGCAATTTCTTCAATTAAGGAACGGAATTCGTTGGTTCCGGTTGCTTTATTGCGGAGCAGTGAGATTTTGTGCTGGATTAACGGATGATCAAAAATGGTTAATTGGTTCATGTGTTTAAGTCCTTTCTGGTTCTTATTTAGTATCTGGTGTATAGACTACAATTACGTAATCGCCTAAAGCAGGGGTGACCGGAATGGTGAAATAGATGGTTCCTTCATGCTCATAGCTGAATGAAGACGGAAAGTCGGAATCATAAGGGAAATCAGCCTGATTAAAAATTTGGGTGTAGGATTCTAGGCTTCCTTCTGTGTGAAGATAACTGCGGATTTCTTCCGTCTGCTGCGGTGTCTTGTCTGAAAATCGGCAGTCGTTTGACATGACATAACCGGCCATGGTGTAGGGATCGGCATATTTGCTGAAACCGATATTATCAGCTTTTGCGACATCAATGGTGTTGCTGTAAAAAAGATTGAAAGGATGTGCAGAGCCTGCTGTATTTAAATAGCCGCTGTATGTAATGGTAATACGATTGCTGTCTGCTGACAGAACCTTACAGGTAATCTCCAGTTTGTCTTTGGCAGAATCAATCCCGTAAGCCTGAATAACCGATAATGCATTATTCTTTATCAGGTTATCAATTGCGGTTGTTTTGCTTTGATCCTTCAAATGAATGACGGAAGGATACTGGATGGATATATTGCCGGATTTGTAGGTGTTCATTTTAGATGAGATATTTTGAACGGAAGAGGAATTGCCCTTATCGGATCCGGCAGTACCTTCGGCATCTGTATCATCCGCGGAGGAATTTGCAGTGCTGGTTTCCTGGACTGATACGCCGCTTTCGACAGCGGAAGTGTCGGTCATAGTTTCTTCCTGATGGGACTGTGAACCGGATACATTGATCTTTTCATAGTTGCTTTTGCAGCCGGTTATCATGCAAGTACTGGCTAAAGCAAGAAGCGTTGTATAGAATAGTGGATTCTTAAACCTCTTTATCATGGATAACCTCCTTTGTCAGTTATTGTCAAAATGACCATAACTATTATACATCAAATAGAAGGAAAATGATATTAAATTTTCATTTGCTATTATGGATTTCTGGCAAAAAAGAATACTGGCGGATTTATGGAAGGTTCTATGAGACATTCCACAATGCTATGATTGTGGGTGATACAATGTATTGACTTTAGCTTTCGGGTGTGATAGACTATTTTCATCGAGAAGAGGGAAAAGTGCCAAAGGCGGCAGACGTTTTATTAACTGCGGTCTTTTTTGCATTTTGAAAGGAGTTCATATGGTAAACAGTTTTATCGCACAATCTTATGGCAGATCCAGGAATTATACGCTGATAGAGAATCAGCTGTTCAAAGAGTATGACGTCAAAAAAGGTCTGCGTAATGAGGATGGTACCGGGGTAAGAGTGGGGCTTACAAGAGTATCGGATGTGGTTGGTTATGATATTGTGGACGGTAAGAAGGTCAGTATTCCGGGCGAGCTGTATTATCGCGGTTACCGGGTGAATGATCTGGTTATGGGAAAAGGAAAGTCACACCGCGGATATGAAGAAGTATGTTTTCTGCTTCTGTTTGGTTATCTGCCGGATAAGGCAGAACTGAGACAGTTTTGTAAAGTCCTTGGTTCCATGTATGAACTGCCAAAGGAATTTCTGGAGATGCATCTGCTGCGGATGCCGTCAAAGAATCTGATGAACTGTATGCAGCAGTCAGTTTTGAGTCTGTATGATTATGATCCGGTGCCTGATGATACGGATGCATATCATACGGTGATGAAAGGACTGAATATTCTGGCGAAGCTGCCGTCCATCTTATGTTACAGCTATCAGAGCATGAGGCATTCCTATCACAAAGACAGTCTTTTCATCCATTATGCCCGAAAGGATTATTCGATTGCGGAGAATATTTTGTATATGCTGCGTCCAGATCGGAACTTTACAGAGAAAGAAGCCAATCTGCTGGATGTACTGCTGATGCTTCATGCAGACCATGGTGGTGGTAACAACTCAACCTTTACCAATGTTGTGATTTCATCGACCGGAACAGATCTGTATTCCTCTGTTGTGGGATCGATCGGATCCCTCAAAGGGCCGAAGCATGGCGGTGCCAATGTACGGTGTGCGGAAATGATGAGCGCAGTAATTAAGGAAATCGGTTATGATGCCGATGACAAGGCAATTAAGAAAATTATTAAACGAATTCTTGATAAAGATTTCTATGATGGATCAGGTCTGGTCTATGGCATGGGTCACGCTGTATATACCATTACTGACCCAAGGGCTGATATTCTGGAGATTTGCTGCCGGGATCTGGCAAAGGAGCAGAAGCGGGAACGTGAATTTGCATTTATGTCTCGATTTGACAGAATTGCCAGAGAAACGGTTACTGAGAAGACTGGCAAATCAATCTCCAATAATGTTGACTTCTATAGTGGATTTGCCTATGAAATGCTGCAAATTCCGCAGGAGATGTATACGCCGCTGTTTACCACCAGCCGGATGGTAGGCTGGCTGTCCCATAATATTGAAAATAAATTATACGATGGCCGGATTATGCGTCCGGCGACAAAATATATCGGCAAAATTGAAGATTATAAAAAAATGGAGGATCGGTAAGATGGAAAAAATAACGGTATTTAAAGGTGATGGAATCGGACCGGAGATTACGGATGTGGTGCTGGAGATTCTGGATGCGGCAGGAGCTGATCTGGAATATGAGATTTTCCGGGTAGGTAATGATGAATATCTGGAGAACGGCGCCCTGATTCCTGATGCTGCCTTCCAATCCTTTGAAAAGAATAAAATTCTGCTTAAATCCCCGATCACAACACCGATTGGAAAAGGCTTCCGTTCCCTGAATGTGACAATGCGCAAAAAATATGATCTGTACGCCAACATCCGGCCGGCCAAATCCAATCAGGCCGTCAAAACTCCATTTCCGGGAGTAGACATTGTGGTGTTTCGCGAGAACACAGAGGATCTGTATGTGGGAGTGGAAGAGCAGATTGATGAAAATACCGTCTATGCTACTAAGATTATCACTCGCAAGGCAAGTGAGCGGATTATCCGGGATGCCTTTGAATATGCCGTATCCCACAACCGGAAAAAGGTCACCTGCGTACATAAAGCCAATATCCTGAAAATGAGTGATGGAATGTTCCTGGATATTTTCAATCAGATTAAGACGGAGTATCCGGATATTGAAGCTAATGATAAGATTGTTGATAATGTCTGTATGCAGCTGGTTATGAATCCCTGTCAGTTTGATATTATGGTTATGCCGAATCTCTATGGAGATATTGTCTCTGATCTGACCAGCGGTCTGATCGGTGGCTTGGGGCTGCTTCCTTCCAGCAATCTGGGTGACGGATATGCTATGTTTGAAGCGGTTCATGGCAGCGCTCCGGATATTGCCGGTAAAGGGATTGCCAATCCTACGGCATTTCTGTGGTCGGCCTGTATGATGCTGGAATACATGGGACGCAGTGAGACTGCCGCACGGATTCGCAAGGCGGTAGACGAAGTGCTGCAGGAAGGAAAGGTTCTGACTCCGGATCTAAACGGAAGCGGAACAACTGAAAGCTACAAAAATGCCATCATCGCCAAACTTGCTTAAGCAGATAAAGGAGGAATTATGATAGAAGTATTCAAACAGGGAGCCTATCTGCTGAATGGAAATGAAATAGTCGCAGATGAAGGAACCGACAAAGCAAAAAAAGAAGCATCCAGACAAGGTACAATTGCTTATTCTATTTTAAAGTCCCATAATACTTCAGACAATATGGAGCACCTGAAGCTGAAGTTTGATTCTCTGGCTTCTCATGACATTACCTTTGTTGGTATTGTCCAGACGGCCAAAGCATCAGGGATGACGCATTTCCCGATTCCCTATGTTCTGACCAACTGCCACAATTCCCTCTGTGCAGTAGGCGGTACGATCAATGAAGATGATCATATCTTCGGCCTGACGGCAGCAAAGCATTACGGCGGTATCTTTGTTCCGCCTCATATCGCTGTTATTCATCAGTATATGAGGGAACAGATGGCCGGCTGCGGCCGGATGATCCTTGGCTCAGACAGCCATACCCGATATGGTGCGCTGGGAACCATGGCAATCGGTGAAGGCGGCGGCGAACTGGTCAAACAGCTGCTGTGTGACACGTATGATGTTGATTATCCCGATGTTGTCGCAATCTATCTGGAAGGTAAGCCACGGGCAGGAGTAGGACCTCACGACGTGGCTCTGGCAATTATTAAGGCCGTCTTTAAGAATGGTTATGTTAAAAATAAGGTTATGGAGTTCGTTGGTCCAGGAGTTTCTTCTATGGATACGGATTACCGTAACGGCGTGGATGTTATGACTACTGAGACGACCTGCCTCAGTTCGATCTGGAGAACGGATGAAGACACCAGAGCTTATCTGACGATGCATGGACGGGCAAAAGAGTATCGGGAACTGAATCCACAACCTGTAGCTTATTATGACGGTGTTGTTAAAGTGAATTTAAGTGAAATAAAGCCGATGATTGCGCTGCCGTTCCATCCCAGCAATGCATTTGAGATCGACGAACTGAATGCGAATCTCGGTGATATTTTAAGAGAAGTCGAAAAACAATCAGATAACAGCCTGACTCTGACCGATAAGATTAAAGATGGTGCACTCTGGGTTCAGCAGGGAATCATTGCCGGTTGTGCCGGCGGTAATTACAGCAATGTAATGGAAGCAGCCCATATCCTGAAAGGGAAAAACTGCGGCAATGATGTGTTCTCGCTGGCGGTGTATCCGTCTTCTCAGCCGGTCTTTATGGATCTGGTGAAGAAAAGGGCAGTCAGTGATCTGATGGCAGCGGGTGCGACCATCAAAACGGCATTCTGTGGACCATGCTTCGGTGCCGGAGATACACCTGCCAACCAGACCTTAAGTATCCGCCATACGACCCGTAATTTCCCGAACCGGGAAGGATCAAAGCCCGGCAACGGCCAGATGGCGGCAGTGGCGCTGATGGATGCCCGTTCGATTGCGGCAACTGCGGCAAATGGCGGCAAGCTGACTTCGGCGGAGGTCTGTGCCGATGGTTATCAGGCACCGGTGTATGAATATGATGGATCTTCTTATGCCAGCCGTGTATATCAGGGCTTTGGTGCAGGGAAAACCGAAGAGGAGGTCATCTATGGTCCCAATATTAAAGACTGGCCGGCAATGAGCCCGCTGGCTGACCATATTTTGCTGAAGGTATGTTCTAAAATACTGGATGAGGTAACAACAACCGATGAACTGATCCCATCAGGAGAAACATCTTCTTACCGTTCCAATCCACTGGGTCTGGCAGAATTTACGCTGTCCAGACGTGATCCGGAATATGTAAACAGAGCGAAAGAAGCGGCTAAGGAAACCGTTGCTCCGATGCTTTCTAATATCTGGGATATTACTGGTATGGAACAGGTTACAGAGTCTGAGATTGGTACCGGAAGTGTCATCTATGCCCGAAAACCAGGCGACGGTTCAGCCAGAGAACAGGCAGCCAGCTGTCAGCGTGTACTGGGCGGTGCGGCTAATATTGCAGGTGAATATGCGACGAAACGATATCGCTCCAATATGATCAACTGGGGAATGCTGCCGTTTCTGATGGCAGGGAAACCGGAATTTGAGGTCGGTGACTATATTTTTGTTCCTAATATGAAAGCATTGCTGGATGGAGACATGAAGGATATTCCGGCATATATCCTCAGGGATGGTGGTAATAAAGAGATTCAGCTGTCTATTTCAGCCATGACGGCAGAAGAAAAAGAAATTATTAAGGCCGGATGTCTGATTAATTATAATAGAAACCGGGCAAAATGATAATAAATCTTGAGAAGAGGGCGGGGGTTCCAGTTGACAGGCCAATGAAATCCGGCATATGATGGAGAAAGAGACAGCAGGAGACTGATTGTGTATACAAAACCATATGACCGGCAGGCGGCTGTTGCTTATGCAGCAGAATGGGCGTTTAAACGGAATCCAAGATATTTGAATTTTGATAATATAGGAGGTGACTGTACGAATTTTACCTCTCAGTGTATTTATGCAGGCAGCGGGGTGATGAATCATACCAAAGTGTTTGGCTGGTATTATTATTCAGCAAGTAACCGTACCCCCTCCTGGACCGGAGTCCAGTACTTGTATAATTTTCTTGTGAATAATAAAGGTGCAGGTCCTTTTGCCGCGGAAGTATCACGCGATCAGGTTCAGCCGGGCGATGTCATCCAGCTTGGCAATGCCTGGGGCGGCTTTTATCACAGTCCCTTTGTCGTGGGCGTGGACCAGAATGATATCTATGTAGCAGCGCATTCTGATGATGCATATATGCGGCCGCTTAGTACTTATCATTATGACCGGTTACGGTTTATCAAGATTTTGGGAGTAAGAACCGGCTGACCGGACTGAAAGGCATTAAGACAAGGCAAATTAAAAAGGAAGTATGGATGATATTAATCATTCATACTTCCTTTTTATGAGTAGTGCCGATGGCCGGACTCGAACCGGCACGGCTGTTAACCGCTTGATTTTGAGTCAAGTGCGTCTGCCATTCCGCCACATCGGCTTACCAATACAACGATAATTATTCTACCATAATACCCCAACCTTAGCAAGCACTTTTTAATGTTTTTATATCAAACAGGGAATTGCAGCGGAGGATTTCTGAATAACGATCAGAAATCCAGGCGACGAAGCCGGGAAGTCATCAAGCGTTCCCGGTGCCTGGCGCCGGTGCCGCTGCAAATTCCTGTTTGTAATCTTAGGATGGCCCTACCCTTCCTATCATTGCCCATTAAAACACATCAGAAAATCTCTCCATTGCCTCAATTGTATTCTCGCGATTTCCAAATGCTGTCAACCGGAAATAATTCTTCCCATTCTCACCAAATCCAGCCCCGGGAGTTCCAACCACCTGTATCTTATTCAGCATATAATCAAAGAATTCCCAGGAATCCATACCATCCGGGCATTCAAACCAGATATAAGGAGAGTGAACTCCGCCATAGAAGCGGATACCTTTTCTGGTCATGGTTTCACAGATGACTTTGGCGTTTTCCTGATAATACTGGAGCTGCCCGCGGCTCTGTGCCATGCCTTCCTCTGAGAAGACAGCAGCAGCACCTTCCTGGATGATATAGGAAGTGCCGTTGAATTTTGTTGTCTGCCGGCGGTTCCACATTGCATGCAGGGACATTTCCTGGCCATTCGCAGCGGTAAATACCAGTTCCTTTGGAACGACTGTGTAACCACAGCGGGTACCGGTAAAGCCGGCAGTTTTGGAAAGGGAGCAGAATTCTACGGCGCAGCGTTTGGCACCTTCGATGGCATAAATGCTTCTTGGCAGCGACGAATCGCTGATAAATGCTTCGTAAGCGGAATCGAACAGAATGACAGCCTCGTGGGCCAGGGCATAATCGACCCATTCTTTTAACTGTTCGTGATTATATACAGCACCGGTAGGATTATTTGGGGAACAAAGGTAAATAATATCTGCATGGACAGCGGGATCGGGCATCGGCAGAAAATTGTTTTCGGCATTTCCGGAGATATAGGTAATCTGCTTGCCGCCCATTACATTGGAATCTACATACACCGGATAGACCGGATCGGGAATCAGAATGGTATTGTCAACCGAGAATAGTTCGGAAATGTTGCCGGTGTCGCTCTTGGCACCGTCAGAGATGAAAATATCATCTGCAGCAACCGTAACACCGTTGCGGGTGTAGTAGTCTGATATTGCTTCGCGCAGGAACGCATATCCCTGTTCCGGGCCGTAACCTTTAAAGGTATCAGAAGATGTCATGGCATCCACACCGCGATGAAGCCCTTCAACAGCCAGACTGCCCAGCGGCAGCGTTACATCGCCGATTCCCAGCCGGATGATCTTCTGATCAGGATGTGCTTCGGTATAGGCAGCAACGCGGTGAGCGATCTCAGAAAACAGATAGCTTTCTTTCAGGTTTTGATAATTTTCATTTAACTTAGGCATATTAAGTTCCTTTCATACATTTGAGTGGTATAATTATTCATAATTGGTAATTTTAACAAAGATTAAAAAGCTAGTCAATCATTTGAAAAAAAATTATGATTAAATTGAAAATGGCAGCAGATTATTGTATGATAGTAAAGAGAAATTGCAGAAAAACATGAAAAAGTGAGGTGGTTGAATGCTGAATTGTAAAGATGCGGAAAAAATGGTTCTATCTTATATCAATTACCAATTAGAGGAAATGGAACTGGAAGCATTCTTAAATCACATAAAAACCTGTCATTCCTGCAAGGAAGAACTGGAGATATATTATATGGCGACCTATGGCCTGCGCCAGCTGGACTCCGGGACCGGATTCTATGATATTACAGGTGCGCTGGAAGAAAGTCTGGATACGGCCTGGCTGAAGGTCAAGACAGTCAAGCTTCGCAAAATTATCTATTATGCCGTCAATACGCTGTGTGTTGTCGGGGTGTTAACCACCCTGATCCTGCAGCTGCGTATCTGGCTGCATTCATAAAGGAGAACAAAATGGACAAACTGTTGTTAATTGATGGACACAGCATATTAAACCGGGCTTTTTACGGAGTGCCGGATCTGACGAATTCTGAGGGGCTTCATACCAATGCGGTGTATGGGTTCCTCAATATTATGTTTAAAATACTGGAGGAAGAGCAGGCGGACCATCTGGCCGTGGCTTTTGATGTCAAAGAACCGACCTTCCGCCACAAACAATATACCGAGTATAAAGGAACCAGAAAGCCGATGCCTGAGGAACTGCGGGAACAGGTGCCGCTTATGAAGGAGGTTCTGGCTGCCATGAATATTCCAATCCTGACGATGGGTGGATATGAGGCGGATGATATTCTCGGCACCCTGGCTAAGAAAAATGCTTCAGACGGAGTGGAAGTCTCGATCATATCCGGTGACCGGGATCTGCTTCAGCTGGCGGATACTCATATCAAGATCCGGATCCCCAGGACAAGCCGGGGAACAACAGAGATTAAAGATTATTATCCAGAAGATGTAAAACGGGAGTATCAGGTAACTCCGATTGAATTTATTGATGTAAAGGCACTGATGGGTGACAGCTCTGACAATATCCCGGGTGTTCCGTCTATTGGCGAGAAGACCGCGACCAGTCTGATTGTGGCTTATGGAAGCATTGAAAATGCCTATGCGCACCTGGATGAATTGAAGCCGCCCCGCGCCCAGAAAGCGATGCGTGAGCATTACGATATGGCGGTTATGAGTAAGGAACTGGCAACGATCTGTGTGGATTGTCCGATCGAATTTTCATTTGATGAAGCTGAAGTGGGGAATTTATATACACCGGAAGCCTATCAGTATATGAAACGCCTCGAATTCAAATCGATTCTGGCTCGTTTTGATTCCGGGCAGCTGGGCCAAGAGAATTCGGTAGAAGAGCATTTTCGGCTGATCCGGGACTTTGGAGAAGCAGATGAGATCTTTACGAATGCAGGTAAAGAAGAAAGGGTTGGTTTCCAGCTTGTTATGAATGCCGCCCATACCACCGTGGCTGGTGTGGGATTGAGTTTTGGTGAAGAACACTGCTATGCCATTCCGGCGCAGGGCTTTTTAACAGCAAACTATCTGCTTGATAAGATCAGAGAATTGTGCGGCAAAGTAAAGCAGGTGGTGGTGCTGGAATTGAAGTCGCAGCTGCCGTTTCTTGGCCTGGAAGAAGACAGTCCTGCGGTGGATGCCGGGGTGGCCGGGTATCTGCTGAATCCGCTGAAGGATACCTACGATTACGATGATCTGGCAAGAGATTATCTGGGTCTTACCGTACCCTCGAAGTTCGATTTGCTGGGCAAGACGCGGCTGGATACGGCGCTTGCGGGGGAAGATCCCAAAGCGGTTACCTGTGCCTGCTATATGGGCTATATCGCCTGGAAGTCAATGCCGGTTCTGGAAGCCAGGCTGAAAGAACAGGAGATGTATGATCTGTTTATGGAGATTGAAATGCCGCTGATTTACAGCCTGTATCATATGGAGTCGGTTGGAGTCCGGGTTGACCGGGATCAGCTGAAGGCTTATGGCGACAATCTGAAAATAATGCTTGCGAAGCTGGAGCAGGAGATCTATGAACTGGCCGGAGCTACCTTCAATATCAATTCACCGAAGCAGCTGGGCGAGATTTTGTTTGAGCAGATGAAGCTGCCTCACGGCAAGAAGACGAAGACCGGTTATTCTACGGCTGCCGATGTTCTTGAGAAGCTGGCACCCGAGTATCCGGTAGTACAGATGATTCTCGATTACCGGCAGTATTCGAAGCTGAATTCCACTTATGCGGAAGGACTGGCTGCCTATATCAGAGATGATAACCGAATTCATGGTACCTTTAACCAGACCATCACAGCGACGGGGCGGATCAGCAGCACCGAACCGAATCTCCAGAATATTCCGATTCGTGTCGAACTGGGCCGGGCGATCCGTAAAGTGTTTGTACCGGAAGACGGCTATATCTTTGTTGATGCCGACTATTCTCAGATTGAGCTCCGGATTCTGGCCCATATGTCCAGTGATGACCGGCTGATTCAGGCCTATCAGGAGGCGCAGGATATTCATGCGATTACCGCTTCCCAGGTATTCCATATCCCGCTTGATGAAATAACTCCGCTGCAGCGGCGCAATGCCAAGGCAGTAAACTTTGGTATTGTCTATGGAATCAGTGCCTTTGGTCTCAGTGAAGATCTGAGTATCAGCCGCAAAGAGGCGGTCGAATATATTAATAAATATTTTGAAACCTATCCGGGTGTAAAGACTTACCTTGATGACCTGGTCCGCCAGGGCAAGGAACTGGGCTATGTCACTACCATGTTCGGCAGAAGGCGTCCGATTCCGGAATTGAAGTCGGCCAATTTCATGCAGCGTTCATTTGGGGAGCGGGTGGCAATGAATTCCCCGATTCAGGGAACAGCAGCAGATATTATGAAGATTGCCATGATCGCTGTGGATAGGGAACTTAGAAAACGAGGCCTGAAATCCAGAATCGTTCTGCAGGTCCATGATGAGCTGCTGATTGAAACCTTGCAGAGCGAAGAAGCAGAAGTAACGACCCTGTTGGTTGAGCAGATGAAACAGGCAGCTGATCTGAATGTGGCGCTGGAAGTGGATGCGCACAGCGGTAACAGCTGGTTTGATGCAAAATAAAGAATAGAAAAGAAAGATACGAAAGAAAAGATAAGATCACATGGTACGGAGCAGATACGTATGAGTAAAATTAACAAACAATCCCTGGCAGAAAAGACAGCCGATACTATTTTGAATATGATATATTGTGAGAACTATGCAGTCGGGTCCAAGCTGCCCGGTGAATACGAACTGGCAGACAAACTGGAAGTCGGACGCAATACTCTGCGCCAGGCGATCCGGATTCTTGTCGACCGGAATATTCTGGAAGTACAACGGGGCTCCGGGACGTTTGTGTCTCAGCGGATGGGGCTTGGTGACGATCCGCTGGGGCTGTCCCATACGTATGATCGAAGAAAAATGGTTGAAGATCTGATCCAGCTGCGGATTCTGATTGAGCCTAAGATGGCGGCACTGGCAGCCCAGAATGCAACAGCCGGAGAGAGCAGCCGGCTGTTGGAAATCTGTGAGGAGATGGAGATATTATTTCAGCATCAGGAATCTTATCTGCTGAAAGATCTGGAATTCCATGCGCTGGTTGCCGCGGCCAGCCGCAATCTGGTGGTCAGCAGCATCATTCCTTCGATTCATCAGGCCTTGCTGCTGCAGCGAACGATCTCGAAGGATCTGCTGGGGGAAAAGACCCTGGAATTACATCATAATATTGCCAAAGCAATCAAAGAGCATCGCAGCAGCGATGCTTATGACTATATGCTGGCGCATCTGATGCAGAATAATGAACGGATCAGATAATAATGAAATAAAAAGGAACAGATTTGTCCTATCTGGCAATGGCAGGGACAAAGCTGTTCCCTTTTTAATGGTAATATTGATACTGGCTGCCCGGCCGGTTATAATGCCTAAAAAGTTATAAGGAGGATGAGGTTATGAGGCAGTATGATGTGGCGGTAATTGGTGCAGGAGTAGTAGGCTGCGCAATTGCCAGAGAACTTTCGCGGTACCGCCTGCGTGTCTGCGTACTGGAAAAGGAACTGGATGTTGCCTGTGGCAATTCCAGCCGCAATACCGGTATGCTTCATGCCGGATTTACCTACAAGCCAGGGTCATTAAAAGCAATCTGTGCAGTGGAAGGAAGCCGTGAATTCGATCAGGTAGCCCGGGAGCTGGATATACCATTTAGGCGGACCGGCAAAGTAGTGGTGGGATTTACTGAGACCGACCGGAAAAATATCCTTAAATATAAAGCGATCGGGGAACAAAATGGCGTAGAAGGACTGGAAATGATTGATCAGGAGCGGTTGTATGAAATAGAGCCGGAGGCGCTTGGGGAATTTGCCATGTACAGTCCGGCATCCGGTATCCTCGATCCGATGCAGTATACCATCGCCCTGGCAGAAAATGCCGCCGAAAATGGTGTGGAGTTTCTGTTTGGTAATGAAGTAATCTCTTTGCTTAAGCAAGAACACGGATATCGGATTACTACCAGCAAAGCGGTGCTGGACACCCGCTGGGTTATCAATAGTGCCGGAATGTACAGTACCAGAATTTCTGATATGCTGGGACTTGGCGGATATGTGACAAAAGGTTTTAAAGGAGAGTATTATGTCCTGGATAAAAAAGCCGGTAAAGGGCTCAGCGTACCGGTCTATCCGGCTCCGAATGAAAAGGGCGGGTTTGCCACTCATGCGACCATCACAATTGACGGGAATGTATTGGTCGGGCCTGATTCCTATCTGACGGAGGGACGGGAGGATTATGCGGCAACCAGAGAACATCTGGCCGGACTGGTCAGAGATGGGCAGAAAATGTTTGATAAAGTAAGGCCGGAATATTTTATCCGGACATTTGCCGGAATCCGCTGGAAACGTGTCGATCCAATCACTGGTGAAGTCCAGGATTTTGTTCTGGAGCGTCGGGAGGAAGCGCCTTATGCCGTGAATCTGGTCGGAATTGAATCACCAGGCCTGACCTGCGCACTGCCTTTGGCCAGAAGGGTGGTTGATAAGATAAAGGAGATCGAAACGCTTATCATCAACCCGGAGTTCAATCCTGAGCGGAAAGGAATTGTCGGGTTCAGTGAGTTAAATCTGGAAGAAAAGAAACGGATTGTCGCCAGGCAGCCGGAGTACGGTGAGATCATCTGCCGCTGCGAATCGGTAACAAAAGGTGAGATATTGCAGGCGATTCACAATCCCCTGGGAGTACATACTGTTACCGGAATCAAGAATCGCACCCGCGCGACGATGGGACGCTGTCAGGGCGGATACTGCGAAACAAGAATAACCACGCTGATTTGTGAGGAATTGAATCAGGCAGAAACACAAGTACGGTATCAGCGGGAAGGATCGTACATGTTTACAGGAAAGGTAAGGGGAGAATAGCAGATGGAGGAAAAACAGGTTGTTATCATCGGCGGCGGTCCGGCCGGGCTTGCAGCGGCAGTAGAATTGTTTGAGCAGGGGATTCGGGATATCCTGATTATCGAACGGGAGTTATCACTGGGCGGTATTTTAAGACAGTGTATTCACGATGGATTCGGACTTGCCAGATTAAAGGAAACACTCAGCGGACCAGAGTATGCCCAGCGGTTTGTAGATCAGGTCATCGAACGGAAGATACCCTTTTGCACGAATACAACTGTGATTGATATCAGTAATGATAAAATTATTACTGCCTCATCGGCAGAGGGGATCATACAATACCAGGCCGAGGCTGTAGTCCTGGCGATGGGATGCCGGGAACGTACCAGACATGCGCTCAGCATCCCGGGGACCCGGCCGGCGGGCGTGTATACAGCCGGTGTGGCACAGTCTTATGTGAATCTTCAGAATATAATGCCGGGAAAAGAAGTGGTTATACTGGGCTCCGGTGATATCGGTATGATTATGGCCCGGCGGATGACGCTCGAGGGTGCCCATGTGCTGGGAGTATTTGAGATTCAGCCTTATCCCAGCGGGCTGCCCAGAAATATCAGGCAATGTCTGGATGATTATGGAATTCCTCTTCATCTGAGCCATACCGTAGTCGATATCCATGGTCAGGCCAGGCTGGAGGGAGTTACCATAGCACAGGTAAATGAACAATTTGAACCGATCCCGGGAACCGAAGTGAAATACCCTTGTGACACCCTGATTCTGTCGGTCGGATTAATTCCTGAAAATGAGCTGTCATTGTCAGCCGGAGTCGCCCTTGATGAACGAACCAAAGGAGCCCTGGTAGATGAGAACTATCAGACCAGCGTCCCGGGAATATTTGCTGCCGGAAATGTCCTGCATGTCCATGATCTTGTGGACTATGTTTCCATGGAAGGCGAACGCCTGGCAAAAGCAGCAGTCCGGTATCTGCACGGACGGTCAGACCAGAATCATGCAAGGATTCTGGTCGTGCCAGACAAAGTAATCGGCTATACCGTACCGCAGACACTGTCAGGAGAACAGGATTTTGTATTATCCATGCGCGTCCGCAGGCCTTTAAAGAATTGTACCATTAACCTTCTGGCAGATGGCCGCTGTATTAAAACAGTAAAAATGAAAAAAGCATTACCGGCAGAAATGATTCAGATCCCGTTGACGGCAGATGCTGTAAACGGTGCAGACAGGGTGGAGGTGAAAATACAATGTTAACTGAAATGACCTGCATTATGTGTCCGGCTGGATGCGATCTTGAGGTAGCTGTGTCAGATAACAATAAAATAGAAGTCAGCGGCAATCTTTGCCCAAAAGGAAACGATTATGCCCGTCAGGAAATCGCTCATCCAATGCGCAATATTGCGACCTCAGTATTGGTAGTAGATGGTGAACTGCCACTAACCAGTGTACGCCTTAATCAGATGATTGAAAAAGATAAAATATTTGCCGTTATGGAAGAAATAAAAAAAGCAATTATAACTGCCCCGGTTCAGATTGGTGATATCATATTAGAAAATGTTGCATCAACAGGCAGTGATGTCATCGTAACCAGGAATGTAAAAAGAAGATGACGATTTTCAGATTGGTATGATATAATGAACACTTAATGCGAGCGGGAGCAGGCATAGCCGGTTCCCGCAAATGACGAAAGGAAAATCACATGAAACGAATCATCAAAAAAAAATATATCATACCTGCCTTCCTCGTTACTGTAATTGCTGCATTCTTATATGTCTATGCGGTTTATAACGGTTACCTGCTGCTCAATAACCCATCCCGCACACGTTATCCCATACATGGTGTCGACGTATCCCATTACCAGGGTGATATCGACTGGCCCGTACTTTCCCGGGAAAAAATTCAGTTTGCCTATATAAAAGCAACGGAAGGAAGCAGTCACACCGACAGCCGCTTTACCTATAACTGGGAACAGGCAATGCAGACCGACCTGGCCGTCGGCGCCTATCATTTCTTCAGCTTTGACAGCCCCGGTCACACCCAGGCAGAGAACTTCATCCGCTGCGTCGGAGGATACCCCAATATGATGGCTCCAGTAGTAGATGTAGAATTCTATGCCGACAAGCAATCAAACCCACCCGATGCAACCGCCGTCCGCACAGAACTAAAAACAATGCTGAACGAACTCCAGAGTCATTACGGAAAAGTCCCGGTTATCTATTCAACAGAAGACGTCTGGGAACTCTACTTAAAAGGCTACTTCGACGAATACCCCCTCTGGATCCGCAACGTCATAACCAAGCCCAGGAAAGACGCCAACTGGACATTCTGGCAATACACCAACCGCGGCCGACTGAAAGGCTATTCAGGCGAAGAGCAATACATTGATATTAATGTCTTTATGGGCAATCAAACAGAATGGCAAACTTATCTTAACCAGTGACAAAGGAATGCCAACCCTACAATATGCCCATACTTTACATAAACTCCCCACAATCACGCGCATAAAATCACACCATTTTCCATTGTATTTCACAAAGAAAGTATGATATAGTAAACTGAAAATGCAAAAACGGAGTGATCATATGCAAGAAACATTAAAAATAAGGCGTGCGGTTACAGCAGATATAGCTGCCATTATGACAGTTATGGAAACAGTAGTCAGACAGATGAAACAGAATACATGGTTTGTTTCTTCCGACACTGCATATGTTAAAACACAAGTGGAAGGCGGAGGCTTTGCCGTTGTGGCAGAGAATGAGCAGCAGACAATAGTAGCGGCATTTATCGTCTATTTTCCAGGAGAGAATGAAGATAATCTGGGTCGTGACCTGCATTTGGGCGAAGATGAGCAGATGCAGGTGGCGCATATGGAAACGGTGATTGTACTGCCTCAGTATCGAGGTTACCGGCTTCAGCAAAAGCTTTTGAAAGCTGCAGAACAGGAACTGGAACAGACCGGTTACCGATATTTGATGTGTACCATTCATCCGGACAATCAATACAGCCTGAACAATATGCGATCCTGTGGTTACCGCGTCATGCTGACAAAGGAAAAATACGGTGGTGTGCTTCGCCATATTCTCTGCAAGACCAGCCAGGATTGGGTTTCGGACAAACCGGTGATACTGGTCAGCTCCTGTCTGCTGGGAGTCCGGTGCCGGTATAATGGCCAGGGTGAAGCTGTCGCATGGCTCGAAGAACTGGCCGATGACATCATTCTGATTCCGGTATGTCCTGAGGTGATGGGAGGACTGCCGACCCCAAGGGAACCGGCTGAACGGACGAAAAGCGGTATATTGACCAAAAGCGGCCTTGATGTAACGGCAGAATATATGGAGGGAGCCAGGCAGGTGCTTTCACTGGCAAAATGGTTTGGCAGTTCTTGTGCCATATTAAAAGAGCGCAGCCCCTCCTGTGGCAGCAATATGATTTATGACGGAACTCATTTGGGACGGTTAATTCGGGGCGATGGCAAAGCTGCTGAATTATTAAAGCAGCATGGAATTTATGTGTTTGGTGAGAGCGAAGCGAAGAAATTCAAAGATTTTATGGCTGAGCACACAATTTTATGATATAGTATGTGCTAAGGTGTGTCCGGAGTAACCGGATGCATGTATGCAAGCTACAACAGGAAAGAGAGGAATATACACAATGAACCAGTCAGGTGAACAGGTAAAAAACCCTGAATTAATCGCAGCGATGCGTGAGGTGCTGAAGAATGAGAACAGCAGTACGATGAGTAAAATGGCAGCGGCACTGATGGATTCCCGGCTGCTTTCCCCTATCGAACAGCAGACTGTCCTGGCGGAGAAGGAAGGTCCATCCACCAGAATCCGTTTTGAAGAGATTAAGAACACCATGGGTGATAAATACTATCTGGCATTTACAGATATGACGGAATATGATAAATGGAACGAAAATGGCAGCAACGAGCGGGCGCTCATTATGACGATGGAAGATTTCGGCAATATCCTGATCCGTCAGATCAATGACCTGAAAGGTTTTGTTATTAATCCATATAGTGAGAATATCAGTATTTCCAAAGATCTTTTGCTGTCTTTGCTGAAGCAGCGGGAAGCTAAAAGGAATGCTGACAGAGGCAACTAACACGATGAAAGTAATTGGAATTACCGGCGGAATCGGTGCAGGAAAAAGCAGAATTCTTTCAATATTAGAAGAAGAATACCATGCGGTTGTAATTCTGGCTGATGATGTGGCCAGAGAACTTCAGGAACCGGGACAGCCGGGATTTGTCCAGCTGACCAGACTGTTCGGCGAGATGATTTTAGACAGTGACGGCAGGATTAACCGGCCGCTATTGGCAGATATTATATTTCATGACGAATCCAGACTGATCCAGGTCAACGGGATTATTCATCCGCTGACCTGGGAGCGGATCCGCCAGATGATCGGGACAAGCAAGGCGATGCTGGTTGCAGTAGAGTCGGCTTTGTTTGACCGGGAAACGCAGGTGTTTTGTGATGAAATCT
>JBOFYZ010000121.1:0-2292 GCA_051654925.1 Lachnospiraceae bacterium | reverse complement strand
TGTCAACCGTTTTTGAAAATGTCCTAAAAATTTTAAAACATTAGCACCAGCTATAGCTGGTGCATTTCTATGAGCTTAAGAGGTTTCGTTTTTTGTGTTATGATACTTGTTTTATCGCGCCTTCAGGGCAGTAAATGTTCTAGATAACTCTGTCTAATATTTAATTGTTAGACATTATTTAGAAATAATCGTATTCAGGTGTCTCTTTCCTCAACTTCAACCGGTTGTAGTAGGTTGCTCTGCTTACATTCAGTTTTTTTGCAATCGCTTTCGCTGCCATCCCTTCCATCCGCCATTGCTCTATCGTTTCCCAACTGACACTGCTGGCTTCAAACGGACGACCCGCATTTCGTGTCCTTCGATAATGAAGTTCTTTTGCATCCCATCGGATTTCCAGATTACACAGGCCTGGCTTGCCGGTGCTGTTATCATTCATAGATCTGACCTCAATACCAAACGGCAACAAGGCTTCCTGAAGCTTTCTTATCTGATATTCAGCTGTTTGCTCACTAATTATAAGCTGTATGCCTTCTTTTCTGTAACAATGACTGTTCATGAATCATTAACTCCTTTTTCATTTCAAAGACTGCCTCTGTGTTTCGATTTGTCCTGGAATTCTCTTTTTACCAAGTAATTAAGTCACCATTGGTATCAGACGATGTATCCAGGTGGTATGCCTGCTGTGAAATCATCACATCCGATGGCTTTTCAATTTTTGGGTACCACAAATAAACCTCTGCCAAATAGATTCTTTCCAGTTTGACGGAAGATTTTTTCGATTTGCATTTACGGTTATGCGGGTACTCCATCCGAAAAATAATCATAAGGGACATGCTTCATAAATGTATCGTTTCTCCAAGGATGTCTGGGCGATGGGATGTTTCGTTTTTTCGGTTTCTCCTCAGTCGCCTTAATATCAAAGTTCCGGGAAGTCTGCTCATGCAGAGGGATCTCATCCAGCACATAAATCTGATCATTGGTACTAAACAGGAGCTCCCCTGCAAATGTCTGGATAACCAAACCCTTCACCCCGCGATGATAATGGACCTGTAATCCATGGGAATCCATGGTCTTATAATGCTTGTTCTGGAACTTGATGCAATGCCCATTGTCCACGGTACGTGGTGTCAGGATTGCCAGCGTCTGATTTATAGTATCTAAATCTGGTTGCATAACGAAGACAGATTTGCTATGATTGATGGGAAGAGCAAATTTTGCGTTGTATTCTTTTATGTAGGAGTTCAAGAATGCATTAGCTTCGTCTATGGTGGTGATGCCTTTCAGCCGAAGTTCGACTGGAAGGCGTGACTGCAATGTCTGGAACAGCCGTTCTACCCGTCCTTTTGCCTGCGCAATGCTGGTTGTCTTGATTTCAATCCCTAGCTGCTTACAAGCATAACTAAACTGCGTAAAGGTATCCTTGCCGATCTCCTTCATTTTCTTGTTTTTATATTCAAATACAGTACGGTTATCTGTGTAGAGCATGTTTGGTATCCCATAGCCAGTCAGTATCTGATGCAGGACATGGTAATAACCTTTCAATGTCTCCTGCTCATCGAAATAAGCCCCGGTGATCGTACCGGTACAGTCATCTATGGCAACATGGAGCTGTGTCTTGGTGTTCCCAAACCAGAGATGTACGGAGGCATCCATCTGCAGCATCTCACCAAAGAATGCACATCTGGGTCTTCGGGAATGGGAGTCCCCAACATCCACAATGCTGGACATAATGAGATCCTTTTCCTTCTTTGTCTTGGCGGTCTTGTACATGTCCCGTAAAAGTTTGTTCATGTGCTTACGTGTGCGTCTTGTAGCCCTCGGTGAAAGAATGAATTCGTTGTAAAGGATTTTTCGAAGGCAGGAGGGTGAGATGCAAATGGAATCATGAGTCTCAAGGAGCTCGCAACAATGGGTGAAGTTTGCATCCCAATACTTATTGTTGTAGAGGGTGACAATTTCTGTCTTCTGCTGGTCAGTTAGGGCATGGACAGGTTTACGACCTGTGTTGCCATGGAGGAAACCGCTCTTTCCCTTTTGCTTATAGGTGGTTAGTAGCCGTCCTATATGACGGACAGTGCATCCGATCTTAACTGCGGCAGTATTCTTGGTAATATGGCCTTCTGCCATACGTTTTATGATTTCGTATTTCTCTTGTGCTTCCATTGATAATGATACCTTTCTCATTTAAAGTCTCCTCATCTGATTTATTCATGAGGGATAAGTATACCATACAAATCATAATAGGACATTATCACGTGTGGTATATAAGGACATTATCATAAATCGGGCAGA
>JBOFYZ010000120.1:0-5706 GCA_051654925.1 Lachnospiraceae bacterium | reverse complement strand
TTATCCTGCTAACAGTTAAATTTAACGATGAAAAAAACAAGAACTAAACCGAAAGGGGAAAGATAATGCTGACAAATAGAACTATAATTAGTGCAGATAATTTAGATGAAGATAACAAACTGGCGATGAGAGGAGATGATACCATGGACAAGTACATAACAGAGGAAGACAAGAAGACAATCAGCTGCCTTCGGAAAATATCAGCAATGACGGATGCGACATTTGAACGACTATCCGGGATTTTGTTTCAGGATGGAGAAAGCGAATTATGTGAATTATTGCAGGAGATACGAATAAAAAGAGAGGATTAACCTCTCTCTTTTACTGTTATTTGATGTGTTTTATAGTCATTTAATGCGAGCCGTTAGTAACACGTTAGTAACAAAATTTCCGGTGATGCCTTTAAATACGTTGATTGTCTTTAAGGATTACTTAAATGAGGGCTGGCAATAAGGAAGCAAAAGAGTAAGGAGATGGAATATGACGCAATTGTTGAAGATGATAGATATTTCAAAATCCTTCTCCGGCAATCAGGTTCTTCATAGTGTTAAATTAGATGTGAGGGCAGGCGAAGTCCATGCCCTCCTTGGAGAAAACGGAGCCGGAAAATCGACGTTAATCAAAATATTGGGCGGTGCTTATTCTAAAGACAGCGGTGAGATTATCGTCGAAGGAGAAACGATTACAATCAACGGAGTAGAAAGTGCTAAAAAGCATGGCATCCGGGTAATCCATCAGGAGTTAATGCTGATTCCCCATATGTCAATTGCTGAGAACATATTTATCGGGCAGGAGCCAAAGAACGCACTGGGATTGGTTGATATCAATAAAATGGTGGAGCATACGGCTGGATTCATGGGTGCTATGGGACTTGACCTGGATCCCCGGTGTCTGGTCAGCAAACTGAACATTGCTCAGCAGCAGATGATTGAGATCAGCCGTGCAATCTTCTTCGGAGCCAAAATCATTGTTATGGATGAGCCCACTTCATCGTTGACAGACGGTGAAGTAGAAGTACTGTTTCGTTCAATCAGAAGGCTGAAGGAAAAAGGTGTGGGGATCATCTACATCAGCCACAGGATGTCAGAACTGGATGAGATCACCGATCGGATTACGATTATGCGTGACGGCCATTATATCGATACGGTAGTGACAAAGGAAACCGACCATGACCAGTTGGTGGCTCTGATGGTCGGAAGGCAGCTGGGCGATCTGTATAAAAAGAATAATCATGCTTCTGACGAGGTTGTCCTGAAGGTTGAGCATCTAAAGAGTGGCGAACAGGTCTGCGATGTATCATTTGACTTGAAAAAAGGAGAAGTATTAGGATTTTCCGGTCTTGTCGGTTCCGGACGGAGCGAAGCCATGACATGTATCTTTGGTCTGCGCAAGAAAGAACATGGAACGATCTCCATTAATGGAAAACAGGTCGTGATTAACAGCGTAAAGGACGCGATGGATGCAGGTATCGGACTCGTCCCGGAAGACCGCAAGAAAGAGGGAATATTCCCGGTACAGGGTATTCGTTTTAATACGACAATTGAGATTTTGGGAGAGTTTCTGAAGAACGGCCAGTTAAACAGCCGGAAGGAAAATGAACTTACGAAAAAATATGTTGACGATATTATGATGACGAAATATGCCCATCTGGAGCAGCCGATCGCGAAGCTGAGCGGCGGCAACCAGCAGAAGATTATTATCAGCCGCTGGCTGCTGGTAACCAGATCGATCCTGATTCTGGATGAGCCGACCAGAGGAATTGATGTAAAAACAAAATCAGACATCTATCATTTGATTGATGATCTGACCAGCAAGGGACTTTCAATTATTTTTATATCTTCAGAGATGCCGGAACTAATCAATATGTGTGACCGGATCGTGGTTATGAGTCATGGCCATACCGCCGGAATCCTGAATCGGGATGAATTCACACAGGAGAGAATTATGGCATTGGCGACAAAGGAAATAGGTGGTGAATAATGAAAAGTAAAATTAATAGTGGAAATGCAGTCGTAAATACAATAAAAGCGAATTTCGGTATCCTGATGGGACTGGTTTTATTGTGTGTTATTTTAACAATTCTGACAGATAAGTTCGCCACGGTTACCAATTTCTTCAACGTGATCCGCCAGATTACGATCAATCTGTATCTGGCATGCGGTATGACCTTCGTAATTTTGTTGGGCGGCATTGATTTATCAGTTGGTTCGGTAATCGCAATCTCCGGCTGTATCAGTGCCGGAATGGTAACCTGGAATGGATATCCGGTTTCTGTAAGCATTTTAATCGGCATTTTCTGCGGTGTATTACTGGCTGCTGTTAACGGCCTGATTGTCTCAAAGACAACGATTCCGGCATTTATCGTATCACTTGCGACCATGAATATCGGCCGCGGTATCGCGAGAATCTATACCGGAGCTCAGACCATTGCTGTGCTGGAAGACTCTTATACCTTCTGGGGCATGGGAACTGTCTTTGGTATTCCGATTCAGCTGTTCCTGGTAGTTGCGGTGGTAGCGGTATGTTCCTTTGTCCTCAACAGGACGCGGCTGGGGCGTCATATCTATGCCGTCGGGGGTAATAAACAGGCGGCCGAGTATTCGGGTATTAACGTAAAGAGAGTAACGTTCCTGGTATTTATCTTCAGCGGTGTGCTTGCATCTCTTGGAGGGATTCTGACAGTAGGAAGAACCTTTACCGCAACGATGATTATGGGAACCAGCGCGGAGATGGATGCGATTGCTGCGGTTGTACTTGGCGGAACCAGCATGAGCGGAGGCAAAGGCAGCATTTCAGGAACAGTGATCGGAGCGATTGTTATTGGTATTCTGAAAAATGGTATGAACCTGCTGGGTATCGATTCCTCATGGCAGTACATTGTTCAGGGAATTGTAATCATCCTGGCCGTATATATCGACTTTGTGAAACAGGAAGGGATTCGTCTGCCGTTTCTCAAGAAGGCATAAGAAATGCAGCAGGAAGGAGATATTATGATTTATGCTGAATGTGCAAAAGCAGTTTTGCTGGAATTAGAAGGAGCCTTGCTGGGAATTGCTGACGGGCGGATCGAAGCGCTGATCAAAGCGATTACTGGCAGCGGCAGAATCTTCTGTGATGGAATGGGGCGAAGCGGTCTTCAGGCGGATTCCTTTGCAATGAGGCTATCTCAGATGGGATTTACTTCTTATGTTGTATCAGAGACAACGACACCGTCGATAGCAGCGAATGACCTGCTGTTGATCTGCAGCGGTTCAGGAGAGACCCCGGTACTGGTTGAACATGCCCGCAGAGCAAAAGCGGTCGGCGCATCGATTGCGTTGATTACTGTGAATGAAAGTTCTGCACTTGGAGATATCGCTTTTCCTAATGTGGTGATTAACGCCCAGTCGAAAGCCGGGCAGGATGCATCAATCCAGCCCATGGGTACATTATTTGAGCAGTCGTTAGGAGTTTTTCTGGATATAATGGTATTGTTTTTAATGAAGGAAATGATGATTGACAGTGAAGCAATGTTTCGGAATCATAAAAATCTTGAATAGGTGACAGCTGATGGAAAATAACATCAAATTAGGCGCAGTTGCTTGGGGACTTCCCGGGGGCGGTTTATTTGCCCCTGAAATTGCGAAGCGGGCAGGGCTGGATGGAATACAGCTTGAGCTTGGATATTATCATACCGGCTATGCGCTTTCCCAGCAGGAAGTGATCGATTGTTATCTGGAGAGCGGTGAACGCCTGGGAATAGAATATCCAGCGATAGTGTTAAATGACTTAATGGAGCATGAATTTATCAATGGACGTAATACTGAGCATGGGGCGATTGCCTATGACCAGATTGCGCTGGGAATTGACGTGGCAGCCAGAATGAAAGTAAACGCAGTTATGATACCCAATTTTATTAAGAACCTGATAACCACACCCGAACATCTAAACCATACCAGAGATGCTCTTACCTTTGCATGCCGGTTGGGGAAGCAGCAGGGCGTATCCATTCTGACAGAGAACGCCCTTGACTGGAAACAGCAGCATAAGCTGCTTCGTGATATTGGCGACACGTCCCTTCTGATCCATTTTGACACCCAGAATTTCAAGTTTAACTTTGATATGGATCAGTGTGAGCAGTTGGAGAATCTATTCCCGTACATGGCTGATCAAATGCATGTGAAAGATGGTATCAATGAACCGGGAGAGTGTCTGCTGGGACAGGGAAATACTGATTTTGCTGAACAGATGAAAATACTGAAAAGGTTTCATTATGCAGGCTGGATTATGATAGAAAACTATTACAATCTCAGCTTGCGAAAAGAATCGCCTGATAATCACCAGATAGATTTGTTGTTGCGAGATATAGAAACGATAAAAAAAAGCTTCGGATGACAAGAAACGAATATGTTAAAATATACCGCAAGGTGCAGTGCTAACCGCCGCACCTTGTATTTTATTGTGCGTCCGACGGGCGCACGTTCTACAGGGTGTAATAAAACAGAAGAGAATGCAAACCAGCCCCAGTTCTGGTAATTTATATCAGTAATGAACTGGAAATTGTGTTAATTAAAATATATGTTACAATATAACAGTATATTATTAAATTATTGAACAGGCAGGTGAACAGGTATGCCGGAATTACCGGAAGTAGAGACAGTCCGCAGGACACTGAAAAACTTTATTACAGGAAAACAAATCAGTAGAATTGAGGTTCATTACGACAAAATAGTAACCGGAGACAAGACTGAATTTATTGAAGCATTGCAGGGGCAGACGATTCGGGATATTGACAGAATCGGGAAGTATCTGATTTTTATTTTGGATCGCGATGCCTTTGTTTCCCATCTGCGGATGGAAGGAAAATACAATATAATGGAAGAGCCAAAACCCCATAACAAGCATGAGCATGCTACCTTTTATTTCAGTGACGGCACCGAACTGCGGTATCATGACACCCGCAAGTTTGGCCGCCTGATGCTGGCTGCCAAAGACACTTACCGTCATGATCTGCCGCTCTCAAAGCTTGGCCCCGAACCGTGGGAAGCAGATCCGGAAGCAGTATATGCCAAAATACATAAAAGCATTCTGCCGGTTAAAACATTGCTGCTGGATCAAAGCATTATGACGGGAATCGGCAACATCTATGCGAATGAAATATGTTTTCAAATGAGAATCAATCCAAAGACTCCGGGAAAACGGATCAGCAAAAAGCGGATCACGGAAATGATAGAATGTTCCAGTCAGATTCTTGATAAAGCCATAAACCAGGGTGGAACTACCATCCATTCGTTTGACGCCAACGGCATTACCGGCCTGTTCCAGGTTCAACTGCAGGTGCATATGCAGAAGATCTGTCCGCAGTGTGGTGGTGAGGTGACCAAAGAAATGGTTCGCGGCAGAGGGACTTATTACTGTAAAGAGTGCCAGCGAAAAAGAGGATAGTCACAATACCAGGAATATGGTTATGTAAAAAGCCAGGAGGCAGAATGTGATGATCTCCTTTATGATCTTACAGGCGTGACATGGCTGCTTAAAGCCATATAAAACAACAACCCGGTGCACCGGAAGTTCCGGTGCACCGGGCTTTTTAGGTGCGCCCGGCGGGCGCACGTTCTAACGAGTGAAAGTCTCGAATCCGCCCGGTAGTGGGAAGGATATAGCCAATGACAAGGGTGTCCATTGCGAAGTGGAATCTGAAGGAAGTCGGAGGGCAAATCCCTGACC
>JBOFYZ010000119.1:0-25648 GCA_051654925.1 Lachnospiraceae bacterium | reverse complement strand
TGGCGGGATGGGGATGATGTAAACAAAAGCAGAGCCAGACAGCGAAAAAGAAGCAGTGCCAGATGTCATGCTCGCATGAACATCTGGCACTGCTTCTTTTTCGCTATCTGGCGAGCAATGTTAGTGAGAAGGAGCGCAGCGGATTCGAACTAACATTGCCCAGCGCGAAGCGCGTCTGCTTGAACTCCCTGAAACCCTTGTTTTGTTTTTCGCAGCAGCACCGCTTTCCCAAAGTGCGCTACGCCTCCAGCGATCGCAAAGCGGAGCCTGCCTACATCAGTCCCAACCAAAACATAAACTCTTAACCAAGAAAGGAACCCTCCCCAATGAATGAAACATACGCCGAATCGCTGGTAAAACGCAAAACCCCTTTCTACTCTAACATCATAGTAGGAATTATGGCCCTCATCACCTTGTATTGTATCTTCCTTGCCTTAACCGGTGGAGTTTTGGGTGTAATCCTGATGTTTCTGTCCGGAGGCGCGACCTACCTCGTTCACCGCAATTTCAACATTGAGTATGAGTACCTGTTTGTCAATGCCCAGTTGTCGATCGATAAAATCCTCGGCCGGTCAAAACGCAAAAAAGCGTGGGAAGGTAATATGGAGAACTTTGAAATAATAGCCCCGTCCGACCATCATACCCTGAAAGATTATGCGAACCAGAACCGTAAAAAACTGGATTTTTCTTCCCAGATTCCAGGAGCCATAACATACACAATCATGTATCAGGCCGGTGCTGAAAGGCTGGCGGTTATTATTGAACCAAATGAGAAGATAATCAAATGTTTCCGGCAGACAGCTCCCCGAAAGGTAGTCCAGTAGGGGGTGTCGCGATATAGAAAGGTCAAGAGCGTCGGCTGCCGGAATGCAGGAGCGGCGTGCCCGCGCGAAGGTGGCTGGTGCAGTCTTGCTTCCTTCGCTGTTTCGGAGTATAACGGGATCTAAAAGCGGATCAATGAAACTAAAGACATACGAGAAAACGCCATAACTCGCGCTACGCGCTCAAACAATGGTGTTTTATCGTATAACGTTTCATTGATCCGCTTCCAGATTCCGTAATGCTCCTGCAAATGCGAAGGAAGCAAGACCGCACCAGCCACCATCGCGCGGGCACGCCGCTCCTGCATTCCGGCAGCCGACGCTCCAGCTACGATATCGGCTCCGTTTAGTAAAAAGCAAAATAGAAAAAATTGTCATTGAAATTTGAAGAATATTTTGTTAATTAGTGTTTGACAAGTTGTTTTGTTTTTGTTAGACTAAGTAACTAACAACGACACTTAGTTATTAAAAATATTAATAAAACGATGAAAAAGGAGAGGAAATACTAATGGGTAAAATTATTGGTGAAGGCATTACCTTTGATGATGTATTACTGGTTCCATCTTACTCTCAGGTCATCCCTAATCAGGTGGATCTGAGCACCTCACTGACAAAGACAATTAAGCTGAACATTCCGCTGATGAGTGCGGGGATGGATACGGTTACGGAGCATCGCATGGCGATTGCAATGTCGAGACAGGGTGGTATAGGAATTATTCATAAGAATATGTCAATCGAAGAGCAGGCTGAAGAGGTGGATAAAGTAAAACGGTCTGAGAATGGTGTTATCACCGATCCTTTTTTCCTTTCTCCTGAACATACCCTGAAGGATGCGGATGAACTGATGAGCAAGTTCAGAATTTCCGGTGTCCCGATTACTGAAGGACGTAAGCTGGTCGGTATTATTACTAACCGTGACCTGAAGTTCGAGGAGGATTTTGAAAAGAAGATTAAGGAATGTATGACTTCAAAAAATCTGGTGACAGCTAAAGAAGGCATTACCCTGAAAGAAGCCAAGAAGATCCTGGCCAAGGCAAGAGTAGAGAAGCTTCCGATCGTCGATGATGATTTTAATTTAAAGGGACTGATTACCATAAAGGATATTGAAAAACAGATCAAATATCCGAATTCGGCCAAGGATGATCAGGGACGGCTGCTGTGTGGTGCAGCAGTTGGAATTACAGCCAATGTTCTGGAGCGTGTCAAAGCTCTGGTGGATGCCAAGGTGGATGTGGTGGTTCTGGATTCCGCTCATGGTCATTCCGAGAATGTATTGAACTGCGTCCGCATGATTAAGGAGAGTTACCCCGATCTTCAGGTGATTGCAGGCAATGTGGCAACTGGTGAAGCTACGAAGGATCTGATCGAAGCTGGTGCTGATGCGGTGAAGGTCGGTATTGGCCCGGGATCGATTTGTACGACCCGTGTCGTTGCAGGAATTGGTGTGCCTCAGGTGACCGCTGTTATGGATTGTTATGAAGTGGCCAAAGGGTACGGCATACCGGTTATTGCAGATGGCGGTATCAAGTATACCGGTGACATTACCAAAGCGATTGCAGCAGGCGGCAATGTCTGTATGATGGGCAGCCTGTTTGCCGGCTGTGATGAGAGTCCGGGAACATTTGAGCTGTATCAGGGCAGAAAATATAAAGTATACCGGGGAATGGGATCAATTGCGGCCATGGAAAACGGCAGTAAAGACCGCTATTTCCAGTCAAATGCCAAGAAGCTGGTACCGGAAGGGGTAGAAGGCCGGGTGGCATATAAAGGCATGGTGGAAGATACCGTATTCCAGATGCTCGGCGGTTTGCGTTCGGGAATGGGATATTGCGGAGCACAGACCATTAAGGCTCTGCAGGAGACCGGAAGATTTGTAAAGATTTCTGCAGCCTCCCTGAAGGAAAGCCATCCACATGATATTCATATTACAAAAGAAGCACCGAACTACAGTGTAGATGAATAGAACGCAAAAATCCAGGACGGCGGGAAATGGTGTATGAAAACAGCTGTCAAGCTCGCTTGTAAAGCTGTTTTCATACACTACTTCCCATCAGATGGACATGCGATGCTTCTTGAATGGCTTCAGACATTAAAGAAGAAAGCCGTCCGTATCGGTTCGGAACAATTACAAATCAGGAAAACCTGCCATATTTTACATGGCAGGTTTTTTATGGTATAATAACTGCGTATGTCTGAGAAAATATAATGTGGTATTGTGAGAGGAGATAAATCATGAACTACGGCATGAGATGTCATGACATTTGCAAAAGAGGAAATATTGACCAGGTTTTAGACACGGTTAAAGCCAATAATATAGATCAGATACAGCTTGCAATGGGGAAGTCTTTCGAAGGTTATGATTTCAGCTATGGACATTATTCACCGGGCTTTGCTCATATGATCGCAGATAAGCTTGGTGAGCGTGGTCTCCATGTCGCAGTACTGGGCTGCTATATTAATCCGACGAATCCTAACGAGGAAAAACGGCAGACTGAAGTGAAGAAGTTTATTGAACATTTAAAATATGCTAAAATAATTGGGGCCGATATGGTTGGTACCGAGACCGGACGTTATAGTGAAGTTTTCGAGGTGGTACCGGAAACCTATACCGAAGAGAATTACCAGCTGCTCCTGAAAAGCATGCGTGAGATCGTCAGTGCAGCCGAAAAGATCGGTATGATTGTCGGTGTTGAAGCCGTCCATGATCATACGCTTTACAGCCCTGCGATGATGCGCCGGTTCCTGAATGATATTGATTCTCCGGTTGTGGAAGCGATTTTGGATCCGGTGAATTTAATCAGTGCTGATAATTACCAGACTCAAGAAGCAGTGATTGACCGAGCCTGGGAATTATATGGCGACAGGGTTACCATACTTCATATCAAGGACTTCAGGATGGAGAATGGCGCCCCCGAATTTGAGCATGTGGGAGATGGCATATTTAACTATCATCCGATTCTGAAACACATCAAAAGAGATAAACCTTTCGTCACTATGCTGCTGGAGAATTCGAAGCCGGAACGGTATCACAGTGATGTGGCGTATCTGCAAAAAATATATGGGGAAGTATAGCACTACAGACTGTTTTATGATATACTGAATTGATCTGTTGAGCAAAAATGAGGTGAGTCAAATGCTGAATGAAGACAAACTGAAACTGATGACCGGAATCGCTATGTTTGAGAAGAGGGAAGGTAAACGCATCTTCTCTGTTCACCGTTATTTCAGAGGTGATTATATCAGCAAGCATTTGTTCCTATCCTTTTTTGCCTATACATTTTGTTATATTCTGGGTGTTATGATCTGGATCTTATATAATATCGAAAAACTATTGCAAACCATGAATCTTGATGAAGTAATCATAACGGCAAAGTATGGAGCGGGCTATTATCTGATCGGCCTGGTTATCTATCTTGCAATTACGTACGGGGTATACTGGAGACGCTATGAGATTGCGAAACGTGGCATGCGGGTGTACGTGGCGAAACTGAAACGGCTGGAGAAGCGATATGAATTCCAGAACCGGACAAGAGAACTCACTAAAGGAGGCAGCCGACATGATGGTGCTACTCGAAGTTAAAGAACAACTGAAATCATTTTATGCAAAACATGCCATTATTTTCAACGGAGTAATGAAAGGGCTGCTGGGTTTTGTGGCACTGACTCTGATGAATTCCAATATTGGATATATGGAACGGTTGAAGTCACCGTGGATGGTTATTGCATTGTCTGTATTGTGTGCTTTTCTGCCATTTGGTGCGATCAGTTTTCTGATGGCAATTGTGATGCTGGTGCATATCTATACGATTTCCTTTGAGCTGACTTTGATTACGATGGTGATGCTGATTATGCTTGCGTTGCTGTACTATGGCTTTCAGCCGCGGGACAGTTATTGGCTGCTGCTTACACCGATTGCATTTATACTGAAGATACCTTATGTCATTCCGCTGCTGGCAGGACTTGCCGGCGGGCTGATTTCGGTTATTCCGGTCAGCTGCGGTGTGGTCATTTATTATGTAATGATCTATATAAAACAGAATGCAGGGCTGCTGACGAATGATGAGTCAGTTGACATCACTCAGAAGTACGTACAGCTGATCCGGGCATTGATTTCAAACCAGACGATGTTTATGATGATTGCCGCATGTGCAGTCAGCATCCTGATGGTATACCTGATTCATAATCTGTCATTGGATTACTCCTGGATTATGGCGATTGTTCTGGGTGTTATTGCAGAGCTTGCGGTAGTATTTGTCGGCGATTTTATGTTTGATCTTTCCGTTCCGGTCGGAGAATTGATTCTGGGAATTTTTGCTGCCCTGGTTATTGCCCTGATTTATCATTTCTTTGTCTTTGCGGTGGATTATTCGCGGACGGAGAATATTCAGTTTGAAGATGATGATTATGTTTATTATGTAAAAGCAGTACCCAAGATTGTGGTTACCAAACCGGATGTTCAGGTAAAGCGGATCAATTATCCGGAAAAAGCAAGACAACGATAGGAGAGAGGTGGGATTATGGCCGATGTGTTTCATGGCCTTGGAGATATACTTGAAAGAATACAGTCCTGGCTGTCTTTTTTACCAAGAATTACATTCAATAACTTAGTAGAGATCGTTATTATGGCAGTTATCGTATACGAAATACTGCTCTGGATTAAGAATACCCGCGCATGGAACTTACTGAAGGGACTGGTCGTGATTCTGGCATTAGGGGTATTTGCGGCTATCTTGCGTTTGAATACCATATTATGGCTATTGGAAAAGACTGCAACCATAGCAGTTACTGCGCTGGTTATTATCTTCCAGCCGGAACTGAGACGTGCCCTGGAGCAATTGGGCAGCAAGAATATTATTACCGGGATTTTTTCACTGGATGAAGGGAAAGTACATCAGCAATTCACCGAACGGACGGCCAATGAGATTGTAAAGGCCACCTTTGAAATGGCTAAGGTCAAGACCGGTGCATTGATTGTTATAGAACGCAGTACTTCACTGAAGGAATTTGAGCGTACCGGAATTGAGATTAACGGAATTGTCAGCACACAGCTGCTGATCAATATTTTCGAGCATAATACGCCGCTGCATGATGGTGCGGTTATTATCAGAGGAAACCGGATTACAGCTGCGACCTGTTATCTGCCGCTGTCAGATAACCTGATGATCAGTAAGTCACTGGGAACCCGGCACAGAGCGGCATTGGGGATCAGTGAGACTTCAGACAGTATTACTATTGTAGTATCCGAAGAGACCGGACGGGTAGCGCTGGTAGAAGATGGTCTGCTGCGCCGCATCAATGATCCGGAAGCGCTGCGGGAAGCATTGACCGGTGTGGATGAACAGGAGGAAGCCGGCAATAACCGTTTCAAGATTTGGAAGGGAAGAAAGAAGCATGAAAGAAAGGCTGATAAATAATCTGGGACTTAAGATTCTGTCTATCTTATTGGCATTTTTTGTCTGGCTGGTAGTCGTGAATGTTTCGAATCCCGATGTGACCAGAACAAAAGAGGTATTGTTAGAGATTGAAAATGAACAGGTACTGCTGGCGGCCAATCGGACATATGAACTCAGCAGTGGAAAAAACACGGTGACCGTTACATACAGCGTGCGGACCAGAGATGAATATAAAGTAAAGGCAGCTGATTTTAGGGCATATATCGATCTGGCGGAGCTGTATGATGTCACTGGTTCCGTCCCCATAAAGGTCGAAGTGCTAAACAATAAAGAGATCATTCAGGATGCAGCGGCCCGCCCCGGTGTGGCAAGTGTTGTGACTGAAGAGTTACAGAAAAAGAAATTCGATTTGAAGTTTATGATTGGTGGTGAACCGGCTGAGGATTATGCAGTTAACAGCACGACTGCCTCACCTGAATTTGTCTATGTTCAGGGGCCTGTCTCTCAGGTTGGACTGATCAGTACCGTTGGTCTGTATGTCGATGTAACCGGAGCTTCTGAGGATATGATTGGCAAGACTGCGCCGGTATTCTATAATGCCAACGGCAATGTGATAAATCTCAATGACAGAGTCAACGTAGATGTATCTGAAGTGGATTATACGATTGGTATCAGCAAAGTCAAGCGTCTGAATATAGACTTTGAAGTGGCTGGAACAGCCGCAGCTGGCTATCAGTATGCCGGAGTTGAGAGTGATACCAGAACCATCTCCGTCATTGGCCTGAAGACGAATCTGGCATCTATTAATAAGATTACCATTCCGGCTTCTGTATTGAATGTAGACGGAGCAACCGAGGATAAGGTGGTTCGGGTAGATCTTCGTAATTACCTGCCGGAGGGAGTAGAGCTTGCAGACACGGAAAATGCCGTGATTGATATCCGGCTCAAAGTTGAATTGCTGGAGACTAAAGTATTCCGGCTGCAGGTAGGTGATATCATGAAGACCGGGGCATCGGATGCTTATGATTATCGAATTAAGCCAAGGCAGATAGAGGTTACCATGCAGGGACTGGGAGAAGATTTAAACGGCCTTCAGCTTTCTGATCTGGGAATCCGCATGAATGTAACCGGTTTGCAGCTGGGAACACATAAAGGGGCTCTTACATTTAATCACAATGAAGTATTTACGGTGCTTTCCTACACTGATTTTGAAGTTGAAGTAATTGAGAAGATTGAGCCGGGAGCAGAGACTGATCCTGAGGAAAGCGGGGAGAGCGGTTCGGCGGCGACTTCCCATGCTGCTGAAGAGTCATCGGAGAGCAGCGGACATACGACTGCTGCAGAGACCACTGCATCAGGAGTGTATACACCGGAGACAACAGTACCGGCAGAGACGAATATAAATACAGATACATCGGAAGAATAGATAGAAAGAGGGATAATGTGGTTAGCAAAAAAATAATAATAAAGAATCCGTCGGGACTACATCTGAGACCCACAGGGATGTTGTGTAATGAAGCAATTAAATACCATTCGACAATAAATATCCGTTTCAGAGAGGCCATGTCTAATGCAAAGAGTGTGTTGAGTGTATTGGGCGCATGCATAAAAAGTGGTGATGAAATTGAGTTCATCTGCGAGGGTGTGGATGAAGAAGCCGCGCTTGAGGCAGTGATACGGCTGGTATCCGGAGGTTTGGGAGAGTAATAAATAAGGTAGTATGAGAGACATGCCCCGGCATGCTTCACATAAATAATTAATAAGGAGGATATTATTATGTACAAGGGAACAAGTGCTTCTTCAGGAATCGGAATCGGCAAAGCCGTGATCGTGCAGGAAGCGGAACTGGTAATCAAAAGAAACGTTGTAACAGATGTGGATGCGGAGATCGAACGCTTTAAGGGGGCGTTGGAGCAAAGCATGAAAGATACAGAGGAACTTGCAGCAGATCTGGCGACCAGAGTCGGGGAGAAAGAAGCTGAAATATTGCAGGGACATTTGATGCTGCTGATGGATCCTATGCTGACCGGCGAAATTGAAAACGTCATAAAGGGTGAGGCAGTATGCGGCGAGTATGCCATTGAATCTATATGCAATATGTATGCTGATACCTTTGCTTCGATGGATGATGAGCTGATGCAGCAGCGGGCAACCGACATGCGTGATATTAAGACCCGGATGCAGAAGGTTCTGCTGTGCGTAGAATCTGTAGATATTGCATCAATACCGGCCGGAAGTGTAATTGTGGCCAATGATCTGACCCCGTCCATGACAGCCGGCATTAACCCGGCCAACGTAACCGGTATTGTAACAGAACTGGGCGGCAAGACTTCGCACAGCGCAATTCTGGCCCGTGCTCTTGAGATCCCGGCGGTGGTAGCTGTCAATGATTTCCTGAACCAGGTAAAGGACGGCGATTTTGTAGTGCTTGACGGTTCTGAGGGACTTGTGCATGTCAATCCGGATGCTGACGTGATTAAGACATATGAAGCAAAGCGGGAGATGTTCCTGAAGGAAAAGAAAGAATTAGAACAGTACATCGGCATGCCAACAATTACCAAAAATGGTGTTCATATTGAACTGGTTGCCAATATCGGCAAACCGGAAGATGTAGATAAAGTTCTGGAATATGACGGTGAAGGTGTCGGCTTGTTCCGTACGGAATTTTTGTTTATGGATAGAAATACCATGCCGACTGAGGATGAGCAGTATGAGGCTTATAAGAAGGTAGCTGAGGCACTTGCCGGTAAGCCGGTGATTATCCGTACCCTGGATATTGGCGGTGACAAAGAGATCCCTTATATGGGACTGAAGAAGGATGAGAACCCATTCCTGGGCTACCGGGCGATCCGTTTCTGCCTGGACCGCCAGGAGGATGTATATAAACCGCAGCTGCGTGCGCTTCTGCGTGCCAGTGCCTTCGGTAATATCAGGATCATGATTCCGCTGGTGACCTGTATTGAAGAATTACGTGATGCCAAAGCGCTGATTGAAAGCCTGAAGCAGGAACTGGATGAAAAGGGAATTGCCTACAACAAAGATATTCAGGTAGGTATCATGGTTGAGACTGCGGCAGCATCCCTGATTGCCGATATTTTTGCTAAAGAATCTGATTTCTTCAGTATTGGTACGAATGATCTGACCCAGTATACCATGTCGGTAGACCGTGGTAATGAGAAGGTGTCTTACTTATACTCTACCTTTAATCCGGCGGTACTGCGCAGCATCAAGCGTATTATTGCCTGCGGCCGTGAGGCTGGTATCATGGTGGGAATGTGCGGTGAGGCAGCCAGTGATCCGATGATGATTCCGCTGCTGCTGGCATTCGGATTAAATGAATTCAGTATGAGTGCGTCTGCAATTCTGTACTCCAGAAAGCTGATTACAAACTACAGCACAGTGGAGCTGCAGGCAGTTGCCGAAAGGGCAATGAGTTTTGATACTACCACGGAAGTGGAAGAATATATGAGAGCGTTTGCTGCCGAACAGGCATAGATGAGGAAGATCCCCCCGCCTTCGGCGGTAAGGAAGGATAGTCCCCTTCGCCTGTGCCCGGCAAAAAGGGCTGACTGGCTGCCGGAAGATCATTTACGGCAGCCATTAAACAATTGATAAATGAAAGATAGGGTGGAAGAGTTGATGGCAATAGGAGTATATCTGGTCTGTTATATAGTTGGTTTTTTATCTGCACGTTGGGAGTATTATTATATTTCGGGTCTGGCATTCATGATAGCGGCAGTTGTGCTGTATCTGTACGACTATCTGCGCTCCAAAAATCTGATTCACCTGCGGGGTCTGTTCTCCTTATCCTGGGTCGGCGGGCAGGCACTGGCTTGTCTGAAACTCAGCGAGCTGCAAGAAGTATGGGAAACGAAGACCTGGATTTGTTTTGCCCTGGCATTTCTCGGGTTCTGGATTGTATTTGAAGTATTGACCAACATCTACGGTTCCGGCCATGATGCCTACGGAAGGTGGAGAAGCTTTACCGGCAATCCAAAACCGATCTTTCATATTATTTGTGCAGTATCGCTGCTGTCCTTTGCTTCGTTTATATTTGAAGCTATTGTGTTAGGTTATGTTCCCCTGTTTATGCGGGGGGTTCCGCATGCATATTCGGAATTTCATCTGACCGGAGTCCATTATTTTACCGTATCCTGTGTTCTGGTTCCGGCGTTATCAGTGCTGTTTTTTCATATGGAACGGGGGCGCTGGAATGATAAGGCACTTGCCGCGATTATTTTGATGAATGTGGTGGCACTGATGATTCCTATTCTGTGTGTATCCCGTTTTCAGTTTGTCTTTGCAGTATTGCTGGCAATATTTACGTATATATCTCTGCAGAAAAGTTTCAGTCCACTCTATCTGGCAGGAGCAGTGGCGGTATTGCTGCCGGTTTATCTGATCCTTACGGTAGCCAGAAGCCATAACGTCGAGTATCTGATGGGAATTTTTGAAATGAAATGGGATAAGATGCCGATATTTATTGCCCAGCCATATATTTATATTGCCAATAATTATGATAATTTCAACTGCATGGTAAATGTATTCGACAATTCGGCCAGTATCCTGGGAACCGAGCTTAGCCATAGCTTTGGAATGAAAGGATTATTTCCGTTGTGGGCTTTGACCGGTCTGAAGTTTTTCTTTCCGCAGCTGGTCAATTACCCGAACTTTATTGTTAAAAAAGAACTGACAACCATAACGATGTTTTATAACTCGTTTTATGATTTTGGCGTTATCGGAGTGATTTTCTTCTCCTGTCTGCTCGGACTGGTGGCTTACCTGTTGGTGGTGAAATTACGGGAAATGCGAAATCCACTGGGGTATCTGCTGTATGCCCAGATTGCCCTGTATCTGATGCTGTCATTTTTCACAACCTGGTTCAGTGATACTACGACCTGGTTTTATCTTGTGCTGACAGCAATGATGACGATATATTACCAGTTCAATGAACACAAGCGATAAACTAACACAATCACCTGGAAAGGATAGACGCAATGAGACCTTGGGAAGCCAATATCAGAAAAGTAGTACCTTATGTACCGGGGGAACAACCCGCCGGAAACCGCTTGATCAAACTGAATACCAATGAGAATCCGTATCCGCCGGCGCCGGGAGTACAGAAGGCGATGCAGGAGATGGATTGTGATGCCATGCGCAAGTATCCCGATACGACCTGTTCCGTGCTGGTGCAGACCCTTGCTGATTATTATCAGGTAGGGAGTGATCAGGTGTTTGTGGGGGTTGGTTCCGATGATGTCATTGCAATGGCATTTATGACATTCTTCAATTCCGAGAAGCCGATTTTATTCCCGGATATCAGCTATTCCTTTTACAAAGTCTGGGCTGAGCTGTTTCAGGTACCGTTCGAGACACCGAAGCTGCGGGATGGATTTGTGATTGCCGGGGAAGACTATTATAAAGAGAACGGCGGCGTTATTTTCCCTAACCCCAATGCTCCGACCGGATTACTGATGCCGCTTGCACAAGTAGAGGACATTATTATACATAATCAGGACGTGGTAGTGATTGTGGACGAGGCTTACATTGATTTTGGCGGAATTTCGGCATTGGAATTGATTGATAAGTATGAAAATCTGCTGGTGGTGCAGACTTTTAGTAAGTCACGTTCTACGGCAGGATTGCGGATTGGATATGCAATCGGGCATCCTGACCTGATCAGAGCCCTGAATGATGTGAAATATTCTTATAATTCTTACACCCTTAATCTGCCGTCTCTGATCCTTGGGAGTGAAGCAGTAAAGGATGATATTTATTTTAAAGAAACCATAAAGAAGATTATCGATACCCGGGAACGTTCCAAAGAGCGGCTGAAAGCATTAGGTTTTAACTTCCCGGATTCAATGACCAACTTTATTTTTGCCACTCATGAACGGGTAGGAGCAAAGCAGATATTTGAGGCACTGCGGGATGCTGAGATTTATGTCAGGCATTTCAATCAGCCGGGAATTGATAATTACCTGAGAATTTCAATTGGTACAGAGGATGAGATGGAGACTTTATTTGAATTTTTGGAAACCTATTTGTAATCAGGGATAAGGCAGGTGGTATGTGTGGATAGCATAAGAAAGTACACCAGAATGATTCTTAATATTATGATACCATTGGTGTGGGTAGCCGTTATATGCCTGTTGGGGCCGAAACTGCTTCGTTTCTTTATGCCGTTCGTGATCGGGTGGCTGGTGGCTATGGTAGCCAATCCCCTGGTACGTTTTCTTGAGAGCAGGGTAAAGCTGGTTCGGAAACACAGTTCAGTCCTGATTGTAGTAGCAGTTCTGGCCCTGGTGATCGGTGCCGGATATTTCCTGATATCCCGTCTGATCATCCAGGCGATTGCATTTGCCAGGGAATTACCAGCCTTGTACAGCATGATATCGACAGAAGTCGGTTCCGCATTTAACCAGCTGGACCGCTTTTCCCATATGATGCCTCAGGATATGCAGAGCAGCTGGGATGCTTTTGCAAATAACGTCGGAGATTATCTGAATCTGGTGGTACAGAAGATTGCTTCACCGACCGTAGAAGTGGCCGGCAACATGGCAAGAAGTATACCGACTATTCTGGTCAATATGGTTGTGATTATAATGTCCTCTTACTTTTTCATCGTTGATCGTGACAAGATCGTAGAATTCTGGAATCAGTATATGCCTGGCGGAAGCAAAAAATATGTCGTATACCTGAAAAAAGATGTCAGAAAGCTAATTAGCGGATACTTTATCGCCCAATTCCGCATCATGTTTGTCATTGCTGTAATTTTGATCATTGTATTTTTTATACTTGGAATACGATATGCCTTTTTGTTAGGAATCCTGATAGCCATCCTCGATTTCTTACCATTATTCGGAACCGGAACAGTCCTGATACCATGGGCTATCCTAAAACTGATCAGCGGCGAATATATCATCGCTGCAGGTCTGGCAGCCCTATACGTACTAACCCAGGTCGTTCGCCAGATCATCCAGCCCAAGCTCGTCGGAGACACCATGGGCCTGTCACCACTGATGACCCTGCTGTTCCTATATCTGGGATTCAAGTGGAGCGGCATCGGCGGCATGATTCTGGCCGTACCGGTAGGGATTCTTGTAATGAAGCTATTTGAATACGGCATCTTCGACTCCATGGTCGAAAACATAAAACTCCTCATTCACGATATCAATGAGTTTCGTCGGGGCGAGTAGGTTCCAGTAGATGCAGATGTGCTTTGTTTCTATTTAGAAAGGCGAATCAATTAGCTGAGGGTGGCAACGCGGCCGGAGACGGGGAGCAGGGACGGGAAGGCCTGGAGGGGCTGGGGACGCTTCGGTTTGGCTGCATTTGCAGGAGCATTAGGGTATCTTACATTTGAAGCATATAACGTTATGGGATAAATCAGCAATTGTTTGAGCGGCTTTACCGCGAGTTATTGTGATTTATCCCATGCATTTAGTTATATGCTTCAAATGTTAGATACCCTTATGCACCGAAACAGCAGTCAAACCGAAGCGTCCCCAGCCCCTCTATGCCTTCCCGCCCCTGCTCCCCGTCTCCGGCCGCGTTGCCACCCCGGAGGATCATCATTTACTCCCCTTTCTCCACCCTTTTTTTGTAAATGCGGATGATTAAGCGGACGATTAGTATAAAGATAATAATAATTACAGCATACAGAATCAAGAACGGAATACTTGTTACAATCACGCCCCAGTTCTTGCTACTTTTAGTATATAATAGGAAGATATAGGAGTAAAGGCAAAATTATTTTAATTCCTGCTTGAAAGCATTAAGCTTTCTGTATATAATAGTAACACGTCATATTACGCATTAGGAGGAAACAGTGTGAAGAACGAAGTGGTAATCGTACTTGATTTTGGTGGTCAGTATAATCAGCTGGTTGCAAGAAGGGTACGTGAATGCGGAGTCTATTGTGAAATTTACTCTTACAAAACAGATATTGATACGATCAAAGCAATGAACCCGAAAGGGATTATTTTAACAGGTGGCCCGAACAGCTGTTATGAACCGGATTCACCGACATATACGGAAGAACTTTATAAGATGGGAATTCCGGTGCTGGGATTATGCTATGGAGCGCAGCTGATGATGCATGTATTGGGCGGCAAGGTAGATAGTGCTCCCGTGCGTGAATATGGAAAGACCGAAGTGTTGATTGATAAGATCGAGTCAGCAATTTTCGAAGACGTTTCCAGTAGGACGAGCTGCTGGATGAGCCATTTTGATTATATTTCGAAAGTAGCACCGGGATTTGACATTTCTGCGCATACTGCAGATTGCCCGGTAGCAGCAGCGGAATGTGCCGCAGAGAAGCTGTATGTGATCCAGTTCCATCCGGAAGTTCTGCACACGGTAGAAGGAACGAAGATGCTGCATAATTTCTTATATAATGTCTGTGATTGCAGCGGTGACTGGCAGATGGATTCTTTCGTGAAAGAATCGATACAGGCTATTCGTGATAAAGTTGGAACCGGCAAGGTGCTTTGTGCTCTTTCTGGTGGTGTGGATTCTTCTGTAGCCGCTGTTATGCTTTCCAAAGCGATTGGCGACCAGCTGACCTGTGTATTTGTAGATCATGGACTCCTGCGTAAGAATGAAGGGGATGAAGTGGAAGCGGTATTTGGACCGGATGGTGAATATAATCTGAACTTTATCCGTGTCAATGCCCAGGATCGTTTCTATAAGAAGCTTGAAGGCGTATCGGAGCCGGAGCAGAAGAGAAAGATTATTGGTGAAGAGTTTATTCGTGTATTTGAGGCAGAAGCTCAGAAGATCGGAGCCGTAGATTTCCTTGTACAGGGAACCATCTATCCGGATGTGGTAGAGAGTGGTCTGGGCGGCGAATCTGCTGTGATCAAGTCTCATCATAATGTTGGCGGTCTGCCGGATTATGTTGATTTTAAAGAGATTATCGAGCCGTTGCGTGATTTGTTTAAGGATGAAGTACGTAAGGTAGGACTGGAGCTTGGTATTCCTGAGTATCTGGTATTCCGTCAGCCATTCCCGGGTCCGGGCCTTGGCATCCGGATTATCGGTGAAGTTACCGCTGAAAAGGTGAAGATCGTCCAGGACGCAGATGCGATTTACCGGGAAGAGATTGCCAATGCCGGAATCGCCAGAGATATCGGCCAGTATTTTGCAGCTCTTACGAATATGAGAAGCGTTGGCGTAATGGGTGATGAAAGAACGTATGATTTTGCGATTGCTCTGCGTGCGGTGAATACCATTGACTTTATGACTGCTGAGGCAGCACGGATTCCGTGGGAGGTGCTGGAGAAGGTGACCAGCAGGATTATTAATGAAGTGGATCATGTGAATCGGGTTATGTATGATGTGACTAGTAAGCCGCCTGGGACGATAGAATTCGAATAAGAGTCAAAAATCCCGGAGCCTTTGATTTATAAGGGCTGCCGGGATTCTTTTGTTTTCTGTGACATTAATATGACAGGATTAATTTAAACTTCAGAATTCATTTTAAGTACCAGAATGATATTATGGCAGTAGTAATAGTGCCAACCATTCCAATAAGAGCAGCCATAATACTAGCAGTATTATTTTCTTTTAATTGCTTTATTTCAATTTCTGGAGAAGTTTTGTTTACGATTAATTGCCCACCAATTATTTTCCCAGATATATCAATATCAGGAGAACTACTTAAGATATTTAGGACAACAGAGTCATCTTTATTCATGAAGTCAAAGTATAGTTTTATACTATCACTATTTATTGTAGCCTCCAATGTATAGTTATTGGCATTATCTTCAATGTCATTAAATGAAATAAATGAGCTCCTATCATAGAGAATTTCAAGGGGAGCCTTTTGGGCGATATCATTTGCTTTTATTAGGCTTCCTACATTAACAAATTCTATTTGAATAGAATATAAGTCATTTAATTGGATATCATTATATAAAATTGAAAGACCATCTATAGGCTCTCGATTTTTATTAATGATAGGCACAGTTTTAACATTGCATAAAATCCTTTTTTTACTTTGATTCTTGAAATGACTATAGAATCCCCAAATACAAGATATCAGTGTGGCAGAAAAAGAAATAGCAAGTGCATATCCATCTGAAAAAAATTTTTCTAATATCAGATTCATAGGAACTACTCCTTATTTTTCATTTGTATATTTTATTATAGATATTGGAACGGCAAGCCGCGACTGCTAAGGCAGTACACCGCATTGGCGACCTCCAGAAAGCCGGCATTGATGAGTTCCAAGGTGGCTAGATCTGATTCCATGTCTAAGTTAATCTCTGCAGCTTCTTCAAACTCTGTACTGGTAACAATTGATTTTTGCTTCTCTTGAGTATCCCAGCGTATAATCTGTTCATTGTCAATGCTTGTGGTTAAGGCCGGCTGAGACTCAAACTGCTTTTGGATCTGGCCCATAAAGGTTACGATCTGCTCTTCGAGTGTCGCATTGGCGGTTATGCCAGTGGTTTTTACTGTGTTGAGCTGGTTAGCAAGCATCTGCTCTTTATCCGGATACAGGTGAGCATAGGTCCGCCAGGTTGTTTCAACCTTCTCATGGCCGAGCCGCTGCGATACCATCAAGATATTCCAACCTAATTCAATCAGCATAGAGGCATGTGAGTGCCGCAGATCATGAATTCGTATAGGAGCCATGTCGGCCAGTTTACACACCCGCAACCTTTCACTCAACAGGTATGATTTTGTGAAATAGAACAGCCGATCGGTGGGTCTGGCACCATAAAGACGGTTATAATAATCCATGACCTCATGATAAAGGAACTCCGGAATAGCCAGGCATCGCTTGCTGGAATCAGTCTTAGGGGTCAAGATCAATTTTTCCCCCTTGGCCTTCGCATAATTCTTATCAACATTCAGAAAGTAGTTAGGTCCATTCTGGAAAAAGTCGTTTGCAGTAAGAGCCAGGAACTCCCCCTCACGAAGACCTGTCCAAAACAATACGTCGAAAGCAAGCCGACCGGCTTCCTTCTTTTCATAAGATAGAAAGTATTCAAATTGATCCAATGTCCAGATTTTCATGCTGTCAGCATGTGATTTACCAATGCTGCCGGCATTCTTTGCTGCATTTTTCCCGAGATTGTAAAAAGCCATTGCATAATTGAGGATGGCAGAGAGCTGATTATGTATAGTTTTAAGGTACGTTTCTGAATATGGTTTACCTTTATCATCCCTGTATGTTATCAATTCATTTTGCCACTGGCGAATTGAAAGCTCATCAACTTCGTATGCTTTTTTATTCTTGAAATAGGGTAGTACTTTGGTCCTGATGATATGTTCCTTGGTTTCCATCGTTGTCGGCTTTAACCGGGTGGCCAGATCGGCCAGATAGTTTTCGACCAGATTTGGAAACGAAATATCACTGCTCCGGGCCAAGGAATTTAGAAAGTCACGTTCCCACTGTTTGGCATCACGTTCCCTTGAAAATCCTCTTTTCCTTTTCTGGCAGTTGTTCCCCTTCCAATCTTTATAATAGAACTGGCAGTACCAGGTTCCACGTTTTTCATCTTTGTAAGTCGGCATGTTCAAATCCCCTTTTGTAAAATCAAAAGAGCCTTACAGATGGCAAGGCCTTTGGATTTTTGATCTTGAATTTTTGATTAGAAGTCATCACTGCTATTCACTATCCTTGAGATGATTTGATAAATATATGTACCATCTTTCGTAAAGAGTGAGAGCGTTTGTGATGTAAACTGAAGATCTACTGCATTTTTGTAAGGAACAATGGCCGTCATATTGGAGATTTTCTTATCAAATCCATCTTTGCTTGCAACAAACACAATTCTTTTATTTGTTATATAAAGAGTCCCATCGGTTTTTTCTGTAACTGTTTCCCGGACTGGAACACCTCTGCTATTACCTACACGATAAGACATACCTTTACATATACGGATACTTACTCCGCGGCTGCCACTACTATATCCGGTTACAACGCTTCGATCTTTGGCAATAGTAGCAGCTCCAGAATAGTGACAGTTTTCATTGGAAGAGAGCAATATTGAAGAGGTTTGGACTATTGATAATGATTCGTCGCTTGAAAGGAATCGTGCCCCAGGAATAGAGCTGATTACTCGAACACCCTTAATAGCTGACATCAAATATTTAATGCAGTCAATAATCCAACCAATTCCGAATAGACCAAATGTAAATATATAGAGAATTCCCATCTTAGGTTTTCTCTCTCTAAATTTATGGACACCTAAAAAACCCAGAAAGAGGCAAATAGCAAAATCAAGCCATGCAGCTGTTTTAGTATCAATATTCATTTGATTGTCTCCCTTGATGTATTTTCTTTTGTAATCGTTGCTTTTTATTTCGGTACCGGCCTAGGTACCACTCTAGGCCAATGATTTTCCCGGGATAGAATCTCTTTGGGAATCCTCATTTTCTACTGAAGATAAGCCCTCAACACTTAATACATTTGCTTTTGCAATAAGATACTGCTGGGAAGCATCATCGCATCTTTCAAAAGATTGAAGTAAAAGTTCTTCTTCTGGCGACAATTGTTTCCGTCGAGAAACATCAAGTAAATAATCAGTTGAGACTTTTAAGACGCCGGCGATTTTGATTAAATCCTCTAGGGATGGAACTTTATTTCCATAAAGGTAAGCATTTTTCTCGTCGTTCTCAAAACCTGAAAGCCTCATGAAGTCTTCTTCTGACATTGACTGCTCAGCCATTAGTTTTCGAATTCTTTCTTTAAAATCAAAGCAGTCATCAAATAACTGAAAGTTAGAGTAGTCGTTGCCTCCTGATTTTTCTGTTCCAATAAGAAAATCAACTGAGACATCATAGTAAGTAGCGAGTTGTTTTAGCATATCTATGTCGGGTTGTCTTTTGTTTGTTTCCCACATAGCAACAGCACCATTACTTACACCAATTTTTTTTGCAAATTCTCTTTGTGTTTCTCCTGATAAAGTTCGCAAACTTGCAAGAGTGTTTCCTAAATCCATAATAATCACCTCTTTCTTGTATAATATCACAATTTGTGAGCAGTGTAAGCAAAAAAAACGAATGCTCACAAATTGTTAAAAAAAACTTGACATGCTCACATAATGCGAGTATATTAAACATACAAAGCTAACAAAGCGATAGCAGGAGGTGAGCAAATGGTAATCAATAAGACGTTAGCAACATTAAGGGCTGAAAAAAATATGTCACAAAGAGACCTGGCGAAAACATTAAATATTCAGCCTGGAACTATTGGGATGTATGAATCAGGAAAAAGAAACCCTCCATTGAGTAGAGCCATTGAGATAGCAAAGCTATTTAATATCCCTGTGGAGGAAATTTCTTTTTCTACTTCAAATTGTATCAAAGATGAGGAGGGGAATTAAATGGGACGACGTCCGACAAAAGCAGCGGATAATCCATTCTGTCAGGCCAGATTAGCAGCTGCAGAATGGAACGAAGGTTATCACTCCAAGGAATATGCGGCAGAGTTATTACATATCTCGGCTGGTCAGCTTCAGGATTACGAACTGGGAATTACGAAGTGTATCCCCCCGGATAATATTCTTAGAATGGCGGATATCTACAATGCTCCTGAGCTTCGGAATATGTATTGCCGAGAAATGTGTCCACTCGGAACCGATGTTCCCAAATTGGAGTTGCAGGATCTGGATCGGATAACTGTAAAAGCAATGGCTACACTGCGTAAGATGGCCAGCACTAAAGAAGCTCTTTTGGAGATTACTGAGGATGGAAAGATAACTGCTGAGGAGCAGCCGAAGCTTGAAAAGATTATTAAAGATTTGGATGAGGTTGTAGCAGTTGCTCAAAGCCTTAAAGCCTGGGTGGAAATAAATCTGGAATAGGAGAATGTCAATGCATAGCAAAGTATTTGTAATTGGGTTTGTAACTGAGGTTATTGGAAACAACGAATTGTTAATTAGAACGGACAGATTAAGCGGGGTGCCGGATATGCTCCCTGTAAGAGTGACCGGGATTAAAAATCTGAGAAAGAGATTTCAGGCCGGTCATGTGGTACAGATTATTGGTACATACAGAACAGAGAATGATAAGGGGAAATTGCTTCTGTTTATTGAGGCTGCGGCGGCCGACATCAAGAAGATTGATGAAAATAGGGAACAAGAAAACAGAATTGATTTATGTGGGGTGATCTGCAAACCACCAGTATTCCGGGAAACACCAAAGGGGCGGCTGATCACGGATATGATTATAGCAGTAAATCATCAGGATGGTAGGAGTTCTTACATTCCCTGTATTGCATGGGGAACAAATGCTCGGATTTTTTCTGTGCTGAATGTTGGGACTAAAATCAGTGCTGTTGGGAGGATTCAGAGCCGGGAATACATCAAAGCTGTGTCAGGACATCCTGAGTCAGGACATCCTGAGTCTGAAAAGCGGACAGCATATGAGGTTTCTATTAGTAAGTTGAAATCGTGGAAGGAGGGGATTATATGGCAGCAGTGACAGAACAGGTAACGGAAATGGAAGTTTATACTTGGCAGGATGTCAGTAAAATTACAGGCTACGGAAGAACAATGTCATGTACAATAATTCGTCGATTACAGGAGAATCTGGTGGCTGCCGGATACATTAAACCCAAGGCTGGAACGATATCAAAAGCGTTTTTCCATGAACACTGGAAGGAATGAAAAGGAAAGGAGGAGCCATATATGGCAAGAGGAATGTACTGGACATGTGAATTTGGTGCTAACCATGATCACAATGAAAAATGTGATTGCCGAAAAGAGCAGGAGGAAAAAGAGAGAAAAATTGTTTCAATGTACAAACGTGAAGGCACTGGGCAAATGGTTTTTGATTGGAAGAAATTTAAGGCATAACGGAGGAATTATGAAAAGAGTACAAGAAATTCGTGTTATTGCTGTCCCTAAGTACATAACAGAAGATGGAGAAATCCGTCTGTATTTGGCTACGTCAAAAAAGCGTGTGTGGCCGAATTTATGTGCCAAGATCAGACAGGTGGGCTGCTGGTTTCTGCAGATCCGTATTCATAGGATGCTGCTCCGTTGGTTGCTAATTATATCGGTGACGACTGTGGTTGGTATCTGGGCGATTAACGAAACTTATCAAGCAAGAGGCTACTGGGCTTATGGCGGTGAATACTTGCTTATTCTGATTGTTTTGTACGGCACCTATAAAATACTACATTATTTAGGTTTATAAAAAGAGGTGATTTGATTTATGAGAATTTATCAAAGACTTACTCCATTAACGGAAAAAGAAAGGCAGTTTGCATCAGAAAATCACTATGTTATAGAGTGGTTTTTTAAAATTACTAGCTATGATATGGCGGAATATTATGATGTTGCAGCAATTGGTTACTTAAAAGCTGTGAAAGCCTGGCACGCACGAGAAGAATTACACAAATATAGTTTTGCAACAATAGCCAAGAAGTCAATGGCGGGCTATATATGGAGTGAACAAAAGAAAGCCGAACGTAGGATTAAGACGATAAGTTTAAATGCTGTTAAAGGGGCAAATGATAACTGCTCTTTAATGGATACCATTACATATGACAATTATTTGAATTGCTATGTAGGTATGTGATTTTGGAGGGAAAAATGAAAATAAGGCTAAATATGGAAAAAGAGCACCCAGCAAAATACCGGAGCGCCCTTAACAGTCAACCATATTGTAGCATATAAAGTGGCAATTAAGCAACTAAAAATTACAGTATGGAGGTTAAAATGAGCGAATTATCTATTATCAAACAGTATCCGAAGGAGAGATACAATCTGCTGGGAAATACAGAGCTGATTGCAAAGATCCCGGATATCAAATCACCAGTTGTCCAGGCAGTTGTTTTGGAAACGGATCCCAGCGAAGGGGATGTGTATATTCAGACTAAAGCAAAAGCACAGTGGACCGATAAAAGCGGGAAATTTCATCCTGCAACCCTGGATTTTTATGCAATAACAAAAAATGGATTAAAGAAGCTGGCCGATGGAGCCGGGATCAAAATGGTAAGCAGCGAGCACGTGGTTCCGTCTACTTGCCAGAAGTGTGTGGCAGTGAATCAGAATTGTGGAAAGGTAGTTCAATGTGGCAATTGCAACAATAAAGATGTAGCATACCGTGTCACTATATCAGTTCCACAGCTCACCGGTGAAATCCTGACCGTTACTGATAATCACGAAATCATTGTCGAGAATACAGTAATTGGGATGAGTGATAAACAGCGAATGGAGTTCATGAGACATTTGCCGCAGATATGTGAGGCGAAGGCTCTGAATGGTGCAATACGAACCGCATTACATATAAAAGGGACATACACCCTCGATGAATTGAGAAAGCCCTTTGTGGTGGCCTATTTGGTACCAAACCTTGACAACGAAGATGTTAAGGGAGCAGCGATTGATAGTATGTTTGCCTCCTCGAATCGGCTTTTTGGAAAAGCCCCCTGTATTCAGCAAATTGAGAGCCGTATTATGGAGCCGCATTCATCAGAGGTGTCAGCTTCAGATGATATTAGTCAGTATGTAGATGAAAGTTATTACCAAGAGCCAGAACCAGAAGAGCCAGAACCAGAAGAGCCAGAACCAGAAGAGCCAGAACCAGAAATGCCTGAAGATCGGAGTAATGATTTTCGGTGTGATAAGTGTGATGTGGTTATTACGGAAAAGGTATGGAATTATTCTGTTGAGAAGGATGGTCAGCCGCTGTGTTATAAGTGTCAGAAACGTGTAAGAGATGAACGGAGAGGGGGGATGCGGTAATGATTATAAGAATTAGTACCAGAAATGATTTAGAAGTATTTGAGTATCCGTCAGGTAGCTGGGATGGTATCAATGATAGATTGTGCGAGCTGATTGGAAATAGCTGTCAGATGGTTGAGAGAGTTACTCCCAAAAGGCTATATACAGATTTTGGAGCGATTGCTCAGGTGACACAAACTCCGGGTGAATCCGTGTGTATGCTGGTCGATGAAGAAGGGCGTCTGAAGGTGAATCATATCAATTGGCCGGGCAGTATTTTATATCAGTCAGATATACACGGTCAGCCTATTGTAGGGAATATTTTATTTGTCGGTCAGAAATGGGAAGGATCAGGAATTTCATTTTGTGGAATTGACACTCGGCAGTTTGGAATACTTCTCCCAAGACTTCAGAAAGTGGTGGATAGAGCCAAGAAAGCGTGGGTGGATAAATGAAAATAATACATACTGCCGATTGGCACATTGGACCTTTTAAGGGGCCGGAGAAAAATGGGGTAAATCTTCGATCACTGGATACAAAGAACTGCTTGGCTTCAATGATCGAGAGAGTAAATATAGAAAAACCTGAGCTGGTGTTAGTTCCAGGGGATATTTTTCATACGGGAAAGACTTGGTCTGATCGCTGTTGCGATGATGTTATTACGGCATTAGAAGTGATTGAACAGTTGGCTGACGTTTCTGGTCATGTAGTGATAATGCAAGGAACGAAAAACCATGATGGTGATGGTCAGTTTAAAGTCTTACAGATGCATTTTGCAAGCTGGAAGAATGTAAGTATCGTGGTATCTCCTGAAATCGTAAAAACTGAAGTTGCTGATATTGCGGTTCTGCCTGGCTTTGATAGGGGAGTATATCGTTCGAAGTTTCCCGGACTTAGTAAAGAGGAAGAAAATGAAGTATTTACTCATGAGCTAGCAAATATCGTAATGGGGTTTCGAGCTCAATGTGAATCAGACCGACCAGCAATTTTAATGGCACATTACACGGTACCGGGATGCAACTTAGAAAGTGGTCAGACACAGATTCTGACACAATTTGAACCAGTCTTGTCACAGGAAAGTCTTCGTGCGGCGAATTATGATTTGGTTGCACTTGGGCATATACATAGGCCGCAACTGGTATCAGGAGTAGAAAATGTTTACTATTCCGGTGCGATCAATGCTTTCAACTTCAACGATGAAGGCCAGAAGCGTGGGTTTTGGATTCATCATTTTGAGGATGGTGCTTTTGGTCAGGACGGTATGATCTTTACTGACTCGGAATTTATAAAGACACCTTACCGGGAATTTGTGACCTTTCACTTTACTGATACTGATATCACTGCTATCAACCAAGGCAATATTGATGAGGTAGCCATGAACTGGTGGCGGTGGAATGGAGCTGTTGCTGGGAAGATCGTAAGAATACTGTATGAATGTTCAGCGGAAAATCATAAGGCATTCAAGGCAAGTGTCATGGAAAAAGCAGTGTATGAAGATGGTGCTTTTTATGTATTAGGTATATCACCAGAAAGGGTGGATCCGTCAACAGATAGGATGGATCTGTCACAACAGACGGACCCAGAAGAAAATTTACGGGTATATCTGAACGAAAAGCAGTTGGAATCAGAACGGATTACCCGCTTAATTGAGAAAGCACGACCAATTGTATCCCAAGCGATGGCAATGGATACAGCTGCAGCATTTTCAGGAGTATTCGTACCAATCGAAATTGAAGTACAAAATTATCGGGCATATGCAGAAGAAAAATTTAGTTTTGAAGATATACAATTTTGCACGATCAATGGCTCGAATGGTGCCGGCAAGTCTTCTCTTTTTATGGATGCGATCATTGATTGTATTTATGAAGAACCAAGAGAGGGAAGCCTTAAGGGAAGTAACAAAAGACCCTCTTGGTTACGAAATGTAGAGGGTGTCCGATCTGGATACATTTCCTTTACTTTTGCTATCGGAGAAAAAATATATCGCATCTACAGAAACAGAACCAAATCTGGATCTATCACACTAAACCTTTCAGAACTTCTGAATGGAGAATGGTTGAATCGCAGCCAGGAAAAATCAAATAATACACAGGCAGACATTGAGAAGCTCATTGGTGTTGATAGTTTGACATTCAAAAGCTGTGCACTTATTATGCAGGATCAGTACGGCTTATTCTTGCAAGCTAAGAAAGAAGACCGCATGGTGGTGCTTGGAAATCTACTTGGTCTTGGCCTGTATGGAGAAATGGAAAAGCTTGCGAAAGATAAGGCAGCTGAAGTTAACCGGTTGGTAAATGCAAAAAAAGACAGTATTGAAGTACATACAGATAATATCCTTGCAGCGGGGAGGCCGGCAGAAGAATTGGAACTGGCAGATCAGAAGCAGCAGGAGCTGGATCAGAAGCTGACTACTCATAATCAGGAGAAAGAAACAGCCTCTCTTCAACTCAATATCAAGAATGCGGCTCGTGAGCGGCATTTGAAACTGTTGGATAGTATTTCTATTCTTGAAAGTAAAAAGCGGGCTACGGAGGAAATTAGAGCAGCACAAAATGAAATTATTGCCAATTGCGATAAGGTACTTTTAGAGGAATCAGAGGTACTTTCTCAAGGACGTCGGTACCGGGAGTTGTTGGAAAAAGAAAAGCAGCTGATTGAAGGTGCAACGTTATATAACACTAAGACCACGGAAGCATCCACTGTTGCCGGCGAACTTACCACAGTAAAGAAAGAACTGGATGGT
>JBOFYZ010000118.1:0-1119 GCA_051654925.1 Lachnospiraceae bacterium | reverse complement strand
CCGGATCGTCCATCGGGAATAATACCGACATACTATAATCGTCAGAATGGCGTAAATGTAACTGAAGCTGTTTTACGGCCTGGGCATAGCTTTCAGGTACCTGACTGTAGTGGTGTAAAACATGCCCCAGTATATAGGGCGTTTTTCTCATCCATTCGTAGCTACAGGTATACAATTGATGAAAGGTGTTTAATTCAGCCACTCCCACTTTATGCTCTAGCATATCCGTGAGCCAGCAGTGAAATGCCTGTTTTTCAGACATAAATATTTCACGGCCAAACATGGCTAAACCATGTAAATTCACCGAATTTACTGAGTTGATCAGAGAACTGTTAGAGATCCACTCCCAACTGAGCCGACCCGTAATCGCTTCCAGATGCTCGCCAGCCATACTTTCGACCCAGCTCAACCGACCCTGAATTTCTTCTAATAAGTAACAGGGCAGCAGTGTCCAGCCGTACTCCAGACCCCACATATCAAACTCAATCCACTTGATTCGCCCTTCCAGTTGAGTCAATAAAGGATTATTCACAAAACCGGGGCGATAACCATGAGCCACGGCCTTAATTGATACCCGCACATCCGGCGGTAATACCTGTAGCGCATTGACTAATTGCCATGATGCCGCCTCATCCTCCATATAGTCACGCAGGACCATTTTCTTTCCGAGGCTTCGCAGGGTTTGATAAAGGTAAGGGATTGTCGTGACCCAACTGGCTTTGTATGGCTGATGTCGGGGAAGATTAACAATCATGCCATCAATACCGGATAATTGTTGTAAGGCCTCAAAGAGATCCTGCTGATAAAAATTTTTCCAGAAAATTTCATCTGCACTACTATTTTCAATCAACGCATATTCGGGATACTTTTCTTGTATTTTGCCATCCCGGGGTAGGGCTTCACCTTGTAACCAAACGCCAATGCCTGATGCCCGACAGTAACGGCATAAACGTTGCAGATATAATAAATGTTCCTGACGCTCGCGTAGCAGATTCTCACGGCCATGCTGACAATAAATGGAGGGTGAGACTAATAAAGATAATAAATTCTGCTGATTAATGACAAGACCATTAAATTGGTCCCGAACCATCACCGCAATGACACTCTGCAAATATGGCC
>JBOFYZ010000117.1:0-1764 GCA_051654925.1 Lachnospiraceae bacterium | reverse complement strand
GAGTAGTCTCGGAAACTAATGAATAATCATAGCATTTTATGCATTGACAGACATGCCTGGATTTGTTACGAAAAATTTGAAAGAAGGGCATGCCAAAAAAGTCTCCCATAGGCAGACTTGAAAAAATATGGAAAACGAGATGTTAGGATACTTCCAGCTTTGTTTTCTTGATGCGGGCATCCAAGTGGATGTTGATCCCGATGATCATGGCAAAGAAGGAATATCTCTTTTTCCCGCGGATTTTCATTTCATGTAAATGGTAATCATTGAGAATCCGGTTATTAATTCGCTCGGAACAGGTTCTGGTTTTATACGTCTCTTTGTATTCCTTAGTTCCTCTTGGAACAGGCGGATAGAGGCGGATATCCCAGTCCGGTTTCGTATATATGACACGCCCGTAGTCGGAAGTGGAACATGAACCCTGACAGGAACAAGTTTGTACTTTACCGCATTTTAGCGGACAACGCCACTTTCGACCTTTACGGACGGATGAAATTCCCCAGTTCACCATTCGGTTTCCTGCCTGACACAAAGGTGTTCCATCCGTGTCAATGAGGATTTCACCAGGAATGGAGGCAGGTCTGCCCCGGTTAGAATTCAAATCAATAAAGGGAAAGATGTCCCAATCCTTGCAGAGCTGATAGGTAGGATAATTATCATTAGCTGAATCCAGGCAAAGATTACGGATGGGAATATCGGGGTTAAGTAAGCGAAATTCATGGAGGGCAATAATTCCGCCAATACTATCATGGCGCCTGGCATCAAGAAAGCGCAAATGGAGAGGCAAATCCACGTGAAGTTCTTTATTATAAGTAGAAAGCGCATAGAGTGTATAGCCATAAAACCATGTGTTTAAGTCACTGTCCCATCCGATGGAAGCATCAAAGGCAGGAAAGCGCCGGTCACACTTGCAGCCCCATATCCCTTGTTTCCTGCAATCACAGACCTTACGCCCGAGAGAGTCACTGTGTGAATGGACACAGGTGCCATCGCCAGCAATTGTGATGGGGACATCAGGAATAAGACCAAGCTGTAGGGATGGAACGATAGCAGCTAAAGAAAAAAGTTCCTGTAGCAGGCGTTCATAATGGAAGGGAAAGTCGTTGCCGGAACAAGCAAAGTCAACACATTTGGAGACGATCTGTGGATGCTTATTGGGAAGCTTCTTGCCTTTGCCAGGTTTTTTAGAAGGCCTGGAGTTTTTGGGGAAATGGAAAAGCCTTTTTGAATCAGCTCTGTCGAGAGAGGAATTGCGAAGCCAAAGGCGATCGATAAAGTCATAATAAGAGCCAAGAGGAGGAAGCTGCTCCGTAGTAAGGCCAATGATCATGGAAAGTAAGTCATCGGAGTGAAGTAACTTAACCCAATTGGTAATACTGAGAACTTCCTGATCCATCATAAGGATAAAGGAGCGAAGGATTTCTGGTTGATGAAGAGCGGGGCGTCCAGTATAGGAGTAGTAAGGAGCCAGGAGCTCGCCGATCGGATCAAGATTGAGGGAAGTAAGTTTATCCAGAGAATCGTTATAAAAGGAAAGCTTTTTAAGCTGTGAAGGAGAAAGATCCGTAACAGCCTGGGAAATAGATTGCTGATATTCAGCATGAGAAGTCCAATGTTTCAGCATAGTCGAAACCTCCTTGAAAAGTAATTACAATCAAGTGGCTTCGCCGCAAATTTTTATTGATTTGTCAAGCGTTTTTTGGAAAAATATGCAGAAATATTGGGGGTAAAGAAGAAAAGGAAACAGTGAAAAAAGGGCAGAAA
>JBOFYZ010000116.1:0-4108 GCA_051654925.1 Lachnospiraceae bacterium | reverse complement strand
ACCATTACGTGGAAACGTCAGGCAGTTTTAAGGACGCGGATCACTACGAGAAAATGTTCCGTAAAGCCCAGAAGAACAAAAAGTCGATCCGCTTTATCGCATCCAACGGAATTACGGATGACATCAGCGTAAGTGTACTAGTACAAAGCGTTGAGGTTATAGAGAAAGCCGGAGAAGAGGGCGATAAGTACATAACATTGAAGTTGCTGGAATACAAAGGTGTAGGCAAACGTTATGTGGCTGTCGTACAGGCAGAAACCACGGTTGCCCAGGAGGACACTGCGCAGCCAGAGAATCCGGCGGTAACGGAGAATAAGACACACACAGTAGTTTCCGGCGACACTCTCTGGGGGATCGCGAAGAAATATTACGGGAATGGTGCTATGTACACGAAGATATACGAAGCGAACTCCGGGTTAATTAAGAATCCAAATTTGATTTACCCAGGGCAAGTATTCACGATCCCGGAATGAGGTGGCGTTATGGAAGTATTAGTTGAAACCGGTGGCTACATCTATGACATATCAGGCATGTGCAAAGGGGTTTCGTGGGTGGATACGTTAAACGATGGTGCCAGCAGTCTAGAGGTGTCTTATATCAGCGATGGGCTGACACTGCAAAATGGAGATGTCATTCGGCTGACTCTAAACGATCAGCAGGATGGCATTTTCTTTGGCACGATTTTCAAGGTATCTGGAGACGAAACCGGGATTATTAAGGTAAAGGCTTATGATCAGCTCAGGTACGGCAAAGCAAAGGAAATTATCGTGTTGCAGGGCGATACGCTAAGCACTTTAACGCAGAAGATGTGCACATTTCTATCATTGAAGCCTGGTACACTGGAGAATCCCGGCTTTGAACTGGAGACAAAGGCAGAGGACAGTAAAACGTGGCTTGACATGATCTATGAGGCAGTATCGGATACGCTCATAGGAACGCAGGACAAATACTGCTTGAGGGACGAATATGGTTTGATTTGCCTTTGGAATATGCGCAACCTGCAATTGCCCTTGGTACTCGGTGACAGCAGTCTTGTGACCAGTTACTCATGGGAGAAGTCCATAGACGATGAATTCTATAACAGGATAAAGGTTGGCTGGGAAAATGAAGAGACTGGTCAGCAGGACGTGGGGGCGGCAGTCGATCAAGAGTCTGTGAATCGATATGGTTTACTCCAGTACTTTGAGACTTCATCCGACATTGATAATGCCGCGCAGGCACAGGAGCGGGCAAATAACCTACTAAAGCTTTATAATCATGAAGCTGAAACGCTCAAGCTTACCTGTCTCGGCGATCTGACGGTAAGAGCGGGAAACAGCGTCTATGGAAGTATTGCCGATATTTCCCTGAACCGCAGGCTGATTGTTAAGAAAGCGACTCATGATTTTCTGCCCATACACACAATGACGGTGGAGGTGATAACAGATGGCTGATGCAGGGGCGAACGAACTATTTAACGTGGTAAAAACAATAGTGAATAATTATATGAATAACCGAAAGCCAGCGGCGGTAATGCTTGGTACGTACAACGGAAGCGCAGTTATCATAAATGAACGGCTGCCTGTGCCGATGGAGCTGATTACCGGCAATATGGTGAGCAAGTTGATCTCCGGTGATAAAGTACGGCTGCTAAGAAATGACGGCGGCCGTCAGTATTACATACTGGAGATTATCGGCAAGCCATATCAGACAGGGGGGATTTAATGGCTGCGATTAGCACGGATTTAGTCCTGGAAAGGCAGATCTATGAGACCAGGACTTATAAACTGACAGAAACAAAGATAGAGGGCTTCGTAGATAAATTGGAAGCCCTCAAGCAATCCATTTATAAGGTACTTGCAACGGAACAGTTTGAATATCCGGTATACAGCTTTAGCTATGGAATTGCCTGGCGGCAGCTGATTGGCGAGGAACGGCCTTACGTGCGGGCAGAAATGAAACGGATGATTATGGAGGCCCTTGATAAAGACGACAGGATATTAGAGATTGATGGTTTTAAGTTTGAGTTTATCGAAGATCATTGCACATGCACCTTTGATGTGCACAGCATTTATGGAGATTTTGATATAGAAACGGAGGTGACGGTGTGAGTACTACCTATGAAGAACTGCTGCAAGCAATGTTGGATAAGGTGCCAAGCAATGTGGATAAGCGGGAAGGCAGCATTATCTATGATGCTTTGTCTCCCTGTGCGTATTTCCTGACGCAACAAACCTTTCAGTTAACGAATTTCCTTGACCTTGTATTTGCGGACACTGCGATGGGGGAGTATCTTGATTTGGCCGTGTCAGCCTATGGTCTTACCAGGAAGCCGGCAACAGCTACAATTCGTGAAATGATTACATCTGCTCCCGTAGATATCGGCACCAGATGGGGGATTAGTGGCCTTGTTTATGCCGTAACGACCTTGCTATCGGAAGGTATCTATGCGGTGGGGTGCGAGACGATTGGGGAGATCGGGAACCAATACAGCGGCACAATGGAGGCAATATCCAATATCAGTGGAATCAGTGCAGAACTTTCTGAGATCATTACCGCAGGAACTGATGAAGAGACGGACGAAGCTTTACGGCAACGGTTTTATTTACGGGTGCAGTTGCCGGCAACATCGGGAAACGCTTATCATTATCAGCAATGGGCGCTGGAGGTATCTGGTGTCGGAGCTGTAAAAGTGTTTCCGCTTGATAACGGACCCGGAACTGTGACCGTGTTGATAGTCAATAATAGCAAAGAAGCGGATCCGTCCATGGAATCTGCCGTGGCGGAATACATAGAGACGGTGCGGCCAATCGGTGCAGATGTAACTGTCAGTAGTCCGGAAGAAACGGAAATTAATGTGTCTGCAGCCCTACAGATGGACGGCACAAAGTCTTTGGATACGATTATAACTGCATTTAAAGAGGCCTTGATTGATTATCTCAAAGGCTTGGTCTTTGCGGAATACCGTGTCAGCCTTGCTAAAATTGGCAGCCTGCTCCTTGCGGCAGACGGCGTACTGGATTACGAAAACCTTATGGTTAACAACGCTCGTGCAAATGTAGTTATTGGAGAAAAGGCGATCCCGGTGCTTGGGACATTAAGCATAACGGAGGTGTAGCGGATGGAATTAATCAAGCTGTTGCCTGATTACTACGAACACAACGAGACCATGCAGTTATTGCAAAGCATCCTGTCTCAAAAAACAGAACAGCTGGAAGATCAATTGAGCGATTCGATTTCAGAGTGTTTTATTACAACAGCGTCAGCTATGCTGGCTCGCTATGAGGCTATTTTTGGTCTGGATATTAATATCAAGAAAACAGATGCCTTTCGTATAGAACGTATCACTGCAAAACTGTCAGGGGCGGGAACCACAACGAAAGCTATGATTCAGGATGTGGCAAGCCGGTATTCCAATGGAGATGTGGAAGTGTTCGAAGGTAACCCCAACAGCATTTTTACAATTAAATTTGTAGGGATGCTTGGCATTCCTGCAAACATGGCAGACTTACGGCTGACAATAGAAGAGATCAAACCGGCGCATTTGGCGGTTGAATATGAGTATGTCTATAATACCTGGGATGACGTGCAAAAGCTGACATGGTCGGCCGCTGCGGCGTATACCTGGGATGAGATAAGGACGGTGGGTATATGAAGTTAACAGAACATTATGAATTGAAAATGCCAGAAGGCAATGAATATGTGTCGGTAGATGATCTGAATCATAACGCGAGTGAGATTGATCGGGTACTGGCAGAGAAAGTTGATGCAACCGGTGGTGATGTTGCCGAAACGGTGGTTTCATCCATAGATACCATTACGACAGAATTTCCGGTACCAGCAGCCGGTGATAAAACTAAAACTGTTGTTGGGAAAGTGAAAAAATTTATAGAGGATTTCAACAATTTTAAAACCGGTATATTGACGGTGGGAATGATCGTAAACAATGCTGTCACGAATCGAACTGATTTGCCAGTCACGGCAGCGGTCGCCTACGCATTACAGAATCAGCTTACTCAATTAAATAGTGATTATGTTTCTCGGACTAAAGACAATACCGTTGGTTCACAGCTACAATTGACAAAGAATAATGGTATTGGTGGCGGTTCCTACGCAGGTGGCCCCGTTT
>JBOFYZ010000115.1:0-11833 GCA_051654925.1 Lachnospiraceae bacterium | reverse complement strand
TGTAAATATTTAACGGAGGAACAATGAAAGGAATCTTAACAGACAAAGAGCTGCACAGCATGGCCAACGCTGCGCCGGTTAATACTCACAGTGCCAGGGAACCATCTTACAAATATACGATGTTGTGTCCGGATGTAAGATATCGGCCGGGCGGGGAGTTGTACGGGAGGATGGTATTATCTAGGCGGGGGCTGTGGTATTGGGTACATAAAAATTTTAGGCAAGATTAGGGAGGGGATGACGGTGGACAAGAACATACTTAGGGATTACATAGATGCTTGCGAACTGATAAAGGAAACCGAGGAAGACATTCGGCATTTAAAACGACAGCGAAAAACTATAGTGACTGATTCGGTGAAAGGCTCTATGCCGGAATTCCCTTATGCGGCACAGAACTTTAAGATAGCAGGGGTATCCCATACCGTGATCAAGAATCCGGGAGAGTTGAAAAAGCAAGAAGTGATCCTGGAGGAGCGAAAGACCAATGCGGAAAAAATAAAGACTCAGGTTGAAGTTTGGATGAATACAATTCCCATGCGGATGCAGCGGATTATTCGAATGAAGTATTTTGAGAGAAAAACATGGGATAAAGTAGCCAAGCGAATGGGATGCGATGTATCAGGAGATGCAATACGGAAGGAACTTGAGAGCTTTATGAAGAATAATTAAACTTTTTCCGCTATTTCCGCCTTTTCCGTTTTTAAAATGTTAATATGATATCGTGCCGAACTGGATTAAGGCATAACCTCCCAATGAATATACGGCTGCCGGGTGTCATAGCCTGGCGGTCGATTAGAAATTTAAAATTATTCTCAGTTTTGTTGTCAAAAAGCAATAAAAAGATTATAATATATACGTAACTGACAATTTGATTGAGGGATGATAAATGATTGATGTTAAAGTAAGATTAAAACAACTAAAGAAGTGGCATAAAGAAAAATATCCGACTGAAAATGCGAGGTATTGTAAAATATATGAGTCAATAAGCGAGTGCAGTAACCTTGAACAAGACAACCTGGAAATTATACTTTTGAATGGACTAGATTCTGCTAAGAGGCTTGATTCGTTTAAGTCTATAATCCCCATGTTTATAACAATTGCTTCGCTAATAATTACATTGGGAAGTACATACATAATTAAAATTGCTGATGCTATCAAAGAAAACATTAGCACCGCAGTCCTGCAAAGTCTATTACAGGACACTATGCAGTTGCTATTGACGAGAGTGCTTGGCATAGGAGTGTTAGGTTTAATTCTATATCTAATTATAGATGTTATTTGTTCAAAGAGCATGGATCAAACAAACTATTTAATCAGGGTTTTGCAAAATGTTAAAGAGGACAGGAGAAAGACGAGAAAGAAAAAAGATAATGACAAAGAGAAGTAAAGCATCCTTCGGGGTGCTTTTTCTATACCCCAAAATAGGCAGAGGATCCTCGTAAGAGGTAGGTGAGGGCGCGAGGGGATGAGCGCGAAAGATTAACAGAAGGGAAGGTGGTGAGCCTGATGGCACTGACGAAAAAGCAGAAGTTATTTGTAGAAGAATACCTGATAGACCTGAATGCTACTCAGGCCGCCATAAGAGCTGGATATTCAGAACGTACATCATACAGCATGGGACAAAGGTTGTTGAAGAATGTTGAAATCCAAAACGAGCTTCAGGAGCGGATGAAGCAACGTGAGCAACGAACCGAGATAACCCAAGACCGAGTATTACAAGAGCTGGCGAAGCTAGGCTTCCTTGATATCAGACGGTTCTACGATGACGATGGGAAACCCAAAGACATTACGATGCTGGATGATTCAACGGCGGCCTGTATCGCTGGGCTGGAAGTGTTGGAGGAATACGAGGGCAGCGGTGACGACCGGAGATTTGTTGGTTATGTGAAGAAGTATAAACTGACTGACAAGATCAAGGCGCTGGAGCTGATCGGGCGGCACCTGGGGATGTTCAAGGATAAGACAGAGATATCCGGCGACCTGGGGCTGAGGATTCAGGTAGATTACGGTGGTTCGGATGATGGATGTTAAAGTTGGATTCAATCCCATATTTAAGGACTTTAATCAATGCCGAAAGCGTTACCGCCTAGCAAAAGGTTCAGCTGGTAGCGGCAAGTCAGTAAACATAGCCCAGGACTACATTGTTAAGATTGGAGACATGAACTATAAAGGTGCCAATCTGCTTGTGGTCAGAAAGATCGAAGGCAGTAACAAGGATAGCACTTACGCAGAGTTAACAGGAGCCATCTTCCGGATATACGGGGAGCTGGCTTATTTATATTGGGATATGAAAACAAACCCTTTGGAGATTACCAATAAAGTAACCGGCAATCAGATAATCTTCCGTGGTGTCCAGGATGCGAGACAACGAGAAAAGGTTAAGTCCATCACAGTCAAGCAGGGTAAGCTAACCTGGATCTGGGTAGAGGAAGCAACGGAGCTGTTTGAATCTGATGTCGATATCCTGGATGACCGTTTAAGGGGCGAACTCAGTGATATCAATCCGAACCTGTATTATCAGATTACGTTTTCATTTAACCCGGTATCAGCCAGCCATTGGATCAAGGCGAAGTATTTTGATATCACCAATCCGGATATATACACCCATCAAAGCACATATCTGAATAACCGATTTATCGACGATGCGTATCACCGCCGAATGCTCATGAGAAAAGAGCGAGATCCGGATGGGTACAAGGTATATGGTTTGGGAGAGTGGGGAGAGACGGGTGGCTTGATTCTTACAAACTACAAATTTGAAGACTTCGATATTTCGTACGCTCGTTTTGATAACATGGTAAATGCTCAGGATTTTGGATTTAATCATGCAAATGCACTCGGGGAGATCGGCTTTAAAGATGGGAGTCTCTACGTATGCCGAGAAATATATGTGTTTGAAAAGGACACGAGCGAGATTATAGAGCTGGCAAACAGAAAGAATTTCCGAAAAGATATATCCATGCATTGCGATAGTGCCGAACCGGATCGGATAAAAATGTGGAAGAAGGCCGGATACAGAAAAGCCCGGGGAGTTAAGAAGGAACAAGGGAGCGTTAAGGCACAGATTGATTACCTAAAGCAAATACCTACAATTTACATACATGGCTCCTGTGCCAATACGTATAAAGAAATTCAGCAGTGGAAGTGGAAGAAGGATGAAAAAACAGGATTATATCTCGATGAGCCAGTGGAGTTCATGGATGATGCTATGGCAATGCTCCGATACAGCATTGAAGATATAAGGCGGCCGCGAGGCGGAATTAAAATACTGAAATAGAAAGAGGTGAGATAAATGGAATTAGATGCGATAAAGAAGCTTGTTAAGAAATACCAAAGCGGTCATTCGGCATTTATCCAGCGCGCTGCTGTTGCAGATCGCTACTATCGGAATAAGACGGATATTCTGCTAAAGCCTATCAGGGCTGATGATAAAGAAAAGAAGCCACTCCGAAACGCCGATAACCGGATACCATTCAACTTTCACGGTCTGCTGGTGAATCAGAAAGCATCTTACATGTTTGCAGCATCACCGCTGTTCGATATTGGGAGCCAAACCACCAATAAGCAGCTGACGGCTTTTCTGGGCGATAAATATGCAAAGACATGCAAGGATCTGTGTATCAATGCATCAAACGCCAGCGTGGCCTGGCTGCACGTGTGGAAAGATAAGAGTAGTAGCCAGCATAAATATGCGGTTGTCCCATCAGAGCAGATCATACCGGTCTGGACTAAGAACCTGGAGCAGGAGCTCAAAGGCGTTTTGCGCTGCTATCATGACATTACGGAAGATGGCAGGGAGATGGATGTTTACGAATATTGGAACGATACCTCCTGCGAAGCTTACGAAGTGGAAGCAGGGCAAACTATCGATGAAGGACTGATGCCTTACTATAATTTCACGATTATCGATGCGGAAAACAACAGCACAGAGTCATATTGCTTTGAACATGGCATCGGAGAGGTGCCGTTTTTTCCTTTCTTCAACAACAATATGGACTCAACGGATCTGGACAATATCAAGCCACTTATTGATACCTACTGTAAGGTGTTCAGTGACTTCGTCAATGACCTGGAGGATATCCAAGAGGTTATATTTGTACTGACGAATTACGGTGGCGCAGATCTGGGGGAATTCCTCCGGGACTTGAAAGATTACAAGGCCATCCAGGTAGAGGGAGAGAGCGGAGACGATAAATCTGGTGTGTCAACACTCACGATCGAGTTGCCAGTGGAAGCCAGGAAACAGTTGCTGGAAGTAACCAGAAAGTGCATTTTTGAGCAGGGGCAGGGAATTGACCCGGATCCGGCCAACTTCGGCAACAGCTCTGGCGTTGCCCTGGGCTTTCTTTATTCGTTGCTGGAGCTGAAAGCGGGATTACAGGAAACGGAATTCAAGATCGGCTTCGGGCGGTTTATCCGGTGCGTGTGCCGGCTGATGAACATCACAATCAAAGATGACACGATTGTCCAGACATGGACAAGAACATCTGTCAGAAACGATCTGGAGGTGGCTCAGATATGCGCCCAAAGCAAAGGCATCATCTCCGATCAAACAATTATTGAGCGCCATCCTTATGTTGAGGACGCGGCAAAGGAGATGGATCGAATCAAGAAGCAGAACGCGGAAGATGAAGAAAAGCAGAAGGAAATAACAGAGATGTTTCAGTTAAATGCTAGCAAAGAAGAGGAGGAGGATCCGGAAGATGGAGAAGGTGAGGGATGAGTTATTGGGAGGATAGACAGTTAGCGCTTTATAAAGCCGAAGAAATGCAGGTCAATCATTATTATTACAAACTGGAAAAAGCATTTAACCAGACGAAACGGGAACTTCAAAAGACTGTTGAGTCGTTCTACTTTCGCTATGCAGAGGAAAACGGTTTGTCTTATGCAGCTGCACAGATGCAGCTCGATAAAACAGAACTGGGAGAGCTGAATGACTTTATCGACCTCTCCATGAAGAATATCGGCAAATACAACCAGGAAGTGAATAACTTGTCTATCAAGGCGCGGATTACCCGCTATCAGGCACTGGAAGCGCAGGTAGATGCTTCCCTGCGCCAGTTATATGCCGTTCAATACGAGCATGGTGCGATTGCGACTATGAAGGACGTCTATGGAGCAAGCTATTACCGTACATGGTATAATGCCGATCAGTACCGAGGATTTCATGCTGCCTTTGCTCAGGTGGATCCGAGAACGGTGGAAAAGCTTCTGGAATACCCATTCAACGGGGCGAACTTTTCAAGTAGGCTGTGGAAGCAGAAAGACCATCTTCAGACACAGCTGATGGAGTCTCTTACGACCATGATGGTGCAGGGCAAAGATCCGAAAGCTCTTGTCAATGACTTTGCAAAGAAAATGAATTCCAAGAAGTTTGAGGCTTATCGGTTATTACACACGGAGAGCTCGTTTCTGATTAACGAAGCCACCCACGCCGCTTATAAAGAGGATGGGGTGGAAAAATATCAGATCCTGGCGACTTTGGACAGTAAGACCTGTGGTATCTGCGGCGCGTTGGATGGCGAGGTATATGAGGCAGAGAAGGCGGTTGTTGGAGAGAATATGCCACCGTTTCATTGTTTTTGTCGATGTACGGATGTGCCATATTATGACGATATGGATTTAACAGATGAAACCCGTGCAGCCAGAGATCCGGAAACAGGAAAAAGTTATGAAGTTCCAGCGGATATGTCGTACAAAGAGTGGCATGAAAAATACATAGAGAGCAACCCGGTTAAAGCACTGGCAGAGAAGAAGCTGCGTGACACGGCAGCGGACGACAAGCAGTACAACGGGTATAAGGAACTCCTGGGCAAGGATTATGTGCCGGGTACCTTAAAGGATTTCCAGAATATCAAGTATGGTGCTGGTGACGAATATAATATCTTAAAAGCCCAGGCAAAAGGGATGTCGTATTACAGCAAAGCTTCAGGCAACGAACCGGCTGTTACCGCAAAGATAAAAGACATTGCTACCCAGGCGGGTATGGATGTGTCAGGTCTGGAACACCGAATCAAGGCTAAGGACTCATACTTAACTAAGATTCGTCGGAAATATGATCCCGGCGGCAATACTTATGAAGTCAGGGATATCTTGCGTTATACATATACAGCTAATCCTGACACGATGGTTGATAAGGCATTAACGAGTATTGAAATGTACAAGAATGCAGGGTATAATGTAGTTGAGATAAATAACTACTGGTTGGACGATATAAATCCATACAATGGGATTAACGCCACTCTGAGATCGCCGACCGGGCAAGCGTTTGAACTCCAATTTCATACACCAGAGAGTTTTGAGGTGAAGAATGGCGAGATGCATAAACTATACGAAAAATACAGAGTTCTTCCGGATGATACGGAAGAGAAAATCGATCTATTAGACCAAATGATGGATTTAGCGGATGGGATGACTATTCCAAACGACATAGGAGGGATACGCTAATATGAACACCGAGATTGTAAGATATTTGATGTTGACAGACTATGATAACCGTGGAACCATTATAAAGCAGATCGGACGAAAGTTCTTCAGGTATGTTAATAATGACTGGGTGCGAACGGGAATTATGCTTGGTTATTTTTATCCGGATGCACCGGAATTTGACTGTTATGAAGTTGTCAGTGAGGAAGCAGCATATCAAGCGTTAGGAATTGCATAATGTTGCGACATCGCAACAGAAAGGCAGGTGAGGGCTTGTGAAATTTGACTGGTTATGAAGAAGGTTGAAATCTACATGGCCGGTGGTTTTGTGGCTCCGGTCGAGGAATCATTTGAAGAGATTATGTATCTTCTGGATTCCAAAGATATAAAGCCTTCTGACTATTTTATTCTGACTGCTGAGGGTGGCTACAGATCAGCATATCGGAAAAGAGATGTAGTTGGAATAAGTGAATACGAAGAACATCAAACCCAATAAAACAGCACGCGGATAATTCCGGGTGTTATTTTTATACCCAAAATCGCCTTTTTTGGTATCCCAGGCGAAAAAGAGGGAGACATCACCGGACACGACCGGGATAACAAGTGGAGATGAATCGAAAGGAGCAAAACATGAAGAAAGAAGATTTAGTTGCAAAGGGATTATCAGAGGAACATGCTCAGATTGCGGTTGACAGCTATAATGAGACAATTAAGGGATTTATCCCCAAAACCAGATTTGATGAGGTAAACGAACAGCTCAAGACTGCTAACACAACAATTGATACCTTGAAAAAGGACAATAAAGACAATGAGCAGCTACAACAGGAGGTTACAACCTACAAAAGCAAAGTGACAGAGCTTGAAACAGCAGCGGCTAATACCCAAAAGGAATACGCCCTGAAAGATAAACTCCGGGAAGCCGGCGTGCTGGATGCGGATTATATCATCTATAAACAGGGCGGTGTCGAAAAGTTTAACTTTGATAAAGAGGGAAAGCCGATCGGCGTTGATGATGTGGTTAAGCCGTTCAAGGAAGTATCTCCACATCTGTTTAAGAAGGAACCGGGAGCGGAGTATAATCCGGCGGGCGGTGGAAATCCACCAGCAAAGAATCCATTTGCTAAAGAGTCTTTCAATCTTACGGAGCAGGGCAAACTGCTCAGAGACAATCCGGAGCAGGCGAAGCAGTTAGCCGCTGCGGCCGGAACAACTATTTAACTGATTTAGAAAGGAACAGGTAAAAGTATGCCAGTAACAAGATTATCAGATGTCATTGTACCAGAGTTATTCACTCCGTACGTAGTCAATCGTACCATGGAGTTGTCCGCATTATTTCAGAGCGGAATTATTGCCAATAACCCGGAGTTTGATCGCCTAGCAAGCGAGGCAGCACCGATACACCAGATGCCATTTTTTGAGGATTTATCCGGCGATTCAGAAGATATTATCGAAGATGAGGATTTGACAGCTAAAAAGATCACATCAAATAAAGATGTGTCTACCACGATCCGTAGGGCGAACATGTGGGCTTCAACCGATCTGGCTGCCGCTTTGGCCGGTAGTGATCCAATGGCTGCTATCGGTGATCTGGTCGCAGGGTATTGGTCTAGGGAGTATCAGAAGATCCTTATCCAGAAATTGACCGGTGTTTTTGGGAGTTATGATGATAATGGTACGACCGTGACACCTCTTGAGGATCATATCTTGGATATCTCCACAATGAGCACGGCAGCCGCGCAGAAGATCAGCGCCAGTGCTTACATCGATGCTCTGCAGCTACTTGGCGATGCCCAGGGGCAGCTGACAGCTACAACCATGCACAGCGCTACAAAAGCATATCTGAAAAAGCTCAATCTGATTGAGACAGAGAGAGATTCTACAGACGTGGAATTCGATACATATCAGGGTCGCCGGGTTATTGTGGATGACGGCTGTCCTGTGGCAGACGGAGTATATACAACATATCTCTTTGGTCAGGGAGCGATCGCTTTTGGTAACGGCTCCCCGGTTGGTTTTGTCGCTACCGAGGTAGATCGAGACAAGAAGAAGGGCTCTGGTGTTGATTATCTTATCAACCGTAAGACGTTTATTATGCATGCTCGCGGAGTTAAGTGGACAAATCTGGCTCGCGAACATGTGGAGACGCCAACCAAAGCAGAACTGATGAATGCCATTAACTACAAAAGGGTTTATGAGTCGAAGCAAATCCGTATGGTAGCATTTAGGCATAAAATAGGGTAAGGAGGCAGCTATGGGTGAATCAGAGATGCTAAATAAAGTGAAAAGCAACTTACAGCTTAAAGATGAAAAGGATTTGGTCATCTCTGATATCATTTTGGCTGTATGTGATTACTGTAATCTATCTCCTAGACGCATTCCTGATGCTTTAGAGCCCTTTATCCGCAAAAAGGTAAAGGGCATTATTGATTATGAAGCGGTGAACGGATCGGGGTATATCCCTGAAGTACAAAGTATCAAAGAAGGTGATGGGTCGATAACCTGGGCCCATACTGATGGGAATACCAAGGCAACTATTTATGACCTGTCTGAATCCGATAAAAAAGCATTGCGCCGGCACAGGAGGTTGAGAGGATATGTATAATCCATACGCAGTCATGTATGATGCCAAGATGAGTATGGAGCGCTGGGTAGACATTGAAGAGAATGGCATTACCAAACAAGTGAAGCAGACGGTGGCGACCGAACGGCCATGTAGATACAGCTCTTCCGGGCAGGTTGCGTTAGGGAATCCAAACCCAAGTATCCAGAATAGCCACCGATTGTTTTGTGGCATCAACGAGGATGTAAAAGAGGGGGATCGCCTTACAATCACCCTGAGCAATGGAATCGTTCGTATCGTTGACTTGGGAGAGTGCCATCCTTATAGCTACCAGTGGCAATGCGAGATAAAAAGGGATGATAATGCATGAGTAGCAGCAATTATCGCCGCAATAAGGCGGCTACTGACCGGTTTCGCAAGGAACTCAAAGCTATGGTAGAAGACATCCAGGAAATCGATGTACGGGTGCTTAATCGAGCGGCTAATGATGGAGTGGCTTTTGCGAAACGCAAAACTCCGGTGGGCGATCACCCTAATCCGGTGACATTTACCGTGAAAAGTGGTAAAGATATTGGAAAGGTGGTCAGCTTTACGGTCAGCGGATCAGGCGTTGGTGGTCTCCTCAGAAAAAGCTGGCACAAGCTACCGACAAAAAAGGGTGCCGCCGGAGTAGAAACGGAAATTGCCAATAATGCAGAATATGCAACCTTTTGGAATTACGGACACCGAATAGTAACGAAAAAGGGAGGACCGACAAAAGGGTTTGTAAAAGGGACTTATGTTCTGGAGCAGGCAGTTTCATACGTTGACAAACAGATGGTGATCGAGTTTCAAAAAGAAGTGGAGGCGGTACAGAAAAAGCATGATAGCTAAATTGTATATGAGTATAGCCAAGGGACTGCACGTGGTAAAGGATTGCACTGTATACCAGGAGGATGTGCCGCAAAACTTCAAAACACCGTCTTTCCTGATATCTTTTTATAACCAGGCACCGGCGCACGGAATCAATGAACGGCTGAAAAATACCGTAGGTGTGGATGTAACATACTTCCCCGGAGATAAAGTCAATGTAAATGACGAGTGTTGGAGTGTGGGGCAGTTGCTTGGCAGAGAGCTGCAGGTCGAAGGATTTAAAATCAAAAATAGGAACATGGAGATCGTGGATAAGGTGCTGCATCTTATGTTTGATGTCGATTACTGCGAATATAAAGAAACAGAGTTCACAAACATGCAGACATTAACACAGAACACAGAAATAAAGGAGGATTAATCGTGGCGGGAACATGGGAATCACAGAATAAGATATTGCCTGGAGCCTATATCAATATCCGGACAAATGAACCACTGTCTATTACACCGGGTGACCGGGGGACGGTAATTATCTTACAGCAGTTGAGTGCCGGTACTGATGGTACGATGTATACGGTCACTGCAACCGAACAGAACTATCCGGATGGGGCAACAGCAGCCGATAAGAAGCTGGCGGTCGAAGCTCTTAAGAAAGCCAAGACCGTATTGCTTTATAAGCTGCCGGAGGGTCATTCAACGGATGACGTAACAACAGCGCTGAATACTCTTAAAACAGAATCGTTTCAAACGCTTTGTTATCCTTACGATGTGGAAGTAAATAAGGTACAGATTGCGACATGGATCAAGGCAATGCGCGAGGATGAGGGTGTGAAGTGCCAGGCGGTGCTCACCAATTACACAGCAGATCACGAAGGCATTATTAATGTAGTACAGGGAGTGATTCTGACAGACAGCAGCGAGTTGACAGCAGCGGAAACAACTGCCTGGGTAGCCGGAGCAACCGCAGGAGCCAACATCACAACATCGAACACCGGCATGGCTTACGAGGGTGCGATTGACGTAAGTCCCCGCATGACCAAGAGTGAGCAGGAGGCAGCCATCCAGGCCGGGAAATTCATCTTTAAAGTGGATTCCACGCAGAATGTAACGGCGGTGTATGATATTAACTCTCTGACAACGATCACGGTTGACAAAGGCAGGATGCTTACCAAAAACCGGGTTATCAGGACGATTGATAATATCGCTAATGACATCACCAGCATTTTTGAAGGGGATTATATCGGCAAGGTTAATAACAATGAGAATGGAAGGTCGTTGTTAAAGTCATCCCTTGTGGATTACTTCGTAACGCTTGAAAACATGGCTGCAATCCAGAATTTTGACACAGGTGATATAACGATAGCAAAGGGAACGGATTCTGATGCGGTCGTTGTCGAAGCAAACATTCAGCCGGTAGACAGTGTGGAGAAAATCTACATAACTGTCAATCTTTCATAAGGAGGGACAAAGATGGGAAATTATACAAAAATCGCTGACCTTGTAACTGGCAGCGAAGGCAGCGCGTTTATTACAATGGACGGTCAGAACCGGTACTTCTTTGAGTTATCCAAGATCGAGGCCGACATTGAATTTACTGTTATTGCTAAGAAGCTATTAGGGCACAGGATGAAACAGCATAAAGTAGTTGGGGCAGAAGGTAAAGGCTCGATGACTATTTACAATGTTAGCCCGGCCGCTCTGGCCGCCTACCAGCAGTGGATTAAAGAGGGGAAAGTGCCGACAATCTCAATTCAGGCGACCAATGAAGATGCGGCGGCAACAATAGGTCGAAGAACAGTTGTGATGCGAAACGTTATCATGGCAAAGGTCCCGGTGGTGTCACTGGATGATGACAGCGAGGAACTGAGTACCACGGAAACCGACTTCACCTTTGATGATCTGGATGATCTGGAAAGTTACGTGCTGCCGGAAAACATGAGATAAGGACTTGATGTATTCCGCCGTTATATGTATAATTATGTTAATTGTACGAAAGGT
>JBOFYZ010000114.1:0-2156 GCA_051654925.1 Lachnospiraceae bacterium | reverse complement strand
AAATATCAGCCGGTGTATTTAAAGCCTTAATCCGCTTTGCCTGGCTGCCAAGCACCGGTGATACTCTTAGGATCTTTGTGTGATCCCATTTATCCTTTTCTTTCGTCCAGGTACCCTCTGCCACCTTCTTCGGGGCAACAACCAACACCTTTTTGACTTGGAACCGGTTATACTTTAATTCCCGGATGGCGGTCAGGGTGGTAACTGTTTTTCCAAGACCCATATCTTGCCAAATCCCAACCTTCTTAGTATCCATGATTTTTTGTATACAGTACTGCTGGTAGTTGTGTGGTTTAAACTCCATCTTTTGTCACCTCAAATACCCACTGCCCTTTTGAAAAATGCCCGCCGTACTTCTGTTGGTGGTACCTAAGAGCCCACCACTTGCCGAACAATTCTATTCCAGCATCTTTCAAGTTCCGGAACTCTTTTGTCTCTCCGGTTATGGGCGAAAAGGCTCTTACTGGTATATCATTCTGGTTACCGAGACTCCGCGAATGCCTTATGTTATAATCCTGGCTACACCATTCAAGATTCTCTACCCGGTTATCCTGTGGGTCGGCATTAATGTGATTCACGACCTTATGATCTCTCGGGTTGGGCAGAAATGCCTCTGCAACCAATCGATGCACATATTTGTGCTTTAGCTTACCACGTCTGCACAAATTGACTCTTAGATACCCGCCTGTATTCACATACGGTTTTAATATCAAATTATTTCTGTATGACCAGACATTCCCCTGCTCATCTACTCCGTAGAGATCTTCGTAATTCTTTACACCTTTAATCATCTAATTCACCTACTTTGTATTTCTGCCTTAACCTCGTTGCCGTTTCCGAATACCCATATTTTTTAAATATCTGAATGATCCCGGATATTCCATAAGTCACTTCGACCCTTTGCCCCAATGCCGTCAGGCGTCCTATCTGGACCCTTTGTACTGGTGTTAATCTGCCGGTATCGGTTTTCAGCTCCACGAACACAGGCGGGTAACCGGGCAGAACCACGATCCGGTCTGGCACACCATCATTGCCGGGGCTGATCCATTTATAGGCTCTACCACCCAGCTTTTTAACTTCGGACACTAATACTTTCTCAATTTCACTTTCTTTCATGATTCCTCCAATTGGTCAACCAAAGCCCTTACACGTATATCTACCGTATTATATAGGCACGTTAGGTAACGCTAGGTACTTATATATTACCTATTTATTTACTACTACTTAAAATTGGTTGACATAGTTGACATTAGTTAAAAACCTATATTCTGTAAGGGTTTTACCCGTCAACTATACCGTCAACTATCTCGATTCACTTAGTTGACGTAGTTGACACGCCTGTCAACCAAAAATATCTAGTTGACGCTAAATCCTACTTGGTTGACGCTCTGGTTGACGCAAGTGAAACCCTTTTTGTGTTCCGTGTGGCCCGTATCGTCTACTGGACTTATTTCGTTCCCACCCCGGAATCAATCTCATTATGTTGATAATCTCATTGCTGTCCACCCGTTTCAGATATTTTAGATCTCCCCCAAAGCATTCGATCCATATCTCAGAAACGCACACCTTATCCCTTTCGATCAGTTCAACATTTCCCTGAACCTGACCACCCCAAAATAGCCGCCGCTTCGGTAAATCGTAGCTTTCCCAATCGACCGGAATTTTCTTTTCCAGGAAGTCTTTAACTTTCCCCTCTTTATCCGACTTCTCGCGATGGCTTTCCTGCTGCTCAGCCGCCGAGGCCTCCAGTTCTTTCGATAGAAACAACTGCTCCCCCAACATCCAATAGCAGTAAGCCTCTGCCCAGATCTGGTCTACTTCGTTCGGCAGATCAATCCATATCGACTTTTTAGCCGCATACAATCCAACGTCCACAGGCCAGAACCGCCGGTTCCCGGTCGCATCCTTTAAGAACTCATCATCGTTGCTGGTGCCGAAGAACACGCAGCGTCTTGGATACTTCTGTGTTGTATGGCCATAAGCCGCCCGGTAGATATCATCCGTCTTACTAAGAAACTGCTTTACAGCATTGTTCTCCTGTTTGGACATCGCCGTCAGCTCCCCCACCTCATTAATCCAGGTTCCCTGAATCAGCTCTGCGGCGTCTTTACCCTCAAACGTAGTTAATGAATCCGAAAACCATTCCTTTCCTAAGT
>JBOFYZ010000113.1:0-7899 GCA_051654925.1 Lachnospiraceae bacterium | reverse complement strand
TTTAAACCGTTCTACTGTTGTTTGGTTTGTTTTTGTTCTGAATTTCTCATCCAAAGATGTCTTTACCAAAAGACTCTTTTTTATTAGAATTTTCAGGGTTTTACATACTGTTCAATCTTCTATTTTCAAGGTTCTTTTTGTGTGTTGCGTTTTAGCGACAACTCATTTATTCTATCACAGCACCGTTTCTTTGTCAACACTTTTTTTAAGTATTTTTCAGTGTGTCATAGCCACCCGCTCGGTGGACATTAAATATACCACTTACCCCTACTATTTGTCAAGGGAATTTGTTTGTTTTTTTTAAACAATTTTACATCCCACTAAATATGCCTTTTTTTCAATATTTATCCTACATTTAGTGGTTGTGATTCAGTGGCATTTGGATGATTATACCTTATTTCACTTATTGTATAAACGAAATATACAATAAGTGAAATTTAAACATCCAACAAAACTATACTAAATTATTCAAAATCCCGCCTAAAAGCCAGCTGAAAATATTATTCCGATACAAAAATGACAGCCAGACGCTTTGATTAATCTGCTCGATAACCGCAGATGCCCATGTTGTTCCGGAACACACCGATACAACCAGACAGCAAAACCATAGAATTAACAGCCCCTGAATTCCGCCCAGCAATGCCCCGGCAATCTGGTTCAGGCCGGCAATAATCGGAATACGGGCAATCAGATCCAGCCAGCGCATAAGTAACTGAAGCGCTATAAATACAATAATAAAGAGCAGTACCGATCCGATAACGGTCAACACCATATTCGCGACATAGGCGCTGATGTAGTCCAGGAATGCATCGACCCCCAGCATCCGATACACTTCATTATTGTTATTCTCAATTAAGGCTTCTTTGATCTGCTCCGGCAACTTGAGCTGTTCGATCAGCAGCCGCTGTCCCGCAGGGAGCGCTGTATCCGCTGCAGCACCCTCACCGGCTCCGGTCATACTTAATACACCCTGACGGACCACCTCATGAAATGCGGTATTTTGCTTTAAGAAATCTGTCATATAAGGTGTAGCCAGCCGGACAATCACCAGTGACAGTACGAGTGCCGTCATCGATACGGCAATCCTCAGAAAACCACGGTAATGACCATGCAATATCATGGCAAGCAGAAATACACCTACACTTACTGAAAGCCAATGCTTTAAAATAAAATCCATATATACGCTCCGTTATTGCTGACGATTAAGAACCAGTTTTCTGATGGCATCCGCCACCCCGTCTTCCTGATTCGTTAACGTAACATAATTGGCCGCTGCCTTCACACTTGCTTCCGCATTCCCCATTGCAACTCCGATGCCTGCCATCTGCATCATCGTCATATCATTATCACCGTCACCAATTCCCATTGTCTCTTCCGGTTTCAAGCCAAGGTGTCTGGCCAGGAAGAGTATCCCTTCTCCCTTGGTAGCTCCAAGTGCATTGATCTCGAGATTGTTGCTCAGCGAAGAACTGACCACTACATCACCACGTTCGCGCAGTTTCTGGCGTACGGTTTCCCGTAGTTTCATATCATCAAAAAAGTAGTTGACCTTTTCTGCCGGAATACCACTCTGCTTTACATAATCCAGAATGTCCGGCACGACAATTCTGGTATCCTGAAGCATCCGCTGAACCGTCGGCACAATTCCATAGTCGCTCATATTTTCAATAAACCGATTTTCAGAAATCCCCTGTCCATCAATATAGGCATCATACATAACATGATAATTGCGGGCAAAATGAAGCATTTCCATTGCCAGATCGTTGCTTAAATAACATTTGCTCAATGCCGTATCGGATTCCCGGTCAAATATTAACGCTCCGTTTACGGTGATCGCATAACGGATTCCTTCTATATCTTTAATGAAATCGGGAATACCCTTCCATATTCTTCCAGTACAGGGTACTATATAGATTCCCCGCCGGATACATTCTTTTAGAACCTCTTCATTTTGATAAGACAGACGCTTCTGGTCATCCAGAAGCGTTCCATCCAAATCTAATGCAATTAATTTAATCTCACTCATAATCAAATAAAATGCTCTTCCTTTAAAATCAGCAAACCGTCTTTGTCATATTTTGCAGAAAAAATTCCGGTTATGCGTTTTCCGATCGGTGGTCTCTCCGCCCGGTCTGCAGCTTCTTCGATCAGCGCTTCTGCATTGGTCCTGGTTAGCAAAATGCCATCCTCTTCCATGATCTCAATTCTTTCATAAAGAGCCAGCATACTTTTACCGGTAATGCTGCAATCAATCTCCGTTGCATATTTGCATGCATACTGGGCAAATTCGTCGATATCCATCTGCTCACCATCATCACGTGCTTCCGGATATCGTTCCACAGCATCCGGAACCCGCATCGCAGAATCACGATTTGGAATAATATGTCTTACCGGCCGATCATCTACTTCAGGCACTGCCGGTGCTTCAGGTTCAGCAATCCTTTCAGGTATATGCTGCTCCTGTCTCGGTCTGGGAGCCTCGTCATCACTGCCGATACACTCAAACTTGCTTGCCAGCGACGCATTCTGTGCATGCAGCTGCTCCATCTGTCTGGGATTATCGATGAGGATAATTCTCATCTCCGATGCATCTTCCCTCATCAGCTGTTCCAGCTCTGCCAGCTGAACTGCCTCCAGGTCGCCAGCCTCTTCGATCACAAGATCCTTCCCGGACAATTTTTCTCTGCTTGCCAGAATTCCAATTTTATTTAATTTAGTGCCGCTTATTTTAGCTACCGGATTTTTCACCCCGGTTTCTATCTGTATCTGTTTTAAAGTCTCCAGCGCTTTTTCAAAACCCCGTTCGGGGTTCTTGGCTTCTATCATCACATGGTTGGTCAGTTTGGATAATTCAGGCTCCGGTAAAACTTCCGGCTCTATCTCCGGCTCCGGCTGCAATAACGCCCCAGCTGGCGCCTTAGGCTCTTTGGGCCGTTCTGCCCGTGTCAGCTTTGGCAGCACCATTGTCTCCTGATTTAAAATCTGAGCCCGCTTAATTTCATCCAGAACCCGGGTTTTTCCCTGATCATCGGAATCATCTTTATAGCCTTCCACGGACAGTTTCGACATTTCCTGAGCCAGATGCTCTTCCACCTCGGCCTGTTTGACCTCAGCTACCAGCTCTTCCTGTTCGTATGGGCGAGAATCTTCTTCATCGGTAATCTCAAGTACCGGCTCCGGTACTATTCTAACTGTCTCTTCTCTGACCGGCTCTTCCGGTAATGAAAAATCATCATCAGGTTCAATGCCTCTGCCTTCTACCCCGTAAGACTGCTCAACCGCGCGGAGTTTTTCCTCATATTTCTCACGGTTCTCAACCAGATCCATCTGATATTTAGTCAATGGCGCATACTGGATCTTGAGTTCCATAGCCTTATCGACATATTTGCCAAGCCCGAACATCAGCATAATCTTATCACAGGTCGCCACACACATCGGCTCATTGCCGATCTCGTGATATAACTCTGCCAGCTCACACAGCCACTTCTCATCCAATTCCTCCGACGTATAGCTCTCCAGCGAATGAATCAGCTGTTCTGCCGGGGCTCCTTTTTCTTTTAAAATCATGTAACGAAGCAGATACTGACGGGGATCATCTGCCGACAAATCGCAGAATTCTCTGTAGTACGCCTCCGCCTCTTCCATATTACCTTCCTTTACAGCAAGTTCTGTAAGCTTGTAAAGCAGACGCTTGCCAATCGGCGCGCGTTCAAATGCCAGCAATAAAATATCTTTTGCATCCTGGTATTCTTCGTTCTTCTCATACACCTGGGCTACCATCGACAGCAGATTGGCATTGCGGACTTTCTTCCAGTCAATGCCGTCTGCTATTTTCATTGCCGTTTCATAGTCTTCTTTATTTACTAACTTGCGGATCTGTTCTACTTTTACGTTAAATTCGTATTTATCCATCTTCTGCATCTCCTTACACCAATCGTGCATCAGTTACAACTCTATCCGGCCTTCCAATGCTCTTAATAATGTCACTTCATCAATATATTCAAGATCACCGCCAACCGGTACTCCGCTGGCAATTCTGCTTACTTTGATTCCGGTAGGCTTAATTAATTTACTGATGTACATGGCTGTCGTTTCACCTTCCAGACTGGAATTGGTAGCAATGATAACTTCGGATATTTCTCCCTGCAATCGCTGCATCAATTCTTTTAGCTTGATATCATTTGGCCCGATGCCGAGCATCGGGGAAATCGCTCCATGCAGTACATGGTAAACGCCGTCATATTTTCCGGTCTTTTCATAAGCTGCCAGGTCTCGGGTATTCTCTACTACCATTATAATAGCATGATCCCGTGCTTCACTGCTACAAATGGGACACAGTTCCCGGTCCGTCAGGGTAAAACATTCCTTACAGTAACGGACATTCAGCTTCGCCTGCGTAATCGCATCACTCAGGCCTGTCACCTGCTCCTGCGGCATATTGATAATATGGAATGCCAGTCGTTGTGCTGACTTGGCACCGACCCCGGGCAGTTTTGACAATTCTTCTATTAATTTCGTAATCTGACTGCTGTAATAATCCATCTTAGAATGGGAATCCTCCGCCCATGCCGCCTAAGCCGCCGGTCAGCTTCGCCATGGCTGAGCCTGACTCTTCTTCCATCTGGCGGAACGCTTCATTCGTAGCTGCCATAATCAGATCCTGCAGCATCTCGATATCATCCGGATCAACTACTTCTTCCGCAAGCTTGACTGAAGTTACTTCTTTTTTACCTGATACAGTTACTGTTACTGCTCCGCCGCCGACAGAAGCAGTGTATTCCTTGCTTTCCAGTTCCTTTGTGGTCTCTTCCATCTGGCGCTGCATCTTCTGCGCCTGCTTCATCAGATTGTTCATGTTACCCGGCATTCCCCCCGAGAATCCTCCACGTTTTGCCATGATTATATTTCCTCCTGATATTTAATCTTCTATTGTAATATCCATGTGAATGGCTTCTTTCAGTTCTTCGTCGCTGACATAAATCGTGTTCAGCCGCTCACCGGTATTTTTTGTTCTTGTTTTGAAATAAAGCTCTTTGCCGTATGTCTCAGTGATATATTGCTCCAGTTCGCCGATTACCGTCGGCCTGCTGCCGATCGCATAGCTGTCCGGATTGGAAAAAACAATGCTCAGGCAGCTGTCACCGCTTGGTTCCACTACCGTATCCCGAAAACTCGGCCTGATTGCACCCCCCAGCTCCCGGACAATCTTGCCCCAGTCCGTACGGATCAGCTGCAGATCTTCTATCTGCGCTTTGGGCAGTACGACTTTTTCCGCCGGTACTGCTTCTTCTGGCTGTGAAGCTCCTGCTGATCCTCCGGATCTGGCAGATGCATTCATCTGCACCATCTGCTGCATCATATCGGGTGAAACAGCAAGGCCTTCCTCCATCCGGTCCTCCAGCTCATTCAGCCGCTGAAGAATGGAATCCAGATTATGTTCCATCTGCGGTTTGGTAAGTTTAATCAACGCCAGTTCGATCAATACACGTTTCTGGCTGGCATAACGCAGCTGATTAGACAATTCTGAAAAAATACGGATATAACGCATGAGCGTCTCGGCATCTACCAGTTCGGCCTCTTCCTGCAGCAGCTTCAGATTGTCTTCTGACATCTCCAGCATCGACTCGGCATCCCTGGCTGTCTTTAACAGGAGCAGATTCCGCAGATACCAGATAAAATCAGTGACAAACTGCCCCAACTCCCGGCCCTGAATAACCATCTCTTCAAGGCTTTGAATGCACTTGGTCGTCTGCCGGGCAATCACCGCCCTGAGCAGCTGGCTGAATACACTGGAATCTACCGCTCCGAGCACCTCTAACGCATTCTCATAAGTCAGTGTGGTATCGTAGTGAAATGCCACACACTGATCCAGCAGGCTCAATGCATCACGCAGAGATCCATCGGCTGCCTTGGCAAGATAAGTCAATGCCTTATCTTCTACCGGAATAACTTCCGCTTCGGTCAGTTCCTTTAGTCTGGCACTGATCGTTTCTATTGTAATGCGTTTAAAATCATAGCGCTGGCACCTGGACAATACGGTAATCGGTATCTTATGAACTTCGGTCGTTGCCAGAATAAAAAGCGCATAGGACGGTGGTTCTTCGAGGGTCTTCAGCAGGGCATTAAATGCACCGGTAGAAAGCATATGGACCTCGTCGATAATATAAACTCTGTATTTCCCTTCCGTCGGTGGATACTGCACCTGGTCGCGAATCTCACGGATGTTCTCGACACCATTATTGGAAGCCGCATCAATCTCCACAACATTCATCGAACTGCCGGATTGAATCCCGCGGCAGGTCGGACACTCGTTGCAGGGACTTCCGTCCACCGGGTGCTCGCAATTCACGGCCCGGGCATAAATCTTAGCGATACTGGTCTTACCTGTTCCCCGGGTCCCGCAGAACAGGTAGGCATGCCCGATACGCTGTGATACTATTTGGTTTTTCAACGTCTGCACAATATGGTTCTGGCCTTTTACATCTTCAAAGGCAGAAGGCCTCCACTTGCGGTACAGCGCCATATATGACATAGCATGCGCTCCTTAATCTAATGCTTATTGATCACCAAAGCTGATTCCCACCATTCGGGCTTCCCGGATCATGGAACACTCCGGATCTACCATCTTTAGCTTGCCCGCAATATCCTCAAGAGGCAGCTCGGTAATATCATTTACTTTGACGGTTACCATATAACCATATTTCTTTTCCTGAATTAATCTTGCCGCTGCTGCCCCCAGCCGGGTCGACAGCACGCGGTCGTAAGGACAGGGTTCTCCGCCCCTCTGAGTGTGTCCCGGCACGGTGACGCGCACTTCCTGTCCGGTCAGTTCCGTAATACGGGCTCCGATTTCATATGCAACGGATGGATAGACAATCCGGTTTTTCTTTTCTTTTCTTTCTTTTTTGGATAATACTGCATCTTCTTTTGATACTGCCCCTTCCGCTACGGCAATAATGGAAAAACGCTTGCCGTCGGAAGCACGTTTGCGAAGCGCTGCAACAACAATATCGATATCATATGGAACTTCGGGAAGCAGGATAATATCTGCTCCGCCGGCAATCCCGGCATGCAGTGTCAGCCATCCAACTTTGTGACCCATTACCTCCACGATAAATACACGGCCGTGAGAAGCAGCCGTGGTATGGATGCAGTCAATTGCATTGGTTGCTACATTCACTGCACTCTGAAAACCAAAGGTCATATCGGTGCCCCACAGATCATTGTCGATGGTCTTGGGCAGGGATACAATGTTAAGGCCTTCTTCCCGCAGCAGATTAGCCGTCTTCTGGCTTCCGTTGCCGCCCAGTACAACCAGGCATTCCAGCTTTAACTTTTTGTATGTCTGCTTCATTGCCGCTACTTTGTCAAGGCCATTATCATCAGGTACCCGCATCAGTTTAAACGGTTGTCTCGATGTTCCGAGGATGGTTCCGCCCTTGGTCAGAATTCCGGAGAAATCTGACGGCTTGAGAATCCGGTAATCTGCATAGATCAGTCCTTTGTATCCATCTTCAAATCCCACGATCTCCACATGATCGAATATCTTGTATAAGGATTTGGCTACACCACGCATCGTTGCATTCAAACTTTGGCAGTCTCCGCCGCTGGTTAATATTCCAACTCTCATAAAGGCTTATCCTTTCCAACTGTATTCGGGGCAGACATACGATACCCATTTTGATATTATAATACAACATGAATTCGGGGGCAAGGGGAAATTGTCCTGAACCATAATACAAAAAGGAAGGGTATAGACCCAATGTCATTTAGTTAAGACATTATTCAAGGATTCCCTTAATGAGCAGAGATAAGAGTTCAAATTATCTTTGCTCATTTTTTTGTCATATTCTTTTTAGAACATCCCAAAAAGACAGATTGCCATCTGCCTGAAAAATC
>JBOFYZ010000112.1:0-3836 GCA_051654925.1 Lachnospiraceae bacterium | reverse complement strand
GTTGCCCCGAAGAAGGTGGCAGAGGGTACCTGGACGAAAGAAAAGGATAAATGGGATCACACAAAGATCCTAAGAGTATCACCGGTGCTTGGCAGCCAGGCAAAGCGGATTAAGGCTTTAAATACACCGGCTGATATTTATATCACGAACCGGGAGAACATCGTCTGGCTGGTTGATTACTACCGGAATGCCTGGCCGTTTGACATGGTGGTGGTAGATGAGTCCAGCAGCTTTAAAAGCCACAAAGCAAAACGGTTTAAGGCACTGTCCAGTATGAGCCCCCACATCGACCGGCTGATCGAGCTTACCGGTACCCCGTCCCCAAATGGATTAAATGATCTATGGGCGCAGGTATATTTACTGGATGAGGGGCAACGGCTGGGAAAGACATATACCAGCTTCCGGGAACGGTACTTCGATCCTGGCGATCGCGGAAGAGATGTGATTTATAATTACAAGCCGAAGCCTGGCAGCGAAAACAGCATCTTGGAAAGGATCGGAGATATTTGCATATCCATGAAAGCTGAGGATTACTTACAGCTGCCGGATGTCACCTATCATGAAATTCCGGTTATCCTTGATGCGAAAGCACAAAGAGCCTATTACGAGCTAGAAAGGGAAATGGTCCTGGCACTTCCAGATGACGAGGAAGAGATCAGCGTTACTTCGGCTGCGGCACTTAGCAATAAATTGCTTCAGCTATCAAACGGAGCGGTTTATGACGAGAACCACAATTACTACGAGGTCCATAACTGTAAGATTGAGGCATTCACGGAACTGATCGAATCCCTGCAAGGAAAACCGGCTTTGGTGTTTTATAATTTCCAGCACGATAAAGACAGAATCTTAAAAGCTCTATCCGGATCCGGATTAAAGATCCGGGAGCTGAAGACCACACAGGATGAGGATACCTGGAACCGGCGGGAGATTGATATACTCTTAACCCATCCGGCCAGCAGTGCCTATGGCCTCAACCTGCAGCAAGGTGGTAATCATGTGATCTGGTTTGGGCTTACCTGGAATTTTGAATTATATATCCAGGCGAATAAACGACTGCACCGTCAGGGCCAGGAGGAGAAGGTTATCATCCATCATCTGGTGTGCGAAGGAACCCGGGATGAAGATGTCATGAAAGCTCTTGGCCGAAAAGAGGATGTGCAGAATTGGGTCATGGAAAGTTTGAAAGCGCGGATAAGGAGGTATAAGAGTGACAATAACGTTTGAGATACCAAACGGAACTATGGTATTAAATCTGGATCAGTTTTTGCCGGAAGCAAAAATAAGTCAGATTCGGAAAGCGATTAAGCTGATACCGGATGATCAGAAGCAGGAAATGGCTACCTGGCTGAAAGATCAGCCGGATGTGCTTGCACAGAAAACCTTGAATTATTTTATGCTGCACCGGGAGGAAGAAAGCCGGATTTCGGGGATGAAACTGCAAGTAGAACTACTGAAACATCACCAGGAGGATAAAGAGCAGCTAAACGAAGCCAAGATGCGGCTAAGCCGGTGCAGGAGATTAAGCACTCAATACCGGCGCAAGTCAGAAGAGATATCAAAGCTGAAAAAGCGGTATGAGGAGCTTATTCGGAAGTTGGAATGATGAGGGGGAGATAACCATGGAAAAGACCAGAATGGATAAGATCGCAGAGGTAATGATGGAGCATGTCTGCGACAAGATATGCCGGTTCCCTTGGGAGATCGAAAACCAGGAGGAGATGGAGGAGAAGTGCGCCGGCTGTCAGATGGGGCGGCACGTGTGCGATATCCTGAATACATACAATGAGCTGAATGATTTTGAGCAGTTCCAGTGCCGGAAGCTGCTGGAGGAGTTAGGATGGCAGAAGGCAGTAGCGAAGGAAGTAGCCATTGTCAGCTTCGGTCGCGGTGTCAATCTCAGTGTATCGATAACTGAAGCCATGATCCGGGATTACCAGGACTGTCAGCGGTGTGCGAGTTTACGAGAGCCTGGATCCGGAAAAGACTGCAACGGCTGCAGCCTGGATGTTAGTATCCTGGATAATGCGTTGTGCGAGCTGCCAGTGGTAGTAGAAAAGATTGAAGGGATGAAATATGTGGAAGATAAGAATTGTTTATAACGATGGCAGTAAGGCAACGCTGACCGGGAAGCACAAGGATATACCCTTGAGGTTAGCACTTAAATACCATAATGAGTATGCTGCCGGCCAAGTACTTCGAAAGTGTACATATCAGCAGTATCCGAAGAAAGATCATGATGAGATGGATTTATGGGAAAAGATCGAGGAGCTGGAGATGGAACAGGAAGAAGCTGACAAGGATGAATCTGTCGGATATGGAGATGAATCCGGATTGAGTTCGGCAACATAATTAAATTTTGATTGATTAAAAATAATTGAAAGGAGTCGGAACTCTGGCCAGGGTAACGATGCATCGGTTCCTTTCGAAATAATGAAGGATACTTATAAAAGCAAAGTATATACAGACCGTCCGGCGTATGCAGACTTTGATGCGCCGAGTAAATTCGAAGCAATAAAAAGTATTATAGCAAAAAGGCTTAAGGAGCATCCAAATGCAATTTGTTCTTATTCTGGGGGGAGCGATAGCGACATTCTCCTCCATTTAATCGAACAGGTACGCGAGACATTCGGCTTTCCTTCCGTTCAATACGCCTTTTTCAACACAGGGCTTGAAATGGAAGCAATAAAGCGTCATGTAATTGAAATGGAATCGCTGTATGGCGTAACTATTACCAAACACCGGCCAAAGAAAAATATCGTGCAAGCCACAAGAGAATACGGCCAGCCGTTTGTTTCAAAAATTATGTCAGCTGGGATCGAGGGCATACAGCGTAAAAATATTCCACTGTCAATACATAAGGAATACGCAGACGCAGAGGATAAGGCGGCAAAACGGGCGGAACTTAAAAAACGCTATCCTGGATGTGAAACAACGATTAACTTTTTATGTTGTTGTAATTCCAAAGGAGAGCCAAGGCCAGATATTCAATTAGTCATAAATTCATCAAAATATATGTTGGATTTTATAATTGATAATCCGATTCCATTTAATGTTAGCAGCAAATGTTGCGACTATTGTAAAAAGCAAGTAGCACACAGTGTTCAGAAATCGTTCGATATGGTAATAACGGGCGAGCGCAGGGACGAGGGCGGTATGCGGTCTGTCCCACGAAAGGATAACACCTCTATGTGTTTCGCTGAAACAGCCGATGGGCAGTACAGACTCCGACCTTTGTATTATGTTACGGACAAGGATAAACAATGGTATAAGGAGCGGTACGGAATCCGATATTCTGACGCTTATGAGATATACGGATTAACGCGGACGGGTTGTTGCGGGTGCTCCATATCGGCGAAGGCTACTGAGGATTTGGAAAAGATACGACCATACGAACCCAACTTAGTGAAAGCTGCGTGGAATGTATTTGGTGACAGCTATAGATACCGTAGGCAGTACGATACATATAAGGCTTTTAGGCGGCATTGGGACAATGAACAGAAGAAGACAGCTAATGAGGGAATCGAAGGCCAGATGCATATTAAGGATTTTTTAGACAATTAAATTAAATTTTAACGTAGATACCAGCGCGGAAAGAGGTATAAAAATGAATACAGATGTTTTAGCGGTAGATATTAAGCATGTATCAACATTTGATTTTCTTCGGGACGGAGAAACAGAGGAAGAGCTTTTAAAGCGCGCCAATGATTATAGGACAAGAAACATTGAATCATGGAGTGAGAATTGTAAAGATTATCCTTGTGAACGGTTTGAACTGTACTTAAAAGAGGCTTTAAACGAGCAGTACGAGGTTATGACATGGAAAGAGTTTGAACAGT
>JBOFYZ010000111.1:0-34840 GCA_051654925.1 Lachnospiraceae bacterium | reverse complement strand
ATACGGACGGGTACCATGGCCACGGCCAGAGCCCGCCGGCATTTCAGCGCGACAGACACGGCCTGGTGCTGCTGCCAATCCCTGCACGAACACACCACTTCCCCTGCCAACTATATAGCGTCCTCTGGGTAAAAAGGCAAGAACAGAGTCCAGAATGGTTTTTATAGTATTACTTCTATTTTGTATTTATCCAGCCAGTAGTTGATCTGGTAGATATAGGCCAGCATCTGGGGGGCGGCCATGAGTTGGCCGTACCAGGGTTTGCCGTAGTCGGAGGGGGAGCTGAGAAAGGTTTCGACTTTGGCCCGGTCCAGGAAACGGAGGACGGGGGCGGCGGGATCGGTCAGGATTTCCCTTACTTTGGCGGTCAGCAGTGTTTCATATTTGGTGTCATAGGTTTTTGGGTAAGGGGATTTGCGGCGGTACATGATTTCGTGGGGGAGGAATTCTTTGCTGCACTCGCGCAGCAGTCCCTTGACGATGCCGTCGGGGGTTTTCATTTCCCATGGGATGTTCCATACATACTCGAGAATCCGGTGATCGGCAAACGGGACCCGGGCTTCTAGGCCGGAATGCATGCTGGCCCGATCCATGCGGGTCAGCAGTGTCTGCATAAACCATTTCTGATTGAGGTAGGAGATTTCCCGACGACGGGCTTCCATGGCGGATTCACCCGGAAGTCTTGGTGTCTCACTGACTGAGGTGTGGTAGCGGTCGGCAACATAGTCGTCCATCTGCAATGAAGCCAGGAAATCGTCATTCAGCAGAACCTTTCTTGCGTCCAGATCCATTGTCCAGGGGAAGGTGTCTGCTTCAAAGCATTCTTTTTTGTGAAACCATGGATAGCCTCCGAAAATCTCATCGGCACACTCGCCGGTCAGGGTCACTTTGTTGAAGTTCTTTACCAGACTACAGAAATATAGCATGGAGGAATCGACATCGGCCATGGCCGGGAGATCATGGGCATCGACTGACTGATCCAGAAAGTCGGTCTGGTTCTGGATACTGCATTCCAGGTATTTGTGGTTGCTGTTCAGGGCGGCGACCATCTGGTCGACATAAGGGCGGTCCTGAGACGGCTGGAATGCATTGGCATGGAAATATTCGCTGTTACCGACAAAATCAAAGGAAAAGGTATTGAGCCGTTCGCCCTGTTTCTCTAATTCAGCAGCACAGACGGCAGAGACAAGGCTGCTGTCCAGACCGCCGGACAAGAACGTGCAGATAGGAACATCAGATACCATTTGGCGACGGATGGAATCGATTACTAAATGGGTTGTTGTTTCGACTGTTTTCTTTTCATTATCTTCATGAGGATGGCTTTCCAGTTTCCAGTAACAATGCTGTCTGAAACCATCACGTGAATAGGCAATATAGTGGCCGGGAAGAACTTCCCGGATACCCTGGAATACTCCACAGCCATATGTTCGGGCGGGACCGATGCTAAAGATTTCATTCAGGCCCTCACGGTCAAGCCGGGGCGTGATTCCCGGGCAGGCCAGAATTCCTTTCAGCTCTGATGCAAAAATAATCTGATCCTGCATGAGCGTATAAAACAATGGTTTAATGCCGCTGCGGTCACGGTACAGCAGCAGTTTGTCTTTCGCCGGATCCCAGATGGCAAAAGCGAAGATACCGTTAAGCTGTTCGACAAAATCTTCACCGTATTCGAGATAGGAAACCAGAATTACTTCCGTGTCGCTGCTCGTTTCAAAGGTCCAGCCGGCCTGGATCAACTGCCCGCGCAGTTCTTTGGTATTATAGAGCTCTCCGTTATATACGATTGCCCAGGTATTGCCGTCAATGGTACGCAGCATCGGCTGGGCACCGTTGTCCAGATCAATGATGGACAGACGGGCATGAGCAAATCCGGCATGGGGAGAAAGCCAGATTCCATTGGCATCCGGACCACGATGATACAACGTGCGGTGTATCTGTTCCAGGATGTTGGAATAATATTCTCTGTTCTGGGTGTAATCTTTTGTAAAATCACTAAAGCCTCCAATTCCACACATAGTTCCAACTTCCTTTCTGATTATTTATTCTATTATTGTGCGAGCCATAGTTAAAATATATGCAAAAGGGAAGATGGGCGCAATAAAAATTACAAAAATATATGATTGATATTGCCATGTGATAGATTTATAATAGAGCCAATAAAAGTAATATGATATTATGGGAAGAGCAGGTGATTGGTAATGAAAGGATATCAGTTGAAAATAGCGGAGAAAAATAAAAAACCTCCGGTTTGGAGCCGGGCTATATTACCGGCGGGAATCACATTTTCGCAGCTGAGTATTCTGTTAACAGAGATTATGGGGTATCAGGGCGATGAGATATTTGAATTTGAGTTTTTTCAGAAAAAGGTCAGGCTGTTCGAGGAACAGCAAGTAAAAGATTCTACGTCAGCTTTCTACTATGACAGGGCAAGTGCTCCGGAAACTTTTATTAATGATTTGCTGGATTCCGAAGAATGGTTCTCATTCTATTGGGGGGCAGATATTAGCTGTCGCGTTACAATAGAAAAACGACTGGATGATTTTTCATATTCCTATGCGTGTGTACAAAGGTTCAGGGGGATTTCTGCCAATATTGAGGATGTAAATGATATTCTGGAAAAACGATATGCAGTTAGTTATGGAGAATCTGATTTTAGAAACAGGGATGATCTTTTGAATGGGATATCTTCCGGTACGAATGGATTGACCGGCTCTCTAGAGGCAGTCAGTAAGCCCGACAAATATATAAAATCATCCGACCGTTATATGAGGGAAATCGTTGAGCAACTGAATATTAAGCAGGGGTTGTTGCGGCAGATTGAAGCACGGAAGGCTGAAATTCAGGAGCTAAAAGCACGGGATACCAAAGTCCAGGGAGTAAAAGGCAGCAGAGGTACTCTAAAACAGTCTTTGCTGGCCATCTATACAATGCCTGAACTGAAAGCGTATGCCAGCCGGTTACATTTAAACAAGGTTTCGGCTCTTAATAAGGACAAGTTGACAGAGAAAATTAAAAATGAAATACTGAGTCTCCCAGTAATGAAAAGGCGGCTCAGTGTACTGACAGACGAACAGATCGAGGCATTCGAGAGAGCAATAAGCATGGGGCGGTTGTATCGGCCCCAGCCTGAACAACTGGATATATTGATGTCTGTCTATGATTTGGATTACATTATTATATATGATGATGACTTTGTTGAGGTGCCGGGTGAGGTGATGAAAAATTATACGCAGATCAATAAGCCGGAGTTTCATCAGCTAAGAAAACAGATTGTCTGGATGCAGATGTGCCTGCAAATGCATGCTATGATTTATGGAATTGCGCCGATAGAGATTGTACATCGTATGTATCGGAAGAGAAAAGGCTACAAAGTGGGTATGGGAGAATGGCTTGACATTTTCTATTCGATTCCTGAGGAGGAAAATCGTTGTATCATAAAGGAAGGGAAGGTAATACAGAAAAATATTATTCCCCAAAAATTGTACCTGCACATTGAGCAGAGTCAGGGTGATAAAGAGTTTTATGTTCCGGCTTATTCCGAGGTGGCGGATTGTATTAAAAACCATTATCCCTCACAGGAGTCGGCTTATCGCAAGCTGAAAATCTTTTTTATAAACACAATGGATCTGAGCGAAGGAACCGTATTATCGTTTCTGCAGCAAATCTGGAGTGAGCTTTCTTTAGGGTATGACCTGAGTGATATTATCGAAAGTCTTGGCGAAGAAGGGCTGTGTTTTAATAATGAACGGCAGTTTCAGTTATTTGCAGCACTCATACAGGAAACAAACAATGAAACCAGACTGCTATCGAACAGAGGGTTTAAACCGAATGAATTATCTGCCATGCGAAGGGCAAAGAATCCTGGAACCAGGATTATGCCGACAATTGTTCCAGCGAGCAGTATGGCCGCAAAGGTATTGCGCGAGGCACAGTTGGATCTTGATGCCAAACGGAAGATCTATCCCAATGATCCATGTCCTTGCCAGAGTGGAAAGAAATATAAGAAGTGTTGTGGGAAAAATTAAGGACTGATAATAAAGTGCTATTCCCACCGTCCCCCGCATAAGATTAACAAAACATCCTATGTGGAGGATTTCGTTGAAGGATTATATCGAAGAACGTGCAGTTGCCATTGCGAACTACATCATAGACCATAATGCCACGGTGAGACAGACGGCCAAGCGATTTGGAATTTCTAAGTCCACAGTGCACAAAGACGTAACCGATCGTCTGGAACATATCAATCCATCGTTGGCTGCCCAGGCACGCATTGTACTTGAGATTAATAAGTCTGAGCGTCACATTCGTGGCGGTCTGGCAACAAAGGAAAAATATCAGCACCGGCTGCAGATCTGCAGCAACAAATAAAGTCTATATTTTGATGGCATAGAAACAACCTTCTCTGAATAGATTATTAATAATCACAATTCAGGGGAGGTTGTTATGCGTAGAGTGATAAATGGGAGAATCCTGCTGCTGGTCAGCTTGCTTCTCTGGGTATGTCTGGTAAGGCTGCTGACCGGATGTAATGTAAACAAGGAAAACCAGGATAAGGTTCGCGATCTGGAATTTACGGTTGTCGGTGAGACGGATGTACCGGGCGAATTGCAGGAGCTTATCACGGAAAAGAGGCAGCAGCCGTTCAAACTGACCTACAGTAATGATCAAGGGCTCTACATAGTAGTTGGATATGGTGAGCAGGCTACCGGAGGATACAGCATTACAGTGAATGAATTATACCTGACGGAGAATTCTATCGTGATAGATACTGAACTGCTGGGTCCTGAAAAAGGAGAAACTACCGGGGTGGAAGCTTCCTATCCTTGTATCGTAGTAAAAACGGAGTATCTGGAAGAACCGGTTATTTTTCAGTAAGTGGTAATAACGGAACGAATAAAGCACCGGGGCGGCAGAAGATCAGAAAGATGTTCTGCCGTCCCGGTGTTTTTGTCTGGCATTGTTTTGCCAGCTGATGGTTGGATAAAAATTGACTTTTCAGATTGAGCCGCATATGTTATGATAAAGGACAAACGAAAGAGGATAAGATGCTATGATTTTAAAAGATATATGGTTAGATGTTAAGGCTGTCAAGGAACGTGATCCGGCAGCCAGAAGTGCCCTGGAAGTATTATTGCTGTATCAGGGTGTGCATGCGATGATCTGGTACCGGTTTTCCCATTGGTTTTACCGGCACCGGATGTTCTTTCTGGCGCGGCTGATTTCTCAGTGGGCGCGGTTTTTTACGCAGATCGAGATTCATCCGGGAGCGCAGATGGGCCGCGGTATTTTGATTGATCACGGCAGCGGTGTTGTAATTGGCGAGACAGCGGTGGTCGGTGATAACTGTACTATTTATCAGGGGGTTACCCTGGGCGGTGTCGGTCTGAATAAAGGAAAACGTCATCCTACTCTGGGCAATAACGTTTCGGTTGGTGCCGGGGCTAAGATTCTGGGAGCTTTTGAGGTTGGCGACAATTGTAAAATTGCTGCGAATGCCGTATTGTTAAAGCCGCTGGAGCACAATACTACGGCAGTGGGTATTCCGGCACGTCCGGTGAAAGTGGACGGTGTTCCGGTGCCGAAAGATGAGCGCGGCCAAGCCAGCCAAGAACTGATCTGTAAGATGGAGGAACGGATTCAGATATTGGAATCAGAGCTTGAGGCTTTAAAGCTTCAGCTTACAAATACAGGTGATGGAGAAGAACGTCATGAGTGACAGATGCCGTGATATTGAACGGAGTATTATCAAACAGTTCAGGAAGGAAATCTGGCGGCCGTTTGTGAAGGCTCTGAATGAATATCAGATGATCCGCGAGGGGGATAATATTGCCGTTTGCATTTCCGGCGGCAAGGATTCCATGCTGCTGGCCAAGTGTATGCAGGAGATTCTGCGGCATGGCAAGATGGAGTTCGGATTGAAGTTTATTGTGATGGATCCGGGGTATCATCCGGCCAACCGGCAGTTGATCGAAGAGAATGCGGCAATGATGGGGATTCCTGTCCATATCTTTGAATCGGATATTTTTGAGACGGTGGTAGATGCCGGCGGATCGCCCTGTTATCTTTGTGCCAGAATGAGACGGGGCAATCTTTATGCTAATGCCAGAGAGCTGGGGTGCAATAAGATTGCACTGGGACATCACTTTGACGATGCCATTGAGACGATTCTGATGAGCATGCTGTACGGTGCTCAGGTCAATACGATGATGCCGAAGCTGCACAGTACCAATTTCGAGGGGATGGAACTGATCCGTCCGCTCTATCTGGTCAAGGAAGAGCATATCCTGGCATGGAAGGATTATAACGAGCTGCGGTTTCTGCAGTGCGCCTGCCGTTTTACCGAGCAGATAGCCAAGGAAAAGGCGATGGAAGAGACAGTTCATTCATCGAAGCGGCAGGAAATGAAGGAACTGATAGCGAAATTCCGCCAGATCAGTCCTCATATTGAGAACAATATCTTCAAGAGTGTTGAAAATGTTAATCTGGATGCCTGTATCGGGTATGTAAAGGATAGGAGCCGACATCATTTTCTGGATGAGTATGATAATTAGTTGTGACAATTTATTATAAGCCATGGGGTGCTGAAATATCAGCATTTCCGTGGCTTTTTTTGATAATCTTTCACTGTGTGTTCTACTTCGGTCTGTTTTTGTTTTTTCTGGTATTGAACGGGTTCCGTATAGATGAGCGATTATCTATGGAGCAGCAGCTCCTTTTTGTCTGCTCTGCGATCTAGTAATGTTAAGACAGAATGATAACCAAGTATCAAAGTAATGGAAAATTCGATACATAATTTTTGCTCATCTCACCAACACTATGCAAGAGGTGATAAAATGAGCAAGGATAAACAGGAAAAATTAAATCAAAAGAAGTCTAATGAGGCTTTTAACAGTGTGACCAATAAGGTTAAGCCAGAGAATCAAAATCAGACCCATAACGTTCGCAGAGAGGGCGTAAAACCGGCCAATCAAAGATAGACAAATAAGTAAATAACAGATTATCCGGTAAGGCACAATCATTTTACGATTGTGCCTTATATTCTAAACAGTTCGCCGCCATGTCCTTAAAAGAGCACACTTAATCAAGCCCTCAGACAACGGCGGCTTTGGTTTTTTAATGCAGTATGACTGCCAGTAGGTAATAAATGCTCTTTTATTTACAACAGATTAGAGACATAAACAAATCAAAAACGGTTTAATTATGATGGTTTATCATAAGTCATGGGATGCTGAAATATCAGGGTTTCCGTGGCTTTCTTTTTATCTTTGGCTGCTGCTGTCTATCTCTGCTGGGGTATAGGTGGGGTACAGATGGGCGCAATATCGTCTATCGTTTGTGGCTGACAGGTGTCTTTTTAATTGTTGAATATTGCCATATTATGGAATTTAATGGTATAATAAGTCAAAAGATAAAACTTTTATGCCTTTGGGGAATCATTGATTTGACATATGAAACATTAACCAAATAAAACTTATTATACAAGAAGGAGTATTTATGGGCAAAATTTTGATTGTTGGCGGAGTTGCCGGAGGAGCGTCGGCCGCCGCGAGGCTGCGCAGACTTGACGAAAGCGCAGAAATAATCCTATTTGAGCGAGGCGAATATATTTCCTTTGCCAACTGCGGACTTCCGTATTATATAGGCGGTGAAATTAAGGAAGAATCGGCGTTGACACTGCAAACCCCGCAGAGCTTCAACTCGCGTTTCAATGTGGACGTTAGGGTTAAAAACGAAGTGGTTTCTATTGATCCCGCTAAAAAAATGGTTTTGGTCAAAAACCACGCCACAGGAGATACCTATTCAGAAAGCTATGACAAGCTGATTCTGTCTCCGGGTGCGGAGCCGATCAAACCCCCAATTTCGGGTGTGGATTCAGGTAAGGTTTTTACATTGCGCAACATTCCCGATACGTATAGAATAAAAGAGTACATCGGGAAAAACAGGACGCAAAGCGCTGTGATAGTCGGAGGAGGCTATATTGGAGTGGAAATGGCTGAAAACCTTGTGAACGCAGGGTTGTCTGTTACGCTTATCGAGAGGCTCGATCAAGTAATAGCACCATTGGATTACGACATGGCCTGCGAAGTCCATCGGTACATAAAGCAAAAGGGCATTCGTCTCATTTTGAAAACAAGCGTTCAATCGATCACGGATAGAGGCGATTCACTCAGCGTCAAACTTAATGATGGAGAAATCAATGCCGAGATGCTTATCATGGCTATCGGTGTTCGTCCAGATAGTTCTTTGGCCCGCAACGCTGGGCTTGCCGTGAATGAGCGGGGCTGTATCATTGTTGGGCATGATATGAAAACCAGCGATACCAATATTTATGCCGTTGGCGACACAGTGGAAGTTGTTAATTTCGTCACCGGACAAAAAGGATTTGTCCCTCTGGCGGGTCCAGCCAACAAACAGGGGCGAATTGCTGCAGACAACATCTGCGGCATTGACAGCAACTACAACGGCACGCAGGGTTCTGCCATCCTTAAGGTGTTTGATATGACAGTCGCTACAACAGGCATTAACGAAAAAACGGCGAAACGGCTGAGGCTTGATTATAACAAAAACTTCACCTGCTCTGCCAGCCATGCAGGGTATTACCCCGGTGCAATGAATATGTCCATCAAAGTGATTTTTGAAAAGGTGAGCGGCAAGATACTTGGTGCTCAAGTGGTCGGGTTTGAGGGTGCTGACAAGCGCGCTGATGTGTTGGCTGTTGCTATCCGCGCAGGCATGACCGCCTTTGACCTTACGAAGTTGGAGCTTTGCTACGCTCCGCCATTTTCATCGGCAAAAGACCCGGTCAATATGGCCGGCTTCGCAATTGAAAACCTGCTAACAGGAAAGGTAAAGAATTATCACTGGCATGATGTTGCAAGCCTGCCCCGAGACGGCAGCGTGACCCTGCTCGATACGCGTACTAAACTGGAATATCAGGACGGCACAATTGACGGGTTTATCAATATTCCTCTTGATGATTTACGGGGCAGATTAAGCGAGATCGATAAGAACAAGCCTGTTTACGTCACCTGCCAAATTGGTTTGCGCGGTTATATCGCCGCACGAATCCTTGAGCAGAACGGTTTTGAGGTATACAACCTCAGCGGAGGTTACAGGCTGTACAATTCTATTTTTGACGGGCAGCTACTGTCTGATGATATGCCTATTAAAACAAAAGATTAAAACAGGAAGTGAAGAATGGAATGAAAAAGAGTATAGCCATAATTGCCTATGATCCTATCGCAGGGAAGGCGTATGCTGAACAAGTCAAACAGGCCTTCGGGAACCGGATAGTTGTGCGTAATTACAGTACTATAGATGGATCAGCAAAAAATATGGATAAATGCGACTTATATATGGCCTCTACCGATGCCCTTGATTCCATGGGTGATTCCGATCAGTACATACCGGCCGGGTCACAGCGGATGGAGATACTGGTCACTTATAAAAAAGAGGCAATCCGTATTCTTGAAGAAATCCCGAAAGGTACAACGGTTTTGTATGTAAACATTACGGAAATGATGGCCAGGGAAGCAGTGACTCAATTAGAACAACTCGGTGTTACCCATCTGAAGTTTATTCTATATGCTCCTGGCTCAACGCTTAGCAAAACCCCTCAGATCGCAGTTACTCCGGATGAGGAGCGCTATGTTCCGGTAGGCGTAACCAAGGTCATCAATCTGGGCCAGCGAACCTGCTCCTCCGATACCCTGATAGAAGCGGCACTGCGGCTTGGCTATGATGATTTGCTTGAAGCTGACGAATTTAAACAGTATCTGGATTCCGTATGTGCCAATACCTATTATTTTGACCGGATGATGGATCGGTCAGCCCGACTGGAAAGCCAGTTTGACATACTCATGGAAGTGCTGGACCAGGGGGTTATTGCAGTTAATGAGCACGGCAAAATATATGCAATTAACAAAGCGGCTCACGATATAACCAGGTTTCCCCCGGGTAGGGGGATTGGGCAGTTGGGAGAAGAGTTGTTTCCTTACATCCAGTTTCACAAATGTCTGACAGAAAAGGCTGAAACTCAGCCACAGGTAGTCCGTGTTGCCGAGAATCTGGTTGCTGTATATGTCAGACCCATTCTGCGGCGGAACATCTGCGTAGGCGGGGTTGCAATTCTTCAGCAGTTTAATGAGATGGAACGACGCCAAAATGAGTTACGTGGGCAGTTAATAAACAAGGGGGATGGGCATAGGGCAAAGTACTGCTTTGACGATGTTATAGGCCGTTCGGAATCCATTATTAAAACCAAAAAAATACTGGAAAAAATGGCCCGGACTGAATCCCCTGTATTACTTATTGGAGAAACCGGTACCGGGAAAGAACTCTTTGCCCATTCTGTTCACAATGCATCCAGAAGAAGAGATCAGCCGTTTGTGGCAATCAATTGCGGAGCGATGCCGGAAAATCTTCTGGAAAGCGAATTGTTTGGTTATGAATACGGTGCATTTACAGGAGCAAAAAAAGGCGGACGTCCTGGACTGTTTGAATTTGCACATCAGGGAACGCTTTTTTTAGATGAGGTAGAAGGGATGAGTCCGTCCTTGCAGGTGAAGTTGCTTAGGGTGCTTCAGGAACGTGAAATTATGCGTGTTGGCGGAAACCAGATCATTCATGTTGATGTACGAATTGTTGCGGCAACCAATGAAGAATTGGAAAGAAAAGTGGAGGCGGGTACATTTCGCCGGGATCTTTATTATCGCCTGAATGCGCTGCCGGTGTTAATTCCGCCGCTGCGCGACAGGGGAGACGATGTATTTTATCTTTTAGATTATTTTCGCAAGCGTCTGGGCGGAACCTTTCGTCTCAGTGATGAAATTAGAAATACATTTCGTGAATACTATTGGCCGGGTAATATCCGGGAGCTTCATAATGTTTTGGATTATTTAAATTTTACCGGACATCAGGTCATCACTAAGGCAGATTTGCCGCCAGTATTTCGCTATGACAAACGGGCCGGTCGGCCGGACACCGAAAAAGAGTTTCCTCCATCAGATGAAAAACTTAACCAAACATTCGTTTTTTCACCGGATTGTCCGTCGCGGGCAGAACGTATCTTGCTGGAGATCCTTTATGAAATCGACCGGGAAGGAAAATGCATCGGTCGGGACGGACTTCTTTTGGAAGCGGAACGGCGTAATGTAAAATTATCGCAGCCTCAAGTACGTAAAGTTTTGGGTATGCTGGAGCAAAAGGGGTTTATAATCGTTTCACGAGGCAGAGGCGGAAGTAAGATAACAAAGAAAGGTATGGACAGGATCGCAAAGGCTAATTAATTTAAATTAACAACCAGTAAATAACCATATAACAACCGGCAAAAGACCCGCTATTAAGCTGTTGTCAGGAATTAAAAAACTTTGTTTAAGAATAATGGCATTTTTGCACGGCGATCAGCTCATTAATTACCGTTTCATATTACATTCACGGTTTCCGCTAATCATACATTAAGCCCTAAAATAAAAGTTGGCATAAAAATTGCTTATATATTATTGTAAAAGGAGGTGAATATGGAATATAATTTTGATGAAGTCATTGACCGTAGTAAAAACCGGGCTGCAAAATATGACGAGCGCAACAAGAAATTTGGTACAATGGATGTTATTCCGCTGTGGGTGGCTGACATGGATTTCAGAACTGCCCAGCCCATTATTGATGCCTGTGCAGCTAAAGCAGAAGAAGGAATTTGGGGTTACACATCCAGACCGGATTCTTATTTTAACGCAATTATCAGCTGGCAGAAGCGGAGAAATGGCTGGGACATTGACAGGGACAAGGTTAGTTGGAGTCCGGGAGTAGTGCCGTCCCTTTCCATTATAGTCAAGCTATTTTCAGAACCTGGTGATTCTGTCTTGATTCAGACTCCGGTTTATTCAGAGTTTTATGATGTTGCTGAGTCCTGGGAGCGTAACATAGTAGAAAATCAGTTGGTTGAAAATGAAGCCAGATGGACCATTGATTTTGAGGATTTTGAAGCCAAGGCCAGAGACCCGAAAGTGAAAATATTCCTGCTTTGCAGTCCACATAACCCGCTGGGAATTGTATGGACGGCTCAGGAGCTGGAGCGTATGTTTGAAATTTGTGATGCCAATGATGTATTGCTGGTTTCTGATGAAATTCACTCTGATCTCATTTTCCATGGTAAAACATTCGTTCCCACTGCAGCGCTTTCTCCGAAGATAGCCAATAAGGTAATTAGCTGCATTTCTGCAACTAAAACATTTAACCTTGCTGGCTTGCAGGCATCCGCAACGGTATTTCCTAATTTAGAAATGAAAACGGTATATGACAAGTTTTGGATGAATATGGATATACACCGTAATAATGCTTTCAGTTCTGTTGCTGTTGAAGCGGCCCTTAACGAAGGGGAAGAGTGGCTGGAACAGCTTTTACCGTATCTTTCAGCCAATTTTGATTATGTCGAGAGTTATTGTGAGAAGCATATACCGAAAATCAGGACCTATGCTCCGGATGCAACCTACCTGATGTGGCTGGATTGCCGTGAGCTGAAAATGAACAACGAAGAGCTGCGCAAATTTATGATTGAAGAGGCCGGTCTTGGACTTAATGAAGGATATACTTTTGGCAGAAGCTTATCCGGATATATGCGGCTGAATGCAGCGTGTCCGAGAAGCGTTTTAGAACAGTCAATGAAGCAGCTTGAAGCGGCGGTTAACCGTCTGCAAATGGAGTCGAAGTAATCAGTAAATTCAATAGAATAAAAGGAGATAAATAATATGAAAGTAACTGTTGTTGGAAGTCATTTGTGTCCTGACACATTATATGCATTAAACAAGTTAGTTGAGCATAAGGTTGATATTTCTTTTGCTAACTTATCTGCAAGCCTGCCGGATTTAAAGGTTTATCTGGCAGCCAGAGAAAGTGAAAAGATGTATGAAGAAATCCGCAAAAACGGAGGAATCGGTATCCCGTTGTTTGAGATGGAGGACGGAACGAGAACTATGGATTTAAATGAAGTTCTGGCAAAGTGTAAGTAACAAAAACTGCCCGGCACACCTTTGGGTGATGCCGGGCAAGCAGATTATACTACTGTTAGCTCGATGCCTCAATTTTCATTTAACTTAACAAACGAAAAAGGAGAAGAAAAATGAATGCTAAGACTTTGCTTAAAAACTATGGACTACTGATTTCTATGGTTGTCGCAATTGTGGCCGGATGTATAGTGGGTGCAGTTTGGCCTGGAGCTACTGCGCTTGAGCCATTGGGAACTGTTTTTATGAACCTTATGTATTGTATTGTTGTACCATTGGTTTTCTCTTCTGTAGCTAGCACTGTAGCGAACACTCGTAGCCGTAAGCGTTCCGGTAAAATATTAGGATTAACTATCAGCAGCTTTGTCGTAACGGGTGTGATTGCCTGTATCATCATGATTGTTATTGTGAATATTATTCCCCCTGTCACTTCCGCTTGGAGTAATATGGAATCGGTTGTAGTAGATGAACTAACACCCGTAACTGAAATGATTGTGAATCTGCTTACTACGAATGATTTTGCAGGTCTTCTCAGCCGTAGGGCAATACTTCCCCTTATTGTGTTCTCCATACTTTTTGGGTTCGGTGTAAATATGAGCGGCGGTGCCGAATCTGCCGTAGGAAAGTGGCTCGAGAATCTGTCAGATGCTATGATGAAGATTATGACGATTATTACATACTATGCCCCCATTGCGTTCTTTGGTTTTTTTGCAAATTTAGTGGCTACTTACGGTGCAGAAATAACCAGCGACTACGCTCGTGCGTTGGCAATTTACTACCCTCTGAGTGTAATATACTTGTTCACCGCTTTTCCTATATGGGCCCGTTTCGGCGGTGGCAAAGGTGCAGTAAAAATTATGTTTAGTCATGTTTTCCGTCCGGCAGTTACTGCTTTAGCCACATGTTCCTCGATTGCTAATATCCCTACCAATCTAAATTCATGTAAGGAAACCGGCGTTCCGGATGATGTTGCTGAAATGGTAATCCCTTTGGGAGCAACCATGCACATGGATGGTAATTGCTTCTCGGGTGTGCTGAAAATTGCCTTCTTATGTGGTGTTTTTGGCATTCCATTCACAGGAGTTAGCTTCTATGCAAAAATTATCATTGTCTGTGTGCTCTCTGCTGTGGGCGCATCAGGTATACCCGGAGGTGGCTACATCAGTGAATATATTATTTGCGCTGTGTTCTTCCCCGACAATATTGAATTAGCATACCCCATTGCTATTACCATCGGCAATCTGGTTGATCCACCATCCACTATGATGAATTCCGTTGGTGATTATGTCATTACATTTGTGGTGGCTCGCTTTATGGATGGAAAAGATTGGATGCAAAAGAAATTGGCTGCAGACAACGCTGCTCATAAAGTTTAGGGCTAGCTGAATAGTACGGTCCTAAGAAAGGAGTGCATCCATGCTTACTGATCTGTCAATCTTACCGGTATTGATGCGACAGAGGTAAGGTTGGATGTGCCCTTAAACTGGCAAGCTCGGCTTCGCCAGCACTGAGTTAAGGAGGAGACTATGAAGTATAACTTTGATGAGATAATTGACCGTAAACATAATAACGCAGCTAAATATGATGAACGGAAGAAAAAATTTGGTACCGACGATGTTATCCCATTGTGGATTGCTGACATGGATTTTAAAACTGCACCACCTATTTTAGATGCAATGTCGAGAAAGCAGGATCAAGGTATATTCGGTTATGTAGCTCGTACTGACGAATATTTTGATGCTATTGTCAGCTGGCAGGAACGACGACACGGATGGAAAATCGAGGACAAGTCCCTGATTAGCTTTAGTGTTGGTGTTATTCCTTCTTTAGCGGCCTTGATACGCCAGCTATCAAAGCCAGGGGAGGCAATTTTAATTCAAGCCCCTTCCTACACTGAGTTTTATGATATTTGCAGAGATGCCGATAGAAAAGTGATCGTTAACTCTATGATAGAAAAAGATGGGGTGTTCGAACTTGATATAGTTGATTTTGAAGAAAAACTTAAGCAAAGTCCCAAAGCATTCATTTTCTGCAATCCGATGAATCCCACAGGCCATGCATGGACAAGAGAAGAGTTAACGTCTATGGGAGAGCTTTGTTTGCAGTATAATGTACCGGTTTTATCCGATGAAATCCATGCTGATTTAATGATGTTTGGCAATAAGCATATTCCTATGGCAACTATTTCATCGGAAATTGCGGAAAACACTATTACCTGCACGGCACCATCCAAAACATTCAATCTTGCCGGCCTCCAAAGCTCCACAGTTATTTTTAACAATGCAGATAACTACGAGAAATTTGAAAGGTTCTGGCATAACTTGGAGATTCACCGTAACAACCCCTTCTCCTTAGTGGCCACCATTGCTGCCCACAATGAGGGCGAGGATTGGTTAAATGCACTGATAGCATATCTTGAAGATAATATGCGGTTTGTACAGGGTTATTTAGAGAATGAAATTCCCCAAATCAAGGTAAACCTTCCTGATGCAACATATTTCTTGTTGCTGGATTGCAGGGACCTGGGACTGGACAATGAGGCACTGGATCAATTCATGATCCAAAAGGCGAAAATTGGTCTTAACTCGGGACATTCGTTCGGCACTGAGCTTTCAGGCTTTATGCGCCTTAACGCTGCTTGCCCGCGTGAAACTCTCGAAAAAGCTATGACACAACTCAAAGAAGCTGTTGCATCGCAACCAAGGATAGCCAAATTATGATCCAATGCCATATTCAAAGTCGGTTTATCCGGGTCAGGAGATAGTTATGGAATTAAATTTGGAGATGCGGCAGTCGCAGGTACTGTCCCAACAGCAGATTCAGTCTATGAAGATACTGCAGATGAACCGCCAAGAGCTATTGGAACATATCAATGAGAGTGTGGTGGAAAATCCACTGCTAGATGCTAGTGATAACTTCGAGGAGACAGAGAATCGGGAATTTCTGCAAAAGCTAAGATGGTTAGGATCAGAAGACACACAAAATCGTCATTATTATAAAGCCGATGCGGAGGATCAGTGTGATGCACTGATGAATATCTCATCTACTGTACAGGAGGAAAGCTTGCTTGCGTACTTAGAGATGCAGCTCGACGAGATGGAGTTAACTGGTCAGATGCGGCAAATAGCTGGATTTATTGCTGCAAATCTAAGTGACAACGGATATTTGGAAGATACTGAAGCTGAACTTGCTGAATGTCTGGGTGTATCGGTGCAGCTTATTGCCGAGGCTGTACATATAATTAAATCACTTAATCCGGCGGGCGTGGGGGCATCTAATATAGCGGAGTGTCTTAAGCTCCAACTGTCCCGTATGGAGGATACCCAGCTGCCTATACAGATTGTTGAGAATTATCTTGAGAAGTTAAGTAAAAATCAATATGGTTTTATTGCCAAATCCCTGGATAAAACTACTGAACAGGTGCGGGACGCTGCGGATATCATCAGATCACTTAATCCTAAGCCGGGAAGCGACTTTAGCTACAGTGAGCGGCCATTATACATACTTCCTGATATTGTAATTGTCAAATTAGATGATCATTTTGAAATCTTGATAGGCGACTACGAAATACCTAGCCTAAGTATAAATAAATATTACTTAAGCCTGCTGAAGGATAGTAATGATAAGGAACTGAAGGATTATCTTGGAAAGAAGGTGCAGAAAGCAAGGTGGCTTATAAACGCAATTGGGCAAAGAATGTCAACGCTTCTGAAGTGTGCACAGGCCATTCTAGCTGTTCAGAAGTCATTTTTCACTGGACAGTCCAAGTCAATACTTCCTCTAACTATGGCTGAGCTTAGTGAAATGGTGGGTGTACACGAGTCAACCGTTAGCCGGACTATAAAAGGAAAATATCTACAATGCAGCCAAGGCGTTTTTCCCATGAGTTACTTCTTCTCACGTAAATCAGGGAATATGGATATATCTACCGATAAAACTAAGAAAGTTCTACAAGAGTTAGTTGACGGAGAAGATAAAGCGCATCCTTTATCTGATATGCAGGTTGTTCAAAAAATGCTGGAAATGGATATAAAGTTATCTCGCAGAACAGTGGCGAAATACCGCATGGAGCTTCTGATACCTAATACAAGTGGGAGGCGGAGCTGTTAAATGATTGCCCGATTTAAACTGATAGAATCACCACCCTAAACCGTCCAAAGTTTCAAGGGTGGTTTTTCTATGCCGGTGGTTACAGATCGAGACTTTATAAATGGACTATATGATTTCATTGAAAGTTTTGGGACCGTCAGCAAAGCTGAACGTTTCAACTTCTTCAACTGTAATATAGAAAAGCTCAAATGTAGGATTATCTGGAGTGTTGTAAATTCCCTTAATGCCGGGATTCTCATCAAGCGCACGAGTCTTGAGTGCCAGGTCATTGACAAATGTTATCTTTCCGTTTACTGATACTACGGGAGTAAAATTCTTTGGGTAAGTGCAGAAAGATACATTGGAATTTGCCTTCAGCTGAGAGTAGACCGGCTTTTCATTGCTTGTGCAGAAATACACCTTATTTCCTTCTGAAAAGAGATACTGGAATACGCGGGTCTTTACTTTGTCACCGTCTTGGGTCGCCAAAACACCATTGGGATTCGCTTTCAAAATTGCTACATAATCAATCATTTTATATAACCTCCATTAAATTATTTTACAGACTTGATTATTTTACTCTGTAACTTTATAATAATAATGAAAGTATCAATTGTAAAGCAGGCACTTTAAAGTGCTATAGTAACGAAAAATAAACTATTGGAGGAATCAGTATGAGAGATTTACCAGCATGTCCGGTTGAAACGGCGTTGACACTTATTGGAGATAGATGGAAAATGTTGATCGTTCGTGATTTGTTAACAGGAACAAAGCGATTTGGAGAACTAAAAAAGTCATTGACCGGGATTTCCCAAAAGGTATTGACACAGCATTTGCGTGCAATGGAAGATAGCGGTCTTGTTCATCGGGAGGTTTATGCGGAGGTTCCACCTCGTGTCGAATATTCACTTACTGAAGTTGGGCATAGCTTAAAAACAATCCACGATGTAATGTGGCGATGGGGAGAGGGATATCAACAGTGTTATGTTAAAAAGGAAAACGTCTAGCGAGTATTTAACATAATTTCTTCTAGTGTATCACGGTTAAGCACACCTGAATATAATAAGGAGAGTAAATCGTTTTGTAATTAGCGATATTATAATATATGAGGGCGTTGTTATGGAATCAATGATTATGGTAGAACCAGGTGTTAGAGTATACGTGAATGATATCAATCCATCGGGCAACAAAACTATTATTTTTCTTCATGGTTGGCCAGCCGATTACAGATTATTTGAGTATCAATATAATATTTTACCGCAAATGGGATATCGTTGTATAGGCATTGACACAAGAGGCTTCGGTAATTCAGATAAACCCTGGAGTGGTTACGAATACGACCGTTTAGCAGATGATATTTTGCAGGTTATCAAAGCATTGAACTTATATGATATTACTTTGTTAGGACACTCCACCTCTGGAGCGGTCGCTATCCGCTATATGGCACGCCATAACGGCTTCGGGGTTTCAAAGCTCGTGCTTTGCGCTGCCGCTGCGCCCAGCCTTGTCCAGCGTCCAAATTTTCCTTACGGGCAGAAAACAGAAGACATTGAAAAAAACTTTATTCAAGCAGCATATAAAGACCGTGCTAAAATGTTAGAAGACTTCGGCAAAATATTCTTTTATAAACCGATATCGCTACCCCTTTCCGATTGGCTCTTCCAAATGGGATTACAGGCGGCTAGCTATGCAACGATTGCAATCTCCAAAGATTGGATCACAGAAGAATTATTTAATGATCTCCCAAAGATACATGTTCCGACGTTGATTATGCATGGGATTCATGACCAAGTTGTTCCGTACCAGTTGGGAGTTATACAAAATCAGGGAATTAGAAATTCGCGGCTGATAACATTTGAGAACAGCGGTCATGGATTATTCTATGATGAAATGGATAAATTTAATAGGGCGTTAGCACAATTTGTAGGATGATTGCTACGCTTGTGTCAAAAGAAAAACAACAAATTTATTAAAAGCACCCAACCGGATTGATAAAATCAATCGCACAGGGTGCTTTAGCATGTTCTCAACTATTTCTTATCAGCCCAAACACTAGGCCGCAACAGCGCAATGAAGCTAGGGAGGATACCACATACCAATACAGGATACGGCGGCAACCGTTAAACCATACACATTGAATTTTCAGGTTCGGGAAGTATTACCAAAGGGCACAGCAAATACGTTCAAAGTCTTGCGGTCGGAGATTTGTCAGATATGGTAATGTATTAGCACGGAACAATCATGTTACAGGGTGTTGGCCTTCCATTTTGATAGATGGGAGGCGGTGCTGATGAAGGACTTTGATTTCAAAGACCTTATGTCTTTCGGAATGTTCATTCTGGCATTATTATGTAATGCTTTACATAACAATGCGATGATGAATGTACCAAACGCTGGTACGGCCTGTTGATCAATATCCGTCCAATCGGACAAACTCTCCCATTTACAACGAATACCAGACATAAACAACTCCCCACCTACATAAACTTTCTATTAAAAACGGTTTGATTATGGTAGTTTATCATGAGTTGCGGAGTGCTGAAACGTCAGTATTTCCGTGGCTTTCTTTTTATCTTTGGTTACTGTTGTTTGTCTCATTGTGGGTACGGGGGGGTATGGATAAGGTAAGCATATCTCTAATGATTGTGGCCGGTGATTGCGGAAGCTATGGGAGCAACCGAGGACGAAAATAAAGAACAGTACTCCCATGTATTACCGACAACCAAAGCAGAGGAAATGGAACTGATGCAAACGTATTTTGAGAGCCGGGAGACTGGCTTTTTTGAAATCTATTTGGGTAAATTGTGGGTACGACATGTTAATTAATCTCAATCCCAACCGGACAACTTCCCCTATTTACAAGTAAAATGGTTCGGGACAGTGGTGTCGGCAACCGAGCTAAACAGTATAGATGAACGGTACTTGTAAGGTGAGCGCAACGTTCTACTGATGGGGTACTACGAAATGGGAAACCCTTGGCGGATATGTGGACATATTGAATATTGATAGTTGGGCTTCAGTGTAGTATTATATATAATGTCATATATCATATACGCAGGAGGTGGAGAAGTATGGAAGAAAACAGTAAATCACATATTATTGTTGCTATTGGTCTGGGTGCAATAGCTTTTTTCATCGGGTTAGGAATTTATTGGGGCGATGCGGATTATTTTAAATATCGTACTATTCTAGGTGGAAAGGGGCCAGAGTTAGAAAGTTTTACTGGAAGATCATTACTTATAGAATATGGGAATAAAGCAGCAACGGGTGTCATCATTATGCTGGGCGCTGTTTTATTTATAGTTATAGCATTGCTAATAATCGGGCATAGGGAAAGGTCAAACAAACAAATTGAATTACTGCAGACTATTTCAAATAATAATACGGTTGCAAATGCAGGTGACGAAGATATCTCATCAAAACTAAAAAAACTAACTGAACTTAGGGAGCAAGATTTGATTACCCAAGAGGAGTATGAACAAAAGAGAAGTAGCTTATTAGAGCGTCTTTAATTAACAATAACGTAACGAAAACCAACTATCAAACCCGGTAGTTGGTTTTTTCATGTCCTAAATCCTGTTAGCGAAAAACTAATTGCAAAGATTAAACTGATATGATATCCTTTTAACACGGAACAATCGTGTTGCAGGGTGTTGACCTTCCATTTTGATAGATGGGAGGTGGTGCTGATGAAGAATTTTGATTTCAAAGACCTTATGGCTTTTGGGATGTTCATTCTGGCATTGCTGACCTTAATCGTTAGATTGATAGGTTAGTTACATAAGAAAATCCACCCTCGTAAACTTTGGCCAGTGAACAGGGTGGAGATTCTACTTTGTCTGAGGTCAACCCCTTGTGGGCGATTGTTCCCTTTTTGTATCTTCATTTTAGCATATCTGTGAATCTTTTGCAAGTAGGCGGGCTGAAAATTCAGCAAATTCAGCCGGGCGCCTATCAATCACTGTTTTTCATTTAAACAATCTTATTTCAGCCACCTACGTAAATATCAGCCGCCGGGACAAGGCGGTAATTATCCAAAGGCAATCTGGAAAGTTCTGAATTCGCTTGAAAAACAAATGGGTGATTGCTCCGAGGAGTTAGAAGCTGGAATGATACATGCTTTGCACCAATACCAAAAGCAGTGGTTTGCAAACGGTTTTCTATATGCAACGGCGATTCTGAAAACATGTTGAGATATGTTGAGATTGGTGTCGGAGTTTTCCGCTGCCAGTTCGTGATAAGATGGTGAGATTATGACAGCGTAGATTACACTATTATAAATGGGGTACAAATGGGGTACGGCCTGTTGATCAATATCCGTCCAATCGGACAAACTTGCCCACTTACAACGAATATCAGACATAAACAACTCCCCACCCACATAAACTTTTTAATAAAAGATAAAAAGGTAAGGTGGGTGTTTTTATGTTGGAACTGGTAAAACAAAATATACACATGAATCGCTGGAAAAATCAGGTTAATACACAAGTAACACTGGATGATGATTTTATTGTACCGGATACCATGAGTGATATTGCCCAGGTAATTCTGGATATGGGTGAGATCCAGATCGAGCCGATAAAAAATCAGAATGAAAAGGTGGTAGTCAAAGGGAAGCTGGACTTCCATGTATTATATCGCAAGGAAGAGGGCGGATTACAGACTCTGGGGGGTGTCATTCCGTTTGAGGAAGTGATTAATGTCCCCGGTCTGGAAGACAAGGATGATGTCAGCGTCAATTGTCAGCTGGAAGATATGAATGCTGATGTTATTAATTCCCGGAAGCTAAGTGTTAAGGCAATCATTGCTATGGAAGTAAAGGTAGAGAGTCTGTTTGATACGGAAGCTGCCGTCCAGTTGGGCAGTGTTCAGGATGCTGGTGCCGACGTACCGCAGATTGAAACGCTGCAGCGCAAGATTGATGTGGCTGCCATTGCACTGCGTAGAAAAGATACATACCGGATGAAGGAAGAGATCACATTATCCGGAAGCAAGCCTGCTATTGATCGTATCTTGTGGACGGAGATGCGTCTGAGCAATGTGGTTACTCGTCCGATGGATGGACAGGTGCATCTGGAAGGTGTATTGCTGGTATTTGTAATTTACGAAGGTGAAGGCGAGAATTCGATGGTGCAGTGGCTGGATGAAAGTATTCCGTTCTCTGGTGTTGTAGATGTGCCGGGAACCGGAGACAATATGATTTCTGCGATTACGACCCATTTGGTACATAAGGGGATTGAGGCGAAACCAGATTATGACGGGGAAATGCGTGAACTGGATGTAGATGCTGTGATCGAGCTGGATATCCGCCTGTATGAAGAACAGGAACTGGAGATTCTCAGTGATTTGTATTCAACCAACCGGGAACTGACAATGGAGACCGGCAATGCCTGCTTTGATCAGATTCTGACCCGCAATACCGGACGCTGCAAGCTGGCAGAAAAGATCAGTGTCAGCGGTGACCGGAGGATTCTGCAGATCTGTCACAGCAAGGGAACTGTCAAGATGGATGAAGTCGAAGCCGGCGACAATATGCTGATGATGGACGGCGTACTGGAAGTGACGATCCTGTATCTGACCGATGATGACAGCCAGCCGGTACAGTCGATGACAGAAATGGTACCATTCCATTACGAGGCAGAAGTGCCGGGCATACAGGCCGACAGCATCTGGTATCTGGATACCGGAGTGGAACAGCTGACCGCCGTGATGCTGGGAGGGGAATCGGTTGAAATAAAAGCAGTGATTCTGCTGGATGTACTGGTACTGCAGCCGATCTGCCAGCCGGTCATTCTGCATGCTAATATTGAACCTATGGATACGAAACGGCTGCAGCAGATGCCAGGAATTGTCGGCTATATTGTTCAGGAGGGTGACAGCCTGTGGGACGTTGCCAAGCGCTTCCATACCACGATTGATAATATTATTTCCACCAACAATCTGTCTTCTGACACAATTAAACCAGGTGATACGCTGATTCTGGTAAAGGAAATCAACCGATAATCGGCGACAGGCCGGCGAGAAAGGGGAAACACCTCTATCTGCCGGTCTGAAATATTTTTTGGTTGGAATATAAAAGAAAAAAGATTATAATAAAATAAAAAAATCGGGTAATAATAATTTGTGAAATCCTGAAGGCACACATTTGGTGCGAATGGTATATTATATAGTATGGCAACCCGCATCCAGCTGGTGCTTCAGATAGATTACAGGGGAACCTGGGCGGCAGGAGTGAACTTGCAAGCATTCTGTGCCGTTTACATATACACTTGGAGAGGATACAGAGGATGACTAACTACACATATCTGCTGGAATGTGCAGATGGTACGCTTTACTGCGGATGGACAAACTGTCTGGAGGCACGGGTCAACGCCCACAATAAAGGCAGGGGAGCCAAGTATACCAGGCCGCGCCGGCCGGTCAAGCTGGTATATTATGAAGTATTTGAGACAAAGCAGGAGGCAATGCGGCGGGAAGCCGAAATTAAGCGACTGTCCCGTTTGGACAAACTGAATATGATATCATCAAAGGAAAAGTCTCTGACGTGTTAGAGGCTTTTTTGCGTTTTTGGGAAAAGAAAAAATTACCGAAACAATATGCCGATTAATGTTTACCGCCTCAGAGAGAACTATGGTAAATTTTAATCAGAAGAAAGGAGGAGCGAATATGAGAATATTAGCAATTACAGCTTGTACGGCAGGGATTGCCCATACTTATATCGCAAGAGAGAAACTTGAGAATGCTGCGAAGGAGTTGGGTGATACAATCAAGGTTGAGACGCAGGGGTCGATCGGAGTAGAAAATGAGCTGACCCCGGAAGACATCAAAGGTGCAGATGTTATTATAATATCCGCAGATATTCGCGTGGGTAAGGAACGTTTTGCCGGCAAGCCGGTAGTGGATATTCCAATCAGCATGGTGATGCGGTCACCGAAAGGTGTTCTGGCCAAAATCCATGAGCAGCTGGGGAAGTAACAAAAACAGGGGAAAAAGGAGGGTTTTATTATGGGTAATAAAAAGTTTGACATAAAAAAACATGTTATGACAGGTATTTCCTATATGATTCCGATCGTTGTCTGCGGCGGTATATTATGTGCCCTGGCAAAAGGTTTTGGCGGTTATGATATCGGTGATGCGGTAGAAGCGGGAGCGACACCGTTTTCCAACCTGAATCCGTTTTCATGGCTGGGGTTCTGGTGGAGTATTAATAAGCTTGGTACCTATGCCATGGATTTTGCAGTGGCAGTGATGACTGCCGGTGTGGCATATTCCATTTCAGGCCGGCCGGGGATTGTTCCCGGTATGGTTATCGGTTATTGTTCGGCTCAATCAAAGGCCGGGTTCCTCGGTGGTTTACTGATGGCATTTATTATCGGTGCCTTTGTAAACTGGATGAAGCGTTGGAAGCTGCCAAAGTGGTGTGTCGGACTGATGCCGGTAATGTTTATCCCGGTTATTTCCACCTTCGTCTGCGGCATGATTTTCATCGGCGTATTCTCTATTCCGCTGGCCTTTATCATGGATGTTTTCCAGCAATGGATTATCTCCCTGAATGGTGGCGCAAAAGCGGTAATCGGTGCGGTAATTGGTGCCTGTATGGGCTTTGATATGGGCGGTCCGGTTAATAAAACCGCTTCCATGGCAGCAAATGCCCTGGGTGCAGATGGAATCTACGGCCCGATGTCGGCAAAGATTATCGGTGGTATGACACCTCCGATCGGTATCTTTATTGCTACCTTAATCTCAAGAAAGAAATTTACAAAAGTAGAAGTCGAAACTGCAAAGACAGCTCTGCCAATGGGACTTTGCTTTATTACAGAGGGTGTTTTGCCGTTTGCGGCAGCCGATCCGGCCAGATTTATCCCTAGCTCCATGCTTGGTTCCGCAGTCGCCGGTGCGATTGCAGTTGGTATGGGATGTGAATCTGTAGCGGGACATGGTGGTATCTTTGTTGTTCCGATGATGACAAAACCGGTCTGGTTTTTGATTGCCCTTCTGATTGGTTCTGTGGTTACAGGTGTTGTATATGCGGCAATTAAGCGGCCGCTGTCAGAAGAGCCGGAAGTGAAAGAAGAAGAGAGTCTGGATTTCGATCTGGATATCCAGATACAGTAGAGCAGAATAGAAAGGCTGGAATAAGAGTATGCTGGTATCAATGAAGGCAATTTTAGATCATGCAAATAAGCATTACTATGGCGTAATGGCAATGAACAGTGTTAATATAGAAATGGCACGTGGCGGGATTATGGCTGCAAAGGAAGAGCATTCGCCGATTATTATCCAGTTTGGGCCGGGTCAGATGAAGAATCATGCCCATATGGAAGAAATGCTTCCGGTAATCAAAGAACTGGCAGCAAGAGTTCATGTTCCGGTGGCTCTGAATCTGGATCACGGTACGGATTATTATGTGATTGCCGACTGTATTAATGCCGGTTTTACCAATGTTATGTTTGATGGTTCATCACTGCCTTATGAAGATAATGTGGAAAGGACTGCCATTATCAGTACCCTGGCACACGGTATGGGGTGTTCGGTAGAAGGTGAGCTTGGTCATGTGGGGCAGGCGGCGGATTCGGACGATACAGACCTGGATCTTTATACCAATCCGGATCAGGCAATGGATTTCGTATCCCGGACGGGGGTGGATGCATTGGCGGTCGCTATAGGTACTGCCCACGGTGCATATCCCAAAGGGAAAATTCCGAAACTGGATTTTGAGCGGCTTCATCTTCTGAAAGAAAAGCTGAATATGCCTCTCGTACTGCATGGCGGTTCCGGTTCCGGGGAAGATAATCTGAAAAAGGCAGTAGCAGGGGGGATCAATAAAATTAATGTATGTACGGATGCTTTTGAAGCTGGGAAAGAAGCAATGCTGACACTGCTTAAAGAGCAGCCGGGAGCAGACTATATGCATATGTGTATGGCAGCGGAAGCCGGCATGAAACAATTTGCCAGGGATTATATGAAAGTAATCGGTTCGAGCGGACGCTACATATATGGTGAGACAAAACATAAAGGAACTGAATAACAATGCCAGGAGAGTAAGCGGCAGAGGGAAACCATACTGCCGCTTATACATGGGGGGAACATTGAAGAAAGATAAGAACGCATTATATTACAGCAGAATACTTGACTGCCTTCTTGATGGGCAGACGTGTCAGGTCCGGCAGCTAGCGGATAATGTGGGACTATCAGAGAAGACCATACGCACGAAAATCAACCAGATTAATGACTGGCTGGAGCAAGAAGACCTGGGGAAAGTTCTGAAAAAACAGGGAACCGGCATCTGGCTTGAAGCCAGCGATGCACAGCTGGAAAAACTAAAAACTATACTTCGGGAGGATGAGTATAGCGCCGTTTCCGCTGTTTTTGAAGGACGTAACAGACAGCTGCTGGGAAAGCTTCTGCGGCTGAAGTCAGGGGAGATTATCACCATGCAGCGGCTGGCGGACAGTCTGTATTTGAGTCCTCCGACGGTATCCAATATTTTAAAAGAATTAACTCCCTGGTTCGAGAAGCGCAGTCTTAAAATCAGTTCGGTGCGAAATAAAGGAATCAGTCTAGATGGTGATGAGTATAATTACCGGATTGCAATCAAGGACTATTTGATTTATATGATGCCGGAGGTAATGCCGGCACTGCTGGGCAATTATGCGGCTGGGGTTGATATATACCGGATTCGGAGGATTATTGTCAATGCGGAAAATGCCTGGCGGATTGAACTGGCGGACAATTCCTTTAACATGGCATGGATACTGACCTGTCTTTCCATGACCAGGAACCATCCGGAAGGCGAACACAAGTTTCCGGAGAGCCAGGAAGAGGATATCCAGCATTATGTGGAGTATTCTTTTGCGGAATCAATCTATCAGCGGCTTGAGCGGGAATTCCAGGTGGAACTGTCCAAAAGTGATATTGTTCTGCTGGCGATTCTGCTGATATCGGCAAAGCGGATGAATACAATCCTGGATATCAACAGTGAAAATTATGCCAGGCAATATGATCAAAATCTGCAGAATTTTGTCCGGAATGTGATTCAGGCCATTGATCTGGTTCTTGATGCGAATCTTACAAATGATGAGATTTTATTTGAAAGCTTGTTGATTCACATGCGCTCCGCCATTTTCCGAATGAAATATTCAACGGCTGTATCAGAGAGCATCAGCAAATATGTAAAAAATGAATACAAACAACCATTTCTGGCAACCTGGTCGACCAGCTATCTGTTTGAGGAGCATTATGGAATCCAGGTGACGGAAGATGAGCTGGCGGGGATTGCACTTTATATTCAGGCAGCCCTGATCAGGCAGAAAAAGGGGCACAGGCTTTGTGCAGTATTGGTAAGTCAGGCCGGACAGGCATCAAGCCAGCTGATTATTGAAATGATCAAATACAATCTGCCGGAGATCACAGATATAAAAGCAGTCAGCAATCATGATTTTTCTATTCGTCAGTATCCGGATGCCGACCTGATCCTCAGCACGGCTAAAATGGAAACAGCGGATGCCCGTATCGTCCCTATCGGTGAACGCATCTCCGAACAGATGATCGCCCAGATCCGGGATAAGGTTAAGGAAATAAAAAAGGCATGGAAGAAGACCCGTTTTTGTTTCCACAATATATGTCATCAACTGTTTGATATTGAACTGATCTTAGTTCATCCCGACGTGTCAGATAAGACCAGTCTGGTCACCATGATGGTGGAAAAGATGGCGGGCAAAGGGGATGTGGCGGAAGGCTATCTGGAAAGTGTGCTTGAGCGGGAACGGGCTACCACAACCAGCATCGGCAGAGGGGTGGCAATTCCCCATGGCAACATGGCCGAGACCAACGAGGCGCGTATCGGTGTGGCAATCCTGGATAAACCCATTGACTGGAGCGGGGAGCCGGTGGATGTGGTATTTCTGCTGGCGGTGAAAATGACATCAAAGTTTGAGATCGAAAAGACCAATCAGTTTTATAAAGATTTTTTGGTGTTAACAGAAAATGATGAAAATCTGGAAACGTTAAAACAAATGACTTCAGCATTAGAGATTTATCAATATTTTATTCGGTAAGAGGAGGAGTTTTATGGCAGTAAAGGAAATTCTGGACAAACGGGTTATAGATCTGGATATGACAGCAGCGAATAAAGATGAAGTGATTCGTTATCTGGCCGGACTTTTGATGAGGGCGGGATATATTGATGATCTGGAAGGTTATATCAAGGACGTGTATTTACGGGAATCTGAGGGGATTACCGGAATTGGGGGGCATGTGGCAATTCCTCACGGAAAGTCGGATGCAGTGGAACGTGTCGGCATTGCGGTAGGCAGAACCAGAGATATGATCGAATGGGAATCTTATGACGGCGAGAATTCTGATCTGTTTTTTCTATTTGCGGTACCTGCCGATCAGGAAGGAGCCAGGGATCACCTGAAGCTGATTGCGGAGCTGGCCGGCAAACTGGGGAATGATCAAACAATGGTGAAATTGCAGTGTGCGAAAAGCTATGAGGATTTGTTGGAAGCATTTTCCTGAAATAGAGTGGAGTAAAATAGAAATTTTGAATGCATTAGATCCGCAGCAAAAGGAAAAACTTTACAACAACTAACTTATGTGATACATTTATTTTATCATAATTGAATATAAGCTATGAGTTTCCGAAAGGAACTAACAGGGAATCCGGTGCAAATCCGGAACGAACCCGTCACTGTGATAAGGAGCTTTGCGCAGTATTCCATTGGTGGCAACACCGAGAAGGCGTGCAAAGTGTTGATTTTAAGTCAGGAGACCTGCTCATGCTTTTCATTCAGTTGCTGCGGTGATCAGCGTGCTGAAAGCAAAACAGGGAAGTGTTTTTCCTGTTTTGTTTGATGTCTAATTCCAAAGCAACCGAAGTTGCTTTTTTATTTTGTAAAAAAAGAAAAAGGGAGGTATTTTTATGAAAAAAACAGTATCGTTGCTTCTAATTCTTATACTTTGTCTTAGCATGTTTGCCGGGTGCAGCTCAAAAAACGACACGCTCGTGACATCGCCCGATTCCAGCCCATCTCCGTCTCCTGCGGAATCAATTGATACTGAGCCGGAGGACCTTGAGGAAGAGTACGGCATAGTTGTAATCCAGAATGGTGACCGTACCCTGACCTTTACAGAAATGCCGCAGAAGGTTCTTTGCTGCCATCTCTATGCGGCGGAGAATATGGTTATGCTCGGTCTTGAGGACTATATCGCCGGGAAAAATGTCCCAACAAATGCCTCCGAGGTTCCTTTGGAGGAGCTTGCCGGCAAGTTTGAAAACATTCCGGAAATAGAGCGTTCCCATGAGAACGCAATTGCCTTGGAGGCCGATCTTGTGATTGGTCAGGTCAGCGCGTTTCGCGATACCAACTGGGGTACATATGAGATGTTCGAGGATAAGGGCGTAAGCTGCTACACGATCTCCGGCACGCTGGCGGAGGATGAGACGATAGAACATGTCTATGAAGATATCCGCGCCCTTGGTCAAATATTCAAGGTCGAGCATCGCGCCGAAGCATTGGTTGCCGAAATTCAAACCAAGATTGACGCAGTGCAGGCGGTGGTCAAGGATATCCCGGAGGCGGAAAGGGTATGTGTGTTTGTCATGGATTCCTTCAACGGGAACGAAATCTATACCACCTCGGCGGGCCTGCAGAGTAACCTGATTGAGCTTGCAGGGGGTATCAACTGTACCCGCAATATGGCAGACTCCCGCTGGTTCAACACAAGTGTGGAAACATTGGTCGATACAAATCCAGACATCATTATTATCAACGACTACGGCTCCCAGACTGTCGAGGAAAAGCTGGACTTTCTTAACAGCAATCCGGCACTTGCGGATGTCCCTGCCGTCAAGAATCAGGCATATATTATTATTCCGCTTACCGCGGTCATGCAGGACGTCCGCGCGGCAAGCACATGCGAGACATTTGCACAGGAATTTTATACGGAACTTTTCTCTGATGAACATTAAAGGGACGTGGTCGTTTATCCTCGGCGTGATACTGTTTACCGGACTTATCGTGACAATCGTAGTGGCAGTCAGCTTCGGTTCCTCAGACCTGTCGGTGGATGACGTCTACGGGATTCTTATAGATAAGCTGTTTCGCAGCGGCACAGAGATTGATACCGGGAAATGGACACGGTCACAATTTCAAATCGTCTGGAACATTCGCTTGCCACGGGTGCTATTTGGATTGGTGTGCGGTATAGGGCTTTCCCTTTGCGGCACAGTTATGCAGTCGTTGGTGATGAATCCGATTGCAGACCCATACGTCCTTGGCATATCCTCTGGCGCGTCAGCTGGGGCTGCATGGGCGCTGCTGATGCCGCTTCCCTTCTTCGCAGGCCAGTATCAGGTTACGGTGATCGCGTTGCTTGGAGCACTCCTTGCATCCGCTCTTGTCTACTTTATGGCAAGGGCTGGAGGCGGAGGGCGAATCAGGCCTGTTACGCTGCTGCTTTCAGGAACTGCAGTGAACGCCGTGATGAGCGCGGTTACAAGTCTTCTCATCTACCTGGCGAAAAGCCCGGAAAGTATTGCGTCAGTCTATAACTGGCAGATGGGCAGCATTGCCGCCGCTCAGTGGAAAACTTTGATGCTTCCATCCGGTTGTGTGGCAGCGGGTCTGATTATCTTTTGTCTATCCGGGAAAAAACTGAATATGATGATGCTCGGCGATGAGGACGCAACATCAATGGGGCTTGATGTCCGCCGTTTCCGTCTTTTCATGTTCAGTATTTGTTCATTGGTTGTTGCTTCTCTTGTCTCTGTTACAGGGGTAATTGGTTTTGTAGGGTTGGTGATACCTCATATTGTGCGCATTTTGAGTGGCACGTCAAATAACAAGACTGTTATCCCGCTCAGCGCCTTATTGGGTGGTGTTTTTTTGATCTGGGCCGACGCCGCAGCGCGCGGTCTGTTCGGCAGAGCGGAAATGCCACTTGGCATAATCACCTCATTTTTCGGTGCCCCCTTTTTTCTCTATCTTATGGCACGGAAGCGGTATGGAGGGAGCAGCGGATGAATATTGAATTTCAGGATATTTATGTTACGCTCGGTCATCAGGAAATACTTCATGGAATCAGCCTAACCGGGAAACATGGTCAAATGACGGGTATTGTCGGAGCGAACGGATGCGGCAAGTCAACCCTCATGAAAAGTCTTTTCGGAATCGTGCCTGTAAAAAAAGGTTCAATCCTTCTTGATGGAACGAACTGCCATGCTATGACAAAAAAAGAGCTTTCCGCCTTAGTCGGATATGTCAGTCAGGAGGTTCCGTGCATGTTTGATTTTACGGTACGTGAAATTGTGGAGATGGGACTTTATGCCAGACGGCATTATCGCAAAGATGGAAAGAAACTCGTGCAGCAAGCAATTGCGGAGTTGCAGATAGAGCACCTGAGTGAGCGCAGCATTCTTACGCTGTCCGGTGGTGAGCGGAAGATGGCGTTCCTTGCCCGGGCAGTTGCACAGGGCGTGGATACAATCATTCTGGATGAGCCGACCAATCATCTGGACATCCGACACCAACTGTATATAATGAATTTCCTCAGAAATAGTGGAAAGACCGTGATTACAGTCCTTCATGACCTATCTCTTGCAACCCATTACTGTGACACCATTTATCTGATGTGTTCTGGCAATTGTCTTGCTTATGGCTCTCCCGAAGAGACACTTACCAAACGCAATATTCAAACTGCCTTTGGTGTTTTAGGTGAAGCATCTCGTAACGGTAAGGGAGTCGTTGAGTTTAAACTGAATATGGACGGAGATTGTCCATCTATCCTGAGCGAATAAGGAGATTTGCAGCGGAGGTTTTCTGAATTACGATCAGAAACCTCCCTGAATATTTTTATGCAATAAATGCATACATCATGATATAATGACAAAAACTGCCGCCCATAACAAACAGATGAAAAATTTCATGGGAACCGAAGTTTTTGAATCTTCCGTTAAAGATAGGAAGCTTTAGTGCGTAGATAATGCCACCTGCGGTATAGATAATGCCGCCGGCTAACAGCCAGCCAAAAGCACTGGCAGGCAGGGCATCGACAATTTTACCAAAAGCAAGCACACAGACCCATCCCATGGCAATGTAAATCAGCGAAGAAAACCATTTGGGACAGGTGATCCACAAGCCGTTGATGATAATGCCGACGATGGCAATACCCCAGACGAGTGCCAGCAGCGACCATCCGGTTTGGTCCCCCAAAACCAGCATGCAGACCGGAGTGTAAGTACCAGCAATCAGAATAAAGATCATCATATGATCTACTTTGCGGAGGATCTGGTTAACCTTTGGCGAGATATCAAGGGTGTGATATATCGTACTTGCCGCATATAAAAGAATCATACTGACGATAAAAACGGTTAACGCCAGTGCATGGGTGTAGCCAGGAGAACGGGCCGCCTTGAACAGCAATGGAGTGGCGGCAAACAGAGCCAGAAGCATTGCGATAAAATGGGTGATTGCACTGCCTGGGTCTTTAATTTTTAATTTCATATAAAGCCTCCTTTATAATAGATTTTAGGTATGTTTGATCTTGAAGTTGGTTACTTTTGCATGTAGTATTGAAAACTACATGGTGCCGTTTAATATACTATACAACCAGGTATGAAAAAATGCAAGTTTTTTTACGTTTATTGATAATTTTTAGGATTGTGAGGAGATAGCAGATGCTTGAGATAATATGGGAAGATGCTGACATAATTGTAGTATATAAGCCGGCCGGTGTGGAATCGCAGAGCAGCCGGGGGTTTTCTGCCGATATGGTCAGTGAAATCAAACGTCATATCCACAAATCATCCCCAGATAAGGGTGAGCCTTATCTGGGAGTTATCCACAGACTGGATAAGCCGGTTAGTGGTATACTGGTGTATGCAAAGACGAAAAAAGCGGCAGCAGACTTGAGTCGCCAGGTATCTGATAGAAGTATGACAAAAAAGTACAAAACAGTACTATGTGGAAATGTTGTGGATAAAGTGGATAACTATGTGGATTATTTGTTGAAAGATGGAAAAACCAATACTTCACGGATTGTGGATAAGGGGATAACCGGTGCAAAAAGAGCAGAATTACATCTTCAATGTCTGCAGAGCAGGGTTGTGGAGCCATACGGATGGCTGACGTTGGCTGAGGTCCAGCTGATAACAGGCCGCCATCATCAGATCCGGGTCCAGATGGCCGGACATGGATGGCCGATCTGGGGTGACAATAAATACAATCCATTATTTCAGGAGCAGAAATCAACAGGAAGCAGGCCAAAGTCGGTCGCTCTGGCTTCCTGTGAACTGAGTTTTCACCATCCGGCTGCGAAAGAGATCGTGACGTATAGCAGAAAGCCGTCCGGCAGTATCTTTGATTATTTTAAATCTTGACAGATTGGAGATTAATGGATACGATAGTGTTAGTTGATGCTAACTAAGGGAGGTGACAGTACTTTGGAACGATTAACAAAAGTGCAGATGCAGTATTTGTTGTCTTGGGTTCAGGAAGAGGGGAAAAAGCGCTCCTTCTATCATCTTGCCACGATGCATGGGGTAGCCAAATCAACAGTTCAGCGAACGATGAATGTATTGGTGAACCGCGGAGTCCTGAATGATGCATATGAACTGACCCGGGAAGGGAAGCAATATCTGGATTGGTATATGCCCCGCTTTCATTCATTAAAAGAATGGCTGACAATACACAGCATTGATGTGGATACAGCAGAGTCGACAGCACATTCCTGGCTGGCTGTTACGGAAGAGCCGGTACTGGACATGCTTTTAAAGAACTGCCTGATCTGCAGTATCTGTCAGAATGTCACGGCGGTGGAGGATGAACAGGTATTTGAAGATATAGATCTGACTGACCGTATACCGGAGGGAATATATGAGGTGGATGCTGAGTTTTTGAAGGACAGCAGTGATGGGGAGGTGCACGAGCTTTCGATGGCTGATGAAGCTTTCGCCAAGCCGGCCCGGCTGGTAGTGTCACAGTCTTCCAGCTATCTTGAACTGAAACGGATCAGACTGGTGCACCTGTCTTATAAGGGGACTAATCTGGTCGGCGGAAAGCTGAGAGCAATGGACTATATGGTAGACGGAAGAACTGAAAGGGCAGAAATAGACGGGGATCTGGTTCGGATTCCGGTCCGGCATTTACAATGGCATTGTTCTAAGAATAAGCTTGAACTGAAAGGACGTCTGAGAATCTTTGTTACCTGTACAGCCGGAATCTGTCATATGCCAAAGCGTCCAACTATGCTCTATGTACAGTTTAATCAGCCTTTAGCAGTTAGGACGAGTTGACAATATTTCTCAATAACTGAAAAATCGTACGATACTATGCACACAGTTTCATCTGACAGGAAAAAAGCTTATTTTATATTAATGGTGGCCGGTCATCGAGAATCTGAGATCAATTTCTTGGGAAATCGTACGATACTATGCACACAGTTGGCTGAAAAGGCGATGCTTGACAATCAAATTTACCTGTGTTTTAATTTTGGGTGAATAGGCATTGAGATGCATGAAACACTAACATATATTCAATAGTAGCCGCAATTAGAAAGTTTTAAAAAGCTGCTTCTGTCGAAGGGGGTTAGTGTGCGCTAACTGTCTTTTTGTATTAAGAAAAGTAAAGTCTGGAGAGCCAGGCTTTTTATTTGACAAGATGTTAGTCGAGACTAACTAGTGGGAGGTATGAAACCGATGATCAATCAAAAAAAGCTGCGGAAACTCCGCCGGGAGATAAAAAAAGGTA
>JBOFYZ010000110.1:0-20943 GCA_051654925.1 Lachnospiraceae bacterium | reverse complement strand
AGCAGCGTTGGTAGAGGAACTTATTGCTAGTACTGCATTGCATAAGTTCCGGTGAATATAGCACCCGCTATCCACACCAGAATCGTCCCTGCGAAACTAGTCGTAGGATACACTACGCCGTCGTTTCGCAGAAACGATTCTGATGCGGATATCAGGCACTCTATTCATCTAAACTTATGCAACGCAGTACAAGTACTGCATTGCATAAATAACATGTATCATAGTAAGGATAAATATCAGGGGGAGAAAATGATGTCAGCTCAGGAGCGGCAGATGTCCGAATCATATCGAATAGCAGTATGCCTGGCTATATCAGGCGGTTTTATGGATGCATACACTTACTTTTTACGTGGCGGTGTGTTTGCCAATGCAGAGACTGGAAATATTATCCTGTTTGGCCTCAATATGTTTGAAGGAAATTATGTAAGAGCAGTTCAGTATTTTATTCCCATTTGTGCATTCTCAGCGGGAATTTTTGCCGCTGCGATGTTGCGGCGGCGGTTTCTGATTAAACAGCTCCATTGGCGCCAGACCGTCTTGATTGTGGAGATGATCTTTTTGTTCTTTGTTGGTTTGATACCGTTAGGAAAATGGAATATTGTCGCTAACAGTATCGTGGCATTTGTCAGTGCCCTTCAATTTGAAGCATTTAAAAAGATGCGTGGTGATAATTTTGCTTCGGTTTTCTGTACCGGCAACCTGCGCAGTGCCATGGAACAGGTATATCTCTGGGGAGAAACCCGGGATAAGGTTTATATTTACCGCTTTATCCGATATGCCGGAATCATTATAATGTTTACAACTGGTGTCATTTTATGTGCGGCATTGGCTCCGTATTTTAAGACAGAGACGATCTGGATCAGTATGGTGTTTTTAATGATCAGCTGTATTATTATGCACTGGAGAAAAAATGCTTCCCAGAACGGTAATTGCTCAAATGAATAAAAAAATTTTATAATTTCAATATAGTAAAGGTGTCAAAAATGAGGTATAATAAGTTAGTTCTGCTATTTGCGCTGACAAAAAGGAATTTCAGGAAGGAGTTACTGCTATGAGCATTGAATTAGAGTGGGTAAGTCCGCAGGAGATTGAAAAACGCAGCTTTGAGATTATTACAGAAGAGCTGGGAGACATATCCTTGCAGCCGAAAACAGAACCGATTGTGAAACGCTGTATCCATACCAGTGCTGATTTTGAGTATGCCAGAAGCCTGGTTTTTTCTGAAGGAGTGGTAGAGACGGCACTTGCAGCAATCCGGAACGGAGCATCAATTGTTACGGATACGCAGATGGGAAAAGCCGGAATTAATAAGAACAAGCTTGCATCTTATGGCGGGGAAGTCTATTGCTTCATGAGCGATGACGATGTAGCCCGGGAGGCTAAGCGGCGGGGGATTACAAGAGCCGCAGCCAGCATGGAAAAGGCCGTGGGTTTGGATAAAAAACTGATCTTTGCAGTTGGAAATGCTCCGACTGCTCTGGTGCGTTTATATGAATTAATTACTTCCGGACAATTAGCGGCTGAATTGATAATTGCAGTCCCGGTTGGTTTTGTAAATGTGATTCCGTCCAAGCAATTGATTATGGAACTTCCCCGAACCCCTTATATTGTCGCAGAAGGACGTAAGGGGGGCAGCAATATTGCAGCTTGCATCTGCAACGCGTTACTGTATATGATGAATTAAGAAAAGACAAACCGATTTTTACTAGTGGGTACCAGAAGGAGGTAATCAGTATGAAGATTTTAGTGACCGGCGGAGCAGGTTATATCGGAAGCCATACATGTATTGAACTTTTACAGGAAGGGCATGAGGTTGTAATAGTAGATAACCTTTATAATGCCAGTAAAAAAGCCGTTGACCGGGTAGCAGAGATCAGCGGAAAAAAAGCTGCTTTTTATGAAGTGGATGTATGTGACAAAGCGGCCCTGGATGCCGTGTTTGAAGCTGAGCAGCCAGATGGTGTCATTCATTTTGCTGGATATAAAGCTGTCGGGGAATCAGTGGCAAGACCGCTGGAGTATTATCAGAATAATATAGTCGGAACGCTGATACTATGCGAAGTGATGCGAAATCATCAGGTGAAGAATATCATTTTTAGTTCGTCGGCAACAGTTTATGGAGATCCGGCTGAAATACCGATTACAGAACAATGTCCCAAGGGAGTCTGTACCAATCCCTATGGCTGGACGAAGTGGATGCTGGAACAGATTCTTACCGATCTGCATACCGCAGACAATCAGTGGAATGTTATTCTGCTGCGCTATTTCAATCCGATCGGTGCTCATAAAAGCGGTCTGATCGGTGAAGATCCTAAAGGCATTCCCAACAATCTGCTTCCATATGTTGCGCAGGTTGCGATTGGCAAGCTGGACTGCGTCGGCGTCTTTGGTATTGATTATAATACACCAGACGGCACAGGGGTGAGAGACTATATCCATGTGGTAGATCTTGCCAAAGGCCATGTCTCGGCAATTAAAAAGATGGCTGAAAACCAGGGCGTCAGCATCTATAATCTGGGTACCGGAAACGGTTACAGTGTGCTGGACGTAATCCACGCATTTGAACAGGCCAGTCAAAAGAAAATTCTATACCAAATAAAACCCCGCCGGGCCGGAGACATTGCCACGTGCTATTGCGACCCCGCAAAAGCCAAAGCAGACCTGGGATGGGAAGCAATTTACAGTATAGAAGATATGTGCGCAGATTCCTGGCGCTGGCAGACCAAAAACCCGGATGGGTATGGAACCGATAATTAATTTCAGAACTCTGCTTTTTCCAGTACAAGCGTATCGTTCCAAATGAGCGATACGCTTGTTTTTTGTGTCGCTAAAAGCAATGCCAGAAACTTTTTTGTTTAAATCTTCTCCTGGATTAACGCAGTTAAAATAGAATTTGCAATATAGGAAGTGCCCTGACTAACAACGATTAAATCTGCCCAAAAACAGATTGTACACCATTCGTCCGGGATCAGATCATTACAGCAGGTTGAAAAGGTAACAGCATCGGTCATGGAACTGATGCTTTGTCGGGAATAATTCCAGTTTGACTGAATCGGAATCGGAATAAAAAAGTCTTTTCCCTGCTGGGTAATACGAAAATTAAGGAACAGAATGGCCTGTTCGGTTCTGATATTGCAGGAAAAGGTAAAAATAGTCTGACAGATATTGCGTCTGGAATTATCCAGTGTAAGGATGGCTAACGGATAGCTTGTATGTGCGGAGGATCCGTTGGGGATGATAATGCTGGACTGTGTATCACACTTCAGGAGACAGGTGCGTATGGCTGCCTTTTTTGGGTATGGTAATAACGGCAGACACTCTATCGTTTGAGCACTGATTAATGGATGATCATCGCAGGCCGGTTCAGGTGAACAAGGCTCCGTGAGATCATCGCAGGGCGGTTCAGGTGTACAAGACTCCGTGAGATCATCGCAGGGCGGTTCAGGTGTACAAGACTCCGTGAGATCATCGCAGGGCGGTTCAGGTGGACAAGGCTCCGTGAGATCAACGCAGGGCGGTTCAGGTGGACAAGGCTCCGTGAGATCATCGCAGGGCGGTTCAGGCGGATAATCTGCCGGAATGTCATCATTTGGATTATAAAAAGGACGAATACTGTTATTAAACACTGCTTCTTCAGCTGGAGCTTGGATATCAGGAGCAGCCGTGTCTTGTGAATTGTACGGCCGATTGGGCACGGAGCGATATGTAAAAAACCTTCTTAGATTAGGCAGATACCAGTTCATAAAAACCTCCTTCTGGAGTTTATATTCCATGTATATGCCTTAAAAGTGAAAATTTGACCAGGTTGTTACTTTTTTAAAAATACACTACTGAAATAATGGGAAAGAAGGGGGTCTAGCCCTTCTTTCCCTAAAGTTTCAAAGAGATTAGCAATTACAATTTTTATTATCAACAACTAATGCGATCAAAGTAGCATTGCGAATAGCAATAGTTCCAACTGTTTTAACACCGGTTACGGTAGCGACTACAGTATAGGTGCAGCATTCGTTCAGGCAGGAGTCACAGTCACAAACTCCAAAAGTAAAGGTTCTAGAATCACTGACAGGACATTCGTCAATAGAAAACGTCCATGCCGGCCCTACAGGAATACTATTGAATTGACATTTACATTGTTTGAAAATCTGGAAGCTCAAACTTGATATTGAGCAGGTGGTTACAAGGTTACTGGCGAAGGTGAATTCGATACATGGTTTTTGGAATTTACAAGTATCGATGCTCAGTGAGGTAAGAGTAAATGTGGTACCTGCAGGTGTGTGGGCAGGAATACTGACACCGCCAGGAGTGCTGCATTTCAGACAGCTCTTTGTAGGGCAGTGTTTTTCCCTGTCGCGGTCGTGCTTGCAGCAGTCATGTTTAGGCTTCTCACGACAATAGTCATGTTTACACTTCTCACAGCAGCAGTCACAGCTCTTTTTTTCCTCATAGCAGCAATCGTGTTTAGGTCTTCGGTCATGTTTAGGTTTTTCTTTACAGCGGCAGTCATATTTTGGTTTACAGTCACAGTCTTTTGCTTCTTTAGCACAGCAATATTCATCACATTTCTGATATTTAGTTACATAGTACAGCTCATCGTAATTAGTACCGATATCATTGCAGCTGTGACACTCTTTTTTTCTTGGCACTTCATGTTTGTTATTATCATGTTTTTCATAAGACTGATCGCAGTCACAAATCGCATTTGCACTTACTGTTTCTGTAGTCTCAATTAAGAGGGGAGTCAAATCATCCATATTGAATAATCTCCTAAAAATTTTTTCTTTATTACAATGTATGAAGGATATTAGCTGATGTGAAATAAAAAACTCATAAAAAAGGAGTATTGCCGGTTAATCTGAATTAATTTATATCCAAATTAACGACAATACTCCAGTTTGAATTAGCAATCGCAGTTATTCTCTACAACAGTCGCTGCAATCGTTGAATTGTTGATCGTAGTAACACCAACAGTAGCAACACCAACTACAGTAGCTACTACTGTATAGGTACAGCAGTCATCGTTACATCCGTCACAGTCACATACAACAAAGCTGAAGGTATTGCTTTCAGATATAGCAACTAATCTTGAAAATGTCCAGATTCCTCCTACAGGTGTAGTATTGAACTGGTTTTTACACTGTTTAAAAATCTGGAAATTCAGCGTTAAAACAGCTGCAGTGGTGCTGATATTGCTGGAAAAATCAAATTTGATACAAGGATTTTTGAATTTTTTCGTATCTAATGTGAGTGTTCCTACATTAAATGTTGCACCGGCACGTGTTCCAACTGGTATAGTTGCTGAACTGGGAGAACCGCATTTCACAAGTGCGCGGGTTCCTTTGTCATGGCAGCGGTCTTTTTCGCAGCAGTTGTCTTCATCGTAACAATCATCACATTTGCTCATAAATCAAAGCCTCCATTAGTTTTTTTAAGATTATAAGAACTGGTAATCATCTGGAGATTACCTGATTCATATAAGATAGTATATTGCAAAGGTCATTTAAGTGTGATAATCCAACAGCGTCTGGTTGATTATATACGGCTGTCAAGTAGTTTTTCGGGCTTGAAAAGCATACAATATAAAAAAGTAAATACGTAAAGGATTTGCTATGAAACATCATATTGTTTTGAATACGATACAGATCGAGATGATAGGAGAAGCCTTAATCTGCGAGAATCATACGATTCAATCAGATCATATAACCAGAGTATGGATGGGGACAGCCCCAGTGCCGGGGTTTCATCTCATAAAAAAGAAAACAGGTAAAGGTGTGCATATTGAATGTTGTTCCGGGACGATCTATTCTTTTATTGCAGAGGATGATGAATTGATTGCTGTAGCCTATGCAATGTTAAGTAATAGTCTTATGAAGGTAGATGAGCTTTTAGAATTACAGGAAGATAAAGAGGATCAAAATAAGGTGAGTGTCCAGGCCGAAAAGGCTGAAAGTGTTATCATCTATGCATATTCTGAAATAGAAGATGAACTGGTCAAATTGAATACGTATCTGGAAGGTAATGAGCCGGGGAAGCCGGAACTTTTAATGTTTGTTCAGCAGGCGATAGAAAAAAACCGACAGGCTGACAAAGAAGGTTTAAAACCGGTCTTCAGAGAATTCATTACTAATGGCATAATATCAATCTGTAATGAACTTGGTCTGTTTCATCTGATTGAAGCAATAAAGAGTGTCTTTATATAAAAGATGACGAAAATAACGATATATGCTAAGATAAAAGCATAAATCTACATAAGAACTGAGGTAAGAGATGAATCAAGTAGAGAGAAAGCTGTATAGCTGGAAAGCACCATATGACCATAACGGCAGTTCCGGATTGTTTCTGCAGGCAGTCCGCAATAATCTGGTCTTCCATCAAAAACATTGTGAAAGTTACAGGCAGCTGATGCGGGCAGAGAATTTCAGTCCGGGGGTTATCCGGAGTGAGGCTGATCTGTTCCGAATTCCAGCAATACCTACCGTCTATTACAAACATCATACAATGTTGTCAGTAGCTAAAAAAGAATTGAAAATCAGGGCATTATCTTCAGGAACCAGTGGACGGCGCAGTTTTGTCGGGTTCGATGCGGATACCTGCATGCGGGCAAAGCATATGCTGGCACATTTTTTTTGCTGGAATCAGTTGGTTTCTGCTATTCCTGCTAATTATCTGATTCTGGGAGTGAAGCCGGAAAAAGGACAGCAGGCTGGAGCTTATAAGACATTGTCAGGTGCGACAAAACTTGCACCTGCGGTCCGGATCGAATATACAGGAAACCATACGGCTCATCAAATAATAGCAATTCTCGAACGCTATCAACAGCAAAGATTGCCTGTCCGTATTCTGGGATTTCCTGTTTTTCTGGAACAACTGTTACATGTACTGGAACAGGCAGACCGGACGTTTCACTTTGTACAGGGATCAAAAATTATAATCGGCGGCGGATTTAAGCAGCAGGCAGGGACTGTGCGAGATGAAAAGAGCATGCAGCAGCGTGTCCGGAATTATCTTAATATCAGTGGCTCTCAAGTTTTTGAATTTTTCAGTTTGGTTGAACATCCGATCCCTTACCGTAAGTGCCGGGCCGGGCATTTTCATGTTCCGGTCTACAGCCGGGTTTTGATCAGGGACAGTGATACCCTGGAACCGCTTGGATATGGGAAGCCGGGATTATTAAATCTGATTACGCCGCTGGTGAACAGTATGCCGCTTGTCAGTGTTATCACCGACGATTTTGCCGCTGCATATCCGGAAGGAAGTTGCCGCTGCGGTAATCCTGCGCCATATTTTAAATGGATCGGAAGAGCAGGCGTAGATGATATCCGTACTTGTGCGGCTCAGGCCGCTGCGCAGTCAGGAGGAAAATTATGAATCTGCTTTTCGGTGAACGCAGTACCAAACCTTTAGATCCCCGGCAGTTAAGAGATATCAGTGAAAAGATAAAAAAAACCCTGGAAGGGGAGCCTTTAGAACCGGATGTGGTCTTTAATGCCTGTGATACCGTTATAAAAAGTCTTGCCCGGCCAGAGCGGATGCAGCAGCTGAATGACGCAGGGATAACGGAAAAGCAACAGCATTCGTATCTCGCTCAGATCGGAAAACAGCTGAACCGCCAGCATTTATCGGAACGATTGTCACGGGAACTGTCACAGCATACAGAAATGGTGCCGCTGGGGACATTATTTCATATCGCAGCCGGCAATGCCTATGGCCTTCCGGCTTTTAGTGTATTGGAGGGGTTACTGACCGGAAATATCAATCTGCTCAAACTGCCGGGGCCGGGAGATGAAGTTTCCCTGCTGATTTTAGAATGGATGATTGAGGCGGAGCCTGTTTTAGCAGACTATATCTATGTATTTGGGTTTTCTTCTTACGATAAACAACAGCTGATTGCTCTTTCGCAGCTGGCCGATGCTGTTGTTGTATGGGGTGGGGATGAGGCAGTGAAGACAGTTCGTGAGCTGGCCGCACCGAATATCCGGTTGATTGAATGGGGACATAAGATTAGTTTTGCCTACGCTGATCCGAACCATATGACGGCCGGAGAGATGGAAGAGATTGCAACTCATATGTGCTTAACACAACAGCTGTATTGTAATTCCTGCCAGGGCATTTATCTGGATACGGATGATTTTAATTGTGTAAAAAAGTTTTCAGCAGTATTTTCAGAACGATTGGAAACGGCATACCGGCAGCAGATGGAGACAGTGCTTCCGGCAGGGACGAGGGCGCAGCTGACCCTAAAGCTGAGAAGCCGGGAGATTGAGGCAATACAATATCCGGAGCGGGGAGTTCTCTACCGAAATAAAAATACCAGTGTATGGGCTGATAAGAATAAACAGCTGGAAGTATCTTATCTGTTTGGGAATTGCTGGATCAAGCCGCTTCCACGAGAACAGCTTATCAGAACATTAAAACCATATAAAAATTATCTGCAGACTGCCGCCCTGTATTGCGCGGATGAGAAGCGGAAAGAATATTCAAGCTGTCTGTTCCGCGCCGGTGTAAACCGGGTTACGACAGCGAAAAAGCTGGACAGGACTGATTTCAACATCCCTCATGATGGGGAATATGCTTTGCCAAAATACTGCCGGTTAACAGTCAGTGACTGAGGAAAATGAAAGGATATTAGCGGAGGTACTGATTCTGCAATAGTTTGGTGACGATATATGATATATCTGGATAATGCGGCGACTACACTGCCGAAGCCGCCGCAGGTCATAGCGGCTGTCTGTGAAGCAATGAACACATATGGAAATCCATCCCGCGGTGCCCATGAAGCAGCTCTGGAAAGCCTTCGCTGTCTGTTTAAGACCCGGACTGCGCTGGCGCAGCTGTTTGGTGTGCCCGATCCGCAGTGGGTTGCCTTTTCAGCGAACGCAACCGCGGCTCTCAATATTGCCATTTCAGGGCTGCGTGGACATGTGGTAACAACGGCAGCAGAGCATAACAGTGTCCTGAGGCCGCTTTATCGCCGGGGGAATTATACGGTTGTCTCGTTAGATTCATTCGGGCGGCTCGATCTGGATCAGCTGGAGCAGGCGGTTCAGGCGGATACGGAAGCGGTGATAATGACCCATGCATCAAATCTGACCGGAAATGTATATGATATTGAATCAGTCGGAGCGATTTGTCATCGAAAGGGCATCCGGCTGATTGTAGATGCAGCACAGACAGCTGGGCTCTTACCACTGGATATGGTTAAAAGCAATATCGCCGCACTATGCTTCAGTGGACATAAATCACTGTATGGACCACAGGGAACCGGTGGTCTCTGTCTGGATGCCAGCCGCTATCGACCAGCGGCACTGGCAGTCGGCGGCAGCGGCAGTGACTCATTCGCGCAGGAACATCCGCAGGTACTTCCGGACGCTTTGGAAGCCGGGACCCAGAATGCTCATGGAATTGCTGGTCTGCTGGCGGGAATTACGTATATAAATAGCCTGAATGGAGCCGCATTTGCTGAGGCCGACCGTCATGCCCGCAGATTTATCATGGCGATACAGCAGATGCCTCAGGCCGTTTTATATGGTGAAGTGGATGCGCCGCTTAGGACACCGGTTGTATCACTGAATCTGCTGGGGCTCGATAGTGCTGAAACGGCAGATCTGTTAAGTGAGAATTATGGGATTGCGGTACGCGCGGGAGCCCATTGTGCGCCATTGATGCATGAGATATTAGGAACAAGAGCGACCGGAGCGGTTCGTTTTTCCTTTTCACATTTCAATACCGATGAAGAAGTTGGACTGGCAATTGATGCTTTGGGAGAAATTATAAAAGACAGGCAGTAGCGATGGCAGCGATCGGCCATACGCCGTTAATACGCATGGAACACCTTAATGATCGTTATGGGCATAAGCGATTGTATACAGCAGGGCAACCAGTATTCCGCCGCCGACGATATTTCCCAGATATACCGGTATCATGTTAGAAATGATCTGTGGCAAGGTGGCATGTCCTTCAAAAAAGGCCGCCGGAAGGATGAAAAGATTTGCCACACTATGCTGAAATCCGATCGCCACAAAGGTCATAACAGGAAACCAGATGGCAGCAATTTTGCCGGCAGCATCTTTGGTACCGTAACACAGCCATACTGAAAGTCCGACAAACCAGTTGCAGCCGATTCCTGATACGAAGCACTGCAGCCAGGAAGCATTCAATTTATATTCTGCAACATGGACGACTTCATCTAAATAGATCCCTGAAGTGGTCAGTCCGGTCACATGTCCGAAGAAATAGGCAACGGCCAGTGCCCCGACTGCATTTGCAGCGGTAATAATAAGCAGGTTGCCGGCCCACTGGCTGACACTGATCCGGCGGTTCCAGAGTGAAGCAGATACCGCCATCATATTTCCGGTGACCAGTTCTCCGCCTGCCAGCAGTATTACGATGAGTCCTACCGGGAAGGTGCAGCTGCCTAAAAAGCTGCCCAGACCACCACCGACAGATGCAGCAATCCGAATATATGCCAGATAGCCAAGTGAGATCATAGCCCCGCCGATAAAGCCTAAAACAAGCTTGGATGTTAATGGTTTTGCTACTTTCTTAATTCCAGCGTCAATGGTCAGTTCCAGGATGTCATTATATTGATACATAACTTTGCTCCTTATCATGATAAGTGTTCTGGTTTGTTAATAATTTGTCATTTTCCAGTAAACAACTCATTTATTATATATACTGTCCAAAAGAAAATCAATAGGAATATATAGTAGTGGCAGTAAATGTTATATTTTGTATATTTATGTTTACCTTTGTTCTGCTTTCTGGTATAATGACGTCAATATACGATAGGAGGAAGTTTTTATGAAGAAAAAAGCAGCGTTACTATTAGCATGTACCATGGTATTGAGTATGACTGCCTGTGGCGGCAATAAGACGGCCGATCCTGCACCCACAGAAGCACCCGCAACAGAAGCACCCGCAGGTTCTGCCGACAGCGAGAGTGGAGAAGCTTCTGCTGCTGTAGCAGACGATTTGGATGCCCTGATTGAAGCGGCAAAAGCGGAAGGTGAGCTGACGGTATACGGTTCCTGCGAAGAAGAGTATCTGTCAGTGGCATGCAAGAATTTTGAGAAGCTTTATGGAATCAAGACTAAGTATCAGAGACTTTCCACATCAGAAGTCTATACCAAGATTTCTGAGGAGGCCGGTAACCCGTCAGCAGATGTATGGTTTGGCGGAACTACAGATCCTTATAATGAAGCAGTGGCAGATGGTCTTCTGATGGAGTATGATGCCGTCAACGCAAATAATCTTATCAGCGACGATTACAAAGATCCAAGCAACAGCTGGTATGGTATTTACAAGGGAATCCTTGGTTTTATGGTGAATACGGAAGAACTGGACCGCTTAGGCCTCGAGGCACCGAAGACCTGGGATGATCTTACCAAAGAAGAATACAAAGGTCTTATTATGATGTCCAATCCAAATACAGCCGGTACCGCCAAGCTGGTAATCAATACCATGATCCAGATGAAGGGGAATGATGAGGCGATGGAGTATTTCAGAGCATTGGACAAGAATATTGCCCAGTACACCAAATCCGGCTCCGGTCCATCCAAGATGGTTGGACCTGGCGAGTGTGTGATTGCAGTGGGCTTTCTGCATGATGGAATCTATCAGATTCTGCAGGGTTATGATAATATCGAACTGATTGTCCCGGAAGACGGAACTTCTTTCGAAGTTGGGGCAACTGCTATCTTTAACGGATGTTCTCATCCGAATGCAGCTAAACTCTGGATTGAATATGCCCTGTCTCCGGATTGTGTTGACCAGGCCAAGGATAATGGTTCTTACCAGTTCCTGGTTCTGAGTAATGCAACACAGCCGGAAGAAGCAGCCAGATTTGGTCTGGATATGAACAATACCATTGATTATGATTTTGCAGATGCAAAAGAAAACAGTGCCAAATATGTGGAAGACTTCTTTGAGGCACTGGGCAGTTCTGCAGACGGTGCAGACAGCAGCCGTTTCCTGACCGAGTAATATTCGCAGTCAGGCAGCGACGCAGGGATATTTACATGAGATTGTGAGTATTTAAGGATGCTGCGTAATGTGATAATACATACATTATGCAGCATTTTGTGTAGATATATATGTAATTAGCAGGAATGCCGATGGTGTTCCTGACAAGAAAGGGGGCTTTCATGTGGCCAGTAGGCAAAGCGCAGAGTTGGAGCGCAGGAAATTTTTCTCAGACCCAATCCTGGTAAGTATGATTGTGGTTCTGCTTATCTTCCTGGCATTATTTATTTTATATCCTCTATTGATGCTGTTGATCGATAGTTTCCGAAGCGATCAGGGCTTTACGCTGGACGTATTTAAGAGGGTACTGAAACTGGAACGGTTTCAAATAGCATTTAAAAACACGGTGGTGCTGGGACTGATTACCGGATTTGCATCCACTACAATCGGACTTTTGTTTGCTTATGTAGAAGTATACGTTAAGCTGAAGACAAAACTTCTCGAAAAGCTCTTCGGGCTGGTATCGATGCTGCCCGTTGTATCTCCGCCATTTGTGTTGTCTCTTTCGATGATTATGCTTTTTGGCAGGAGCGGAATCATAACCAGATCACTGCTTGGCATTTATGATTCCAACGTATATGGATTGAAAGGTATTGCAATCGTACAGACCCTGACCTTTTTCCCGGTATGTTATCTGATGCTGAAAGGCCTGCTGAAAAATATTGATCCTTCACTGGAAGAGGCGACCAGGGATATGGGGGCGACCCGCTGGAAGGTATTTACCAGCGTAACATTTCCGCTGCTGCTTCCCGGTCTGGGTAATGCTTTTTTAGTTACATTTATTGAGTCAGTTGCTGATTTTGCCAACCCGATGCTGATCGGTGGTTCTTACGATACGCTGGCAACCACGATCTATCTTCAGGTAACCGGTGCCTACGACTCCACCGGTGCAGCCGCGATGGCGGTGGTATTGCTGTTATTGACGGTGATCCTGTTCCTGATCCAGAAATATTATCTGGAGAAGAAGACTGCGGCCACCCTGACCGGCAAGGCATCTCGTATGCGGATGCTGATCGAAGATAAGAGTGTGACCGTGCCGCTGACAGCTTTTTGCGGACTGGTGGCAGCATTTGTTCTGCTGATGTATATAATGGTACCGATCGGGGCGATGTTTACGCTATGGGGCAGAGACTACAGCCTGAGTCTCAAATGGTTCCAGTATATCATTAAGACCAGCGGACTGAAGGCATTCAAGGACTCCTTTGTACTGTCAGCAATTGCGGCACCGCTGACAGCGTTTCTGTCAATGGTAATTTCCTATCTTGTTGTAAAGAAAACATTCAAGGCAAAAGGTTTTATCGAATTTGTGTCAATGCTGGCCATGGCCGTACCGGGAACAGTTCTCGGTATCGGATATATCAGGGGATATGCCAGAGGGCTGTTTGGCACCGGTTTTATGAGCGGTTTGTATGGGACAGGTCTGATCCTGATCATCGTATTTATTGTACGAAGTCTGCCGACCGGCACCAGAAGCGGAATTTCCGCACTGCGTCAGATCGATAAGTCAATTGAAGAGTCTGCCTATGACATGGGAGCGAACTCGGCAAGGGTATTTATGACCGTGACCCTGCCGCTGATCAAGGATTCTTTCTTCAGCGGGCTGGTAACTGCATTTGTCCGCAGCATTACAGCTATTTCCGCCATTATCCTGCTGGTAACACCGGACTTTTTGCTGATTACCTGCCAGATTAATGAACAGGCCGAAAAAGGGAATTACGGTGTGGCCTGTGCCTATGCGACGGTGCTGATCGCCATTACATATGGGGCCGTCCTGCTGATGAATACTTTTATGAAATTCTTTGGTGTCAGCCGTAAAGTAAAGACAGACGAATGATGTCCGGGTACCGGAAAAAGCCGCAAGGAGGAAACAAAATGCAGAATCAGAAAAAAGGTGTTCGTTTAGAGAACATATCGAAAATTTATACAGACCCCAAAACAGGAAAAGAATTCTACGCGGTGCAGGATACCACCCTGGATATTGAACCAGGATCTTTTGTGACCCTGCTGGGACCGTCCGGCTGCGGAAAGACTACCACATTGCGTATGATTGCCGGATTTGAGAGTCCTGATGAAGGGGATATCTATCTGGGAGATGAAAATATCAACGCTCTGACGCCCAACAAGCGTGATACGGCGATGGTATTTCAGAGTTATGCTCTTCTGCCTCATTATAATGTATTTGACAATGTAGCCTATGGCCTGAAGATCCGTAAACTGCCTAAAAATGAGGTTCATCAGCGGGTTATGGATATCCTGAAGCTGGTGGAAATGGATGGAATGGAATCACGGATGACGAATCAGCTTTCCGGCGGTCAGCAGCAGCGTGTTGCCCTGGCCCGGGCACTTGTAATCGAGCCGAGTGTACTGCTGTTTGATGAACCGCTCAGCAACCTGGATGCGAAGCTGCGTGTTACGATGAGGACAGAGATCCGGAAAATCCAGCAAAAGGTAGGGATAACCGCAATCTATGTTACCCATGATCAGTCTGAGGCAATGAGTATCTCCGACAAGATTATTATCATGAGCAAAGGCAAGGTGGAACAGATTGGTACACCCCATGATGTTTATTATCGTCCTTCCTCTAAATTTGTAGCAGACTTTATCGGCGAGGCGAATTTCCTGGATGCTGAGGTAGTGTCTGTCAAAGGCGAGCGGGCAACGATCGATGTAGTAGGCCAGACTCTGGAGGTGAATAATTTCGCCAGGGCAGAAACAGGTGCGAAAGTATCGCTGGTAATCCGGCCGGAAGGTGCTGCTCTGGCCGATCAGGGACTGCTGGAGGGAACGGTCACTTTGTCTACATTTATGGGAGCTTACCAATATTATCAGGTGGCGGTCGGAACCATGGAGATTCAGATTATGGATTATAATCCGGCTAACAGGAAGGTTTATAAAGTAGATGAAAAAGTGTACCTGGATTTTGATCCGGGGGCGGTTTATATTTTATAATTAGAAAAAGACAGGTGTGGTGAGGGAAAGCAGGTAGTTCGTGCTGACGGCGGTTCTGCGCCTTCAGTATTGCATTCTCGGGTTCCTGAAGGAGCCTGAGAATACAATGCCGAAGGTGCAGAACCTCCGCCAGCACGAACTATTATGAAAGTTGAAAAAAGTTCAGGAATAGTTTTCCCATAATATATCCGATCAGGCCGCAGCCGGGGAAAGTTAAGATCCAGGCGGTTAGCATTTCTTTGACGATGCTCCAGTTCAGTGAATTGGAGTTTTTTGTTGCACAGACGCCCATGATGGCGGTGGTTTTGGTGTGGGTGGTGCTGACGGGAATGCCGGTGAGGGAGGCGACTGCCAGACAGATGGCACCGGCGAGGTCGGCGGCAAAGCCCTGGTGTCTTTTTAGCTGAACCATCTCCATGCCGACGGTCTGGATGATTCTCATCCCGCCGATGGATGTGCCAAGAGCCATGACGAGGGAGCAGAGGATCATCAGCCAGAAGGGGATGATAAAAAGGCTGGATGAGGTAGTGTGATTGCCGGAAAGAAAAATTCCCAGCAGGAATACTCCCATGAATTTTTGGCCGTCCTGTGCACCATGCATAAAAGCCATTGATGCGGCACCGGCAATCTGAGCCTGACGGAAGAAATTGCTGCTGTGTTCCAGGTTAATATGGCGGCTGATCAGTTCGGTTATCTGGATGGTCAGGCAGCCGGAGCAAAAACCGGCGAGCAGTGAAAAGAGCAGACCGAAGATTACTTTTGTCCATTCGGATCCACTGATGCCGGAAAGATTGCCGTGTACTGCAATGGCGGCGCCGCTGAGTCCGGCAATCAGGGCATGACTTTCGCTGGTCGGGATTCCGAATGACCACGCGGCTGTCGCCCAGAGGATGATGGCAAATAGGGCGGCGCAGAGGGCAATCAGGGCTTCATTGGTATTATTGCCGAAATCTACCATGTGATAAATGGTCATAGCTACGGAAGCGTTGAACGTGGTCATCACTACAATGCCAAGAAAGTTAAAGCAGGCAGCCATCAGGATTGCTTTCCGTGGTTTCATACAGCCGGTGGCAATACAAGTGGCGATGGCATTTGGGGCATCGGTCCAGCCGTTGACCAGAATAACGCCCAGTGTTAAGGCGGATACAATAAAAAGCGGGATATTGCCGCTTAGCATGCTGATGAAATCAGATAAATCCAGTGTCATAGTTTCTCCAGGGCTTTTTATCATATATATTCAGGTTCATCTGATAAAAACCCTGTAAATCATTTTGGCAGGAGATATACTGACACCATCATAAAAAAATTAAAATAGTATTGACAAAATAGCGATACTATAGTAAGTTAATAGAAATAAATCCTACTGTATCAATAGGGATAGGAAGGGAGCAGGCCATTATGTTTAAGACAAATGTTAATTCTAACTGTATGTGTATGGAGATGTGCATGGCTATGGCAATGAACATGTGTTATGATGCGCTTTTTAGCATTGGCTCTCCCACAAGCAGTAGGAATAATCTGTTATATTCTTGATGACAGGTACATATTCTCGGATGTAGGCGGAAAGCACATGCTTTTCGTTTTTTTATTTCATAGGAAATGAATTAAAACAAAGTATCAGTTAAGAAAATAACAGAAAAGGAGATAGACACAATGACTCAGAAGAACAACATCAACAACGATAACATTAACATCTGTATCACTATGATGATGTGCATGGTTATGACTATGTGCATGTGTTGCTGTGCGTTTTTTTGCATTGGCTCTCCTTTCAATGGCATGAAATACTCGTCTGTTTGATATAACTGGCGAGAATGTCAAGATGAGCGGAAAGCAGATGCTTTCCGCTTTTTTCAATTTAAGGAGGTTTATATTATGATTAAGCTGGAACACATAAGTAAGACTTTTAAAACCGGAAACGAGGAATTACATGCAGTTAAGGATGTGAGTCTTTCTGTTGCTGCCGGAGAAATCTATGGTATTATTGGTTTTTCCGGTGCCGGTAAATCCACATTGATCCGATGTATCAATTTGCTGGAACGCCCGGACCGCGGTAAAGTAACGATTGATGGAACCTGTCTGACGGATTTGCCGCAAAAGGAGTTGTACCAGGCCAGGAAAAAGATTGGCATGATTTTTCAGCATTTCAACTTAATGAAGATGCGTACGGTTTTTGGCAATATTGCCTATCCCCTGAAAGGGAGTGGTTTGACGAAAAAAGAAATTCAACTAAGAGTTAAAGAACTGTTAAAACTGGTAGATATGGAAGATAAGGAGCATGCTTATCCCAGTCAGCTCTCCGGCGGCCAGAAACAAAGAGTTGCCATTGCCAGAGCGTTGGCTAATAACCCCTCTGTCCTGCTTTGTGATGAAGCGACCTCGGCTCTTGATCCGCAAACGACTCATTCAATCCTGCAATTATTAAAGGAACTGAATCAGCGACTGGGAATTACGATTGTACTGATTACTCATGAGATGGCCGTAATCAAAGAGATCTGCAATCAGGTCGCCATTATGGAACAGGGAAAGGTAGTGGAAGAAGGAGATGTCTTCTCCATTTTCTCAGCACCAAAAGAAACAATTACCAGAACCTTTATTCAGACTACCTCAACTTTATCCAAAATCTATGAGTTGATTGAGACCAATTCTCCGGTAGTCGATTTAAATCCTGATGATTTTATTTTGCGGCTGACCTATATTCAAAAGAATATTTCCGAACCGCTGATTTCAGAGGTTTCAAGGAAATTTAATATAAATTTCAATATTATTTTCAGCAATATAGAGATTATTTCGGACGCTCCTTTAGGTGGATTGGTTGCCATTGTCCGCGGCGAGCCTGAGCAGATACAGGCGGCAATCAAGTATCTGATTGATAAAAATGTTGGTTTGGAGGTGATTGTGGATGGAACTGCTGCAAAATCTATTGCCTAATGTGACGGCAAAGTCCGGTGAATTACTGTACAGCTGCTGGCAGACCCTTTATATGGTCAGTATAGCCGGGGCAATTTCATTTTTCTTCGGACTGTTCTTTGGTATTGTTCTGACGGTAACAGCACCGGGAAAGATTCTTGAAAACCGGATTTTTTATGTTTTACTGGATCGGATCATCAACCTGTTCCGCTCCATTCCCTTTATCATTTTACTGGCGGCTTTAATCCCTCTCACTCGCATGGTGGTGGGAACGGCAATTGGTACGAAGGGAGCAATTCTGCCACTCGTCTTTGGTACCATACCATTTTTCACCAGACAGATAGAAGTTGCCTTAGCGGAGGTGGATCAGGGGTTAATTGAAGCCGCCCAATCAATGGGCTCAGAACCGGTAGAAATCATTTGTCGGGTTTACTTAAGAGAAAGCATCCCCAGTATGATCCGTGCCTGTACCATTACCCTGGTAAGCTTGATTGGCCTTACGGCAATGGCCGGAGCAATCGGCGGCGGCGGGCTTGGTGACTTCGCGATCCGTTATGGTCATCAGCGGAATCAGATTGATATTACATTTGTAACCGTTATTATCTTGTTAATTGCCATTAGCTTGATACAATCCTGTGGCAATTTGATTATCAAAAAGACAACTCATTAACTATTTAATCTCAGGAGGAATCAATGATGAAAACAACGACAAAAGTTACTTTATCTCTTTTAGCGGCTCTGGCTGCGACGACTGCTTTGACGGCCTGCAGCACTACAGCGGATGTGCCTGCTGATTCTGCCGAAACACCCATCTCAGTAAAAATCGGTGTAGTTGGCGAAAACAATGAACAGTGGACTCCGGTTATTAGAAATCTGGCAGAAGAAGGAATTCAGATAGAATTAATACGATTTTCTGATTATACGCTTCCGAACCAGACTCTGGCGGATGGCGAAATTGATTTAAATGCATTCCAGCATTATGCTTATCTGGACAATGAAATTGCTGATAAGGGATTGGAGTTGACGGTTATTGGCGAAACCGTGATTGCACCTTTGGGTCTTTATTCCGATAAAATTACCGACCCGTCTGGGCTCAAAGACGGTGATTCCATTGCCATTCCAAGTGATGTTACCAATGGCGGCCGGGCTCTCAAAGTGCTGGAAGCTGCTGGTCTGATTACGGTAGACCCGGTGGCCGGATATACCCCTGAGGTTTCTGATATCACCGAAAATCCTCTTAATCTGAAGTTTGTTGAGGTAGAAGCGGCTCAGACCCCCAGTTTGCTGCCGGATGTTGCCGCTGCAATTATTAATGGCGGTCATGCGGTAGATAATGGTTTTAACCCGAAGGAAGATTCGATCTATCTGGAAGAAGTGATTGCCGGCAGTGATAATCCTTATATCAATATTATTGTCGCCCGTACTAAGGATCAGGATAACGAGCTTTATCAAAAGATTGTCAGTGCTTATCAGAGTGAAGAGGTGGCACAGGTAATTGAAGATACCTATAAAGGTGCCTATATTCCGGCATGGAAATAAGAACGATGGAAATAAGAGAGGTGGATGAGAACATGACTTTATTAAAACAAATTGAAGCAGAAAAAGATTATATTACTCATTTACGCCGGGAGTTTCATCGGAACCCGGAGCTAAGTCTGAAAGAATACAAGACCGCAGAACGGATTGAAGCAGAACTGGATAAGTGGGGAATTTCTCATCAGAGAATCGGTGCAACCGGGGTGTACGGGATCATCAAAGGCAGCCAGCCCGGTGATCGGGTTATCGCTTTAAGAGCCGATATTGACGCCCTGCCGATTACGGAAACCAATCTTACCGAATACACCAGTCAAAATCCTGGAGTTATGCATGCCTGTGGCCATGACGCTCACAATGCCTGTCTGTTGGGAGCAGCTAAGGTTCTGGCTGCAAATAAAGAGCATTTTGGCGGTGAAATCCGCCTGATCTTTCAGCCGGCAGAAGAGGTTGGCCAATGTGCCGATGATTTTATTGATGCCAAGGTGCTGGTTGGAGCAGAGCGGGTTTTCGGTCTCCATGTAGCCCCGGATCTGGATTGTGGAATCATTGGAGTAAAGCCAGGTGTCAACAATGCTTCGGTGGATCATTTTGCGATTCGTTTTAACGGTAAGGCGGCTCATGTTTCGACTCCCCAAAGAGGTGTGGACGCTTTGTATATTGCCAGCCAGTTTGTGGTTGCGGTTCAGGCGATGGTAACCCGCTGCACCTCCCCAATTGATCCGGTCATTATCGGAATCGGGAAACTGACGGCGGGAACCGGATACAATATCGTTGCCGGATCAGCACAGATGGAAGGAACGACCCGGACCACATCCATAGAAACCAGAGAACTGGTGAGAAAACAGGTGGAAGATACAGCCCGGCAGATTGCAATTCTATATGGCGGAACGACAGAAGTAGTTTGGACCGATTATGCCTCGCCGCTGATCAATGACAGTCGTGTTAGTCTGGAAGTTGCCGGAGTCATTGAGGAACTATGGGGCAAAGATCATGTCATCAATGACCGTGCCCTTTCACTGGGCGGCGATAACTTCGCTGAATTTTTACTTGAGGTGCCAGGAGCATACGCTTATGTTGGTACCAGAAATCCGGAGAAACCGGCCACTCTGCGGGCGGCTCATAACGATGGTTTTGATATTGATGAAGAAAGTCTGGTACCAGGAGCTGCTTTATACGCGGAGTATGCTTACCGCTGGCTGAAAAGAGAGTTGTGAGATTATTTTTCTGTGCATTCATTAGGAGAAAAGGAAATACTCTGATGCCGAAGCTGATTTGCGTTTACGAGGATATTGAAGAAGAAAGTGGTGGGGGCTGCAAAGCAGTCATTGCTTGATTAACAGATAACAGGATAGGAAAGAAAGAAGTCAAGGGCTGCGAAAGCAGTTTCAAGGACGTGAATTTCAAAACTAAATCCGGTATACAAGACTAACTCCTACATGTGTTAAAAAATCCGCATAAATGCAAAAGTTTTTCACCACTTACTACTCATTGCGTGATAAAATAAATTTAAATTTATAAATAACTTCAAAT
>JBOFYZ010000109.1:0-82724 GCA_051654925.1 Lachnospiraceae bacterium | reverse complement strand
TCTGCTTTTAGAGACTCTTGCGGCCCGAAACCGCAGGAAATACGGACAGGCAGCACAGCCACCGCCAGCGTCCACAGGCTTTTTTAGTACGACAGCCCCATTCTTTTTGACCTCTGGACTTGCAAAAGACAAATGTATGGTAACCTTACTGAATCTGATAACATAAAATGAACTGAGTATAAGTATAAATACTCAAAAATAAAGGGCAATTGTAAAATAAGAACTTTGCAGCCGCTACACGGCGGTTCTTTAAAACACGGATCATATTTGATATAGGAATACCGTGATACAGTATCTGAACGTGATTATTTCGCTATTGTCTGCAAAATAAAAAAGGAGCTGCGATGGATAATTATTTAGATAACTCAATGAGAATGTGGATGGACAACGCGGATAGGTTTGAAAGAATGTTCCCTGATATTCATAACCGGATGCAACGGCATGTTAGGGATATAGTAGACGGACTTTCCGACCGTGATATTGAGAATATGACAGATGACATGTTAAATGCTTTGACCAATGAGGCAGTAAGAAGAAGCAATATTCTCAATGACCCGCCCATGGGACATAACATAAACACGGCGAATGACATGGCTCGTACGCTTATGGTCAGAGATATGATGGATCGTAACCGTTTCGGCCGCGACCGATTCGATTTCGACCGTTTCAGGTTTTCCCCGTTATTCTTCTTTCCATTTGATGAATTTGAATTCAGACGCCGCAGGCGCGAAGACGAAGAACGTGAACGCCGCAGGCGTGAGGACGAAGAAGGTCGCCGCTTCCGCTAAACCAAAATCCTTCGATATATCGTCGGATTAAGTTGTTAAAGAACCTCGTTTTCTCCATAAGGAGAAGCGAGGTTCAGCGTCCCCCCAAACTTAACGAATTACCGAGAATTATGTATTTACATTTTCGGGAATGGGAGGATTAATTCGGATTCCCAAGGGCTTGGCAGTCTGAGAGAAAATGTCGTTGGAAATCATTTATTAACATGGTATAATCGGTGTCAGACAGTAACTGTGTTAACAGACCAGGAGGCGGGACATACATGACCATCGATCAAGTCCGATTTTTTGCTGCGATCATCGAGTATGGAACTTATCATGAAGCAGCGGAACAACTTGGGATATCCCAATCGTCATTATCAAAGCAGATTATCAATCTGGAAAATGAGCTAAATGTGAAGCTGTTTCATCGCCAGAACCGAACCGTCAATCTGACTGAGGCAGGCGAGGTTTTCTACCGCCATGCCCAGACACTGCTGAGCGATTACCATCACATGAGAACGGCGTTAAGCCCCTATTCGAACACAATGTATGGGGTTTTGACGATAGGTACGCTGCCGATTTTATCCCAATATGAGATCACCACCTGCTTGCGGCAGTTTATGGAAGAACATCCGAAGGTTACAGTTGAAATTGAAGAAGTAGAGGATGAGGAACTGCTGCGGGGGCTTCGATACGGTAAATATGATTTTGCGATTGCCCGAGATGGAATGATCAAAAATCAGGAATTCCCGGTGACATTGCTGGCACATGATTATCTGGTGCTGTTAGTTTCCCGGAGTCATCCTATGGCAGGGGCAGAAACCGTAAAACTAGAAGATTTGAAAGAAGAGCAATTTATTCTGATGCATTCCCATATCAGCGTTCATGGTCTGGCAGTATCGGCCTGTCAGGATGCCGGTTATCATCCGCAGGTAATCCGTACTGCCCGGATTGAGTCAATTATCGATGCGGTCAGAATCGGTGAAGGCGTCAGCCTGCTGTGTGAAAAGCAGGTGAATGCGTTTAAGCTGGATGAGGTTGCGTTACTGAGGCTGCATACGCCGGTTGCAGCAAATGTAGTGATTGTGAACCGGCTAAAGCCGCCGGAACATGTCCGCAAAATCATAAAGTACTTGAAAAAACAATCAGGGATCGATTCCTAAATGGAATTGGTTCCTTTTCTATTTGAATTGATTCCCTTTGCCGGTTTTTGATAAAATAGTAAGTATAAAACACAATAAAAAGCGAAGGGGAGAGACAGGGATGACAGGAAAAGATGTGAGAGATTTGCGGGGGGCGCTGGCGCTGCTTGAGACGATTCCGGGTCAGTTGATTGAGACTGATGTTGAGGTGGATCCCAAAGGGGAACTGGCAGGTGTGTATCGGCATGTCGGGGCAGGCGGAACCGTGGAACGGCCGACAAAAGAAGGTCCGGCGATGATTTTTAATAATATTAAGGGGCATGAGGACGCCAAAGTTGCCATCGGGTTGCTGGCAAGTCGGCGGCGGGTTGGGTATTTGCTTAATTGCGAGCCGGAGAAGCTGGGGTTTCTCCTGAAAGATTCGGTTATGAATCCAATTCCGCCGGTGGTGATTCCGAATGAACAGGCGAAGTGTCAGGAGATTGTACATCTGGCAACCGAGCCTGACTTTGATATCAGAAAGCTGATACCGGCACCGACGAACACCTTAGAGGATGCCGGTCCTTATATTACCCTGGGGATGTGTTATGCGTCCAATCCGGAAAACGGCGATTCCGATGTCACGATTCACCGGATGTGTCTGCAGTCAAAGGATGAGATCTCAATCTTCCTGCAGCCAGGTGCCCGTCATATCGGTTACTTCCGGGAAGTGGCGGAAGCCAGAGGGGAAGCTTTGCCGATCTCCATCAGCATTGGAGTCGATCCGGCTATTGAAATCGCATCCTGCTTCGAGCCGCCGACCACACCGCTTGGCTATGACGAGCTTCAGGCCGCCGGTGCAATCCGCAAAGAGCCGGTGGAGCTGGTAAAATGTCTTACCATTAACGAGAGAGCAATTGCCAATGCAGAATATGTAATTGAAGGGGAAATCCTTCCGGGTGTTCGTATCCGTGAAGATGTCAATTCCGATACCGGAAAGGCGATGCCGGAATTTCCCGGATACTGCGGACCGGCCAACCCGGAGCTTCCGGTGATTAAGGTTAAGGCGGTCACAACCCGCAAAAATCCGATTATGCAGACCTGTATCGGTCCCAGCGAAGAGCATGTATCCATGGCGGGAATTCCGACCGAGGCAAGCATCCTGGCAATGGTGGAGAAGGCGATGCCGGGACGGCTTCAGAATGTCTACTGTGCGTCCAGCGGCGGCGGAAAATATATCGCCGTCATGCAGTTTAAAAAGTCTGTGCCTTCTGACGAGGGACGCCAGCGCCAGGCCGCCTTGCTGGCTTTCAGCGCTTTTGCCGAGCTGAAGCATGTCTTTTTGGTGGACGAAGATGTTGATTGCTTCGATGAAAAGGATGTGTTGTGGGCGATGACCACCAGATTTCAGGCCGATATTGATATAATTCCGATACCTGGCGTACAGTGTCATCCGCTCGATCCGTCCAATCAGCCGGAGTATTCATCGAATATTCGTGCCAGGGGGATTGCCTGCAAAGCGATTTTTGACTGTACCGTACCATTTGACCAGAAAGCACATTTTGAGCGAGCTTCATTTATGGATGTAGACCCTGAGAAGTGGCTGTAGAACGGAGGCGTAACGTGCGAAGGATTGTAGTGGGAATCAGCGGCGCCAGCGGCATGCCGCTGGCTGTCCGGCTGCTGCAGGAATTAAAGAAACAGCCCGGAGTTGAGGTTCATCTGGTGATATCTTGTGGCGGTAAGATGACGCTGGCAGCGGAAACCGGTTACACGGTCGAAGAGATTTGTTCGCTGGCTGATGTTCATTATGATAATCAAAATATTGGCGGCGCAATTGCCAGCGGCAGTTATAAAACTGACGGAATGATTGTGATTCCCTGTGCGATGAAAACCATCGCCGGGGTAGCTCACGGTTATGCCGATAACCTGCTTTTGCGGGCCTGCGATGTGACAATTAAGGAAAAGCGTAAGCTGCTGCTGGTCGCCAGAGAGACACCGCTGAGTCCGATTCATTTGGACAACCTGGCTTATCTGGCAAAGATGCAGAATGTCATGATTATGCCCCCGATGCTGACCTATTATAATCAGCCGCAGAGTATCGAGGATATGGAGACACATCTGGTGGGGAAGATTCTTGGTCAGTTTGATATTGCCATTGATAATTTTAAGCCGTGGGGGGAAGACGATGAGAGTAAATGATCTTTACCGGAACATGACGTACCTGGGGGCTGATTTGGTTATCTGCATAGGCAACAATAGCGGTGCCCATATTGGCAGTTGTGTAATTTCAGAACCATATGAAAAGGATGGCGGGGTTCATGTGACCAGCAGTGTCCGCAATCTGCTCAGTCATAAGGAAGGTGAGATTGCACTGTTATACAGCGAAGCTGCGGCAAAAGTGCTGAATCAGACTGTCTGTTGTCTGTGCGGGATACATTATGATGACATTACCGGAGATGAGCTTCGGGCAGTGCACAAATGGTGTGCGAACGATGTTGAGGAGATGATAAAGCAATTACATAAATAACAGGAAAACAGACCGGAGACAGTATCAAGCATGTCTCTGGTCTGTTTATAAGAGGATTGGCAGTTGCCATCATCATAATGGCCGTAATATTATTATTTCTTCTTCGCTTCTTTTAACATTTCATCCCAATTGTCCGGCAAGTTTATTGCTTTACTGGTAAGCTTGGCCATGGTGTAATTGGAGCGGAAGAATTGGCTGCGGTTTCTGGTCGGATCACCGACAACAATAATCAGAATATTAGCATCCGGTCCGAATAGCGGAACCAAACGCTTCGGATCATCAGATTCATACCATTGCGGACCAAGTTCACCGTTTGCAACCTCTTCTTTCAGGCTGTATGGCTTCCAGTGGTTAAAGCGAGAGGCATTCAGCTCAAAGTATTCCGCCGTAACCCTGGCATGTGTGAGGATGTATTTGGCAATAGAGTCTTTGTCATAGCCCGCCCCGGCAAGCAGCTTGGCGACAACCGGGCTTAAGAACAGCACATGATTTTCCTGGTATTTGCGCATGGTCTCATAGGGCTCAATCATTCTGGTTGCCCAGTCGGTCATGTAATCAAGATGCTGTTCGGCAGTCGCTCCGTTTGTCTGCATCGGATCACTGCAGACACGGCCGGAGACGATGGAAACAACATTATCGCCCTTGTTATAGCCACGCATTTCTGCCACAGTCTTGAAGCCGATTTCTTCACAAACCTGATCATTCTCCGGAATAACCGGGCGGAACATCTGGCCGTGGGTGGACATATCAGTAGAGCCAATATGGAAGCCGGCGACATTGCGCAGCATCAGGCGGTAGAACCGTCCGATTGTGATATTCGGCATGCAATCCGGACGCTGGTGTCCAATTTTATAGTTGAAAGCGAGTTCATCACGGATGGGACCGTTCAACATAATCATTGCTTCCCAGCCAGGAGTTGCCCCGGAGTCTTTTACGCTGAATTCCGGTGTTGCCATGATTTCGGCGATGGCAAGCAGCATTGGGAAGTATTCCGGACGGCAGCCGGCCATCACGCCATTAACGGCTGTCTTCCAGACGGTACAAGAGGACATGGCGGGTTCCACAATCCCAATCACTTCCTCCGGATCACGGTCTGTAAAGGATAAAAATTCTTCCACTTTTTCAATCGTAGGCGGTACCAGAGGAAGACCGTCAGACCACTTCTTCTCATAAAAGTAGTTTTGAACCTCCTCATAGGAACCTTCAAAGATGATGTCACGGGAACCCGGTTGTTTTTTCTTGCTCTTAACTGTGCTTTTGACTGGTTTAGTCAGGGCATCAATAATCTTTGGAATCACAAGTTCACGGATGTTTTTGCGGACTTCATCAACGGAATCAAGCGCAATCGGATGTGGATATTCGACTGCCCGTGCATCCGGATATCCGGCACTTTTCATGACCTGCCTGGCCATGGTCGGGAATCCCTTACACAGAATTCCAACCGCCGGAATGCCCAAATCCTCGACCAGAACGACACCTCGTGCAACTGCCGGGGAACAGGTGCCGCAGCAGCCGTTTCCGACGATTACTGCATCTACGCCATGTTCCTTCAGCTTGTCCGGGAGTGCCGCCATCATTTCCGCCTCATGAGTCGGATCATGGAAATTACCAAAGGTTTTGTAATCAACAAATTTAATGTCGGGATATATGGCTTTCAATTCTTCTTCAATCATCGGGAAGGTTTCATCACCACGAAATGCCCAGTTCCACAGTTCACCGATTACTTTGCCATTCAGATCAGGGAGTGGTGATGCTACAGTCTTTTCTTTTGACGTTGGAACCGCAACCGGATGAACCACTTTAAACATATCACTCATCATATTTCTCCTTTATCGTTTTCTTATATTATACAAACTCGAAACGGCATAATCAATTTGCACATTGTGGGGCGATTGATATACTGATAGCTATGAAAGTGTTTTCTAATAGAGTATAACTATGAAAAAGCTATCGGACTCAAAAATGGGACATTACTCATAAAAGATCATGTCCCGGCAATTATTTGTTCTATTCTATCATGGATAATTGTGTCCGTCATACAGGGCATAAAAATCTATGATTTCTCTTCGGATTGCCTGGATATTGGCTTTAATACCCTGACTTTTGTGCCAATACAGGTAAATCGGAGCGCTGCAGTCCGGTTCGTTTAGTGATAATATCTGCAGGTTGTCCGTTTTCGGTAAATGTTGCTTCACCATCAGACCGATGTATTTCCCTGTCATAATTACCTTATTCATATCGTTGGAGTTTCTGCCGAAGAAGGCAATTGTCGGTTGAAAGTCGTGCCGGTTTTTCTGCGCTTTAAAGACATTTAGCAAGGAGTTGGGGGTATCCATTGAACAAAACAGATGGTGCTGCAGCTCATCTAAGGTCAGGGTTCTTTTTTGATTGGCAAGGGGATGGTTTTTTCCTGCTACAAAGACTAAGTCGTGCATCGCCAGTTCATCATATTCAATATGGTTGTTATATACTAATCCCATTGTGATGATAAGGTCGGTCTGCTTGTGGATAAGAGCTGATTCCAGATCTTTTGGAATACTGTTTATTTTTAAGCAGAATCCCTGTCCGATCAGATGGTCAATCAACTGAGAGTTTTTGGCGGATCCGGAGCAGGACAGTTTGACAAGACTGCCGGTACTTTTTTTGTATTCTTCCATTTCTGATGTTGACATGGAGAGGCTGTCCAGTGCTGCAGTTACACCTTTCAGATAAATTTGCCCATATTCATTCAGCTTGATTCCACGGCCGACCCGGTCAAATAACTGATAACCTAATTCTGCCTCCAGACGCCGGATTGCCACAGACAGTGAGGGTTGTGTTATGTTCAGTTCCTCCGCAGCCCGTCCCATATGCTGTTCCCGTGCAACAGTTGCAAAATATCGCAAGTTTGAAATATCCATAGAGTATCCCCAATACCTTTTTTACTTTTGATTATAGCATAGATTGAGTTGTTATTCATTAAAAAATAGTTATGGAATCTTTGATTCTTAGCTATTTGTCTATTGATAGGAAACATATGTGCAATTGGACTGAATACCGCTGAAACTTTATAATAATTTTATCAGTTTTTAACAAAAAACCTTAATAGGAGGAGAAGATTTATGGTGTCATTAAAGAAAAATAAGGTATTCAGACTCGCCTGTGTTGCAGTTTCGGCGTTGTTGGTATTGGGGAGTTTTGGGATAGCCCCACCGGATGGCTTGTCACAGGAAGGATGGACAATGCTTGCCATCGTTATCGGTGCAATGGTTCTTTTTATCAGTGAAGCTGTGCCGTTGGCTGCTACCTGCTTTTTGATTATTGTTGCGATGAAGTATTCAAAGGTTGTGAGCTGGAAAGTGATTCAGCAGACGGCCTGCTCCAGTACAGTGTTCTTCTGTATGGCCGGTTTTGGTATCGGTGCGGCACTTCAAAATACCAACCTGGCGGCGATTCTGCTGCGGGCATTGTACCGGATTGGAAAAGGTGATTCACGCAAAATGATCAGTGCGGTCTGCTGGTTAGCCGCTATTGTATCAATTTTTGTTTCGGATGGTGCCGCTCAGATTGTGGTTCTGGCCGTCGTTACTAATGTGGTCAAGGCATTTGGCGATCCGGAACCGGGGACGAGCCGTCTGGCTGGCGGATTGATGATGGCAATTACCGTAGGGGCATTTACCGGCGGGCTTTTTCTGCCGTGTTCGAACAGTGTTAATATCGCAATTATGGACCTGAGTGAAGTGGTTGCGGGTGTACCGATGACATTTTTCCAGTGGGCATTGTTTGGTGTTCCCTGCGGTTTGCTCCTGACGATTTTTTCGGCATGGATTCTGCCCCGTTACTTTAAACCGGAAGAACTGACCCTGGAACAGAAAGCAGAAGTTGAGAAGTTGTTTGCTGAAATTCCGAATAAATTTAACGCAAAAGACAAATGGTATATGGCAATTTCCCTTGTTATGATTGTACTTTGGTTTGCAAGCAACTGGATTACCCTTTTTGATACCGCTACCGTTGCTATGGCAGGCATGTTCCTGATGATGCTGCCGGGAGTTAATTTACTGACTGCAAAAGAATATAAGAAAAACTTTTCTCCGATGGTAGTTGTTACCATGCTTTGTATCTTCCCATTGGCATCTGCGGTAGGAAGTACCGGAATTGGCGAGTGGGCGGTTAATAAGTTATTTGCCAATGCTGCAAACTGGAACCTGATCGTTATCTTTATTATGGCGACATTTGCTGCTTTTATGGTTCATTGTCTGGTTCCGCAGGGGTCTGCAAACGGTGCCTTATCCGCAACTGTAATTGCTCCGATTTTGGTCGGCGCCGGTATCCCGGTTGCTGCGGCTATGGCGCTGATTGGTGTTCAGGCAGGTACCGGTTTCCTGTTCCCGATTGAAGGAACCTGGCAGTATACATTTGGTACCGGTCATTACAGTTTTTCTGATTGTATTAAAGGAAACTGGCCGATAACATTGTTTGGAATGATACTATGTGTTTTACTGATTCCGCTGCTGTCGATGATATTTGGAGGAATGGGAATAATTTAAACTACATAAAGCTAATGGGCTATCGGGAAATGAAGTAGCTTAAAAATCGGGTCAGAATAATTCACATGAATTATTCTGACCCGAACATGTTATCTATTTTACAATGATATATCTTCAACGAATAATATGCGGATATTTTCCTCAGTGCCTGAAACGGTCTCTGCCATTGTTTCCGGTTCGGAAATCGTACCCGGTAATGGTGTGGGCGTTTCGTTGTGTTCCGGGTCATTGCGCCATTTTAAGAACTTTGGTGCGACCTGGGGGAACAAGGCACAGGACAGGATGTCTTCGTCACTTTTGCAAATGGCCTTAAATTCTTCTTTGTATTTCTCAAATTCCGGCTCCAGCATATCGGCTGGGCGGCAGGTGATGATGTGTTTTTGCTCTTCCTCCGACAGGCATTTCTTGCGGATCGATTCGTCAATTTGTCCCGGAACCTTGCCGTACTCGCCTTTCAAGACGCCTTTGGATTCTTTGGGAACCATTTTGTAGCGTTCTCCGGTAATGATATTCATAACTGCCTGGGTGCCGACAATCTGGCTGGTCGGGGTGACCAGCGGAAGATAACCAAATTCTTTTCGGACACGGGGGATTTCTTCCAATACCTCGTAGAACTGATCGTCTTTACCGGCCTGGTGTAGCTGTGAGATAAGATTTGACAGCATGCCGCCCGGAACCTGATACAGGAGGGTATTGGTATCCACATTTAAAACTTTGGGATTCAAATCGCCACGTTCCATCAGCTGTTCGGCAATGCCCCGGAAATGCTTTGCCGGAGCTGCCATCTTTTCCAGATCAAGGCCGGTATCTCTGGCAGTATTCTGCAGCGTGACAACCAGCGCTTCAGTGGAAGGCTGTGAGGTACCATTCGCTAGCGGCGAGAGTGCGCAGTCCACGATATCCACACCGGCGTAGGCGGCCATCAGATTGACCATATCACCGGTTCCGGTGGTGTTGTGGGTGTGCAGATGAATCGGGACACTGATTTCCTTTTTCAATTTGGTAATCAGCGAATAGCCAACTTCCGGGAGCAGAAGGCAGGCCATATCTTTAATTGCGATCGAGTCCGCACCCATCTGTTCCAGTTCTTTAGCCAGTTTTACAAAATAAGCTTCATCATGGATAGGACTGATGGTGTAGCTCATGGCGGCTTCACACCAGCCGCCGTATTTTTTTGTTGCTTTAATCGCCTGTTCCAGATTTCGGGTGTCATTCAGTGCATCAAAAATTCTGACAACATCAATACCGTTGTCGATTGATTTGGCACAAAATTTTTCGACAACATCATCGGCATAGTGTTTATAACCGAGAATATTCTGGCCACGGAACAGCATTTGCAATTTTGTTTTCGGACAATGTTTTTTGATCGTGCGAAGGCGCTCCCAAGGATCTTCATTTAAAAAACGCAGGCAGGCATCGAAGGTGGCTCCGCCCCAACACTCTAATGACCAGTAGCCAATGTCATCGAGCTGTTCCAGGGCCGGAATCATATCTTCGATTCGCATACGGGTGGCGGCCTGGGATTGATGGGCATCCCGCAGGATAGTATCTGTAATTTTCAGCGGTGTCTTATTGGTGAAGGATAAACCAATCATATCAGACATTTATTTTCTCCTTTCATATTTCGGCATTATCCAAGGACAGCTATTAAGATACCGGCAGCAATTGCCGAACCAATTACCCCGGCAACATTTGGTCCCATGGCGTGCATCAGCAGGAAATTGCCAGGATTTTCAGCCTGCCCGACTTTTTGTGAAACCCGGGCAGCCATAGGCACAGCAGACACGCCGGCCGAACCGATCAGCGGATTGATTTTGTTTTTCAGGAACAGATTCATAAACTTAGCCAGGAGAACGCCTCCGGCAGTACCGAAACCAAAGGCGACAACCCCCATGATCATAATGCCAAGGGTTTGGCCGGTTAAAAATCGTTCAGCCGTCGCTGTGGCTCCGACGCTGATGCCGAGAAATAAGGTTACTATGTTCATAAGTTCATTCTGGGCTGTTTTGCTCAGGCGCTCAGTGGAACCGCAGACAGTCAGCAGATTGCCGAACATCAGGCAGCAGATCAACGGTGCTGCAGACGGCACCAGAAGCGAGACAAAAATGATTACCATAATCGGAAAGGCAATTTTCTCTTTTTGTGAGACCGGTCGCAGTGCTTTCATCTCAATACTTCGTTCTGCTTTGGTGGTCAACAGCTTCATAATCGGCGGCTGGATAACGGGAACCAGTGCCATATAAGAATATGCGGCAATGGCGATTGCCCCCAGCAGTTCCGGAGCCAGTTTTGATGCGGTGAAAATGGCAGTAGGACCGTCTGCGCCGCCGATAATGCCGATAGCTCCGCCCTGGGGCTGGGTAAACATTCCGGAAACCACACAGCCTAAGTAAGTCATAAAGATGCCAATCTGTGCGGCAGCTCCCAGTAATAGGGAAATCGGGTTGGCAATGAGCGGACCGAAGTCAGTCATAGCACCGATACCGATGAAGATCAGACAAGGATATATGCCTGATTTAATGCCGATATATAAGATGTCGAGCAGACCACCGTAATGAATGATATCGGTAAATGATATTTCATTAATAATGTGTGGCTCGGCGGCATCGGCAGGCAATGCTGCCAGATAGGAGGCTTCATCCAGGATGGTTCCCGTCTCCACATCATATAAAATGGTGTCATTGGCAGTGTCATAGGGGCAGCTATATGTGTATGCATCCCACATGGGAGTGTGATACAACTCTGCACCGGGTAAATTGGTGATAAGAAAGCCAAGCGCAATTCCAACTAAAAGTAGTGGCTCGAATTGTTTATGAATGGCAAGCCACAATAATAACAGGCCAATGAGGAGCATGATGACTGTTTTCCAGCCGCTTCCGGCAAAGTCGGAAAACAATTGATAAAAACCGGTTGATTCAATGAATTTTTGCATATTATTTTCCCTCTGACTGTAGTTATTGAATTACGCAAAGCAATGCCCCGGAGGTGACGGCTGAGCCGGCTGCAGCGCTGAGTGACTGGATGGTTCCATCACAGGGAGCCATAATTTCGTTTTCCATCTTCATGGCTTCCAGAATCATCAGGACATCGCCTTTTTTTATGCTCTGCCCATCGGAAACCTTGACAGTGATAATATTGCCTGGCATCGGCGCAGTTACCTGGGTACCGTTAGTGGCAGCAGCCGGAGCGGCGGCCGGTTTTGGCATGACCGGGGCAGCGGTTTGTCTTGGTGCGGCGGCCGGAACACGGGCAGGTGCCGGGGCGGCATTGCGAACTGGAGTGGCAGCGTATGAGGATGGGGTGCCACTGATATCTTCGATTGAGATTTCATATTCGTTTCCATTGACGTTTACTCTGTATGTTTTCATAGTTTGATCTCCTTTGATATTCCTTGCATTTTGATTTGTTTAAAGCTGTCTGAATGATACGACCCGAATTGCGGAAATATCCGTTCCTGACATTTCGGCAATCGCAGCCGAGGTGGCGGCGATGATTTCCTGACGATTTGGAATTGCCGCAGCGGCTGAACCTGTTTTTATCGAAGTGATATGGATATTTGATATATCGGTATGAAGCATTTCGGCAAATGCTGCAGAAATTGCCACTTCTTCCATTTCTGCCTGCTGGCCGTTTGGCGGCTGTTGCTGCGGTTGCGGCATATTTACCGGAAGGGCAGATATATCGCTGGCTGCAGGGGCAGTGCCGGAACGCTCCATCCATTGAACAAAAATACTCATGATTTTGCAGAGCAGTACGATTACAATTAACCCGACAAATACATTCCCCATTCCCAGTAAGCAAACCATAGCATTACTGATTTCTCCCATTGTTAACCTCCTTTCCGGCAGAGCTTGCCTGGTTATTATTATGAAAAATAGCATATCTATAGTTTAGTACAGATTCAGGCAGGATAAAAATTAGAAATACGATGACTTAGGGTGAACCAAAAGTTGACGGCCCCAAAGTTAATTAAAAGTTAACAGGAGGTAAACATAAAACTGACGATGTGGGATGCGCTTCTGTGGTAGAGTGTGAATCAGGAGATGAAATTATGAGTAGAGAAAAAACATTAATCAGAAATTTTACGGAAGGAAGCATTCCTGAATTGCTATTTGCTTTTATGCTTCCCTTTATGGCTTCAAATGCATTTCAGGTTTTATATTCTGCTGTGGACATGATAGTGGTCGGGCAATATGTGGGGAAGGCAGGATTGTCGGCAGTATCACTTGGCGGTCAGGTACTGAACTTTTTCACAATGGTCTGTACCGGCTTGTGTACCGGCGGACAGATCCTGATTTCGCAGCTGATTGGTGCCAGACGCAAGGAAGAGCTGAACAAGGTAATCGGAACGATATTTTCCTTTATTTTGTTATTGGCTTTTGCAGCTTCTGTTTTGATATTGGTATTCCGGTTTCAAATTTTGGCATTGTTACATACGCCGGTTGAATCTTTTGATATGGCGGTAGATTATCTAAGTATTTGCGGAGTTGGGTTAATCTTCAGTTTTGGCTATAATATGGTCTCAGCAGTGCTCCGTGGGATGGGAGATTCCAGGCGTCCGTTCTTATTTATTACCATTGCCTCGGTAGTGAATCTGGTTTTGGATCTTTTATTTACCGGCGTCCTGGGTTATGGAGTAGCCGGAGCCGCAGCTGCAACGATGCTGGGGCAGGCTGTTTCTTTTGTTTTCGCAATGGTATTTTTATATCATCACAGAGAGATGTTCCAGTTTGATTTTAAATGGAAAAGCTGGAGCATAAATCGTTTATATTTAAAGTCGATTGCATCTCAGGGGGTTCCCCTGGCTTTATCATCCAGTGCCATTTATTTTTCCATGTTTTATGTGAACAGACTGATTAACCAAACCGGTCTGATTGCATCAGCGACCTTCGGTGTAGGGATGAAGATTGATGATGTCTGCACCAAGATTTCCATTGGTATCCGTTATGCGGCAGCGCCTATGGTTGCGCAGAACTATGCGGCAAAACAGATAAAACGGGTGAAGCAGATTGTTTATTGGTCGTGGATATTCGGGGCGCTGTTCCATGGCATCTTTATGGTGATATACCTGTTAATAGGACAGCAGGCTTTTCTGCTGTTTACGTCGGATCCGGATATTTTGCAGATGGCACCGATATTTATCAAATCGATTATCTGGACATTTATCCCGCTGGCGATATTGCGTGGCAGCAATGCCCTGATACAGGGAATCGGAAACGCAAAGTTGAGCATGTGTTTGGGAATTTTAGATGGAGTGGTGTTCCGGATTGGTTTCAGCTACTTCTTTGGAATTGTTATGGGATACGGGTTTGCCGGTTTTGTGCTGGGGTATGGATTGGCACCGTTAGGAGCAGCAATACCTGGGGTGATATATTTCTTTTCCGGAGTGTGGAAAAGGCATGCCAGTCTTGTGGAAGAACTTTAGTTAATCATTACAATAAAGCAGGCAAGTGTCCAATGCCATTTAGTTATGACTTCGGACACTTGCCTGCTTTATTTTTATTTTATGGATGGATATACCTCCTGAATAACCCGGATAAATTCCTTCACTACCTCAGGCGGGTTATCACGGTGCAGGACAGCAGCAACCGGTATGATATCAGTGTCCAGAGGAATAGCAATCAGAGGCTGCATAAAACTCAGATAATAGGCTCTGGAGATGAAAATCCCATTATTGTAACAGATGTTTGTAATCTCCGGCATATCATTTTTAACAACAAAATTTAAATTCAAATCCCGGTAATTTTCGGTTAGCTCTGTAACCAGGCTGGTATTGCTCCTCAGCATATAAACCTGATGTCCGGCCAAATCCTTTAATTGAATTTTTGATTTGACAGCCAGTGGATGGCTGCTGGAAAACAGGCATTTGTATGGAGAAGGGAACAGTTTGGTACAGGAGATTCCCGGACACTCAAATTTAGGATGATAAGTACATTCGGCCAGGTCAGCATGGTCATTTAAAATGTCATCAACCAGTCGATCACTGGTTTGCAGTATGATGTGCTGCTTAACGGTGGGAAAGCGGCGGGAAAATTCGTCAAATGCCTTCTCAAGCATGAGTTTTGGGTGAAAGGGATTCTCGATCCGGATAGTTTTCTCATTGAAGGCGATTTCCTTGCATTTCCGGGTGATGGAATTCATTTCTGCCAGCAATCGTCTGGTTTCCCGGCAGAATTCTTTGCCGGCCGGGGTCAGCGCAATTCCTTGCCGGGAGCGGACAATCAGTGCAAAGCCGAGTTCCTCTTCCAGCGAGTCAATTTGTTTTTTTAGTGCCTGTTTGGAAATATAAAGTGCTTCTTCGGCCCTGCTGAAACTACCGCATTCAATTATTTTCAACAAAGAAGATAGTTGTCGATCGTTCATGGTTGGTTACCTCGGTTATCAAAACGTAAACTTTTAGTTAAATAATTGCTTGTTTATAATGTTTTATCATAACTCATGGAATGCCGAAAGTAAAGCAAATCAACGGGGATTTCTTTTTATCGCCGGTTACTGTTGTTTATCTCATTGTGGGTACAGATGGATTGAATCACATCTTTTCTTTTGCCGGATGCAGGTGTATACTATTGGTATCAAGTGAGAGAGGGGGTAAACACAGATGATTCGTCGTTTTGTAGAATCCCATATGCCACGTACTTAAAGTATTTATGTTTGTTTTGCAAACTGTCGTCCTGGGGATGTGTGGTTGCAACCAGGCCGGTCTGAAACCATGACAAAGGTTGCAACCTTTCAGTGTTCATATTATGGACATCCGGATAAGTTCTTTTGTTGCGACGTCGCAACAGATTGGAATATGCTTCGTGGAGCCGCCGGCACATTATGCCACCCTGGTTGCATGATTGCCTCAGCTGGGTGAACAACCTAAGAAATGATCTACTTGATTAGAGGATATTATTAAGGGTGTCAAACTGACATGGTCTAAAGCCGTATTACCCTCGTAGTCTTGAATTTACAATGGGATGATAATATGTATTGCCAGGGAAAAAGATAAACCCCTGCGGTAACAGGGGCTTGGTGGTTATGAATTGATGGCCTGCATAATTTTTTTGAAGTTAATATGCAAATCTGCATAGATATTAACTTTGACTTTGTCAGTAAATGAATAAAGAATTGGGCCATCATCATGCTGCATGTCATATACAAGAATGGTTTTTCTTAGCGGATCTACAATCCAATACTCCAGCACCCCAGCTGCCCGATATAAGGCCAGCTTGGTGTAATAGTCCATTCGCTTGCTGCTGGGTGAAACGATCTCAATAATCCAGTCAGGCGCACCGTGGCAGCCCTTATCATCGATTTTGTTTTTGTTGCAGACTACGCTTATATCTGGTTCAAGATATTTTTCATCATCTTCACTGTCAATGAATACGGCAAAAGGTGAGGGGAACAGTTTACAGGGGCCGTTATTCTTTTTGATATGGTCGGTAATTACATAGGATAGTTCAAGCAGTAATTCCTGGTGCAAGGTACTTGGTGGGGCCATCATGTAGATCTGGCCGTCAATCAGTTCGGCCCGTTGGCCATCCGGCAGGTTGTAAATATCGTCAATCGTGTAACGCTGTTCTTGTGGTAATGGCATAGTAGCACTTCCTTTCGTTTAGAGTATGGGTTGTTGGGTTCTGGGTTATTCAGTGTTGGCGGTAGAAGTCAAAGGCTTATTGTCTACTAAAATCAATTTCAAGAGAGTGACCCATAGCATTAAGAATTTTCTGGGCATCTTCAAATCCGAAATTTTTCTTGTTTAACAGTTTTGTAAGTCCCTGGGGAGTTATACCCAGTTTGTCAGCGATTTGTTTTTGTGAGACCTTGCTTTCTAACATAAGTTTTTTGATCTCAACAACGATTTGTTCATTGCTTATATACATAAATGGCATGAGCAATCCTCCTTTATAGCATAATTATAATACATAAAGGGATATAAGTCAAACGGAAAGGGATAAAAATAATAAAAAATATATTACAAAACGGTTGACAAATAACCCAAGAAGGGTTACAATAAATTAGTTGATAGCAAACGTATTTTAAGAGCCGGGAAACTGGCTCTTTTGCTTTGTCTAAAATTCATTGTGGGTAAATTGTGGATACGTCTACTTTTTATTTATAGATATCTTTTGCTGTAATCACTGATTTTTGGCTTAGATACAGGAGACAGAGAGTTGGCGGGATTTTTAAATCTGTATTTTAAACGTAAACTTTTAGTTGACATTAGGTTAGCATAAATGTAATTCCGTTGTCAAGTTCCAGGGTAGTAAAATATGGATAGAATACGAGTTCATAATAAAAAAGTACCCGGGTCAAAGCCGGGGAAGAACAGGAAAAGTCCCTGACTAAGGTCGGGGTAAAGCAGGAAAGGAGTATTTATGGGTATGCGTGAGAAATTGGATGAGTTGAATCAGCGGCGGGAAGCTCTGATGCAGGGGGGCGGAGTACGGGCCGTCGAGAGACAGCATTCAAGAGGAAAGCTGACGGCCAGGGAGCGGATTGATATATTTCTGGATGCGGGAACCTTTATGGAGCTTGACCTCTGGGCGAAGCCGAGAATGACAGGGTTTGATATCGATCAGAGGGAATTACCGGGAGATGGTGTCATTACCGGATTTGGTGAGGTAAACGGAAGACCCGTTTATGTGTATGCACAGGATTTTACGGTACTGGGCGGCACCATGGGAAGCACTGCGGGTAAGAAGATTGTCAAGGTGATGCGCAGAGCCTTAGAGGAACGGATACCCTGTATCGGCCTGGTGGATTCCGGCGGGGTCCGGATTCAGGATGCGGTAACCCGGAATATGTTTGACGGCTATCCGGCGATGTTCTATCAGCATACACTGGCATCCGGCGTGATTCCCCAGATTACCTTGATGATGGGACCATGTGCGGCCGGGGCGGCCTATTCTCCGGCAATGACCGATTTTGTGTTTATGGTGAAGAATACCAGCCATATGTATGTTGCGTCACCGTCACTCATTAAGACCGCACAGTTTGTTGAGACAACGGATCAGGAATTGGGTGGTGCCATGGTGCATGCGAGTGTGAGCGGCTGCTGTGATATGGTTGCGGAGAATGATGAAGATTGTTTGCTGCTGACCAGGGAATTGCTCGGCTTTCTTCCAGCTAATAACTTAGAAAAGCCGCCGGTTTATGCGTGTACGGATGACCCCAACCGCCGGGATGAGGAATTGCTGGATATTATACCGGATGCTCCAAGAGCGGCTTATGATATGCGCCAGCTGATTCGTCATGTTGTGGACAACGGATATTTCTTTGAACTCAAGCCCGATTATGCACCGAATATGATTACCGGGCTATGCCGGATGAATGGGAGTACGGTTGGTATTATCGCCAATAATCCCCAGGCCATGGCGGGCTCGATCGATATTAACGCAAGTGATAAAGAGGCAAGATTTATCCGCTTCTGTGATGCCTTTAATATTCCTCTGGTATTTTTCGTGGACACACCGGCTTACCTGCCGGGAGTCGATCAGGAGCACGGCGGGATTCTGCGTCATGGGGCGAAGGTGCTGTATGCAATTTCAGAAGCATCCGTACCGATGATTACCCTGTACATCCGGAAAGCGTATGGCGGCGGAAGCTCGGCAATGTGTTCTGAGCCACTGGGTTCTGATTTATTGCTGGCATGGCCGACGGCAGAGCTTGGTTTGATGGGGGCGGCAGGTGCGGTATCAATCATTTACCGCAAAGAGATTGAAGCGGCAGAGAATCCGGAAGAGCTGCGGGCACAGAGATTAGAGGAATATACATCGACCTTTGGCAAATTCCCGTACCATGCGGCCAATGTGCAATGGCTGGAGGATATTATCGATCCCAGGGATACCCGTCCGCTGCTGATACGGGCGTTGAAGCAGCTTGCCAGCAAGCAGAAAAATGATCGTGTGTGGAAGAAACATGGGAATATTCCTTTGTAAATAAAAGAAAGGCGGAAGCAAGCATGGCAAAAGGACCATTAAGCGGAATAAAAGTAATTGATTATTGCAGTGAAGTAGCAGGCCCATACTGTGCCAAAGTGATGGCAGATTTGGGGGCGGAGGTGATTAAGGTAGAAAAAACGGGAGGAGATCCGGCCAGAAAAAGAGGACCCTTCTACGGTAACCGCCCGGATCCGGAAGCGGCAATCGGTTTTCTTTATGACAATACAAATAAACTGGGGGTTACCCTGAATATTGAGATGGCTTCCGGACGGGAGATATTTAAAAAACTGGCTGCGGATGCGGATGTTCTCATCGAGGATGGCGCACCGGGTTCACTTGCCAGCTTGGGGCTGGGTTATGAAGACTTAAAGATAATAAACAGCAGCCTGGTGATGGCTTCGATCACCGCTTTTGGTCAGGATGGACCGTACCGTGATTTTAAAGCTTACAATCTGAATATGTATCATGCCAGCGGAGGCGGCTATGTGCTCCCGGCTAATTCTCCGAATGCGGAAAGAGAACCGCTGCAGGGCGGCGGTATGGTAGGACAGCGGGATGTCGGTTCCTGTGCATTGGTGAGCATCCTGGGGGCACTTTACTACCGGATGACCGGCGGTACCGGACAGTATATCGATATTTCCAAGCAGGAAGCCGAGATGGCACTGGAAAGAATGAATATTGTGCGTTACTACGAGCTGGGCAACAGCCCAACCCGAGTGAAAATCAACCGTCTGCGGGATACCCTGATGAAATGTAAGGATGGCGGATATGTGAAGGTTGTCTTACACCCGGATAAACAGTGGAACGGTGTTGTATCAGCACTTGGTGAACCGGAATGGACGAAAATGGAGATATTCAGTAATCATAAGGAACGTGAGGAGAACTTTGAGGAACTGACCGATTATCTGAACCAGGAGTCGGCTAAATACGGCACAGATGAATTGTTTGATTTGATTCAGGCCAAGGGAACGGCCTGTGCACCGATTTGTACTGCCGAGCAGGTGTTCCATTCGCCGCAGTCTGACGCCAGAAAGTTTTATGTTGATATCGACCACCCACGGACCGGAACCAAGAAATATCCGGGAATTCCATTTAAGATGACGAAGTCCGTGCCAGGGGATTATCATGGCGCACCGCTTTTGGGAGAGCACAATGAACAGATTTACTGTGAACGGCTGGGATATTCGAAAGCTGACCTGGTTAAATTCACAGAAGCTGGAATTATATAGAAATGGAGGATGTTACAATGCATAAAGATGCCTTGAAAGGAATCAAAATTGCTGATTTTAGCTGGGTTTGGGCTGGTCCCTATTGTTCGCTGCTGCTCTCTTTTTTTGGGGCGGATGTGGTTAAGATTGAAAGCAAAAAGCGGATCGATCAGACCAGACAGGGCTCAATCACGTTGGGGGAGGATTTTGAGGGCTATGATGCCTCGCCGGTTTTTAATAACGCAAACCTCAATAAAAAAAGTATTACACTGGATCTGAAAAACCCGGATGCGATTGCACTGGCAAAGAAAATTGTTGCAAAGAGCGATATTGTTCTGGAGAATATGCGTCCGGGCGTTATGGATAAGCTGGGCTTGGGTTACAAAGAGCTGGCGGCTGTAAAACCGGATCTGATTATGATTTCCTGTTCCGGTTTCGGTTCAGGAGGACCTTATGGACATTATGCCGGATATGCTCCGATTTTTGCGGCGTTTGGCGGTCTGGCTCATCTGACCGGCTATGAAGATGCGGAACCGAATACCATGAGCGGAGTCATGGACCTGCGGGTTGGCACGATGGCGGCTTCGGCGATTCTGTCTGCATTAATTTACCGGAAAAATACCGGTGAAGGTCAGTATATTGATCTGTCATCTTCCGAATGTGTCAGTTCTCTGATTGGCGCAGAGCTGCTGGAATACCCGATGAATCAGCAGTCGCCCCATCGCCGTGGCAATGATGATGAGATTATGGCACCACATAATGTATATCGCTGTGCCGGCGATGACAAATGGATTAGTATTGCTGTTGCGAACGATGAAGAGTGGCATGCGCTGTGCAAGGTTATGGGCAATCCGGAATGGGTGAAACAGGATGCTTTTGCGGATCAGGCCGGAAGATGGGCTAACCGGAAGATAATTGACGGGCATATTTCAGAATGGACGCCGGACTTTGAGGACTACGACCTGATGTATATGCTGCAGGATGCCGGGGTGGCGGCAATGCCGTCATTCTGTGCGGAAGAAATATTAAGCGATCCGCATATTAAGGCAAGAGAAAAACTGCTGGAAGTAGAACATCCGGCATTAGGGAAGAAGTGGGTGATCAGCGCGCCCTGGAATATGTCGGAAACCCCGGCCAGAATTCATAAAGCTGCCCCGCTGTTGGGCGAAGATAATGAGACGGTCTTTGCCGAGTGGGCAGGTCTGTCAAAAGAAGAGATTGCTGCGTATCTTGAGGACGAGGTTATTTATTAAAGCAGATAGAAGGGAGATAAGACATGAGAGAAGTAGTTGTTGTATCGGCAACCAGAACACCGATTGGCATGATTGGGGGAACCCTGAAGAATATATTGCCGGAAGATCTGCTTGCAGTTACATATGAGGAAGCAATAAAAAGAGCCGGAATTGACAAGGCTGTCATTGATGAAGTGATTGTCGGTCAGACCAAGCAGACCACCGATGCCCCGAACATTGCCAGAGTGGCGGCGCTGAAGGTCCGGATTCCTGAATCCACACCGGCCTATACGGTGCATCGTCAATGTGCCTCCGGTATGCAGGCAATAGTAAATGGTATGCAGCAGATTCAGTGCGGCTATTCCGATGTTGTATTGGTTGGCGGCGTTGAGAGCATGAGCACGGCGCCCTTTTACATCCGGGGTGCACGGTTCGGTGTTGGAAATGGCAATACGGTCTTTGTTGATCCGAACGTGGAAAGCCAGCCGAAAAGTCAGCCGGCCGATATCTATGGCACATTCAACATGATACAGACGGCGGACAGTATCGCTGAGAAATACGGAATTACCCGTGAAGAATGTGACAGATTCGGCATGGAAAGTCAGCAAAAGGCAATTGCGGCGATTGATGAAGGACGTTTTCTGGATGAAATCACACCGGTTTATATTCCCCGCAGAAAACAGGAACCGCTTTGCTTTGATACGGACGAATATCCAAGAAGTGATAGCAGCATGGAGAAATTGGCGAAACTGCGTCCGATTTTTGAAGGCGGCGTGACCACTGCCGGCAATGCGTCCGGACGCAATGACGGGGCATCTGCTTTGGTGCTGATGAGCGCAGAGAAGGCCGAAGCCCTTGGTGTGAAACCGATGGCTAAGATTCTGGCGGCCGCCGCTGTCGGAGTCGATCCGAAGTACATGGGTCTGGGGCCGGTGGCAGCAACTGAGAAACTGCTGGAGCGCCTGAATCCTAATACTGGGCTGACACTGGATGATTTTGGCCTGTTTGAGATTAACGAGGCTTTTGCGGCTCAGTCTCTGGGCTGCATCAAAGAGATGGGTCTGGACCCTGATAAGATTAATGTTAATGGTGGGGCAATTGCATTAGGACATCCGCTGGGCTGCTCCGGTGCCCGCATCTGTACAACCCTGATATATGAAATGCTTCGCCGTGATACCAGTCATGGTATGGCAAGTATCTGTGTAGCTGGTGGTCTGGGAATGGCGATGGCATTTGAGAAATGCCAGAAAGGGAAATAAAATGAAAAAACTTGGCGTAGTTGGCAGTGGAAATATGGGCAATGGAATTGGTCAGACGGCCGCCCAGAATGGTTACGATGTAGTGCTTTATGATTTAGCGCAGGAACAGTTGAAAAAGGCGGGGGAACGCATTGCCGGAGCTTTGAAAAAACGTGTGGAAAAGGGAAAAATGGCACAGGAAGATATGGATAAAACCATTGCTGCCATCCGCTATACCAGTAATATCGAGGATTTGAAGGACTGCGATTTGGTGATTGAAGCGGTTGTCGAAAAAGTAGACGTTAAGCAGAGTATTTTTAAACAGCTGGAAGGGCTGGTCAGTGCAGATTGTATCCTGGCAACCAACACCTCCAGTCTGTCGCTGGAGGAGATTGCATCCGGCATGGAAGATCCAACCAGACTGGTAGGCATTCATTTCTTTAATCCGGTGCCGGCGATGAGGCTGGTCGAGATTGTCCGTACCGGGATAGTCAGGCCGGAAGTCTTGGAAAAAGCCGGCGAATTCGCAAGAACCCTTGGCAAAACAACCATTCAGGCAAAGGATTATCCGGGCTTTGTGGTCAACTACCTGCAGTATCCGTTCCGTCTGAATGCAATGCGGATGCTTGAAAGCGGGATGGCAACAGCCGAAGACATTGATACGGCTGCGAAGCTGGGTCTGGGGCATCCGATGGGACCGCTTGAACTTCAGGATATGGTTGGTCTGGATGTGACCTATTATGCCACTTCCTCAATTTACGAAAAAACGAAAGAACCATCTATGCGGCCTCCGGAAATTTTGAAAAAAATGGTAGAAGAAGGCAGGCTGGGACGGAAAACCGGAGAAGGATTCTACAAATACAACTAGATGGCGGGAGCATAGAAAGGAGGTGACTTATGACTGATTTATTGGAGGCAGTGATGATTCTCTGCTTTGGATTATCATGGCCGATATCGATCAGAAAATCATGGATTTCCAAAACGGCAAAAGGCAAGAGTATATTTTTTGAGGTTTTCATCTGGATCGGCTATATTTTCGGCATTATCAGAAAGATTGTGCTGTTCAGTGAAGCAACAGGACCGCTGGGCTGGTTATTTTATCTGGGCTGGTTATTCTATGTATTGAATATTGTTGAAATCTCAATAGATATGTTGTTATATTTGCGCAATGTCAAGCTGGATAAAGCAGCAGGGCAGACAGGAGGACACGTGTCCGTTTAGGTAACTTTTAGTTGACATTTGGTTGATGTTTCGTTCATTGTGTTTTGTTATGAAACTGTAGTAAAGTAAAGAGGAAGGAGTTACAGAATGGACTATCAATTTATTGTTTACGAAGTCAGTGAGGGAATTGCGACAATCACGATTAACCGACCTGATGTACGCAATGCATTGACTCAGGCGCTGATGGAAGAACTTGCAGATGCCATCGACCGGGCTGAGGCAGATGATAACGTAAGAGTGTTGGTTTTGACCGGAGCAGGTGAAAAAGCATTTGTCGGAGGTGCTGATATCAATGAAGTCGGGGCAAGAACGACTTTGACAGAGTTGGGACCAAAGAGCCGCATCCGCAGAGCAGTGTATACCAAACTGGAGCATTTATCCAAGCCCAGCATTGCTGCAGTCAATGGATTTGCGTTAGGGGGAGGCTGTGAGATGGCGCTTTCTTGTACCCTGCGGATTGCTGCGGATACGGCCAGGTTCGGTCAGCCGGAAATCAATCTGGGGATTATCCCGGGATTGGGCGGTACGCAGCGTCTGGTACGTCTGGTGGGAAAAGGCAATGCGATGGAACTGGTGCTGACCGGAGATTTGATTCGGGCGGATCATGCGCTGCGGATTGGTCTGGTCAACCGTGTGGTACCGGCGGGGGAACTGATGGCGGAAGCAAGAAGTCTCGCCGAAAAGCTGGCATCTAAGGCGCCGCTGGCACTCAGAGCAGCCAAAGATGCGGTGGATTACGGTTCAGAGATGAGTCTGGAGGCAGCACTTGAATTTGAAAACCGGTTATTTGCGATTGTTTCCGGCAGTGAAGATAGGGCTGAGGGGGTAGCTGCATTCCTTGAAAAGCGTCAACCGGAATGGAAAGGTCGTTAACATTAAAACAAGAAAGGGGAACAGGAAATGGCAGAAATAATAAATGAAACGTTTGATTGGGATAACTTAAAAGATGATGAGTGGAACAAACGGCTCGATGAAAAAATCGAGATGTTTAATGAGGGGCGTGGCGAGGTGAAGCTTCCACCGCCATCCACGGCAATTATGACTGACGAATATGAGCGGGGAATCAACTATAAGTATATTACCGAAGATTTGATTCGTCACTTTGCGGATGCTTGTGGCGATCCAAACCCGATTTGGAGAGATCCGACTTATGCAGCCGGTACCCGTTGGGGCGGTATTATTGCTCCGCCTTTGTTTGAGACCAGCATTGCCTTTGGTTCCGCTTTTGGCGGCCGTCTTCGAGTACCGGGGATTGCCAGACTGGCCGGCGGCAGCAAGCATACATATTTCAAGCCGATTCGTCATGGAGATTCTTTCTCTATTTATGACCGTTATGCCGGATTTACTGAAAAGCAGGTGGAAGGCAAACCATATCGTATGTTTATTGAAAGCGTACCACGCTATTATGTAAATCAAAAAGATGAGATTGTGGCAGTAGAAGACCACAGAAATATCTACATGGCAACACCGCCGGGAAAACGTGGGAAAAAGGTAAAAGAGGCGAAGATGTATCAGGATAAGGTGCGCCGCGTCTACAACCAGGAGGAACTGGATATGATTCATCAGAATTATGATGATCAGCTCGCCGGGAAATTCCGCCGTGGTGCTAAGACCCGTTATTGGGAAGAGGTTACCGTAGGTGAAGAGCTTCCCACCATCATCAAAGGACCGGTTGACGTAGCTGATGCCTGTGCGAGAACGATGGTTAGCTGTTATCCATATGCCTATGCCATTAAATGGGCGGTTATGCGTGACCATTTACAGCATCATCCGATTGATCCTGATACTGGGGAGCATATCCTTCGCCGGGACTGGCATTATACTGACCATGCAGCGCATCTTTTTGGCTATCCATATGCAAACTCTGCCGGTATCCAGAATGAAATGATGCTGGTGCATGGAATTACCGACTGGATGGGTGATGACGCATTTGTAAGATCGGCGGATTCCCAGGATCGGAAGATGGTATTTTTCGGTGACATGACCTATGTAAAAGGCAAAGTTACCCGCAAGTTTGTGGATGAGGATGGCGACCATCTGGTTGAAGTCCTGGTATGGGGAGAAAATCAGGATGGTGTTCTGCATACGAAGACCGATTTCGTTGTAAAGCTTCCTTCCCGTGCGGAATACAACAGGCCACTATAAATTGATCAGGAGGATTTGAGATGTTTACGGATTATGACGTAATTATAGTTGGTTCAGGATGTGCGGGGCTTGCTGCTGCAATCTATACAAGCCGTGCAGGTTACAGTACCATGATTTTGGAGAAGGAAACCGTTGGCGGCGAAATGATGAGCCGTCAGTTGATTGAAAATTATCCCGGTTTTGCGGACGGTGTTATGGGACCGGAGCTTGGTTCGGCGATGCTGATGCAGGCTGAGAATGCCGGTGCTGAATTGGAGTTAGGCGAGGTTATCGGCATCCAGGATAAAGGCGACTATAAACTCGTAAAAACTGACAGCGAAAGTTACACCTGTAAAGGGGTCATTCTGGCAAGTGGTTCGCATCCCCGGCTGCTGAATGTTCCGGGCGAGGCGGAGCTCGATAACAATGGTGTCTTTTACTGTGCTACCTGTGACGGCGCCAGATGTGCGGGTAAAACCGTTGTTATCGCCGGTGCCGGTGATAGCGGAATTACCGAGGCGTTACTGATGGAAAATCTTGGCTGTAAGGTATATGTGGTGGAGCTTATGGCTCAGCCCAAGGCTTCCAAGGTGCTTCTTGACCGGGTCGAAGCAAACGATAATATCACAATCATGTGCGGCGAAAAGATTCTGGGAATTGCCGGCGAGAACTGGGTAACCGGTGTGGATATTCAAAATGTTGCAACCGGCGAGAGCAAACGTCTGGATGCCGAAGGCATATTTATTCGCATTGGCCTTATTCCGAATACGCAGTATCTTCAGGATAGTATCAAACTGCTCCCGAATGGTCAGGTTCCGACTGATGAAAATATGAAGACGGAAATTGACGGTGTATATGCGGTTGGCGACATTCGTCAGTATTCTCCGGCTCAGATTGGTGCTGGAACCGGTGATGGAATTGTAGCGGCTATGGCTCTTGGGCGCTATTTAAGTACATTATAGTTCGGGCAAAAGACGAAAGCTTATGAAGATGGATGGGAATTTATCAAGAATACGCTGTGAAGCGTGTAAAAATAAGGTAATGACAGCCGGTGAGGCATCGATGTTCGTGAAGGATGGAATGACGATTGGGACGAGTGGTTTTACCTTGTCAGGGTATCCGAAGGCAATCGGAAAAGAAATTGCCAGAAGGGTCGATGAGGGGGAAACGATTGGACTGACAGTTGTCGCCAGCGCTTCCACAGGTGAAGAATTTGACGGGATTTTAGCGGCGTGTGGTGCCATTAAAAAAAGATATGCTTTTCAGTCAAATCAGACCTTACGCAATGCAATCAACCAGGGTAAAATCGAATTTGTGGATATGCATCTGAGCAATGTACCATATTTTATTCGGAATGGATTACTTGGTGATATTGATGTTACAATCGTTGAAGCGGTTGCAATTACGGAAGAGGGGCATATTGTTCCTTCCTCCTCGATTGGCTGCAGTGATGTGTTGGTGGAGGCAGCAGGGAAGGTGATTGTCGAGATAAATCTGTCACAGCCGGAAGCCCTGGAAGGAATGCATGATATCTATAAGGTGGAACCATATCCGGGGGTTAAGCCGATACCGATTGTAAAAGCCGATGACAGGGTTGGAGTGCCTTATATCACGTGTTCGTCCGATAAGATAGCCGCAATTGTAATTACCGATATTCCCGATCGGACGAGAGAGGTAAGAGAAGTTGACGAGATCTCCAGACAGATAGCAGAGCATTTGAACGTGTTTCTACATAAAGAAAGAGGTACAGGCAGATTTGGCGGCGAGTTTCTCTTGCCGATTCAGTCTGGTGTCGGCAAAACCTCCAACGCAATATTGAAGGGGTTATTACATTCTGATTTCGAAAATCTCGAAATTTACTCAGAGGTACTGCAGGACGCTGTGATTGATTTGATCGATGCGGGAAAAGTAATTCATGCCTCGGCCACTTCAGTCAGCTTATCACCTGATACGAAAAAGCGGTTTTATCAGAACCTTCAGAATTATCAGGATAAGATTATCCTCCGTCCGCAAGAGATCAGTAATAGCCCGGAGGTAATCAGGCGACTGGGGGTAATAGCAATAAACACACCAATTGAAGTTGATATCTGCGGGAATGTTAATTCTTCCTATATCAGGGGCAGAGGTCTGATGAATGGGATTGGCGGAAGCAGTGATTTTACCAGGAATGCGCTGATACCGGTATTTGTTATGCCATCCACAGCAAAGGGCGGACTTTTATCAACAATCGTTCCGGAGGTTTGTCATGTTGACCACACCTCTCATGATTTGCAGATTCTCATTACGGAGCAGGGGGTAGCGGATGTCAGAGGGATGTCACCAATGGAAAGAGCAAAGGCACTCATCGAAAACTGTGCGCATCCCCGGTTTAGAGAAGAGTTACTTAATCAATTAGATATTAAAATTTAGTACAATTAAGAATATTAATGAAGAGTATCAAACAGAAATCCATAATCTTTTGAGCCCTAGAGATTGTGGATTTTTGATGTCATTTATTCGAATTCCGGTGAAAGGGAGCATCCATCTGACTCAAAATTTGGTTGAGGCAAGATTTGCTGAAATTTGATATTATCTTGTGATAAGTTGATACATGAGAAAGATATTACAGTTTTGACAAGGTTCTGTAAGAAAAATGTAATTGTATTAACTCTTATTGGACTATATAATTAATGGTAAATATTACCATTTAAATAGATGTTGCTTTTGTGGGTTTGTTGTTAAAATTTTAACAAATATCGTATTTTTATGAGTTTTTGGCCGAGAGATTATTGCCTCAAGCCATAATTTTTAATAGTAATAGTTATAGCTATTAATATTTAAGGTTACAAATTATCTAAAACAGTGGATTTATTTAATAAATGTCGTATTTTTATGAAAGGTATGATATAATTTCCAATAATTGGTAATTACAATTAGGTTAACAGAAGCAGTTATTATTTGCACTAGTAACCGTTGTCTGATTTGGTGAATAACCTATCAGTAGTGCATTCACTTGATAGTGATGATGGCAATACAATCAAAAACAAAGCTTATCCCGATTTGATGTACCGGCCGAAACCTTGCATTATCAGCATTTATCCAGTAGAAATACCCTGCTGGAGGCAAGAGCTGGTGATGCATCATTTGTGTAAGTGGTCATGGTACATGATCTGGGCTGCATGCTTAAACTGCAATAGCGAATGCTTTGCAGGGCAGCAGTGACCTTAGCTAAGATTCCACCGGGAATCAAATAGCATCGGGAGGCTCTAATATAAATTAACAGGTAAACCGTATAGATGAGAAGGAGGAGATCTTCCAAGGGAAAGACACAATATCCTACATCTATACCACAAAATGAATAGTTTCAGCTACTAATTCAAGCTATTTTATTATATAAGGAGGGAGTGTATGAGCAAATTTCAAAATTGGCTGGAGGAGAAAATAAACCGTGGGCTGGTAAGGCGAAGACTGGCTGCGTTGTTGGCCTGCAGTTTGATATGTACTCAGATGGGAGCATCTCTGGTTGCAGCGGATACCAGCGATGACCTTATTAGAGACCAGCAAGAGTGGGTTGTTACGCACGGGTCAATCACTATCATGGATGATGACACATCTTCGCAGTTGCTCAACGCGCGAGACCTGAAGCTGGGCGTTTGGGTAGATGGTGAATACAATCCGGATCTGGAGGTTTATATCGATGAGACAGGAACATCATATGCCAGTGGCAGTGACTGGGTTCCGATCATTAACGATCTGGGTGATAATGCAGATGGCTCGGGCGTCTTAAACAATCAAGGATTCCGTCTATGGACCTATTACGTTCTGGGTATAGCAGATGACGAGGATCATACGTATTCTATCAGAGAACTTTCTTACCATCCGGCGACTTCGTCCAATGCGACGCAGGGCAATGCGACACGGAGAAATGTAACGGAGAATTATGCTTTGTTTTATGCCGACGGCAGCGGAGCTGTCATTGATAAAACCGGGGAAGAATGGGATGATACAGCCCAAAACCTGGTATATGTAAGACGGACAACGATTTCAGGAGATTTAATCAACAATACGGATGTGTCGCTTGAGGACTTGGTTCTGACTCTGACTGCCGGCATTGTAGAATCCGAAGACAATGATTATGATGACTATATAGAAATGGCCAGTACCAGCATTGATGAGACAACTGGCAAATGGTTCATTGAGAATGCAATTCGTTTTGATCCGGAGACCGGAGACGTTCTGACCTGGCGGATACAGGCAGATATATCCGAGTTGCCGGAAGGTGTCGGAATCGGGTATGGCAGCGAAGAGGATTCTGAAGAGGAAGCGTATGCCTATGAAAATGGCATCATTACGCTATATAATAACATCTGTACTGTAACAGGAACGATTATCTGGACAGATAATGATGATGAATATCAAAAGCGTCCGGATATAAATGAGTTGGAGCTGGAAATACGGGACAGCGACGGCAATCTTCTGACACAAGAAGACACGGGGATTGAAATTGAGATTCAATCTTCAAAGGAAGATGGGCAATGGATCTACACGGTCAGTGGTCTGCATAGCGGCAGTGATTATTATATAACTGCAGCGATTCCGGATGGCTATACGGTCAGTCCGTCGCAGGAAGTTGCCTTTACGGCCGAACAGGATCTGGAGATTGAGGCGATTGCGTTTATTGCCAGTGATCCGCTGATGCTTACGATAACCAACACCGTACTGGGTATATCCGGGAATCAGGAGGTTAATGCGCAGTATACGATTTACACGGATGACGGATCTGGGTCGGTGCCCTACCAGGGCAGGTATGTGATAACCACATCGTCCGGCATCTCTGAGTCAGGAGTTATTGATGAGAACAATCCATATATCACGGTTGCGGCAGGCGAAACGGTATCCATTGCATTGATTGATGCAGATGGGGATGCAGTAGTTACCGTAGAGCAGACACTGCCGGAGAATTCCGGTGCGATCTTCCTTCACGATGATTCGGATGGATCAAACCAATTTACATTCTGGAATTCCATTTTAACCGAAGAACAGCTGAGTATCTACTGGAATGATAATAACAATTCTGAAGGAACCAGGCCTTATGATTCTGAGGATGAATACCTGGACTCAGACAAGATTCATCTGTATTTTTCACTGCAGTATGAAGATGGCACTCCATATGGGGATAGCGACGGATATCTGCTGGAAGACTGGTTCGCAATGCTGGGACTAGACGGATGGGATACAGCTTCCGGGATGGATGTGATCGGTGGTTCGGTCGGCTGGAACTATACTGCTGATGGGCTTCCGGCCTATACAGTATTGGATGATGGTACTCTGCTGAAGATCACATACTGGTTCGACGTGGATGATGTTGATGGCTACCTCACTACGAGACCTGAGGCTGCTAACGATTCGGGTATATGGGAATTTACCTATACAGTAGAAACCAGTCTTGACTTTACGGTTCAGTGGCTGGATGACGATGGGAAGAACAATACCAGACCGGATACAGATACAGATAGCTGGAAAGAGAGTTTGGAGCTGTATTGTGTCAGCACAAATCCTAAGAATGACGGCGCACAGCCTGAATCTATTTCGATTGATTTAGATGCAGTTGTCGTGACTGATTCAGGTGACATATGGGAGGTAAGTATCCAGGGACTGCCAGAGTATGATGAGGACGGATATCCCTATATTTATTACATTGTCCAGAATGACGTTGCTGTAGCTGATGATGCAACAGTGATCAATGACGTTGAAGATATTTCATATGTTACTGAATACGATAATACCGGAAACTATAATATAGAGACAGGTGCAGTGTATCAGGGAGGTGTTATTACAAACACACTTACCGGAACCACAACATTCCAGGCGACGAAGATCTGGAGGGACGGCAGTCTGGCCAGTGGTAGCGACAGTCGGCCTACGGTTACTATAGAATTATGGCGTTATGTCAAAGGTCAGAGCTATAATGAGGCATCCAAGGTTTCGGTAACAGTACCGCTGACCTATAATGAATCAACCGGTAATTATGATATTAATATTACAGACCTTCCTGTATTTGATAAGGATGGACAGGAGTATGTATATTATGTAAGAGAGTCAATGAGCGGAACCACTGCGAGTAAGTATACCTGTATCATTGAGAATGTTGAAGACGGGGCTTTTAAAGACCAAAATGGTTATGACAAGCTGATCTTTAACGATGGTATCCTGACTAACAAACTGGACGGAATCGTACATGTTGAAGGAACCAAGGTATGGAACGCAAAAGAAATCCAGGGAGCTGAAATTTCTATCACAGTTGAACTTCAGCGTCGTCTCAAACCCGAGACTACATCGAGCCGGTCTATAGAAGATTTGCTTGTTATGGGACGGGAGCTGCTGCGGGCAGAAGAAGAATGGACGACGATCGAAACTAAAACTGAGCCGGGACTTGAGCATGGAATAATGACCCAGCAATTTGACTTTGGCGATTATCCGCAATATGATGATGACGGTTACGAGTATGAATACCGGGTTGTGGAAACCAGTGTTACCATTAAGATAGGAGATGACACGGTAACAATCAACCTGCCGGCCGATCAGAGTGACGCTTCAGTTGAGTTCGAGGTAAATGGCGAAGTATATGTCCTGGAACGCCATACAGAGGATGATGGAACAATTGTTAATACTCTGTCAGGGAAGACAGTTGTGGAGATTATTAAGCACTGGAGAGCCGACCCGGAAGACACAGAGGAGCTTCACTTCCACCTGTACCGCAATGGTGTGGATATCTGTAAAGAGTACAGTGAAATATATGGACTTGATTATACAGAGAATGGTGGCTCTCACGATGGATGCCTGGTCATGACGGAGGCTGACTGGAGCGGTACCCCAGAATCAGACGATGAAGCAACCGGTTATATTCTGAGTGGATTGCTGGATAAATATGATGATGAAGGAAGGGAATATATTTATACCGTTTCTGAGACTGTTCCTGCCGGTTATTACTGCAATATTGATAATTGGTATGGGGAGGGCTCGCATGATGTTGGATATGATCATTATGGAGCTGATATTTATAATGGTAAAGGTCCTGGCTATCAGATCAGCGTGGCCAAGAAATGGCTGGACGACGGTGAAAGTCTGCACCGGGAAGAGGTTACTGTTGTAATCCAAGATAAGGATCCAGATTCAAACGAGGAGTATACGATTACGCTTAACAAAGGCAATGTCTGGAGTGGTCGCGTTGGTCTTTTGAAGACACCTGATAACTATGTCGTCAGGGAAACAGCAATAGGTGTCTATGATCGTGGTGCTTTTGCTGATAGTGTTGAGTGGTCTCGCATTGCTGACTACTATGAGAATGGGGACGATAATGCGAAGGCTAACTATATCCAGACCGGACAGTATTATTATCATGTTGAGGAGAATATAACATACGAAGGCGAAAGTGAATATATATGGGAAATAACAAACCGCCGTGTTGGAACGATCGATATCAATGTAAAGAAAGATTGGATAATTGGTGCATTGACACCATCGGCTGTCACTTTCACGTTTGCAGCAGAGGGTCATGATGACGTGACGATCGAGGTGTCTTCTGACACCGACTGGAAAGAATCAGAAATCGCGTTACCAAAATATAATGAAAACGGCGTGATGTACCAGTGGTATCTGAAGGATGAACAATTTTCTGTGACCGATGAAAATGGGATTGAGCAGTCAATAAAATCTTACAGTAATGTTGAGGTTGAATGGGGACCCAACCAGAATACCAATGATCAGTATAATTATGAGGTTACCAACAAGATAGTAGGCACCACCGCAGTCCTGTTCCACAAAATCTGGAAAGACAACAATGGGGCAGATGGGGTATCCAGGCCGGATATCTATTATAAACTCTATCGGACGGTTGACAGTGACGGAGATGGTATGTTAAGCGAGGCAGAAAAGCAGGCGGCAGTTTATCTTGATGCTTTGGACTACCGGCCAATCTGGGAACAGATTGATGAGTATCACTGGATCTGCAGTTATGGGAATCTGTCTGCATACGATGGTGATGGTTATGCCTATATTTACTTTGCAGAAGAGGGCATGGCTGCACCGACCAGCGGGGACTGGCAAAAGGCATACTATGAAGTGCTTCCGGCTGGAATCGATGATTATGATAGGACGATACCACTGGAAAAAGCAGACGATGTTGATTGTATTCCTGTAGATGGGATAACGGTCAACTACCGCGAGGCAGTCACCACAGCAACCGGACGGAAGATTTGGAAGAATATGGGTTCACTTAACAGCTCGGATTATCCTGAGATTGAGCTTAGTCTCTGGTATGCGGTTATGGATGAGAACGGAGTTTACGGCACTTCCATGCCAGTACTTGATGATGCAGGAGAACAGTTGACGGTAGTGCTGCCAGACAGTACAGGGAGCTATAAGTTTAGTTTTGAAGGTCTGCCCAAATATGAACTGGAGACAGGTTCCAGGATCCAGTACCGGTTATCTGAAACGCCGGTAGGAGACGGAGAAATCGGTGGATTTGAGTGGCTTAAAGATTACCGGAGTTTTGAACTCGTGAATACCTACGATGGATCCGGCGAAATGTCAATTAAGCTGACTAAAGAATGGGATTGGGGTGACCTAAGCGACGAGGTAGAGATAAAATATCCAACGGTTACATTTACTCTTTACCGTAAGATTCAGGGTATGGTTAATGATTCCTATGTTGATTTGAATTATCCTGAAGAAAAAGTCGGCGTGGTTACTCTGGATATTTCCCAAGGATATGTGGAATTTACAGAACTGCCGTATTTCGCACCGAACGGACGCCCATATCGTTATTATGTCATTGAGAACACGATTAATGGTTATCAGAATGGTTATCAGGCCAGTACGATCGACTTGGGTGAGTTGGCGACAGGCTCCGATGCCAATGAGGTAACAGTTACAAACACCTATACAGAGGAAACCGTCACGATAAAAGGAACAAAGACCTGGCAGGGTGATACCGGATGGGACACCAAGCCGGAGGATATCACGCTGACTCTGTACCGGTATCCAGGAAGCAATACTGGAGCGGCCGAAGTAGTTGAGGCGGAGCTTGTCTGGACGAAAAATGCATCCGGAATGACCTGGACGTATGTGTTTAAAGAAACGACCCAGCCGTTCTACCGTTATGCTACGAATGGTCAGATGTTTACCTACTATGTGATGGAGGATGCGGACAGCGCACCGGCCTATGAAACTCCGGATGGTAAGATTACAGGCAGTGGAGCTGGTTCAACCGATTCATATACGTGGACGATCAATATGACCAATAAGTTGAAGACCACGGAGCTTGAAGCAGTAAAAAAATGGGAAGACAACGACAACAGCTATGGAACCCGGCCGACAGAGATTACCGTAGAACTTCAAAGAAAACTGGCAGGCCAGGAAGACAGCGAATATAAGCAGGTATTCGAGCCGGGAACAGAAGATGTGTGGCAGAAAACGATCAGCGGCGACGACGGTTGGAGAATTTCCTTTACAGGACTGCCGAAATATGAGGTTGTCGATAAGGAAAATGGACCGGAAGCGGTTGCATACCAATACCGGGCAGTGGAAGTCAATCCTGACGGAGGTTATGAAAGTACGCAGGAAACTGAAGGTGGAACAACCACAATAACCAATACCCTGAAATCTGGCAATATTACCGTCACCAAGCGATGGTCGGATAGTAATGACCAGGACGGCATCCGTCCGCAGGAGGTAAAGGTACAGTTATTTGCAACAACTACAGGTAAAACCGACGATGGGATTCCGGTTATGGCAGATGGTGCAGAAGCGGTTGTTACGCTGTCAGAGGCAAATGGCTGGACGGATGGATGGCAAGGTCTGCCAACCCATAATTCCGACGGTGAGGAATACAAATATTTTGTAGTTGAATTACCGGATACCAGCACGGGTGAGACCTTATCCTGGTATACGGTCGGATATTCCACCGATTTTACAGACGATGTGCTGGGTGAACCGCTGGAACAGAATATCCTGGTAATTCCTGAAACTGACGGAAAGAATATCTACATCACCAACTCTTACGTACCAAAGACTATGACAATTACGGTTGAAAAGCAGTGGGTAGGTGAAGACGGTGAGACTGAGATTACGAATGCTGAGGCAAAACCAGAATCAATCACCTATGTCCTGCAGAGCAAATTCGAAGGTGATTCCGATGATGCCTGGATCAATGTTACGGTTGCAACACCAAGCACAGCCCAGACGGTAACGGCCGACGACCAGTATTCAGCGACCTGGACGGAGGTACCGGTTAAAGGACTGGATGGAAGTGACAGCCGGGTGATTGAATACCGTGTTGTAGAAGAACGTCCATCGGGGTATGAAGTACTCTCTTATACCTATAGTGTAGACGGAGAGTCAAAAGAGAATTGTGTAAGCGGCGATATCACTCCGGGAACAGGAAATGATGCCCACATAACGGTTACGAACCGCCTGACTGCCAGGACCAGTGTAAGCGTTGTAAAGAAATGGGTTGAGCCTGAATCAGAATGGATTACGTATGACCGCACAGCAATAATCGAAACGATTGTGTTTGAACTGCAATACAAAGGAAGTGACGGTTTTGTGGCCGTGGACGAACGGGAGGTACCGGTAACCGGTGATGATGAGATAGAAGTATCCTTTGATGACCTTCCAAGGTATGATTCCTACGGAAACGAAATTGAATACCGGATTGTTGAAAAATCTTTCCTATTGACAGATGGTACGGTCATACTGGCAGTGGCCGATGCTGATCAGCAAAATGGAACGATTGGCAATTATGAATTTACTGCAGTTACCGAGAAACCATCTACTCCGGTGGCCGATACGGCAAGCGGAAGTAATACCGTTATTACCAATACACTGCCGACCACAGAGCTGACTGTAGAAAAGATCTGGGATGACCAGTCCGACTACTACAACACACGGCCCGGCAAGATTACGGTACAATTGGAGTATTCAGCAGATGGAACAGATTGGCAGCCGGTCACTGGTGCATATCAGGAGCTGGATATTGCCAATGGCATCAGCAAAGTGACATTCAATAACCTGCCGGCCTATCTATATGATGCTGCTTCCAACAGCTTTGTAAAGTATAATTACAGGGCAGTCGAAACCGGCATGGATCAGGCATCAGTCATTGATGATACGGCTTTGGGATATGAAGTGAGCTATCACTATACTGCCAATACCGAGACACAGGATGCCAAGTCAGAAATCACCAACAAGCTGGCAGTTACAAGCATTACCGGAACAAAGACCTGGATTGACCAGAGCGACCGTTACGGATTGAGGCCGGATGAAATCACCCTGATTGTTCAGGCAAACGGCACAGATATGGCGGTGCAGCCAAAGATTGAGTGGACCAGGACGGACGGTTCCAATCGGTGGAGCTGGAAGGCAGAAGGACTGCCGTTAACAGATCAGGATGGTGTTGAAATCACCTATACGGTCAGAGAAGAAGGCATGTCCGGTTATGACGCCGAATACAGTGAAGAAGGGCTGGATATCACCAACAGACAGCGCACCGGTTCCCTTGCCGTAACCAAAATCCGGGTCGGTGGTTCCGACAGAAGTTTCACATTCTATGTGACTTTAATCATCAACGGACAGGAGCAGGTATATACCGGAGCGTACAAAGTACTTGGCGCAGATGAAGATCCGGACACAGCATCCGATGTGCGTATGACCGATGAATCCGGAGCAATCAGCATCAACGGAGGCCAGAAATTCTATATCACAGATCTTCCGGAAGGAATCAGTTTTGTGGTAACAGAAGCCAATTCAACCGGTTTCCGTCTGACATCAATGACCGGAGATATCGGGGTAATCGTTTCTGATGCGATACAGGAAGCATCCTTTACCAATACCTATAGCGGTGGCGGTGGAAGCGGTGGAGGCGGCGGAAGCTCATCTGGCTCAGGCGGATCAGGCAGCAGCACTTCCGATCCGACGGCAACCATTGATGATGATCAAACTCCGCTGGGTCAGCTGCTTGACTTTATTGAAGATGCAGTGCCGCTGGCCGGACTGGTCAGAACCGGGGATTTCGGTATTCCAGTTCTGTTACTGGGAGCTATCATGATAATGGCAGCAGCAGGGTTTGGTACAGTCAGCTATCGAAGAAAGAAACGCAATAAATAAACAAATCCGGATGACACCGTTTCTCAGGCCTTGCTTGAGAAGCGGTGTTTTGCCGCTAATGAGAAAGTCTGTGCAGACAGGAAAACTTTGGTTCTGTGCCTTGAAAAAGTGTTTAAAATAAAGTACAATGTATTAGAATCGTCAAAAATTAGACGAATTCTGAGATGTTTATCAGTGGACCGGAGTGCCGGTCGTTAAATAAAGGAGAAAAGGCATATGAGCAAGAAACCGGTGGTACTTATGATTCTGGATGGTTATGGACTGAATGATAACTGTGAAGCCAATGCAGTCTGTGAAGGAAAGACGCCCGTGATGGATCAGCTGATGAGTCAATGTCCATTTGTAAAAGGAAACGCAAGCGGATTAGCAGTAGGTCTTCCGGAAGGTCAGATGGGCAATTCAGAAGTAGGACATTTGAATATGGGAGCCGGACGGATCGTCTATCAGGAACTGACCCGTATTACAAAGTCTATTCAAGACGGAGACTTCTTTGATAATCAGACATTTTTAACAGCCGTAGATAATTGCAAAAAGAAAGATTCCGCACTGCATATGTTTGGTCTGGTATCCGACGGCGGTGTTCACAGCCACAATACCCATATCTACGGATTACTGGAACTGGCTAAGCGCAATGGCCTTGACAAGGTTTATGTTCACTGTTTCCTGGATGGCCGGGATACTCCGCCATCTTCCGGCAGAGACTATGTAGCTGAACTGGAAGCGAAGATGCAGGAACTGGGCGCAGGAAAAGTAGCATCTGTGATGGGCCGCTACTATGCAATGGATCGTGATAAGAACTGGGATCGTGTAAAAATGGCATATGATGTAATCGTAAAAGGTGAAGGCAGCCGCAATACCAGTGCAGCCGCTGCAGTCCAGGCCTCTTACGATGATGGCAAAACCGATGAATTTGTAGTTCCGACAGTAATTGCCGCTGAGGATGCTCCGGCAGCAATTATTAACGATCAGGATTCCGTTATTTTCTTCAACTTCCGTCCTGACCGCGCCCGCGAACTGACCCACGCATTCTGTGATGATGTATTTGATGGTTTTGACAGAGGAAACAGAGTGGATACGGTATTCGTATGTTTCACCAACTATGATGAAACAATCGGCAATAAACTGGTTGCCTTTGTAAAAGAAGGCATTACCAATACATTCGGGGAATTCCTGGCTACCAACAATCTGACCCAGGCCAGAATTGCCGAGACCGAAAAGTACGCACACGTAACCTTCTTCTTCAACGGCGGCATCGAAGAGCCGAACAAAGGCGAAGACCGTGTTCTGGTACCCTCCCCCAAAGAAGTTGCCACCTATGACCTGAAACCAGAGATGAGCGCTCCCGGCGTCTGCGATAAGCTGGTAGAAGCCATCAAATCCGACAAATATGACGTAATCATCATCAACTTTGCCAACCCTGATATGGTTGGCCACACCGGAGTAGAAGCAGCCGCAATCAAGGCTATAGAAGTAGTAGATGAATGCGTCGGCAGAACCGTAGACGCAATCAAAGAAGTAAATGGCGTTATGTTCATCTGTGCCGATCACGGTAACGCCGAGCAGCTATTAGATTATGAGACAGGCGAACCATTCACCGCCCACACAACCAACCCGGTACCATTCCTGCTTGTAAATGCCGATCCATCTTACAAATTAAGAGAAGGCGGATGCCTGGCAGATATTGCTCCGACTTTGATTGAGTTGTTGGGACTTGAGCAGCCTAAGGAGATGACAGGAAAATCCTTGTTAATCAAATAGGGGGGATGTCGCACATAGTCGCTAGGAAAGTGGGGAACTCCCCACTTTCTCGGCAACTTTGTTGGCTCACGAAACTATTGTGTTTGTTATTTGTCATAATAAGAAGAATTTTCTATACCGATATTATTTAATTTTAAAATTAGTTTATCTAGGATAAACTTCCACACTAACTTGAACCAATTACTGTTGCCAAATAATTTTACTAAAGTAGGGCTTATACTGTAGTATAGCTTTATGAATAAAGAACCATACCATGTGGTATCTAATATATCATCTCTAAATCTTCGTAGTGTCCAAACCGGAGGACAATTATATGAACCATATACGCAGGTTGCGATGTAGCATCCACCGCCGGAATCCTGGATCGCTTTGCTAGAAGTTTTAAGTTCATCTAAATTTATATCAGCTTTTTTGTCTTCAGACACTCCTTCTAATAACTGACCCAAAAAGAATTCACAAGCCTCAATAGCATCAGGAGGCATATATTGTCCACAAAGTTTCAAGCGATCAAGGTAGGATGACCAGAATGCTTTATAAAGATCAGCTATATCAGTAAGTGAATCTTGAATATCATCATTCTCAAGTATATAATCAGTAGGTATTTGCAATTTTAAATTAACAACAGTTTTTACGACATTAGTAATTGAATCTCGGTATGGTGTATCTGAATCGGAAAGTGCATTGGTTATGTCTACCTTTGATAAGTTGAGGTTGTATTTGTTTCTCTCTTTAAATTGCTCGAGATCAGCGGTATTTTCAATATATGTAATCATCAAAAGCAGAAGGTTAACACATCTAAGGAGATAATACTGGTATATGTCTGCTTCGGCGCATTTTCGATCATCTTCTTTAACAATACTAAGTGCTTTGTTGCCATATGTATAGAATTCTTCGATTCTGGGATCGGAAAGAGTTCCTAAATATTCAGTGGCTTTCATTTTAGAAATCCAAGCTTCGTATGAATCAGGTTCGAGTTCGAGTGCTTTATTTGCATATTCCATTGCTTCTTGCCCGTTTTCAGCATCATATGCACTGGCAGAGAGAGTTAGATAGTTTGCAAATGGATTTTTATTAATAACAACATTTGCTCCTGAATAGTCATTGTGATTGGTAATATAAGTGTTGTAATTATTTATGGCTTTTTCTGTAATAAATGCCGCTCCGCAATGATCGCATATACTTGCTTCATTTGCGCTATCCACAGAGATATTTGTACCACACTGAGTGCATTTAGCTGTAATTAATCCCATGTTGCCCCCTGTTCTTATCCGATATGATTGTTATGTTTTTCATTATAACCTACAATTACTTTTTCGTCTATGTTTCTATCAGCTATTACGCCCCACCCCCAGGCATTGTCTCTCTTGAACCACCTTAATCCTGATACAGCCGCCCATAAATATCCACCGCCAGCAAATCAACATAAGCATGCAGGACAGGATGCCCAGCGCAGTCAGGGCGGTCTGGGTGATATACCGGGATGAATAGGAAATTGGTAACGTAATGATGTTCAGCCAGCATAAAGCGGACAGGATCAGCAGTCCGGCACCAATAATCATAAAGGCTGCAGCAGAAGATCTCAGCTCCTCATACTGCTGAGATTTCTTTATATATACAGGTGTGCGTGTCATTTTGATGGCAGAACTGGATCCGTTATTATCAGGCATAGGACAGTCTCACTTTTCTTTTGGATTTGATTTCCTTTTTATTATAGCGAACAATTTATATTTCGTCTATATTTCCACTTCCATTTACATAGAAAATAGGATAGAATAAAAAAAGGTATGCTATTGGGAAGGAAGTAATATGAGTATAACAATTTCGTTTTCCATGAAGCCAAAGAAACCCCTGATGCATGGACAGGAATGGATCATTTCCCGCCTGCAGAAACTGGCTCGGGATCTGGAAAAAGAACTGGAATATTGTTGTGATGTGATTCAGGATACTATGATTTGTCAATTCTGTCCGGAAGGTTATTTGTGGATGGGATGGAACGGCGGGAAGCTTACCGGGGATTGTCAGACAAATATTGCCGGGCCGGGTTTTCATGCTGCGGTGATCCATTTCCTGGAATTATTTGCATCGAAAGCTGAGCTGAAGCTGCACATCCATGATGATACCGGATATTATGAAGACCGGGACTTCGTCAAAATGAGACGAGAATTTTTTTATCAATGGTTTACCGGAGTGATGGAACGGGTTCTGGAGAAGCAGGAGGAGGACAGTGAACAGCTGGTCTGCTGGCCTGCCGATTATTATCTTCCGGAAGAAAAAGAAGGGATCGTAACGACCCATATCCGTCCGTTTTCCCGTACTGAAATATCAGGAATCGTAGGATCCGGTGTCAGTATGGCTTTTGCCAAAGATTTTTTTATCTGGAATGAAGAAGAAAAAGATGCTTATTATTATAGAAACTGTGCGCTGGTTATGCTGAATCAGGAGTGTTATTTCATGCCTTCGGCCAGAAGCGGTGAAGATCAGGTGATCAATCAAAAGATTATCCAATATCTGGAACGGGCTTTGAAGATGAATCCGCGGATTCCGTTTCCTAAAAAAGAATATCTTGAGCTGTGCCGGCTGGCAAAGCACAAGCCGGCTGATCTGGCGCAGGTGGATGATTATGCCAGGGAGCTTGACATCGGGTGCCGCAAGGGGCTGCTGTTTCGGACCATCGGGTGTATACGTTTTGCTGTTCCCGGGAATTTTCTGTATGATGCGGCCATGAAGGGGCATTCGGAGCATTATTATGATGGTATCCGGCAGGATGCCCATGATTACTATATCTGTGCCATTCATACGGAGCATCAGGCTGACTTTCAGGAAGCGCCATTTCAGAAAGACAGTGTAACAGCGGTGCATGAATTTAGAGCCGGGAATGCACGGGGCAAGATTGCGGTTTATCAGCCGGAGGATAAGGATGGGGTTGTGAGCCATTCGATTGCGGCTCAGATTATCTATAAGAATCAGATTACGATTATCAGTATCCATTATAAAAATTCAGAGGACTATAGCTGGGCGATGGATCTGATTCAAAAAGTACAGACTATCAGTTAGTTACTAGTGTAAGAGGGAGAATAGAGATGAATATACCATGTGAAGGAAAGCGCAGTGTTGTCGTTGTGACAGACAGCAACAGCGGCATTACCCAGAAACAGGGAGAAGAATACGGCATCCGGGTGATTCCCATGCCGTTTATGATTGACGGACAGGTATGGGAAGAGGATATCGATCTGACCCATGAGATGTTCTATGAGAAACTGGAGAATGGGTCTGATCTTTCCACATCACAGCCGACGCCTGCCAGAATTATGGAGTTGTGGGATGAACTGCTTGAAGAATATGAGGAAATCGTTCATATTCCCATGTCAGTCAGCTTGAGCGGCGCTTATCAGACCGCCGTAATGCTGGCCGATGATTATGATGGTAAGGTACAGGTGGTTAATAATCAGCGGATTTCGGTAACACAGCGCCAGTCAGCACTGGATGCGGTAACACTGGCGGAGCTCGGCTGGAAAGCAACTGATATCAAAGATGTGCTGGAACGTACCAAGATGGATTCCAGTATTTATATTACGGTATCTACCCTGAAATATCTGAAGAAGGGCGGCCGAATTACTCCCGCCGCTGCCGCACTTGGAACGCTGCTGAAGATTAAGCCGGTACTGCAGATACAGGGCGGCAAGCTGGATACCTTCTCCAAGGCCAGAACCATGAAGCAGGCCAAGGGAATTATGCTGTCAGCCATTGCCCATGACCTGCAGGAGCGGTTTGACGATCCAGAGGCCGAACAGTGCTGGCTGGGGGTAGCACACAGTGACTGCGAGGAGTTTGCGGCTGAACTTGCCGGAGAGCTTCGGGAACTTTATCCTAAGGCTTCGATGGTCTATGTGGATCCGCTTTCTTTAAGTGTATCCTGTCATATCGGTCCCGGCGGAATCGGTGTAACCTGTACAAAAAAATTAGATGTTGGAAGCGAAATTGCATGGGAATGAAAGAAAATAGAATTCATCGGCATTGGAAACAGAAATATACAATTAGTATGAGGGGCCTGCTGGTCCTGTTTCTGGTGCTCTTCGGGATGATTCCGCTGGTGCTTGGCAATCAGACGATGCTTCGGTCGATTGGGCAGAGTGAGACAGATTCTTATATCATAGAGGTTCAGAATCAGTGCCAGATATTAAGCAGTAAACTGACCCGCAACGGATACCTGTCGGCAGATACCGAGAAAGCGATTCTTGATGGTGAGATGGATACCATTGCAGATATTTATAACGGCAGGATTGTAATTGTCAATAAAGATTACCGGATTATCCGGGATACCTTCCGTCTGGCCGAAGGAAAGACACATGTGGCGGCGGAGATTATCCGGGGTTTTCAGGGCGAGACGAGCAATTTCTATAAAAAGGATAAACATTATCTGGCATCAGCTGTTCCGATCTATGATGGAACGCCGGATAAGAATATCGAAGGAATGCTGGTTCTGACGGCTTCAACAGAGAGTATTATTACGCTGATGGATACGGCAGGCAGTAAGGCTTATTTTATTCAGATTATTTTTGGACTGATGCTGATCATTGCGGCAGGGGCAGCGGCTAAGCTGCTGATGGAACCGTTTGAACGGCTGCTCAAGAAGCTCAATCATGTGGCGGCAGGGGCACTGGATACCGATATTATCACGGATACATACCGCGAGACCAAGGCCATATCACAGTCGATCGACGGGACGTTGTCAAGGCTTAAAGAAGCGGATCAGACCAGGCAGGAATTTGTCTCAAATGTATCGCATGAATTGAAGACGCCGATTACATCAATCCGCGTTCTGGCCGATTCACTGATGGGGATGGAGGAAGTTCCGGTTGAGCTGTATCGGGAATTTATGGAAGATATATCCGATGAAATTGACCGTGAAAGTAAAATTATCGATGATTTGCTGGCGATGGTTAAGATGGATAAGTCGGAGTCCGATCTGCATATTGCCCAGATATCCATCAACCATCTGGTGGAGCAGATATTAAAACGGCTGAGGCCGATTGCCAACCGCCAGAATGTAGAACTGATTCTGGAAAGCATGCGGGAAGTGATCGCAGATGTGGATGAGATGAAGTTGTCACTGGCTATCACCAATCTGGTGGAGAATGCTATCAAGTACAATGTGGAAGACGGCTGGGTACAGGTAACGCTGGATGCGGATCACAAGTTTTTCTATATTAAAGTGGCTGATTCCGGGATTGGCATATCAGAAGAATATCAGGACCGGATCTTCGATCGTTTTTACCGGGTAGATAAGGCACGTTCGCGCGAGACCGGGGGCAGCGGTCTGGGACTTGCCATTACCAGAAGCGTTGTGCTGATGCACAAGGGTGCTATTAAATTACAGAGCAAAGAAGGCGAAGGCAGTATCTTTACACTGCGGATTCCTTTGAACTATATTATCTAAGGCAGGAGGACGGGACATGAAACGATTTGCATTACTATTCGTTCTTTTAACAGCCATTCTGCTGTCGGGCTGTCAGAGCCGCAATCATTCTGGTGAGGGCGAGTACTTATATCGGATATACTATTTAAATCCGGCTAATACCAAACTGGTGACGCAGGATTATTATACCGACACGACCGATAAGGATCTGTTGATCGAAGAACTGATGAACCAGTTTATCAGGGTGCCGGATGATGTAGACTGCCAGACTGCATTGGCGGACAAGGTGGTTTACCGGGGCTATACTCAGGAAGATATGGTGCTGTATCTGCATTTTGATAACAACTATACCAGTATGAAATCTTACCGTGAGATCCTTTGCCGGGCGGCACTTGTGAAGACGCTGACTCAGATCCCTGGGATTGATTATCTCAGTATTTATTCCGGTGATCAGCCGCTGGTGGATTCCAACGGGACACCGGTAGGGATGATGTCAGCCTCTGACTTTGTCGAAAGCATCAGTGATGTCAACGCGTTTGAACGGACTGAACTGATCCTGTATTTTACCGACGAAACCGGAGAATTGCTGTACCCGGAGTCGCGTGAAGTGGTATACAGTACCAATACATCAATGGAGCGGGTTATTCTGGAAGAGTTAATCGGCGGGCCGGATCAGTCCGGTCTGTATCCGACCCTGGATAAGAGTATTAAAATATTGAGCGTATCGGTTAATGAGAATGTCTGCTATGTGAACTTTGATTCGGCATTCTTAAGCAATTCCCTGGAGGTGAAAGATTATATCCCGATCTATTCGATTGTCAATTCCCTGTCGGAACTGACTTCGGTAAACCGGGTACAGATTAGTATTAATGGTTCCAAGGATGGCATCTTCCGAGAATCGATTCCGCTTATAACTTTGTTTGAACGAAATCTTGATTATATAGGAGGCGAATAATATTATCAAACGACCACTGCTTTTTGTGACAGGAGGATTCGTACTTGGAGAGGTACTGTTCCTGCAGGGCGTGGTAACACATACAGGGATTCTGATTGCTTTGCTGTCAGGGATCTTTGCGGTGCTGTGGTTTGGCTGGCATAAAGCAGGCAGGAGCAGGAAACAGATGCTTCTGCCTGCTTTATTCTGGTTTTATCTGCTTGCCGGGGCGGGCAGTACGGCCGCAGGCCATATCCGGATGCTGATGGAACAGCAGTGGATACAGCGAGAGCTGGAGCTGGGTCTGGATGGGAAAAGAGTAACGGTGGAAGGGACATTGTGGGAGGTAACAACTGGTGAAAGTCAGGATATATTATTGCTGAAAGACTGTACAGTCAGACACAATGATCGTACCGGAAGTCTGAAACGGCTGCGTATTTATATCCAGTCGGATTCTACATTACTTAAGCTGGGCAACCGTATCCAGGCAGCCGGAACTATGTCGGTTACCAGCCGGCCCGGCAATCCCGGAGAATTTAATTATCAGCTGTATTATCGTTCACTGAAACTAAACTACCAGATGACCGGACAGGAAGTTCAGGTGATTACACCAATCGTCAGCAAATACCGGGAAGGTCTGCGCAGAATCAGAGACGAGGCCGGTCTGATATTGCAGCATACGGCCGGAGCGGATGCCGGATTTTATCAGGCCATGGTTCTGGGCGATAAGAGTGGTCTGGATGAGACGGTGCAGGAGCTGTACCAGCGCAGCGGTATTTCCCATTTGTTTGCGATCAGCGGCCTGCATATGTCTCTGATCGGTATGGGGGTGTACCGCCTGATCCGCCGGTCCGGAGCTGGTTTTTTACTGGCGGGGCTTGCTGGTGCCGCTTTAATCATCAGCTATGTTGCGATGATCGGCACCACGGCATCGGTGCTCCGGGCGATGATCATGCTCGTGTCAGCGTTTCTGGCGGCATATCTGGGCCGTACCTATGATCTTTTGTCGGCCCTGGCTCTGGCTGTTATGGTGATCCTGTGGGACAGCCCTTATCAGCTCTGTCAGGCTGGTTTTCAGCTGTCGGCAGGGGCCGTGTTGGGCGTGGGTCTGCTGGTACCACAGCTGGAACAGCTGTGTCCGGACGGTGATCAGCTTTTCATTCTTTTGAAAACGTGCCGGCAGGGCTTGATTGCAGGAATTGCCATACAGCTGGTAACCTTGCCCGCATTATTGTATCATTTCTTTCAGATTCCATTGTATGGGATCTTCCTAAATCCCATTGTCATCCCTTTGATGGGAGTGATTGTCGTTTCCGGGCTCGCCGGGATCCTTCTTGGAAAAATCGCACCGGCCGCCGGTGTCTTTGCTGTTGGGGCAGGTCATTACATCCTGAAGTATTATGAGTGGATATGCCGCTGCTTTGCCGCGCTGCCGGGCAGCACGCTGGTGTGGGGGCGGCCCAAATTGTGGCAGATCCTGATTTATTACTGTGTTCTTACCGCATCTTTGTGGCTGGCAGGCCGAAAACAACTGAAAAAAATGCTGCTTGCAGCAGCAGCATCCTGCCTGCTGCTGTGTCCCCTGCCGGTCAGCGGGCTGCGGGTAACCTTTCTCGATGTAGGGCAGGGAGATGGTATTGTCGTACAGACCAGAAGTCACACGATTATGATTGACGGGGGAAGCAGCAGTGTGAAGAAGCTTGGAAAATACAGGCTGGAGCCATTTTTAAAAAGCTGTGGTATTACTGTAATCGACTATGCCTATGTAACACATGGGGATTCTGATCATATCAGCGGGCTCGTATATCTGCTGGAAGCTGGTCAGGATATCCGGATCCGGAATCTGATGCTGCCGGTACTGGGCAGAGAGGATGAAGCGTACCAGCAGTTGGTGTCGCTGGTGGCCGGGCAGGGCGGGGCCGTTCACTGGATTGCCGCAGGAGACAGTATTCGTAATGCTATTCTGAAACTAACCTGCCTGTATCCTGGAAGTGCCGATCAGGCGCCCGACCGGAACGCTCATTCATCCGTGATAAAACTGGATTATGGTGATTTTCACATGCTGCTGACCGGGGATATGGGGGCAGAGCAGGAACTCACGATGATGAGCCGGCCTGAGATCAGGGTCAAGCTGTCAGAGATACAGGTTCTTAAGCTGGCTCATCACGGTTCCCGGACGTCAAGTTCCAAGGACTTGCTGGAGCTGCTTGATCCGGCCTGGGCAGTTGTCTCTTATGGTGAGGATAATTCCTACGGGCATCCGCATGAAGAGGTTCGGGAGCGGCTTGAGAAGCTGGACATTATCCTGTTTGAAACGGCCAGAGGCGGGGCGGTGCAGCTGGAGACAGATGGAACCCGTATCCGTTGGAACTATTTTGCGAGCCCGGTTAGCGAAGGCTGGGTAGACTTGAAGCACTTATTGCCATGATTTCAGCCGAATCCTCCGCGACATCCAGGGAAGCAAGCAAATCTTTAAAGCCATTCAGTGCGTCGTTGTCAAAATCTGTGACACCGTCAATATAAATATTAATTTGCAGAGCCTGATCATCTGTGATATATTTGGATGCATGCTCGGATGCTACAAGATTTTTCAGGGAATCCTTATCCCCGCTTTCGTTTGTCGCAAGTATAACTGTATCGTACATTACTTCTCCGGCGGTCACATAAAACCGTAAGGTATTTTCACCGGCAATGATATTACCCGCGTCAAATGTTATAGGAAACAGATAGTATCTTCCGCTTCTGTTGGCACTCCGGTATATCGACTGATCGTTGTCATTTATAGAAATATTACCAATATCCCTGTCGTTTAAAGAAACTGTAATCTTAGGAGCTTGGGACGCCGCCGCAAGTGCGATTCTCACCACAGCCTCACCCGTATACGTTTTGGAGGAATTAAACGTAACGTCCCAGCTGCCTTCAAACTGTGCATAATCCCAGTCTGTATAAGGATCAGACTCGCCTATCGTAAAGGTCAGACTTCTTCTGGCCAAATCCTGAAGCGAGCGATCTCTTAAAGTGCCGCTGCTGTCACTTAAATGAAATCCTTTTGTGGATCGGTTTGATCTGCCGATTTGCCACAGATAGTTATTATCAGTTGAACATACCCATTCAACATTACCAAGGCTAACATCGCCATCGACAATCACCCCGTCAAGCTGTAACTGCTCGGTTACGGTACCTTGCATTGCATACGCATACAATGAATATTCTCCATACAGGACATTTGGTATTTCAAAATGTCCGTTTATATCTGCATAGGCATGAAATATGTAGCCGGCATTTTGTCTCAGCACCTCACCATCCGGATCTGCTAAAATTACCATCGCACCAGCAGCACTTCTTCCGTCCGCTATCTTCAAATCACCGCTGACGATTCCTCTACTCATTTCATACATCGGATGCGGATTGTTATCGAGGTCGGTCACAAAATCATATGGCCATTTTGCATTCTCTATAGCCGCTTTTGCTAAAGCATCTTCTACCAGTTCCTGCCCGTCTCCCGTGTTGAGGTATAAATACCAGGGACCGTATATTTTTTCCGTATGGGCTTTCATGTCAATACCTGACGCTCCCATATGTGAGCTGCCCATGTAATTTAATATAAGAGCATCCTGATGAACAGTCAAGTCTTGTCTTAAAGGCCCGCCACTGTAATATTCATCACTTACCGGCATCAAAAACGCTCCGTACCCGTTGCCGAATTGTCCCAAAATTTCTACTTCCGAGAGGAACGCACAGTAATCATACTTTGTATAATACGCACCTTCCGGGAAATGCTCATCTTCAACCAGATGTATCCAGGTTTCATCCCCCACGTTCTCCCACAGGGAAGTATTGTTAAGTTCTGCGTAACTTGGCTGAAAGCCTTGCCTTTCTGGTGTGTATGCCGTATCCAGAATGTTTTTATCAAATCGATAAAGCATTCTCATTTCCGGAACATTGACAGAATCGTCGTCCGTATCGTTTTTTGTTACAATATAGGTATAAAAACCACTGTCACCGGCTCTTAAAAGAGTATGACACTCCATATAAAATGGATTTATTTTAGTATCAGCTGCTTCTTGCTCAGGATCATAAATGAATACAACATGCGCCTCCTGCGAGGTGTTTGATATTATTTGAACATCAGTGATTGCTGTCCCCCCGGGATAAATATCCCAGACAAACGTCTCTTTAATCGAACTTCCCTGACTATTTACAAGATTGCCCACCAGGTTTTGGCCGTCTTTTTCAAGATAGTTTGCATACCCGGTGGTTTTGTCAAATTCAACGGATACATATTCGTTGCTCATTGCTACGGTACTGTCAGTTTCCACCAGTGTAATGTCTCTGGTGTTCCTATTCTTTGATTGGTTCATTGTTGTAATCCCCTTCCTTTACTGTAATATTAAGACATGTTATATATATAGCAATTCCAATAATAATATTCCAAACAGATTGCAAAACTGGTTTCTCTTTGGTAAAATAAAATCGTAAGCTATGGATTATGGGAGGGATATTACATCGGTACAAGTAGAAATAAAATGAGAAGAAAAATACGAATATATATCTGTCTGTTCTTAACGGCATTGCCTCTTTTAAATGCTTGTCAAGTCAGGACTGACTCTTCTTCAGATATAAGGGCCGATTTGAGAGTTTTTACATCTGCCGATGAGTCCATATATGAGCCTATTATCAAAGAATTCATGGAACGAACCGGTCTTTCTGTCAAAGTAATCACCGGTTCTTCTGCTGATCTTGACGATCGTATCCAGGCAGGTACACTTTCTGATACGATTGATGTTGTATTTGCTATAGATTCCGTGATGCTGGAGCTGAATCGTAATACATGGCTGCCATATCACGTTGGTATCTCAGCTTTCGACAGTAATCCGGAGATTGTAAATGACGGTGCATGGCTCCCTCTTTACCATCTGCCTATCGTAATCATATACAACAAACGGCTGGTTACTTCTGAGGAGGTATCTAAAGGTTTTGAAAGTCTGTTGTCATCGCAATTGAAAGGTAAGATTGCTTTTATCAATCCCAATGCTTCAGAAATTTCTGCTTATGCATTATTGATATCTAACAATATCATTGGGAATATCGGTGAATATACAAAAAGGCTGATAGTAAATCTGGAATATCAGACATGTGACTCCATCCAGACTCTGAATACCGCTATTGAAACAGGACAAATGTATCTGGGAATTTCCCCTGAGAATAATGCCTATAATCTATCAAACCGTAATCCCAATATCCATTATATTTATCCCAATGAAGGTACATTTATCATTACTTATGGCTCTGCCATCTATAACGAATGCATCAATACCGACACCGCCAAGTCTTTTATGGACTTCATCTCCTCGGAAGATGTAGCCACGTTTTTGTGTGATAACAACCACCTGCGTCCGGCCAGAACCGATATCGCTGCTCCTGACGGCCTTCGCCCTCTCGCAGAGCTGCCTCAGTTTATTCTTCCTTTTAATGAGATTATGAAGCAGTATGAGATTATGCTGACCGGGTGGAACAACCATTTCAATACGGATATTTCTGAAAGGTAGTGAAATTACGAAACAATTAATTCTTAATCTTCCGTTTAAACATTATATTTTTTTATCTTGCCTGGCGGTATCGCTGATACCAATTATATTTTCTAATCTATTTGTCGTACGGATACTGGATGAATCCTTAATCCATCGAACAGAATCGGAACTTGAATTACAAATGAACCAGATTAAAAATAATATGGATGAACTATGTTCCATCAGCGAGGATATCTTCGAGGATCTGACAAAGGATGATACCACCTTCCGTTTTATGGCCGGAGCAACAGACCCCTATCTGCAAAAGGATCTGTATATTTTACTATATCAGGCTGCAAATAAAATATATGGTTATGCGAGCATTGGCTTATATGATGTAAATGGGAAGCTCTTAATGGTCTCTGATAACAAAGAGGTGCCGGAGACCCTGCCCCTGTACTGGGGCCTTCTCAAGAAGCTCTCGCATACCTCCGGTACGGTCTATTACAAGACAGATCCTTTTGTCAACGGGAATACCAATCTATTATATCAGATCGCACGGCCGCTTCTTGACAATCAAGGAGCTGTCGCTGGATATATTGTCTTGAATTTTAATAGAGACAGCTTCGAACATCTTTTAAACAATGATGCTATTGTTACCGACAGCCTGATGATACTGGATTCTTTATCGGAACCGATCTATACCTCCCATCCGCTCACCGGGCAGTCAGATATATTGTCCATGCTGGATAGTGGACGGGGGCAAAACCATGCGGAACGCTATGTATACCAAAGCTATCAGAGTTCGCAGTATCACTATGCGGTCTTATTACAAAAACAGGCACAGATCAGCAAAGCTTCTATTCATATGATGTATTTGATTACAATGGTGATTACGCTTCTATGTTTGTTTTCCTGTTTTGCAGTATCCTTATTTTTTAGCTATAACATATCAAAGCCCATCCATCATCTCGATCAGGCGATGAAGCAGGTGAGAGCGGGCGATTTGAATATCCGCATGCATACAAATAGAAAGGGTGAGCTTGGAAGGCTCTCCGAAAGCTTTAATTATATGGTTGCAGAGCTTGATCAATATATCAAATCCGCAATCACCAGGCAAAAGAACCTTGATGAAACCATGCTAAAGCTATACCAGACACAGCTAAATCCACATTTTTTGTACAATACACTTGATTCTATCAAATGGCTCTCGAAAGTCAACCAAAGCTATGAAATTACTACCTTAGCAGAGAATCTGGCTGTAATACTCAGACACTCCATTTCTTCACAGCCATTTGTCACATTGCGTCAGGAACTGGAAATTATTCGATTTTATGTGGAAATACAAACAATCCGATTTTCCGGGCAATTCGTATTTGCAGAAGAAATACCCAAATCCATATATGACTGTCTGCTCCCTAAGATGATATTGCAGCCTTTGGTAGAAAATTGCATCCTTCACGGACTGGAGGGATATGAGAATGGTTATATCTGTATCTATGCCGAAATACAAAAAGGCGGAGAAGCAGACATCTTATCAGTATCCGTCATGGACGATGGCAGTGGTATCAATGCAGATATGCTGGATTGGCTGAATCAGAAAGACGCTGTCAAGAAACGCGGACATCTGGGATTATATAATGTCATACAGATACTAAAGCTATATTATGCTGACAACTACGATATCCATGCCAATAATTTAAAGGAAGGTGGGGCCGTCGTTACGATCCACATCCCGGTGAGAAGGAGATAACGTATGTATAAGGTAATTGTAATAGAAGATGAGATTCCTGTAAGACGAGGAATCATACTTACCACTGACTGGATATCATTGGAATGTGTATTGGTCGGAGAAGCTGCCAATGGAGAAGAGGGGTTAAAGCTGGCTCTTGAACGTACTCCTGATATGATTATCACCGATGTGAAAATGCCTCGCATGAACGGTACGGAGATGGTCAGGGCTCTGAGAAATTCTGGCTGTCAATCCCATATCATCATGCTCACGGCTTACAATGATTTTCATTATGTACAAAGTGCACTCAGGCTGGGAGTCAAGGACTATCTCATAAAGCCTCTGAAAAATGGGGAATTGGAAAATGCAGTGAAAACTGTGATAGACAGTATGAAGAATAAATCGCAGGTACCATCAAATGAGAATACAGTATTATCCGTTCCCAATCTGCTTCTTTCCGAGCACACGATCAATAAGTATATTGCGGGAGCGATCAAATATATCGATTCCCATTGCCGGGAAGATATCAGTCTTACTGCGGTAGCCCGGTATCTGGATATCAGTGAGGGATATTTAAGCAGGATATTTAAAAAAGAGACCAATTATACCTTTACTGATTATCTGATCTATTACCGGATCAAGCTGTCCATGCAGCTGCTAAAGGATAATCGTCTGAAGGTATATGAGGTGGCTGATTCAGTCGGTTATTCTGATACGACTTACTTCAGCACCCAATTTAAAAAAATCGTGGGAATGTCACCCACAAAATATCAGGAGAGATGCAATTAGCTCCCCCCTGTATTTTTTAATTTTCATTTTTCAGTTTTCCCTCTGTCATTTTGAGTACGGTGATCTCCCTGTTACCCGGGATTATATCCGTACTGTCAATGGCTATCTCGAAGGATATAGACAATGTACCAATATCTATATCCGGATCTGCATGATACTCCGATGACAGGATCTTGCCATTCTCACGAATATACTCCTTAATATCTGCGATATCTGCCGGCTTTGCCCGAAGCTCCAGATACATTGTCTGCATTCCTTTCTTTTTTTTTGCTATAAACATGCGATGCCCTACGACCAATTCTACGAATAATACGGAGGCCGCAGTAAATATCCCTATAAGGAATTGCCCCGCACCAATTGCCAATCCGACTCCTACCGTCGCCCAGATACCTGCCGAAGTGGTGACGCCGCTGACGCCTTTATTCTCTTTTGCAAATATAATGCCAGAACCAAGAAATCCGATGGCTGTCGCCACGCCAGAAGCAATTCGTGAAGGATCAACCCGCACCCATGAACCTGTCACGTCGGTAAAACCATATTTGGAAATCAGCATTAAAAGGGCCGAAGCCATTGCGATGATTACATGGGTCTTAAGCCCTGCCGGTTTGCCCCGGTGCTGCCTCTCATATCCGATTAAACCTCCGCAAATCCCTGCAACGACTAATCTGATTATATGACCAGCCTGCATATGAAGACTCATCTGGCAAACCTCCTTTTCTTATTTTACGTCAATATCTTGTTAAAATCATCATTTCCCATATCCTGATAGACCAAATAATCCTTTATTTTCAGTCCTACTTCCTGACCAATTTTTAACGTATCATAAGAATGGGAATCCGATATCACCCGGATGCTTACATCCCCTATTCTTACATGGCAATCTGTCATGTCACCCAGGAAAAATGTAGACTCCACCTGCCCACGGATCAGTTCTCCACCTTCCACGATAGAAATATTCTCCGGTCTCACTGTTACAATCACATCGCCTGTCAGTTCTCCATCGTATTTCAGTGCAGTGCTTGTCCCTTTTAATTGAATTATACCATCTTTTGATACGCCCTTTATAAAATTCACCTTACCGACAAAGTCTGCAATAAACTGGTTCGCCGGATTTCTATAGATATCAATGGGCGAGCCTACCTGCTGCACCACACCCTTATTGATAACAAATACCCGGTCGCTCATTGTCATTGCTTCAATCTGGTCATGCGTGACATAAACGATATTAATCTTCAGCTTCTTCTGGATCTCTTTGATTTCATAACGCATGCTTTCACGCAGCTTCGCATCGAGATTGGACAGAGGTTCATCAAGCAGTAATAATTTCGGTTCAGCGACCAACGCTCTTCCCAGAGCCACACGCTGCTGCTGTCCACCGGACAGCTGAGAAGGCATACGGTCGGCATACTGGGATAAATGGACTGTTTCCAGTGCATTTTTTACCCGCTGTGTGATTTCAGATTTTGGAAGCTTCTGTATTTTGAGCGGATATGCCACATTATGAAATACATTCATATGCGGCCATACAGCATAGGACTGAAACACCATCCCAATTTCTCTCTTTTCGGGAGGAACAAAGGTATCCGCACTGTTTACCACCCGGTCATCTATCTTAATCGTGCCGGTCGTTGGCTTTTCAAAACCTGCTATCATTCGCAGCATCGTAGTCTTGCCACACCCGGAAGGACCCAACAGCGTGATAAATTCCCCGTCCTTAAATTCCTGTGTGAACTCTTTTAAAACCTGCACGTCACCAAAGCTTTTAGTAACTTGATTTATGTTGATAACAGACATATTCTGCTACTCCTTTCCTATACTGAAAACTTACCCTTTGTCAGTTTATCCAGTACTACATTTAAGATAATTACCACCAATAAGATCCCAGCAGCCATGGCCGACGCCGTCTGCTGGCTGGTCTCTGTCTGAAACTTATAAAGTGCCACACCCAAGGTCTTGGTTTTACTTGAATATAAAAGATTTGACATGGTAAGCTCATAGAAACAAGGCATAAAAATAAGAAACCATCCTGCTACGATTGATGGTACAATCAGTGGAAATACGACATCAATCAGCCGCTTGATCCAGCCTGCACCTGATATCTGTGCTGCTTCCTCAAGGGAGGGACTCACCTGGGAAAATGCTGAAACTACAGTACGCATCCCCATCAGCATATATTTAATCATATAAGCGATTATCATAATCGGCAGGGTATTATAGATATTGATGCCGAATTTGCCGCTCATAGTCATGATAAGTGCTAAAGCGATGACCACACTGGGAGTTCCAGATCCTACCGTAATCAAAAAATCCGGGATCTCCCTGCCCTTAACCGTGGTACGCTTTAATAAATATGCCATTACCAGACATACCACCATACCGAAGCTCGCTGCACCAATTGCTGACAGTACCGAATTTTTCAGAGAACTTATAATGGTATTATTTGTAACGATCTTGTGCCAATTCTTCAAAGTAAAATTACCTGCTTCAAAAAGAGGTTTCCCCATATTCACAGTAAAAGAGGTCATAAAGACAGAAGCGAAAGGAATCACAACTACAATGATTGCAAAAATCGATACAAGGGCAGTAATCAAAAGCCGCCATTTTCCTAAGTCCACAATATTAGGTCTGGTTGATTTACCGGACACTGTAATATAATCTCTTTTCCCTACAACAAAATTAGATACAAACAAGATCAAAAGTGCCATAATCATCAGGAATACAGCCAGATTGGTTGCATCGGTCAGCCCCTGCTCCGAACCGATGGATACATAATCCACAATGGCTGTCGTCACCGTATAGATATTACCAGGAGCTCCGATGATGGACGGAATCCCGTAACAGCTGGCTGCTGATACAAACACCAAAAGAGCAGAAGCGATGATACTGGGAACCATCAGCGGTAAGGTAACACGAAACAAGGTTCCCATGGGTGAGGCCCCACTAATCCGTGATGCTTCCTCTAAGGAGGGATCCATCTTCTCCATCGCACGGGAAATCGTTATAAATGCATAGGGATAATAAAACGTGGTCAGCACCCAGATCAGTCCGCCGATGGAATATATATTGAAAGGATTATCGCTTAAGTGTAGTAACTCCCTGATTATGACATTCAGAGTGCCAACTTTGGGGTTTAAGAGCCTCAGCCATGCCATCGCTCCTACATAAGGAGGCACCATATAGGTCATAACAAACAAGGTACGAAAAAATTTTTTAAAATACAGATTGGTTCTTCCCACCAGCCAGGCCAGCGGAAATGCGATCAGAACTCCAAAAACCATCGCTGCACCTGCACAGATCAGGGTATTACGCAAAGAATTCAAGTTATTAGGGACTGAATAGATGCGGCCTATTCCCATGAGCGAAAAGCTTCCACCCGGGAATAAAGAGCGATATATAAGATATCCCAAAGGAAATAGCTGAAAGATAGCAAGAAACGATATAATACCAAGAATAAATACCCATTTCACATCAAAATAAAACTTCTTGTCTTTTGACAACTTATATCACCGTCCTTCTGATTCTTGGAAGGTACGTCTTGCTCAGCCGCACCTTCCATCAATTATAGGATAATTTTTTGTTTCAATCCCTTATTTCTTCTCAGGAACCTGAACATTATCCTGGAACAGGGAACGAAGAGTTTCTCTCTCACTTAAACACTTCTGCCAGTCGATTGGCATTGCTGATTTGATAATATCTGCCGTAGAAAGCGCATCGTAAGGTGCATTTGGATAATCAGTACGGACGGAGTGCATCCAGCCGTTTACAATATATTCCTGCCCCTCTATGGACAAAAACCAATTTTCTATTGCCTCTGCCACAGCAGCATTTCCATTGGCACTGTGCTCATCGTTGATGATCATGATTGGAGAGGACATGGATATCGTACCATCGGCAGGATAAATGACCTCCAGCTTCGAGCCCTCCTCCTCTCTTTTCTTTAAAACAGATTCTTCCAGAATCATGATTACCTTGCATTCGCCTGTCTCTAACTTCGTCAAAGCGACAGATCCGGATTCTACCATGACTTGCTGTGCTCCCAGTTCTTTAAAATAGTCATCCCCATATTTTGAATGCAGTGCTACGACAGAGGCATAGGCACTACCGGAGGTAAGAGGATTGCTCATGGAAAGAGAGCCCTTCATTGCAGTATCTTTCGCAAATTCTTCAAAGGAATTCGGCACGTCCTCTTTCTTTGTAAGATCAGGATTGTATGCCAGGATCATATTCAGAATACGCACCGGATACCAATATCCGTCTTTATCATATTCTCCAATCAGTTTGTCCGTCTCAGAAAATTTGTACGGGTGCAGGTAACCATCAGCCATCAGCTCCAAGGCATAAGCAGGCTCAGCGACCATCAGGATATCTGCACCAAGCTTGCCGCTTTCTTTTTCAGCTGCAATCTTTTGCTGTATCGTACCGGTTCCTCCCTGAAAGAATTCCACATCTACGTTAGGAAATACTTCTTCCAGCTTGGAATCAATGTTTTCAATGATGTCCTCATACATGGAGGTGTAAATAACAACTTTACCGCTCAATGTACTGTAATCAACCTCCTCATTTTCTGTAACGGTATTACTGTTTTCTTCACTCTTCGTTGTCGCAGGAGCAGGTGTCTCTTTACCAGTCTCTGCCTTACTACAAGCTGTCAGACCTGATATCATTGCCGCCACCAGTAAAAAACTAAATAATACTTTTTTCATAAAATGCATAAAAAATCCTCCTTTCAAATTGTTGCTTTTTTCAGCAAGCTATATTGATATAGACATTATAACTGAACATAAACAAAAAAATAAATAAAAAATATTGTTATTTTATTTGTTTTTATGACATTATAACAATAAAAGGAATTCCCTAATGTAACCAGTCTTAAGCGTCAGGACGTTTGGTTCGGCCTTGTTCCTTGCCGGAGCCATCCCAAACAGGGGGGTGGAGTTCCTCCATAGGGCTTACCGTACTGCGAATATTATGCTATAATAAAAAGTAATGGAATCATAAGGATAACATAGGAAGCAGGATTGATATGCAGACATTGAATCAGGATATGAAAGAGCGGACATTCAAACCCGTGTATCTGATCTTTGGCGAGGAACGCTATTTAAAAAGTAATTATAAGAACCGGATGAAGGAAGCCGTAATTGGCGATGACACCATGAACTATTCCTATTTTGAAGGGAAGGGTCTGGATGTCAACGAAGTGATCCGTCTGGCCGACACAATGCCATTTTTTACGGAGCGAAGGCTGATACTTATTGAGAACAGCGGTTTTTTTAAAGGCTCTGCGGATAAGCTGGTGGACTATCTGCCGGATCTGCCGGATACTACCTGTATGATATTTGTAGAGTCTGAGATCGATAAACGCAGCAAGATGTTTAAGAAAGTGAAGAGTATCGGGTACGCTGCCGAAATGGTCCGGCAGAATACCACCCAGCTGTCCAAGTGGGCCGGTGCGATTCTGGCTAAGGATGGCCGAAAGATCACCGGCAGAACCATGGAACTGCTCCTTAGCATGACCGGTGATGATATGGAGAACATCCGGATGGAACTGGAGAAGCTGGTCAGCTATACGATGGGACGGGATGTGATTACCGATGCAGATGTCCAGGCGGTCTGTACCGTGCGGGTTACCAATAAGATCTTTGATATGGTAGCAGCGATTGTCAACCGGCAGCCCGAGAAGGCGATTGATTTATATGAAGACCTGCTTACTCTGAAGGAGCCGCCGATGCGGATTCTTTTCCTGATTGCGCGGCAGTTTAACCAGCTGCTGCAGGTGAAGGAGCTGATGGCAAAAGGGCTGGACAAAGGAACGATTGCCTCCCGGCTGAAGATGCAGCCATTTGTTGCAGGCAAGATTATGCCTCAGGCCAGGCAGTTCTCTAAAGAACAGATCCTTTCGTATGTAAATCTATGTGTTGATACGGAAGAGGCGGTTAAGCGGGGCAGGCTGCAGGACAGGCTGGCAGTGGAACTGCTGATTACAAAACGATATGAGTGAGAGTAAGAGATTGAATATGAAGCGATTGACAATGGGGATCCTGGCTCATGTGGATGCAGGGAAGACGACATTATCAGAGGCAATGATGTATACGACTGGCAATATCCGCACCCTGGGACGGGTCGACAACCGGGATGCATTTTTAGATACGTATGAAATGGAGCGGGTCAGAGGAATCACGATTTTTGCCAAGCAGGCTGTGATGCAGTGGGAAGATCATCTGATCACCCTGCTGGATACACCGGGACATGTTGATTTTTCTGCTGAAATGGAGCGGACGCTGCAGGTTCTGGATTATGCCATCTTGCTGATCAGTGGTGCAGATGGTGTTCAGGCCCATACCCGGACGCTTTGGCGGCTGCTGAAAAAGTATCACATTCCGGTGTTTCTTTTTATCAATAAAATGGATCAGACGGGAACGGATCACAACCGGCTGATGGACGAGCTGAAGACGGAATTGAATGAAAACTGTGTTGATTTTACTGCAGGTCAGACAGCCATGATGCAGGAAGCGGTTGCCATGTGCGATGAAATAGCACTGGAACAATTTCTGGAGCATGGAAACGTGGCAACCGATCAGATTCAGCACATGATCAGGCAACGGACATTGTTTCCCTGCTATTTTGGTTCTGCGCTGAAACTGCAGGGCATTGATGGACTGCTGAAAGGAATCGCAGCCTATTCGCTGCAGCCGGAATATTCAGATCGGTTCAGTGCCAGAGTATTCAAAATAAGCCGCGATGCCCAGGGCAGCCGTCTGACCCATCTGAAGGTTACCGGAGGTACCCTGCAGGTGAAAGACGTACTTACGGATGCAAGGGAAAAGGTAAATCAGATCAGGGTTTATTCTGGTGAAAAGTACGAGACAGCAGCAGTGGCAAAAGCCGGCTGTATCTGTGCCGTTACCGGACTTTCGGCGACCTTCCCGGGGCAGGGGCTGGGCGCAGAAACAGAACAAATTATGCCGGTTCTGGAACCGGTACTGACTTATCAGATTATCCTGCCGGAAGGACAGGATGCGGTGCAGATGCTGCCCCGGCTGAGGCAGCTGGAAGAGGAAGAACCGGAACTGCGGATCGAATGGGATGACCAGGCTCAGGAAATCCGGGCGCAGATCATGGGTGATGTCCAGCTGGAGATTTTAAAAAGCACGATTCATGAGCGGTTTGGAGTAGACGTATCGTTCGGTACAGGAAGCATTGTATATAAAGAAGCCATCCGGAATTGTGTTGAGGGAGTGGGGCATTTTGAACCGCTCCGCCATTATGCTGAAGTTCATCTGCTGCTGGAACCAAGTGAGCCGGGGAGTGGGATGCAGTATGCTGCAGATTGCAGCGAAGATATTCTGGACCGCAGCTGGCAGCGGCTGATTCTGACGCATCTGGCCGAAAGAGAACATCGCGGTGTACTGACTGGTTCACCGGTTACTGATATCAAGATAACGCTGGTATCCGGGCGGGCTCATCAAAAGCACACGGAAGGCGGAGACTTTCGCCAGGCAACTTACCGCGCCGTAAGACAGGGGCTCAAACAGGCCGAAGCTGTTCTGCTGGAACCTTACTTTGATTTTCGTCTCGAGATTCCGCAGGGATTGATCGGCAGGGCGATGACGGATATTGAGCAGATGAAAGGCACCTTTGAAATGCCGCTGACCAATGGTGATCAGTCCGTGCTTACCGGCAGTGTACCGGTTGTGACAGCACAGAATTATCATAAGGATGTGATTGCCTATAGCAAGGGTCAGGGACAATGGCTGGTTACACTGAAAGGATATCTGCCTTGTCACAATGCCGATGAAGTGATTGATCAGACCAGATACGATTCCGAGCTGGATCTGGAAAATCCCACCGGTTCGGTATTCTGTTCGCATGGTGCCGGATTTGCCGTGAGCTGGGATCTGGTCAAAGACTACATGCATCTGGAGAGTGTGCTGATTACCGGCCGAAAAGCGGAACAGGTACCGGAGACCCGGTATCCTTCGCGTCTGTCAGAGACAGAAGTATGGCTGGGAACAGAAGAAGTCGATGCTATCCTGGAGCGAACCTCTCATGCCAACAAAAAAGACGGTATATCCCGAAAAAAATGGTCGGCCAAAAAGCCTTCACAGCCGGCATATCAGACCACCCGGGTCTATCGGCCCCAGGTGAAAAAGGAAGAATATCTTCTGATTGACGGCTACAATATTATTTTTGCCTGGGAAACATTGAAAGACTTAGCTGTGGCCAATATGGATGCGGCCCGGGGCAAGCTGATGGATATCCTCTGTAATTACCAGGCCATCAAAAATTGCAATCTGATTCTTGTGTTCGATGCTTATCGGGTGGAAGGACATACTACAGAAATTATTGATTACCATAACATTCATGTGGTTTACACGAAAGAAGCGGAGACCGCCGACCAATATATCGAAAAGTTTGCCCATCAGCATGGCCGGACTTACGATGTAACCGTAGCAACATCAGATGGTTTGGAGCAGATCATAATCAGAAGCCAGGGATGCTGGTTATTGTCGGCAAAGGATCTGGAAGAGGAAATCAGGCGGGTCTCAGAACAGATTCGGGAAGAGTATCTGGATCGGCAAAAACGCCCCAAATCATATTTGGACGAAGTGATACCAGAGGTCTGGCATGAACAATAGATCATCATGTAGGAGGCTGCCCCAGTGAATATTTGGAGCATTTTGGAGATTACCTCAACAACAGATAAAAAGACAATTAAACGGGCATATGCAAGACTTTTAAAACTCTGTCATCCAGAAGAAAAACCGGAGGAATTTAAACGGTTATATGAAGCTTATCAAGCTGCACTTGCTTATGCGGAAGGGACTGCCCGGCAGAATGATATTAACGTTCCACCACCCGAAGTCCCATTCGTTCCGCGGCAGACAGAAGAACCTGAAAATCCTTTGGAAGAAGATTTTGGCAAAGCTTTTGAGGAGGCAGAAGATAAACGCAGCATATTTATCCGCAAGTGGAAGTATTTCTATCAAAATCGTAAGGATAGTGAGGAATATCAAAAGTGGCTCGATTATCTGGATTCGAAAGAATTCCGGGAAATTCGCATGGAGGAAGGCGTAATCAATGAAATCATCAACACCTTTAACTTTGAGTGGTTTCCCGAGGGCGGTATCTACGAGGAGATATGGCACCGGTATGGTTTTAAAGAATCCGAAAAAGATAGTTATCAGGATGAAATAGGAGAATTGTATAAGTGCCTTGCGGCCAAGATACACCGTGTCCGGCAAGATGAATACATAAAGCAGAAAGAGGAAAAACAGAGCCGGAATCAGCGCAGTAGAAATAAATGGATATTTGGCTTGTTTGTTGTGACAGTAGTTCTGATCGCTTTTGGAATACCAATATCTGCTTATTATAGCAGCAAGAAATTTCACCATGCAGTTGAGACGTATTTGAGCGAAACCTATCCTCATACAGAATTTACAGTATCAGAGGGATGGCGATCCGGCGGTGATGGCTATCGGGGATACACTTGCTTTTCAGAAGAATATCCCAATGTAGCGGTAACTGTATGGGGAGAAAAATCGGCTTATCATAATGGCTATGACATGTCTGACGATTACCGGGAAAAAATATATCCCCTGTATGCGGAGAAATATGGGCTGGAATGTTCCTGGTATTGGGAGCAGACGATAACAGACGGAGTGATGGTTTTCTATTATCCGGGGATCGGGGAGGGAGAGCTGGAGCAGTTTTTAGAGCAATGTCGCGTTTTTTTGGAAAGTGAAGAAGCCCATCAGCTTGGATATCCATTTAAGTGTTCATTTGCTCCCCGCGGAGCTCTTTTTCCGAGAGTTATCATTGACGGCAATAGTGCCAAGCTTCCGGAAGGCTTGATCGGTATGAGTGATGCGCTTCCGGGGGATCAGGAACTCATAAAGGCAATCAAAGAGTCGTATATTGCGTATATGTATAGTTATGAGAGCTGGAACGTAACTACAGATTTGACAGAACAATATTTGCAGATTTATGTAAACCGCTTTCCTAATTATATCAATCGTATTGCTATCACGGAGCCGATGAATGCATCCGCTCATATAGAAATGATTTCCCAGCAAAATGGATTTCCACTTTATACCCTTTGGTATTATCATAAAAGCCAATATTGTATTTCTGTTGGGAATTTGTATAATTATCTGAGATTCTGCCAGGCAGATGTCCGGTTGAGTCCGGATGGGAATGGTTTTACGGTCTACAAAGATGGCCAGGGATATATATTTGGATTAAATGGTGAATCTTATGAAGTTGAAATAAATTTTGCACATAGTTTGGTTCAATAACGAGGAAAGAATATATGGCATTAATAGGGATCGATTTAGGGACAACAAACAGTTTGGTAACGATTTACCGGGATGGAAAGACAGAATTAATTCCCAATGCTTTGGGGAGTTATCTTACTCCCAGTGTAGTAAGCATTGATGAGGCGGGGGATATCTGTGTGGGAGCCGCGGCGAAGGAACGGCTGGTATCACATCCAGATAGAACCGCAGCCTCATTTAAACGGTTAATGGGAACCGGGCAGAAGATAACTCTGGCAAATCAGGAATTTACACCACAGGAGCTTTCGTCCTTTGTCCTGCGGCAGCTAAAAGCAGATGCAGAAGCCTATCTGGATGAAGATGTAACAGAAGCCGTAATCAGCGTACCGGCGTATTTTGATGATTATCAGCGATATGCAACCAAGGAAGCAGGACTGCTGGCCGGGTTGACCGTTGAGCGCCTGATCAATGAACCTTCAGCGGCGGCATTGGCAGCCCGAGGAGAAGATGAGTCGGATCAATCGTATCTTGTCTTTGATTTTGGTGGTGGGACATTGGATGTTTCGATTGTAGATTGTTTTGAAAATGTGGTGGAGATTGTTGCTGTTAGCGGTGATAACCAATTGGGCGGCAATGATTTTGACGGGCTGATTGCCGAATATTTTTGCAATCAGCATGATCTGCGTTTTGGCCAATTGTCAGCTCGCGACCGGGCGACATTATTAAGACTGGCTGAGAAAAGTAAAAGAGAGTTGACTGCCAATAAAGCCTCTGTGCTTAAAATGGAGATTGAGGGTAAAGAGCGGGCGGTTTTCCTTTCGCATCAGGAATTAATATCGATCAGTTATGACATTTTTGGAAAGATATCAGCGGTTGTGACCAGGGCACTTAAAGATAGTAAGAAAAGCATGGATGAAATTGATGATATTGTTCTGGTGGGTGGATCTAGTAAGATGCCTGTGATTTCTTATTATTTAAAAAAGAAACTGGACAAGAATCCGGTGGTGCTGGGGTCGCCTGATGAAATGGTTGCTGTCGGAGCCGGGGTATTTGCCGGGATTAAGGCCAGAAATAAAGATATTAAAGAACTGGTATTGACTGATATCTGCCCATTTACATTGGGAACCAATGTTGTCAATTATGCTGATAACTCCAGACCCATCATGTCGCCGATTATTGAACGAAATAGTATCCTTCCAACCTCTAAGAATCAGTTTTATTCCAATGCATATGATAATCAGGCACGGATTGAAATTGGTATTTATCAGGGGGAAGCATTTCATGTTGAGGATAACTTAAAGCTTGGTGCAATCAGCATGGATATTTTAGCGATGCCGAAGGGTGCGGTAGGGATTGAAGTTTATTTTTCTTATGATATCAACGGCATTCTGGAAGTTGAGGTTATTGATCATACGAAAAAGGAGCGGAAGAAAACGGTGCTGGTCAGTCAGCAGCTCAAAATGTCAGAAACGGAAATAGCCAAACGACTTCAGGTGCTCCATAATTTAAAGCTGCAGCCGCCGGGCAGTGAACGGGTAAGATATGTCATTGCTAAAGGAGAGCGGTTGTTTGTTGAAACGACCGGAGAAAAGCGGGAAAAGGTGGCAGAAATGCTGCAATGGCTGGGAGAGGCACTTCGTACCAGAAACGATCAGGAAATCTCGCAGAGAAGTAAAATAGCAGCAGCATTTTTTCGGGAACTGGAGGAGTAGGTCTTACAAAACAAGAAGGAATGCGCCCCGGCACATTCTCAGCGAAGTTCCTATCATATTAAAAAGGATCAAACTGCCACACCCGCAGATTGATCCTTTTATTTATAGTATTATTCCAGTCTATGAATTAAGCCAGTGCATCTACTGCTTTGGACAGACGGGATACTTTTCTTGAGGAAGTATTTTTGTGGTATACTCCTTTTGTAGTAGCCTTGTCAATCTCTGAAATAGCAGCAACCAAGCTTACCTGAGCAGCAGCCTTGTCTCCGGCAGCAATAGCAGCGTCTACTTTCTTAATAGCAGTCTTTACTTTTGATCTGATTGCTTTATTTCTTGCAGCTTTTGTCTGATTTACTAAAATTCTTTTCTTAGCAGATTTAATGTTAGCCAATCTGTTCACCTCCAACGATATTTTAAAATTTCATGATCTTTGGTTTGCATCAAAGTCTGGACACGGACAGTTCAATGTAAACATACTTTGTTATTCTATCGAATTTAGTGAAGAATGTCAATACATATTTTGGGGTTTTTATTAATTTTATGAGGGGTTGTCGTAACAAGGGGCTGTTGTAACAAGGGGCTGTTGTAACAAGGGGCTGTCGCGCTAAACAAAGCCTGCGGATTCTGGCGGCGGTGGTACCAGTCCGTATTTCCATCGGTTTCGAACCGGAAGCGTCTCTAAGAGCAGACCAATAACGCTAAATGCAATACCAGAAACGCCAAAACTCGCTGTGCTCAAACAGTTGGCCGTTTCTGGCATTAACGCGTTATTGCTCTGCTCTAAGAGACGCTAACGGTCCTGCAAAGGCTGGAAATACGGACTGGTACCACCGCCGCCAGAATCCGCAGGCTTTGTTTAGCGCGACAGCCCCCGGCAACATTATTGGCTGCTCTAATTGAATTTTTGTAAATCAATTTCTAAATCATTATAGATATTGGCTTTTATTTTTTCTGTAAAAGTATGATTCTGCGCAAATGTACCATCTTCAAAATAATATACGGTGCTGGTCTTTGTTGATGGATTTATAATCCAATATTCGCGTACTCCGGCAGCCATGTATTTGTTTAGTTTCAGAACATAGTCATGGCTGGGATTGCTGGGTGAGGTGATTTCTATGATCCAGTCTGGTGCGCCGTGACAGCCTTTATCATCGAGTTTGTCTGGATTGCAGATAATGCTTATATCGGGTTCTACGTAATTTAGATCATCATCATTAAGGAAAACGGCAAATGGTGCAGGGAAAACTTCGCATGTTCCGTTATTGGATTCGATGTAGTTAGCAATGCCTTTAGATAAATGCATGACTAACCGCTGGTGGATGGTGCTCGGCGGAGCCATATTAAAAATCTTGCCGTCTATTAGTTCTGCCCGGCTACCCTCTGGAAGCGCATAAATATCATCAATTGTATAAACCCGTTCTTTTGGTAATGGCATTATATCACTCCTTTTTAATAAGTTTTCATATTTAAGAGTTATTATACATCATTAACCATCTTGAAACAATGAAAAGGAAGCATAATTTTGCTGGTTTTGATAGACAATAAAAGGAAATCGGAATTCAGCGAATGATATTGTGAAAGGCGGAAAAAGATGATGACAGATAAGACAGATGTTAATTTTGAAATACGGACTGACCTGGCGCTGGAGGAAAAGGAGAGCTTTCCGGGAGATGGCGGTGAGATATCAGGGGTGGTGCTGCGGGAATGGCATGATGATAATGTATGTGTCAAGCTGACCGAGGTGAAGATTCTGGATGAGCATGGCTCTCGGGCTATGGGAAAACCGAAAGGGACTTATCTGACGCTGGAGGCTGACCAGCTGTCGGAAAAGGATGACGGATATCATGAAGAAGTGGCAGCGGAACTGGCACTGCAGATAGAGACCCTGATTGTCAATATCATGAAACAGGAAATGAAGGAAGAGGGACCTGCCAGTTGTGATATTAAGGATCTGAAAATTCTGGCAGTCGGATTGGGCAATTCATCTGTGACTCCCGACGCGCTGGGACCGAAGGTACTTGGCAATCTGCAGGTGACCCGTCATCTGAATCAGCAGTATGGGGAAGGGTTCTGCAGGGTGCATGAACTGCCTATATTAAGTGGGATAGTACCGGGGGTGATGGCACAGACCGGAATGGAGACGGCTGAAATATTAAAAGGTGTGATCCGGGAAGCAAGACCAGACCTGCTGATTGTGATAGATGCCCTGGCGGCCCGCAGCATCCGCCGGCTGGGAACGACGATCCAGCTGACTGATACCGGTATTCATCCAGGCTCGGGGGTGGGGAATCACAGACACAGTCTGACCCGTGACAGCCTGGGTATTCCGGTGCTGGCGATCGGCGTCCCGACCGTAGTGGGAGCCGCAGCGATTGTTCATGATACGATTGGAGCGATGATTCAGACGTTGTCACAGAGCAATGCGACTAAGGGCATGGGAGATTTTGTTCAGGATATGTCCCCGGATGAACAGTATGCACTGATCCGGGAACTGCTGGAACCGGAATTCGGCTCTCTCTATGTAACGCCGCCTAATATTGATGAATTGATCGAACGGCTTAGCTATACGATTTCCGAAGGCATCCACCAGGCTGTTTTTTAGCCCAAACGGTTGTAATCAGCCGGGTTCTGTGGTATGATACAAGCTGTTTATAAAGTATGAACCTTAGAGAAGAGAACAGCTATGTCACAATATTTGATTGTATGCCCGCTGGTATTTCTGGCGGGCTTTGTAGATGCAATTGCAGGGGGCGGGGGATTGATCTCGCTGCCGGCTTATATCATTGCAGGAGTACCGACGCATTATGCACTGGGAACTAATAAACTTGGTTCTGCAATGGGCACCACGATATCCACGGCCCGCTATCTGAAGAATGGGTATCTGCAAGGGCGGCTGATGCTGAAGCTAGCGGTATTTGCATCGGCGGCAGCACTGGCCGGTTCGGTACTTGGTGCCAACCTTTCATTGCTGGTCAGCGAAGCGCTGCTGAAGAATCTGATGATTGTGGTTCTGCCGGTTGTGGCATTTTATGTTCTGCGAAATAAAACCATGGGTGATGAGGAAGTGACCGGGAATATATCTGACCGCAGGATGGCGATAACAGCGGTTCTGGCGGCATTTTTCATCGGCGGCTATGATGGTTTTTATGGACCGGGGACCGGTACCTTTCTAATTCTGGTGCTGACCGGTGCGGCCAGGATGGGCCTTAGGAAGGCATCCGGACTTACCAAGGTGATCAATTTGTCATCGAATGTAGCAGCCCTGATTACTTTTTTGATCAATGGAACGGTTTTATATCCGCTGGGACTGGCAGCAGGTGTTTTCTGTATTGCCGGACATTATATTGGATCAGGGATGGTGGTACATAACGGCAAGAAGATTGTCCGCCCGGTGATTCTTATCGTGCTGGCAATTCTGTTTATGAAAGTAATAAATGGATTTTAGATAAGGAGCGGCTTATGAAATGGAATAAATTTACTCTGCAGACTACGACAGAGGCAGTGGATCTGATCAGCAATATGCTGGATGAGATCGGGATCGAAGGCATTGAGATTGAAGATTTTGTACCTCTCACCGAGGCGGATACCAAGGGCATGTTTATTGATATTCTGCCGGAACTTCCGCCGGATGACGGGACTGCCCGGGTCAGCTTTTATCTGGAGGATTTGAGCGATCTGGAACGGATCCTGAAGGCGATTGAAGAAGGGCTGGACGAGCTGAGCCAGTTTGTAGATGTCGGGGAACGTACCATTACCACCTCAGAAACAGCTGATAAGGACTGGATTAACAACTGGAAGGAATTTTTCAAACCCTTTACCGTTGATGATATTCTGATCAAACCAACCTGGGAAGCGGTTCCTGAAGCGGATAAAGACAAATTGCTGATCCAGATTGATCCGGGAACGGCATTCGGAACAGGAATGCATGAGACCACTCAGCTGTGTATCAGACAGCTGCGTAAATATGTCAATGAATCATCCCGGGTGCTGGACGTGGGAACCGGCAGCGGAATTCTTGGAATTGCCGCACTGAAACTGGGTGCCAAAGAAGTGTTTGGTACCGACCTGGATGAAAATGCGATTACCGCTGTATATGAGAACCTGGAATCCAATGATATACCGGCCGGTCATTTTACTGTTGTACAGGGCAATATTATCGATGACCAGGGGATTCAGGACAGCGCCGGATATGAATGCTATGATATTGCCGTAGCCAATATCCTGGCGGACGTTATTATCATCCTGCAGAAAGAGATCCCGGTTCATATTAAGCACGGCGGCATTTTTATTACCTCAGGCATTATTAATATGAAGGAAGCAGCTGTCCGGGAGGCATTGGAAGCCAATGATGAACTGGAGATTATCGAAACAACGTATCAGGGCGAATGGGTATCCATTACAGCCCGCAGAAAATAAAGAGGTGGCAGTTTGTATCATTTTTTTGTAACACCGGCACAAATATCAGAAGATTATGCAGTAATTACCGGATCAGATGTCAATCATATCCGCAATGTCCTGCGGATGAAAGCCGGAGAAACGATCGGCATCAGGGACGGGATATCGAAAAATTATATCTGTGAGCTGGAAGATATTCAGCCTGACCAGATCAGGACCCGGATTTTGTCTGTGGATGAAGACAGCAGTGAACTCCCGGCCAGTCTGTATCTGTTTCAGGGCCTGCCCAAAGGGGATAAGATGGAGCTGATTATCCAGAAGGCAGTGGAGCTTGGTGTCCATCAGATTATTCCGGTGGCAACCCGCCGGGCGGTAGTAAAGCTGGACGGCAAAAAAGCTGATGCGAAAGTAAAGCGATGGAACATGATCGCAGAAGGTGCAGCCAAGCAGTCGGGAAGGATGATGATCCCGGAAGTGACCGGAATTATGACCCTGAAGGAAGCCTTCGTTTGCGCCGGTGATTTTGACCTTAATATCATTCCCTATGAACTGGCAGAAGGAATGGCGGAGACTAAAAGGATTCTAAGCCAGGCTGCGGCAGGTATGAAAATCGGCATATTCATCGGACCGGAAGGCGGCTTTGATATCGAAGAGATTGAGCAGGCGATGGCTGCGGGGATTAAGCCGGTGACGCTGGGGCGAAGAATTCTCAGAACCGAAACAGCAGGAATGACAGCGTTATCCATTCTGATGTTTCATCTGGAACAATAGAGCAGGAGGAACAAGGTGGAAGCATATTTCGACAATGCAGCAACGACCAGGACACTTAACTGTGTGAAGGATATTGTGGTAAAGACCATGACACAGGACTATGCCAATCCGGCAGCGAAACACCGGAAAGGGATGGAAGCCGAACAGTATATCAGACAGGCAAGAACAGAGATTGCCAGAACCTTAAAGGTGGAAGAAAAGGAAATCCTGTTTACTTCCGGCGGTTCTGAATCCAATAATATGGCTCTGATCGGCTCAGCCCTGGCGAACCGGAGAAGAGGCAGCCATATCATCAGTACGGCGATCGAACACCCTTCCGTATACAATCCGCTGGAATACCTGGAACAGCAGGGATTTGAAATTACCTTCCTGCCGGTGGACAGGGATGGTCATATCAGCCAGGAAGAGTTAAAACAGGCGATTCGTCCGGATACAATTCTGGTATCGGTGATGTATGTAAATAATGAAGTCGGAGCGGTAGAACCGGTTGAAGCGATTGCCCGGCTGGTCAAAGCGGCGAATCCGGAGATCATTTTCCATGTCGATGCCATCCAGGCATACGGGAAATATCTGATCCGTCCCAAAAAACAGGGTATTGACTTGATGGCCGTCAGCGGGCATAAATTTCACGGTCCCAAGGGTGTCGGCTTTTTATATATGAATAAAGGTATTAAAATCAAACCATTGATCTATGGCGGCGGACAGCAATGGAATCTGCGGGCCGGAACGGAGAATGTACCGGGAGTGGCAGGGCTTGGTGTGGCCGCCAGGGAGATGTATACCGGTCATAACGAGAAAGTACGACAGCTGACCGAATTAAAAGACTATATGATTGACCGGATGGGAGAACTTGAAGACACGGTGGTTAACAGCAAAAAAGGATCAGCGGGTGCGCCTCAGATTGTCAGCGTAAGCTTTGCCGGAGTACGGAGTGAGGTTTTGCTTCATGCCCTGGAGGATAAGGGGATTTATGTGTCGTCAGGTTCGGCATGTTCCGCCCATCACCCGGGGGTCAGCGGGACCCTGAAAGGAATTGGAATCCCGCAGAAGCTGCTGGATTCAACCCTGAGATTCAGCTTTGGATTGTTTAATACAAAGGAAGAAATAGATTATTGCATCGACGCACTGAAGGAACTGCTTCCGGTACTGCGTCGCTATCAGAGAGGATAACATATATGGTATTTCAGTCATTTTTAATTAAGTATGCAGAGATCGGAACCAAGGGAAAGAACCGCTATCTGTTTGAGGATGCCCTGGTCAAACAAATCAAGAACGCACTGAAGAAGGTGGACGGATCCTTTATCCTGTCAAAGGAAATGGGACGGATCTATGTACAGGCACAAAGTGAATATGATTACGATGAGACGGTAGAAGCGCTCCAGCGGGTATTCGGGATTGCCTGGATCTGCCCGATGCTGCAAATCCAGGATAAGGATTATGATAATCTGAAACAGACCGTTATTGATTATATGGATCAGGTATATCCGGACAAGCATTTTACATTTAAAGTAGACAGCCGCAGGGCTGACAAAAGCTATCCGCTTACCTCCGAACAACTGAACCGGGGACTGGGTGAAGTGATCCTTGAAACATATCCGGAGACCAGTGTTAATGTTCACAAGCCGGAAGTAATGCTGCGTGTTGAGATTCGCAAAGGTGTGAATATCTATTCGCTGATGATTCCCGGACCGGGCGGAATGCCGGTCGGCACCAACGGTAAGGCAATGCTGCTGCTGTCCGGCGGTATCGACAGCCCGGTAGCTGGTTATATGATTGCCAAACGCGGCGTGAAGATCGATGCCGTGTATTTCCATGCGCCGCCTTATACCAGTGACCGTGCCCGTCAGAAGGTCGTCGATCTGGCCAGACAGGTAGCCAGATACTCCGGCCCGATTCCGCTTCATATTATTAACTTTACGGAGATTCAGCTATATATCTATGAGCAGTGCCCACATGAGGAACTGACGATTATTATGCGTCGGTATATGATGAAAATTGCTGAGACTATTGCGAAGAAAAACGAAGCCCTGGCGTTGATTACCGGGGAAAGCATCGGACAGGTGGCATCCCAGACCGTGCATTCGCTGGCGGCGACCAATGAAGTCTGCACCATGCCGGTATTCCGCCCGCTGATCGGATTTGATAAACAGGAGATTATTGATATTTCACAAAAGATTGGAACCTTTGAGACATCAATCCAGCCGTATGAAGACTGCTGTACTATTTTTGTCGCCAAGCATCCGGTCATCAAACCGAATATCAAACGAATTTACAACTCAGAAAAAAGCCTGGAGGCGAAGATTGATGAGATGATTCAGACCGCTTTAGATACGGCCGAAGTAGTGTGGTGTGATTAAGCACTTTTCTAACACACAAAAAAAGATGCTCCGCAGTTTGAGCGGAAGCATCTTTTCGGTTCTTTCACCAATTAACTAATAATATATGGAGAAAGTATCTCTAAGATTTGGTCGATTCCATTTTCGGAATGGATGTTTAAATCAATCGGCTTGGATAAATCCAGGCTGAAGATACCCATAATTGATTTAGCATCAATGACGTATCTGCCGGATACCAGATCGAAATCTACGTCAAACTTAGTCAAATCATTTACAAAAGATTTTACTTTATCAATAGAATTGAGAGAAATACTAACTGTTTTCATATGAAAGCCTCCTTTACTTGTGGTCATTATCCTAATAGTAATACTAATGGGATATGCCATAAATGTCAATAGTGAGTTTTCATGAAAAATTGCAAAAAAAAAGACAGGAGAATCAGTTATGAGAAAGGCGGCACTACATAATCTCGGGTGTAAAGTGAATGCGTATGAGACCGAAGCCATGCAGCAGATGCTGGAAGAAGCAGGTTATGAAATCGTTCCGTTTAACGGACAGGCTGACGTATATGTGATCAACACTTGCTCTGTTACCAATATTGCAGACCGGAAGTCCCGGCAGATGATTCACCGGGCCAAAAAGAAGAATCCGGACGCGATTGTGGTTGCTGCCGGATGTTACGTACAGGCAGCCGCCGAAGAGCTGAAAAAGGACGCCGCTGTTGATATTATCATTGGTAATAATAAGAAGACAGAGCTGGTAGCGATACTGGAACATCACTTTTCTGCGATGGGGACGGAAAACCAGTATCTGATTGATATCGGCAGTACTCAGGAATACGAATCCCTGTCAATCAGCCGGATTGCCGACCATACCCGGGCCTTTATCAAGGTTCAGGACGGCTGCAACCAGTTCTGTACGTATTGTATTATTCCATATACACGTGGACGGGTCAGAAGCCGGAAGATGGAATCGGTCGAAACAGAGGTGCGTACGCTGGTGCAGAATGGCTATCAGGAGATTGTCCTGACCGGAATTCATCTCAGCTCCTACGGGGTGGATTTTAAGGATGAGAAAGAAGATCTGTTGACCCTGATCATCCGTCTTCACGCGATTGAAGGACTCAGGCGCATCCGTCTGGGATCTTTGGAACCACGCATTATAACGGAAGCATTCGTGAAAGAACTGGCTAGTCTGGATAAAATATGCCCGCATTTTCATCTGTCGCTGCAGAGCGGCTGCGATGAGACCCTGAAGCGGATGAATCGCAGATATACGACTGCGGAGTATGCCGCAGGCTGTGAGCTGTTGCGGAAAGCTTTTGATAATCCTGCGATTACCACTGATGTGATCGTCGGTTTCCCCGGTGAGACCGAGGCGGAATTTGAGCAGACAAAAGCATTTCTGGAAAAACTCCGGTTTTTTGAAATGCATGTATTTAAATATTCCCGGCGGGAAGGTACCAGAGCCGCCGTAATGCCGGATCAGGTACCGGAGCCGGTAAAGAATTCCAGGAGTGAAATTCTGCTGGAGCTGGAAAAAAAGATGTCGGCGGAGTACCGGAACGGATTTCTGGGCACCCGACACGAGGTCTTGCTTGAGGAAAAAATCACCATCGATGGTATCGACTATATGGAAGGATATACCAGGGAATATATTAAAGTGGTGGTTCCCTTTGCAGAAGGCCGCAAGAATACGGTGGTTTGCGGAGTCTTGTCGAAATTGCCCGACGGGAAGATGATCAGGCTTGTCTAATTTAGAAAATATTTCTCTTGCCGAATCAGGCAAAGTGTTATAGAATAGAAAAGAATAGTTAAAGGACGTGAAGAAAATGGGCGAAATTCATAATACACAATTTTTTAAAGCGGTACAGGAGAACAAGATGGATGTGAGCCAGGTACTGGAGCAGGTATACGATGCTCTGACAGAGAAGGGATATAATCCAGTCAATCAGATTGTAGGATATATTATGTCCGGAGATCCGACTTATATTACCAGTCATAAGAGCGCCAGAAGTCTGATTATGAAAGTAGAACGTGATGAGATTCTGGAAGAACTGATGTCTGTGTATATTAACACAAAGCTGGAAGGTTAATTCGCTTGGCAGATGGTGTAAAACAGCTGCATAAAGAACAAAAGATACTGTCAGCCTTATACGTCCAAAGGGCTGACAGTCTGTGTATATGTGAAGATTCAGTTGGAAGGTGGCAACCAACTGGTTTTTGTGTGGAGAAAATAGCATGAGAATTATGGGTCTGGATTATGGTTCTAAAACCGTCGGGGTAGCAGTATGCGATCCGTTAGGGCTGACAGCGCAAGGAGTTGAGACGATTACCCGCAAGGATGAGAATAAACTTCGCAAAACGCTGGCCCGCATTGAGCAGCTGATTTCGGAATATCAGATTGAAATTATTGTTTTGGGTTATCCTAAGAATATGGATGATTCAATTGGAGAGCGTGCCAGAATTACGGAGGGATTCCGTGATATGCTTGTGCGCAGAACCGGGCTGCCGGTGGTATTATGGGATGAACGTCTGACAACTATGGAAGCAAATGAGATATTGATAGAAAGCGGTGTACGCAGAGAAAAGCGAAAAGCGGTGATCGACAAGATTGCAGCCGTGCTGATTCTGCAGTCCTATCTGGAGTCAATCCGGGGGTAAACATCGTTTCGGAGACAGGAGAAAGAACACGTGGCGCAGGAAGAGAAAATAATATTACAGAATAATGATGGAGAATCTATTGATTTTTACGTATTGGAAGAAACCAGAATTAACGGGAGGAACTATATCCTTGTAACTGACTCAGAAGAGGATGAAGACGGCGAGTGCTATATCATGAAGGATGTGTCCGGTGCGGCGGATGGCGAGGCCGTTTATGAATTTGTGGAAAATGACGATGAACTCGATTATCTCTACCGTATTTTCACTGAACTTATGGAGGATATGGATGTAGAGCTTCAAAAATAAGGATGCTGAGGCGCGTATGAATCAGGAACATTTTAAGGAGATGCTCCGGGAGAAGGGACTGAAAGTAACCAAACAGAGACTTCTGGTGCTGGCTACAGTCGGCGAACATCCGGGCGAGCATCTGACGGCAGAAGATATTTATGAACTGGTAAGAGAACAATATCCTGATATCGGCCTGGCAACGATTTACCGTACGGTTCAGGTACTGGTGGATCTGCACATCCTAACCAAGGTAAGCTTTGACGACGGGTTTACCCGCTATGAACTGGAGGTGGCCGGGAAGGACAAGCGACACCGCCATCACCATGCCATCTGTCAGAGGTGCGGAAAGGTGATATCATTCGAAAATGACCTGCTAGATAATCTGGAGCAGGCTCTTTATGATGCGACAGGGTTTATGGTGATTAATCACGAAGTGAAATTATACGGATATTGCAAATTATGTACAAAAAAACGAAATTAGAAAAGAATATGGAGGAAACAACTTGAAATCAACAAAAAATATAGACCGGTCAAATGAAAAGGTAAAAATAATACCACTGGGCGGTCTGGAGCAGATCGGAATGAATATTACGGCATTTGAATATGAGGACAGCATCATCGTGGTGGACTGCGGACTGGCATTCCCTACTGACGATATGCTGGGGATCGATCTGGTTATTCCGGATATTACGTATCTGGAAAAGAACATTGAAAAAGTGAAAGGCTTTGTCATTACCCATGGTCATGAGGATCATATCGGTGCGCTGCCGTATGTCCTGCAGCGTGTCAATGTTCCGGTTTATGGCACCAAGCTGACCATCGGTTTAATTGAAAATAAATTAAAAGAGCACAACCTGATGAAGAGTACCAAGCGCAAAGTCATTAAACATGGACAATCCATCAACCTGGGCTGCTTCAGGATTGAATTTATCAGAACCAATCACAGTATTGCCGATGCGGCGTCCCTGGCGATCTTTACGCCGGCCGGCATCATCGTCCATACCGGTGACTTTAAGATCGATTATACACCGGTATTCGGTGATTCTGTAGACCTGCAGCGCTTTGCAGAGCTGGGCAAAAAAGGCGTTCTGGCGCTGCTGTGTGACAGTACCAATGCAACCCGGCCGGGCTTTACAGCCTCCGAACGAACCGTTGGTAAGACCTTTGATGCTATTTTTGCCGAACATAAGAGCAACCGGATTCTTGTGGCAACCTTTGCCTCGAATGTCGACCGGGTGCAGCAGATTATTAACTCGGCATACAAATATGGCCGAAAAGTAGTGGTAGAAGGCCGGAGTATGGTCAATGTTATGGGTACTGCCAGCGAACTTGGCTATATCAGCATTCCGGAAGGGACTTTGATTGAAACGGAGCATCTCAGGAATTATCCGGATGAACAAACGGTTATTATCACAACAGGAAGCCAGGGGGAATCAATGGCGGCTCTGTCACGAATGGCCTCCAATCTGCACCGAAAGGTATCGATCAAGCCGAATGACGTCGTTATTTTCAGCTCGACGCCGATTCCGGGCAACGAAAAAGCCGTATCCAAGGTAATCAACGAATTATCCATGAAGGGTGCAGAGGTTATTTTCCAGGATACTCACGTATCAGGACATGCCTGCCAGGAAGAGATTAAATTAATGTATTCCCTGCTTCATCCGCGCTATGCACTGCCGGTGCATGGTGAATACCGTCATCTGATGGCACAGAAGAACCTGGCTGTTGCCATGGGAGTTCCGAAAGAAAATGTTCTGATTATGTCTTCCGGTGATGTGGTGGAGATTGGTGAAAGTATCTGTAAGGTTGTTGATCATGTACAGCATGGCGGCATCCTGGTTGACGGACTTGGTGTCGGTGATGTCGGTAACATTGTCCTCAGGGACCGTCAGAATCTGGCTCAGAACGGTATTATTATTGTAGTCTTAACATTAGAAAAATACAGCAGCCAGCTGATGGCAGGACCGGATATTGTGTCCCGCGGCTTTGTATACGTCAGAGAATCCGAAGATCTCCTTGATGAGGCCAGAAGGATTGTCGATGATGCAGTACAGGATTGCCTTGGACGTAATGTAACCGACTGGGGCAAGCTGAAGAATATTATCCGTGACAGCTTAAGCGATTTCCTTTGGAAACGGATGAAGAGAAACCCGATGATTCTGCCGATTATTATGGAAGTGGAGTAAACTTATCATGAGCCGGATGACAAAAGAGATCAACAAAATAACGGGGACAATTATCAGCGTTTCAGGAAAACTGATTATATATGCGGTGGTGCTGTTGCTGTTGTTTGAAGGTACGACCAAAGGCTACGAATTTGGTCATGAAATCTTTTATGCAACGGCGGTGGATCAGGGTGTCGGTATCGAAAAGACAGTATCAATTCCCAAAGGACAGAGTACGGCCGAGACAGCACACATGCTGAAGCAGTCAAATCTGATCGTCAATGATCTGGCTTTTCAAGTGCAAAAGAAGTTTTATGATTATGAAATTCATCCCGGGACTTATGTGTTGAGTTCTGCGATGACCTCAAAAGAAATCCTTCAGATCCTGAATGAGAAACCCCAGGGGGCTGATACCGACGCTTCTGTTGAAGTGCAAGAGACACCGGCAGAGACGTTGGAGGAGACTTCGGAAGACGGCTTGATCGGAGAAGGATCAATGGAAGTTCAGATCCAAATTGACGATGCAGAAAGCGGGGATGGGCAATGAGTTCTCAGGACAGGCTTGTCAGCTATATTAATTCTCTGGATCCCGGTCATGGAGAACTCTGTGACCGGATTGCCAGAGAGGCAAGAGCTAATTATGTACCGATTATCCGTCCGGAAACGGCATCATTATTAAAAACCGCCGTGATGGCCACGCGGCCGAAGCGGATTCTGGAAGTCGGTACGGCAGTTGGCTATTCGGCACTTTTGATGGCGCAGGTGATGCCGGGGGATGCCCATATTACCACAATTGAGAAGTTTGCACCACGGATTCCCCTGGCCCGGAAGCATTTTGCGATGGCCGGGAAAGATTCCTGCATAACTCTTTTGGAAGGTGATGCAGAAGAAATCCTCGGCAGACTGCCGGGGACTTTTGATTTTATCTTTATGGATGCTGCCAAAGGCCAGTATATTCATTGGCTGGGGCGGATTCTGGAGCTTCTGGAGCCGGGCGGTGTGCTTATTTCTGATAATGTATTGCAGGATGGTGATATTTTAGAGTCCCGATTTGCGGTCGAACGCCGTAATCGGACGATTCACAGCAGGATGCGGGAGTACTTGTACTGCTTAAAACATATGGAAGAGCTGGAGACCAGCATTATTCCGATAGGAGACGGCGTGACCTTCAGTGTCCGCAGATAGATTGAGGAATGACAAATGAGAGAAACTGAAGTTTTGATACCGGCGGGGAGTCTTGACGTACTCAAAACCGCCGTTATTTATGGGGCAGATGCCGTATATATAGGTGGAGAGGCCTTTGGCCTGCGTGCCAAAGCCAAGAATTTCACTAATGAAGAAATCAGCGAAGGCATCGCCTTCGCCCACGAACATGGTGTCAAAGTATATATAACCGCCAATATCCTGGCACACAATGACGATTTACCAGGTGTCGAAGCTTATTTTCAGGAACTGAAGGAGATTAATCCAGATGCCCTGATCATTTCCGACCCCGGAGTATTTGCCATTGCCAGACGACTACTGCCTGATATGGAGTTACATATCAGCACTCAGGCCAACAACACCAATTACGGAACCTATCAGTTTTGGTATCAGTTAGGTGCCAAGCGGGTCGTATCCGCCCGGGAATTATCCTTAAAAGAAATAAAAGAAATACGCGAACAGATCCCCGAAGATATGGAGATCGAGAGCTTCATTCACGGTGCCATGTGTATCTCTTATTCAGGAAGATGCCTGCTCAGTAACTTTATGGTCGGCCGTGATGCCAACCAGGGGGCCTGTACCCATCCATGCAGATGGAAATACGCACTGATGGAAGAAAAACGCCCCGGCGAATATATGCCCGTCTATGAAAACGAACGCGGCACCTACATTTTCAACTCCAAAGACTTATGTATGGTAGAATACGTTCCCGAGATGATCGAAGCCGGAATCGACAGCTTCAAGATCGAAGGCCGGATGAAAACAGCACTCTATGTAGCCACCGTAGCAAGAACCTATAGGAGGGCCATCGACGATTACAAAAAAGACCCCGCCCTATACCAGGCTAATTTGGACTGGTACCGCAGCGAGATCGGCAAATGTACCTACCGCGAGTTTACCACCGGCTTTTACTTTGGAAAGCCAGACGAAACCACCCAGATCTACAACAGCAATACGTATGTAAAAAATTACACCTATCTGGGAACCGTAGAGCACGTCAGAGCAGATGGCTGCGGCATGATCAGACAAAAGAATAAATTCTCCGTCGGTGAGCCAATCGAAATCATGAAGCCCGACGGAACCAATCTGGAAGTAACAGTAAAAGCGATCTACGATGAAGACGGACGAGGCGTTTACAGCGCCCCTCACCCCCAGCAGCTGCTATATGTAGATCTGGGAGAACAACTGAATCCCTACGACATTCTGCGCAGAAGTGAAATGGGAGATTAAAAAAACATTTTCACCATAAAATCCCCTCATTTCATTCGTATAGTAAGTACAAGACGATAAGAAGTGGAGGACAAAAAAATGAAGAAAAATTTAGTTATACTTGCAACCGTCGGAACTATCCTGCTGACAGGCTGTACCAGCCCGGGGACGCCATCGGCCCCTCAGGCCGCCGCAGCACCCGGCAGTGCAGTCATCGGCAGCCAGGTGATCAGTGTAACCACAAAAGAAAGCGTAACAGTAATACCCGACATGGCTGAAATCATCATCGGAGTTGTCAATCAAGACCCCGATGCCAAAGCCTGTCAGGACAAAAATGCCGAATCAGTCAATGCCTTAATCGCAGTCCTAAAAGAAAACGGCATTACCGAAACCTCAATCCAGACAACAAACCACAATCTGTCCACCCAGAATGACTGGAACAAGAACGGAGAAATCATCGGCTACGAGATGTCAACAGAACTAACCATCAAAGACATCCCCCTCGACCAGGTCGGCGATATCCTCGCCTCATCCGTCGGTACAGGAGCAAACCAGATCCGTTCCGTATCCTACCTTTCCAGCCAGTACGATGCCAGCTATGAAGAAGCCCTCAAAAAGGCAGTAGCAAAAGCCGGTGAAAAAGCCCAGGCATTAGCCGAAGCAGCCGGATGCACCCTCGGACCAGTAGCCGGAATCACCGAGTATACCGACAATCAGACTGCCCGGTACAGGGAAGGAAGTGCAGTTTCAATGCAGATGGACAATGCATCAACAGGCGCTGGAGCCGCCCGGATGATGGCCGGAGAAATCAGTATTGAAGCTAATATAAGTGTTGAATATGTAATCCAGTAGGTTTGGCCGGAACGACCTTGCCGGAGGGACGGGAACAGCCTGTTTGTTTTCCTGCCGTTTCGGAGTATAAACGGCTCTAAAATGTGTATCATGATACTAAGTGCATGACCAAAATCATCATAACTCGCTACGCTCAAACAATGACTGATTTTGATCATAACGTATCATGATACCCATTTAAGAGCCGTTAATACTCCTGCAAATGCAGAAAAACAAACAGGCTGTTCCCGTCCCTCCGGCAAGGCCGTTCCGGCTCTCCGAGTCTGAGTATTGAAAGGCTTCCTTTTAGCATATTCCTGGAGGATAGCGATCTATTCAACTTAGATATAGACACTCTTAGGTAGAGGGGAACTTTTCTTAGGCCAACGAATTAGGTATTTTTACCCTAAATTATATCTACAGAAAGCAGTGTATTCGAGAGGAGTATTGCTCTTCTTATATGGTTGGATGTATGTCGCTGGAGAGTGAATGGGTGCGGGCAGGGGGAGGGCGGGATGGTTTGATATGACTGCATTTGCAGGCGTGTTAGAGGCTCTTGGCTTTGAAAAAAATGCGTTATAGGCGGAAATGTTCCTTGTTTGAGCGCAGCGAGTTAGGACATTTCCGTCTATGCCTTTAGCATTATTTTCAAAGCCTAGAGCCTCTTACACGCCGAAACAGCAGTCATATCAAACCATCCC